>DASQKI010000101.1:0-37914 GCA_035630615.1 Nocardioidaceae bacterium
CCCGATCGCGACGTAGCGACCGCCCGCCGACCACCGGGTCGCAGTCACGCCGTACGCGGGCAGCTCGACGTCGAACCGATGCGTGCCGTCGGCGTCGTGCATCGCGAGTACGCAGCCGCCGTCGATGTGATGGGTGACCAGGAGCCGCTGGCCGTCGGGCGACGGCGACACGCTCAGATCGTGGTCGTCGGCCTCGACGAGCCAGTTCCACGTGCCGTCGGGGTCGACGCGGACGACCGCCGAAAACTCTCGGTCGTGGTTGGACGCCATGATCAGGCCGCGGTCGGGCAGCAACCGGGCACCGTGATGCATCGCGTGGTCGTCGGCATCGGTGACGTCGCGTACGCCGTCGGGTCCGGCCAGCCGCACCTGAGTCGAGGCGGGCAGCAGCGACAGCACCTCAACGGTCGCCACACCGCCGCCGAGCGCGACCGCGACATCGGTGACGTAGCCGCCCGCGTCGTAAAGCACCGTCTCCGAGCCGTCGTCGAGCCGGCGTACGACCACGTCGAAGTCGACGTCGTTGCGCCGGTTTGTCGCATAGACGACCTCGCCCGATCGCACGTCGCACAGCGTGTGGAGATAGCGCTCGTCTCGGACCAGCGGCTCGAGGCCGTCGAGGGCCACCGGCTCCGACGGCGACGGCTCGAGCCGTAGGAGCGACAGCTGAGCCCGTTCGTTGCCCCCGTCGTCATGTTGGACGACGACGACCCGCTCGCCGGGCAGGTAGCGACCCGAACAGGCGCCCGGCAATGATGTGAGGGCGGTCCGGCGGCCCTCGGGGTAGAGCTCGACGAGCTGCAGGGACCCGGATCCGTCGTAGCCGGCGAGCACCCGCCCCTCGTCGTCAACGTCGAAGATCGTCCAGGTACGCAGCTCGAGAAGGGTCTTGATGTCGAGGGTCACCCGCACATGCTGCCACTGAATGACGGTTCATGAGTATTGACCCATCGATCAGCGACTTATGACCCGCGAGTCAGCAACGGAGATCGCGGATCGTCGGGCCAAAGCTCACGGACCGACGGGGTGAGCCGTCCGCCAGTCCGCGGCGACGCGTAGGAAAACGTCGTTTGCCGCGACCTCACCGATGGACACGCGGGCCCCGTCGCCGGCGAACGGGCGCACCATGATGCCGGCCTCGGCGCAGGCGGCGGCAAACTCCATCGTCTGCTCGCCGAGCGGCATCCAGACGAAGTTGGCCTGGCTATCCGGCACCGACCACGTCTGCTCTCGCAGACCGTTCAACACCCGGTTGCGCTCGTTGACCAGGGCCTCGACGCGTTCGAGCAGCGCTTCCTCGGCCTCGAGAGAGGCGACGGCCGCGTCCTGAGCGATCTGCGAGATCCCGAACGGCAGCACGGCCTTGCGGATGGCCTCCGCGATCCGCTGCGGTGCGATCGCGAACCCGACGCGGAGACCGGCGAGCCCGTACGCCTTCGAAAACGTCCGGAGCACGGCGACGTTGTCGCGGTCGCGATAGAGGTCGACCGCGTCGACGACCTCGGGGTCACGGATGAACTCGCGGTAGGCCTCGTCGATCACGACGAGCACCCGCGGCGGCACCCGTTCGATGAAGTCGAGAAGCTCGTCGCGACGCACGGCCGGCCCGGTCGGGTTGTTGGGCGTACACACGATGGCGACCCGGGTGCGGTCGGTGATCGCGTCGGCCATCGCGGGCAGGTCGTGCCGCCCGTCCGCGGTCACGGGCACCCGCACCGACGTCGCGCCCGTGAGAGGCGTGGCGATCGGGTAGGCCTCGAACGACCGCCACGCATAGACGACCTCGTCGCCCTCGTCGCAGGTCGCCTGCAGCAGGTGATAGAGCGCCGCGACCGATCCGGTGCCGGCCGCCAGGTCGTGCTCGGGCACGTCGAACCGCTTGGCGAGGGCGGCATAGAGCGCGGTGGCGCCCATGTCGGGGTAGCGGTTGAGCTGCGCGGCCGATCTCGTCGCCGCCTCGATGACCCCGGGGAGCGGCGGGTACGGGTTTTCGTTGCTCGAGAGCTTGTACGTCTGAAGCCCCGGCCGCGACGGCGGCGGCTTGCCCGGCACGTACGACGGGATCGAGTCGAGCGCCGGGCGGATCCGAGGGAGCGGCGAATCTGACGATGCGGCCATGTCGCGGACTCTAGCCCCTCCGCCGATCCGTGAGTTCCGACCAGCCCGTCCGTGAGTTCCGACCCGCTCGTCCGTGAGTTCCGACCCGCCCATCCGTGAGTTTCCGCCCGCCCGTCCGTGGTCGTCGGACGGATGACCAGATCCGTCCGCTTCCTGACCGACGGAGCACTGGCCCTTCCGGAGGGCGCTCACGCAGAATCTCCTTATGCGTACCGCCCTTCTCGTCATCGACGCTCAAGCATCGTTCGCCCAGCGACCGAACTGGCGCGACGTGTCCAATCCCGACCTCGTGGCAAACATCCACCGCCTGGTTGCCGCCGCTCGATCGCACGGGGAGCTCGTCGTCTGGGTCTTCCACTCCGAACCCGGAACCGGTGGGGTGTTCGACCCGGAGCTCGGCTACGTCACACCGCTGCCCGGACTCGACCCGCACGCCGACGAACCCCGCCTAACGAAGACGAGCCACAACGCCTTCACCACGACCAATCTGCAGCAGTTGCTCACCACACGCCAGATCGGCCAGGTTCGGATCACCGGCATCCAGACGGAGCGCTGCTGCGAGACCACCGCGCGGTCGCGTCCGACCTCGGCTACGACGTCGACTTCGTCACCGATGCGACCGCGACGTTCCCGATTCCCGACCCGGCCGCGGCAACAGACCGCGACTGGGATGTCGTACGCGCCGATCCACGCACATTGTCGACCGATGCGGTGATCGAGCGCACGGAGTACGCACTCGCCGGGCGCTTCGCCACCATCCGACGTACATCGGACCTGGTCGCCGCATGACCCACGTCGTGTTCTGGCTCTCGCCTGGCGTACACCTGCTCGATCTCGCCGGGCCGGCCCAGGTGTTCAGCACGGCAGCAAGCCAGAGACTCGACTACCGCCAAACGCACATAGCCGACCGGACCGACGTGCCGAGCGCCCAGGGACTCGCCCTGCGCGCCGACACGGAGTGCCCGAGCTCACCAGCTCGGACATCGTCGTCGTGCCGGGCACCGCCGGCCGGCTCAGCGAACGGCGACCAGTCCAGGCGCCGACGCTGGGCCGGCTGCGATCGCACCACGAGGCCGGCGGTCGTCGCCAGCGGCATCGACCTGGCGCTGCATCTGGTCGCCCAGGGGCACGGGCCGGCCGCGGCCGCCAGAGTCGCGCGCTCCCTGTCGTCTACGCCCGGCGCAATGGAGCCGACCCGCAGATCAGCGCTGCGCTGCGCCATCGCAACCATGTCGAAGATGTCGTCCATCGGGCGCAGGATGTCGTCGACGCCCACTACGCCGAGGCCTCCGGCTCGAGGACCTAGCCACTCGGGTCGGGGTCAGCGCTCGTGCGCTCACCCGCGCGTTCACCAAGACCCTCGGGATGACGCCACTGCACTACCAGCGGCTGCTCCGGCTCGAGACGGCGCACACGCTACAGGCGGCGGGAGCGACGACCGAGGAGGCGGCACGACGAGCCGGTTTCGCCGGATCCCGCCAGCTTCGGCGGCTACGGCGCGAGGCGATCGACGGGTCCAGCCGCGTACGATCGGCGCACTGAGACTCAGTACGGCCGACGGCCCACGGTCCAAAATCGGTGCGTGACGGCCTCGAGTCTGCCGTCGCGTACACACGCCTCGTGCAGTGCGGTCAGCCGGTCCCGCATCGCGGCCGGGTCAAACTCAGGGATGCTCCACGGCACGCTGCGGATGTAGGCCACAAGGGCAGCGACGTCGGTGAAGACGGTCGCCGCCCACTCCTCGTCGCCGTCGACGATCGCTAGCCCAGCAGCCTCGAGCTGCGCTTGCGCCTCGGCCAGCGTCCAGTCGTCGGTCTGCGGCGCCAATCCGAGCAGCGCGCGTACGCTCGCCTCCTCGTCGCCGCCGACCTGCTGCGTCACGAACGCGCCGTGTGGCCGCAGCAGCCGCCGTACGTCATCGGCGTCGAAAGCCTCGTGCCGGTTGGTGATGACGTCGAACGTCCCGTCGGCGAAAGGCAATCGCGGCCGGGTCCTTCGCGGCGAAGTGTTGTCGTCCGAGCCGAGGCAGACGACGACGTGGACGCCGTGCGGACGCAGCGTGGCGACCGCCGCCGGCACGGTCGGCAGCCACTCCTCGTACGCGATCGTCAGCGGTGGCAATGGTCCGAGCGTCAGCAAATGCCCGCCCTCGCCGGTGCCCATGTCGAGGAGGCTCTCGGCGTTGGCGAGGTACGGGCGAGCGACCTGCGGCCAGGTCCACGACGGCTTACCCGGGACGTACCGGCCGTCGATGAAGCCCGCTCCCCATCGGGCCTCGACGTCGATCGCGAGTCCTTCCGCGAGAAGCTCGTCGAAGGTGGCGGTATCGGGCATGCCTCATCGTGACCATCGCGCGTCGGCGGGTCAAACCCACGGACGACCAGACCGAAACTCACGGACGAGCAGACCGAAACTCACGGACGAGCAGACCGAAACCCACGGACGAGCAGACCGAAACCCACGGATCGACGGGCCAAAACTCACGGATCGCGGGCAGGCGGGGCGGATCGTGCCAGGATGGCGGCATGGTTCGGGCTATCTCAGTAGTGCTCTTCAACGCGGGTGCGGTCGCAATCGCGGCGTGGATCTTCCCCGGAATCAGCGTCGGCGGCGACACGACGACCGACCGGGTCATCACCCTCCTGGTCGTGGGCGCGATTCTCGGCGTGATCAACGCGATCATCGCGCCCATCATCAAGCTGCTGTCACTGCCGTTCATCATCCTCACGCTGGGCCTGGCCCTGCTGGTGATCAACGCTCTGATGCTCAAGCTGGCGGCCTGGGTCGCCGACCAGGCCGACGTCGCGTTCGAGGTCGACGGCTTCTGGACCGCCGTGGGCGGCGCCCTTGTGATCTCGTTGGTCACGGCGGCGTTGTCGGCAGGCTTGCCCGACGATCGGCGCCGGATCCCGGAGTGGACGTGACCGACGGATCCACTTACCGGATCGGTTTGGTCTGCCTCGGCAACATCTGTCGCTCGCCGATGGCCGAGGTCGTGCTGACGGCCAAGCTGGCCGATGCCGGGCTAGATGACCGGATCGAGGTGGCTTCGAGCGGCACCGGCGATTGGCACATCGGCGAACCGATGGACCGACGGGCTGCGGCGGAGCTGGCAGCGGAGGGCTACGACGGCTCGGCGCATCGGGCGCAGCAGTTCGACGTCGGCTGGTTCGACGCGTACGACCTCCTACTCGCAATGGACGACGCCAACGCCGACGAGATGCGGACCCTGGCCCGCGACGACGCCGACCGGGGCCGAGTGCGACGGTTCCGAGAGTTTGATCCGCTCGCGACCGACGACGATCGCGCGGTGCCGGATCCCTGGTACGGCGGGTCAGACGGCTTCGCCGACGTATTCGCCATCGTCGACCGGACCTCCGACGCCTTGGTCAAGACCCTCACCGACAAGCTCATCAGCGCCGACTGAACTCGGACACAACGCCGCAATCGCGACGCGACGACCCATGTATCGACGCGGCGTCGTAGGCTCATGAGGCATGGCCCGGATGGGAACGATCGCCGCACGCGCCGAGCGCCTCCTCGACACGAGTGTCGTCGCGACGACGCCGGTAGCTGGGGGCGACATCTGCACCGCCACCCGACTCCGATTGAGCGACGGCCGGTCGGCCCTGATGAAGACGCGACCGCACACCCCCGCCGGCTTCTTCACCGTCGAGGCTCGCGGGCTGCGTTGGCTCCGGGAAGCCGGCGGAGCGGCCGTGCCCGAGACGTACGCGGCCGATGACGACTGCCTCATCCTCGCCTGGGTCGAACCGGGTCGTCCCACCGCGGAGGCGGCCGAACGGCTCGGACGAGGCTTGGCGACGACGCACGGCGCCGGCTCCGACGGGTTCGGAGCCGAGTCGGACGGATACATCGGGATCGCCCCGTTGCCCAACGGCCCGGCGCCGACCTGGGCGGAGTTTTACGCGACCCGGCGGGTGTTGCCCTACGTCAAGGCGGCCCGCGATCGCCATCACATCGACCCCGACGACGCGACCGTCATCGAGGCGGTCATGGACCGACTCGACGAGTTCGCCGGTCCGTCGGAGCCGCCGGCCCGTATCCATGGCGATCTCTGGTCCGGCAACATCGTCTGGGGCAATGACGGTCAGGCGTGGATCGTCGACCCGGCCGCCCACGGGGGCAATCGCGAGACCGACCTGGCCATGCTGAGCTTGTTCGGGGCGCCGCATCTGCAGCGGCTGCTCGACGCCTACCACGAGGCGGCACCGCTCCCCGAGGGATGGCGACAGAGAGTGCCCCTGCACCAGCTGCACCCGTTGCTCGTGCACGCGGTGATGTTCGGTGGCGGATACGGCGCCCGAGCGGCGAGCGCGGCCCGGGCGATCCTCGACGGCACCGCGGGAGAGCCGGACTCCGCCACGACCCCAGCCTGACCGCACGCTCCTGTCGCGCCGACCCCTTCGCCGAGCGCCGACTCGAGTGTTGGCGCCAGCCCCGACTCGAGTGTTGGCGCAAATCCGCACCAACTCTGGCTTCAGACCTGCAGTTTCGCGCCAACACTGGGGTAGGCCCGGCCGGCCACCCCTCCCGACAACCCCTTTCGAAGTGGAGAAGACGCGCAATCTCGGCGCGAGGGACGGTTCGGGTGCGGGAGGCGCGCCCGGGGGGCCCTTCTCAGTCGTAGCTCAGGCCAAAGTGGCAATCTGAACCCATGCGCATCCTGGTGGTGGATGACGACCGGGCGGTCCGCGACTCGCTGCGGCGTTCGCTGGAATACAACGGCTACACCGTCGACGTCGCCGCCGACGGGGCCGAGGCGCTGGCGCGTACTCCGCTGATCAACCCCGACGCCATCGTCATGGACGTGATGATGCCGCGGCTCGACGGCCTCGAGGCCACCCGAGCGCTCCGAGGTGCCGGCAACGACGTGCCGATCCTCGTGCTGACCGCGCGCGACGCCGTCGCCGACCGGGTCGACGGCCTCGATGCGGGTGCCGACGACTACCTCACCAAGCCGTTCGCCCTCGAGGAGCTGCTGGCCCGGCTGCGTGCGCTGCTTCGGCGCGCGACTCGCGACGATGACGACGAACAGACCTTGCTGACCTTCGCCGACCTCAGCCTCGACACCGCGACTCGTGAGGTGATGCGCGGCGAGCGTTCGGTCTCGCTGACCCGCACCGAGTTTGCACTGCTCGAGCTGTTCATGCGGCGTCCCCGGCGCGTACTGGAGCGGTCGTTCATCCTCGAGGAGGTGTGGGGGTTCGACTTCCCGACGACCGCCAACTCGCTCGAGGTCTACGTCGGTTACGTCCGCCGCAAGCTCGAGGCCGACAGCGAGTCACGGCTGCTGCACACCGTGCGCGGCGTCGGCTACGTCCTACGCGAGACGGCTCCATGAACCTGCGGGAACAGGTCTCGGCCCGCGTAACCCTCGCCTCCCGCATCACCCTGCTCGCCACGCTGGCGGTGGGGCTGACCGTCGCGGCCGTCAGCATCGCCGTCTATTTCACCGTCCGCGTGCAGCTGGTCAACTCGCTCGACGACTCGCTGCTGCGCCGCGCGGACTCGGCCGTCGCGTCGCCGGAATTCGTCGACGTCCTGAAGCAGACGCCCGACGTGGTGCTCGTCGCCTCTGACGTCAAGTACGCCGTCATCGACCCCAGCGGGACCAAGGGTGCCCGTGCCTTGATCAGCGATGCCGAGCTCGCCGTCGCACAGGGCGAGTCCGCCCAGTCGATCCGGACAGTCAACGTCAGCGGCGTCGATTACCGCGTGATCGCCGTGCCTGCCGGCGAGGACACCGCCGTGATCATGGCCCAGTCGATGGAGCCGACCCAACGTACGCTCGACCGGCTCGGCCTCGTCTTCTGGGTCGTCGGCGTCTCGGGCGTCCTCATCGCTGGCGTCGCCGGATGGGCGGTCGCCACCAACAGCCTGCGGCCGGTGCGCCGACTCACCGATGCCGCCGAACACGTCGCGATCACCGAGGAGCTCAAGCCGATCGAGATCACCGGCGACGACGAGCTGGCCCGGCTGACGATCGCGTTCAACTCGATGCTGGTCGCCCTCGACGCGTCCCAGCGCCGGCAGCGGCAGTTGATCGCCGACGCGGGTCACGAGCTGCGTACGCCGCTCACCAGCCTGCGCACCAACATCGAGCTTCTCGCGCAGGCCGACAAGCGCGGCGACCTCAAGGAGGAGGCTCGCAGCGAACTGCTCACCGACATCCGCGCCCAGATCGAGGAAATGTCGACCCTCGTCGGCGACCTGGTCGAGTTGGCCCGCGACGAACTGCTCGTCCGCGGCCCGGAGCCGGCCGACCTCGGGGAGCTGCTCGACGCCGCGATCGAGCGAGTACGCCGGCGGGCGCCGGGCATCACGTTCGAGGTCGACGCCGAGTCGTGGTTGGTCCTCGGTGACCCGCATCTGTTGGAGCGGGCGATCACCAACCTGCTCGACAACGCCGCCAAGTGGAGCCCGCCGCTGGGCACGGTGAGGGTTCGACTCGACGAGGGCGCGCTCACGGTGACCGACGAGGGGGCCGGCATCGCCGATGCCGATCTGCCCCACATCTTCGAACGGTTCTACCGCTCAACCGAGTCGCGAACCCTGCCCGGATCGGGTTTGGGTCTCGCGATCGTGCAGCAGACGGCGCACCGACACGGCGGCACGGTTGCGGCCGGCAATACCGAATCGGGCGGCGCGATCTTCCGGCTGTGGATTCCGGGTCAGCGAAGCCCGGTACGTCACGACCAGCCCGCTGACCAGGCGTGATGCCGATCACCTGAATCCTTGGGGCGGTCCAAGCTCGGTCTCAGTCGGATCTAAGGCGACCCGATCAAGCTGGAGCCATGACCGACAACACCAGCGACGCGCAGAGCCACACCCACCGCTACGGCACCGGCTCCAACGGTCCTCTGACGACCGGACAGCCGCCGAGCGGCCAGCGGCGGCCCGGCCCCGGGTTGGGAGCGCCGCTGCCCCCCTACGGTCAGGCCGGCCCCTTTCCACCGCCGCGCCGCCGCGGCCCCGGCATCGTGATCGCGGCCGTACTCGCCGGTGCGTTGGCCGGGACCGCCGGCGCCGCCGGCTACACCGCCGTCACTGACGACCCAACATCCACGCAGTCGGCGCCGACATCGCTCGACACGACGCCGGTGAGCAACACGACCAACCAGGCGCCTGCCGGCGATGTCGAGAAGGTCGCGGCAGCAGTGCAGCCGTCCGTCGTGCAGATCAATGTCGCGGGTGCACAAGGAGCCGGCAACGGCACGGGCATCATCATCAGCTCCGACGGCCAGATCCTCACCAACAACCACGTTGTCGAGACTGCGGCCGACGGCGGGTCGATCACCGTACTCTTCAGCGACGGCTCGACCGCCAAGGCCACCATCGTCGGGCGCGACCCCGTGACCGACGTCGCCGTGATCCAGGCCGAGGACGTCTCCGGTCTTCAACCGGCCACGCTCGGCACCTCCGACAACCTCGACGTCGGCGAGGAGGTCGTCGCGATCGGTTCGCCGTTCGGTCTCGAGAGCACGGTCACCAGCGGCATCATCAGCGCACTCAACCGGCCCGTGACGGCGTCGAGCGAGTCGTCGGGCAACTCGACGGTCTTTCCGGCGATCCAGACTGACGCGGCGATCAACCCGGGCAACTCCGGCGGGCCGCTCGTCAACTCCAGCGGCCAGGTCATCGGCATCAACTCGGCGATCTACGGCCAGTCCGGCGGATCGATCGGTCTCGGGTTCGCGATCCCGATCGACCTCGCCCGCGCGATCGCCAACCAGCTCGTCGACGGCGAGACTCCGTCCCACGCTCGGATCGGCATCTCGGTGACTGACGCGGTGCAGTCCGACCAGATCACCACAGTCGGCGCCCGGATCGCCGACGTCACCGCCGACAGCGCGGGCGACCAGGCAGGCCTCGAGAACGGCGACATCGTCACCGAGGTCGACGGTCACCACGTGACCAGCGCCAACGGCCTGATCGCGCTGATCCGCAGCTACCGCCCCGGCGACGACGTCACCGTGACCTACGTCCGCGGCGGCGACGAGCACCAGACCGACGTAACACTCGACAGCGACGAGGGCGACCTCACGTCCTGAGCCCGCCGGACAGGGGGTCGTGGGGTCGCTGACGGGCGACCCCACGACCCCGCCCAAACGCTGGCCGATCCGTGAGTTTCGACCCGGCGATCCGTGAGAAGTGGCCGGCTCATCGAGGTCAGAAGTCACGGATCGCTGGGTCGAAACTCACGGATCGACGGGTCGAAACTCACGGATCGCCGAGGGCGGCGAGGACGCGATCGAGCTTGAGCCGCGACTCCGCGTACTCGTCGGCCCGGTCCGATCGCACCGTGACGCCACCGCCCGTACCCGCGACGTAGTGCTGGCCGTCGTAGACCAGCGACCTGATCACCATGCCGAGATCAGCCGCATGCGGACCAAGCCAACCGAGCACGCCGGCGTAAACACCGCGCGCCGAATCCTCGACATCGGCGATCACCTGCATCGTGCGCAGCTTCGGCGCGCCAGTCATCGAACCGCCCGGCATCAGCGCCCGGATCGCCTCGACCGGCCCGATGCCGTCACGCAGCCGGCCACGCACGGTCGTGACGAGTTGATGGACGTTCTCGTACGACTCGACCTGCATCAGCTCCGGCACCTCGACCGTCCCGGGCTGGCACACGATCGACAGGTCGTTGCGTAGCAGGTCGGTGACGATGAGGTTTTCGGCCCGCAGCTTCGGGTCGCGGCGCAGCCGGCTCGCGTGCTCGGCGTCGGCGACCGGGTCGGCGCCGCGCGGCAGGGTGCCCTTGATCGGCCGGGTCTCGATCGCCGGTCCCTCGATCCGGCAAAACCGCTCCGGCGACGACGACAGCACGGCTACCCCGTCGTGTTGGACATAGGCCGTGTACGGCGCGGGGTTGAGCCGGCGGAGTCGCCGATAGACGTCGATCGGATCGTCGCCCGACTCGACGACATGGCGGTAGGTCAGGTTGACCTCGTACGTGTTGCCCAACCGCAGCTGTCGTTGCACCTCGTCGAACGCCGGGGCGTAGTCAGCCTCCGACCACGTGCTCACCACACGGCTACGCCCCGGCGCGAGTGTCTCGGAGACATCGTCGACCGGCAGCTCGGGCTCGGCGTCGAACCCGACCGGCGTCACGACGCGCCGAGCCAGGTCGAACACGAGATAGCGCCTCGCGTGCAGCCAGCACGAATCGGGGACCGTCGCCGACCCGGATCGCAGCGCCGGCAGATCGGATCGCGCCGCGTACCCGAACCACCCCACGAGCCGCTCATGCGACGCGGCCTGCGCCAGCGCCCCCTCGACCGCGGCGAACGCGTCAATCGACGCAGGCGCCACGACCGACGGGTCGGACTCGTCGAGCCAGCCCACCACACTGCTTCGCCCCGACCACTCCCTGGCGCCGGCGCCGTCGAGCCAAAACATGCGGGCATGTCGACGCGCCAGCGCCACGGCGACTGCCTCCGGGTCGACCCACCTCATGCCGATCCTCGCGAGTTGTCAGGCACATGTGGAGCCAGGGGTCCACATGTGCCTGACAACTTCTGGCGGCCCGTCACGGGACGCCCGCCAGGAAGTTGTCGATGATGGCCCGACCGTGCTCGGTCAGCACCGACTCCGGATGAAACTGCACACCCGCCTGCGGCAGCGACCGGTGCCGCACGCCCATCACGACACCGTCCTCGCTGCGCGCGATGATTTCGAGCTCGTCCGGCACGGCGATCGCCGCGAGCGAGTGGTAGCGCACGACCGGCAGGTCCTGCGGCAACCCCGCAAACAGCCCGCGCCCACTGTGAACGAGCTCACTCACCTCGCCATGTGCCGGCTCGACCGCCTCGACCGACCCGCCGTAACACGTCACGAGCCCCTGCATCCCGAGGCAGACGCCGAGCACCGGCACTGTCGCGGTGCGCATCACGGCATGCCCGACGGCAAAGTCCTCCGCCCGATCCGGATGCCCTGGGCCCGGGGACAACACGACGTGGCTGTAGGCCCCGTCAAGCAGCGCGGCCGCCGTGACCTGATCGTGCTCCACGATGTCGGGCAGCGTCCCGGTCACCGACGCGATCAGGTGCGCCAGGTTGTGCGTGTACGAGTCGTAGTGGTCGACCAGCACGACTCGCGTCATTGGTCGAGCAACGCCGAAACAAGCTCGGCGACGATGTCATAGCCGTGCTGAGACAGGATCGACTCGGCGTGAAACTGGACGCCCCGATAGTGCGGCCCGGAGATCAGGTGCACGTCGCCGGTGGCCGGGTCGGTCTCGACCGTGACACCGTCCGGCAGCCCGCTAGCCGGCGCCCGGGCGACGAAGGTGTTGTAAAACCCGACGAGCCGCTCGCGACCGAGCATCGGCAGCTGGGTCTGCGTGCCCTGGAACACGATGTCCTTGTAGCCCAGGCTCAGCCCCAACACGTCACACACGGCTTGATGTCCGAGGCAGACGGCGAGGAAGGGCTGCTGGCGCTCCAGCAGGTCCTCGACGGCTGAGCGGATCGCGGCCATCTTCGGATCCGCGTGGTCGCGAGGGTCGCCCGGCCCCGGGCCGACGATCACCAGGTCGTGGTCGTCGACGGCCGTCGGGGTCCAGTCGTCGTGTCGTACGACGGTCGACGACATCCCCAACACGCCCAGCACGTGCCGCAGCATGTTGACGAAGTCGTCCTCGCCGTCGAGGATCACCGCGCTCTTGCCGCGCAAAGCCGGGTTGGCCGGCGTCGTCGACTGGTCGGTCAGCCAAAATGGGCTGAGTCGCTGGTTGCGCGACCCCAACGCCACCAGGACGTCGTCGTCGTGCTCTAGCCCGGCGACGTCGTCGGTCGGGGTCGGCGCGGCGGCGAGCCCGAAGGCGGTCAGGATGCCGCCGGCTTTCGCGGCGGTCTCGGCCGTCTCGTACGCCGGGTCCGAGTCCCTCACCAACGTGGCGCCGGCGGTGACCGTCAGCCGCCCATCGACCGACACGTCGGCGGTCCGGATCAGGATCGGCGCGTCCGCCGTGGCCCGGCCCTCGTCGTCGCGTCCGATCAGCGCCATCGTCGCCCCGTAGTAGCCGCGTCCGGTCGTCTCGTACTTCGCGATTAGCCGACACGCGTTCTCGACCGGGCTGCCGGTCACGGTCGCGGCGTACATCGAGTCGCGCAGCACCTCCTGCACGCTGCGCTGGGTGCGCCCGGCGAGAAGGTATTCGGTATGCATCAGATGGGTCATCTGCTTGAGATACGGCCCGAGCACCAAGCCCCCCTCGTGGCAGATGTCGCACATCATCTTGAGCTCCTCGTCGACGACCATGAAGAGCTCGTAGATCTCCTTCTCGTCGGCGAGGAAGTCGAGCAGGGCCGCCTTGCGAGCCGCCCTGGTGTCGAGGCCACGCAGCCGGAACGTGCCGCTGATCGGGTTCATCCGCACGTTGCCGGCGTCGACCGAGACATGACGCTCGGGGCTGGCGCCGATCAGGTAGCGGTCGCCGGTGAAGATGCAGAAGGTCCAGTACGCGCCGCGCTCCCGCTCAAGGAGTCGACGCAACACGGTGAGTGCGCCCGCGTGACCCCAGTCGGCGAGCTGGGCGGCCCAACGGCGGCCGATGACGAGGTTTGCGCCCTCACCGTTGCCGATCTCGTCGCGGATGATCGCGTCGACCAACTTGCCGTAGTCGGCGTCGTCGATCTCGAAGCCGCCCCGGTCGGTGTAGTCGACAGGTACGTCCGGGAGCGCGTCGATCGCCTCGGCGAGCGGCACGTCGCGCTCGTACTCGATGGCGATGTCCGACAGCGGTGTCGCGTCCTGATGCGCCTCGAAGCCGCGTTCGCGGACCTGCGCGTACGGGACGAGCACGAGTCGGTCGAAGCGACGACCGGACTCCGGCGGGCCCTGCGAGTTCGGGATGTCCGCGAGCCATTCGATGTCCTTGCGGGTGCCGCCCGCCACTGTGAGGGTGTCGGAGTCGCGCAGGCGGATCAGCGCCCACGCCGGGTACGCAACGACGTCGTCGAGATAGGACACCCCGAGATCGTATCGGCGGGCAACCTCGTCCCGGTCCGCAACGTCCTGGATTCCGAGCGTTCCAACCCGCACTTTGCAGGACGCCACGGTCGGGCATACGGTCGCAGGACATGAAGCATGCCGGCATCCTCGCTCACAGCGCCGAAGGCGCCTCCCTGTGCTTTCTGGCCTTCTGCCAAGCCGGCTTCAGCGAACTCGGACCGCATCAACACCCCGACGTCACGCTCGACTGCATCGCGATGGGGCACAGCATGTCGGCGTGGGAGAGGGCCGACTACGCGACGGTCCGCAGGTTGCTGGCTCGGAGCACCCGCCGGCTCGCCGGTGCCGGTGCCGACTTCATCGCCTGCCCCGACAACACCGCCCACATCGCGATGGAGCGAACCGGCGAGGAGTTCGCGTTGCCCGCGCTGCACATCGCCGAGGTGGTCACCGATCAAGCACAGCGAGACGGCCGCCGCAAGATCGGCATCCTCGGCACCCGGTTCACGATGGACGGCCCGGTCTACCCTCGGGCACTGGGCGCTCGCGACATCGACTACGCCGTGCCGGACGCCGACGATCGCGATGTCGTCGACCGGATCATCTTCGACGAACTCGTCAACGGCACCTTCACCGACGCCGCCCGCGCCGCGTACGTCGAGGTCATCGACAAGCTGCGTAACGACGGATGCGACGCCGTCGCCCTGGTGTGTACGGAGATCCCGCTCCTCATCGGACCCGACGTGTCGCCACTGCCCACGCTCGACTCCACCCGCCTCCTGGCGCGAGCCGCCTTCGATGTCGCCGCCGGGCGGCGGCCGATGCCGTCCTGGCGGGGCGGTCCGATCCACGCCGCCTGACTCCACCTAGTCTGCGGTGTCGCCGCTCCCGGGGGCCCCGGTCGCGTCGCCCTCGCCGAGGCCGGCGCCGACCGGCACCCATGGCCGCACCGTGATCGCCCCGTCGGTAGTGAACGACACCGGCTGCAGCCCGATCGGCCGACCATCGCGGTAGGTGATCAGCGTGACCTCGGCCGGGCGACGCAGCGCGGTGCCCAGCGCGAAGGCGTACGCCGCACCGCCGGTCGTGCCGTTGGTGTAGGTCGTCGTCGGCCGGCCGAGGACGGAGTAGGTCGTCTCCGGGCCTAGCTGGCGGTGCGCGTGTCCGCTGAGCACGAGGTCGACACAGCCGGCTTCGGCTGTGGCCATTCCGGCGGTCGGCCCGTGTACGAGCAGCGTGCTCACGTCGCCGGTCTCACACGCGACGTCGGCCAGCCGCTCCCCCTGCTCCTCGTCGGTCTCGTCGAAGACGGTCCGACCGGCGACCAACCCGCTGGCCCGCACGTCACTGTCGCCGAGGAACGTGATGCCCTCGACGGTCTCCGGCTCGCCCGACAGCACGGTGAAGCCCTGGTCTTCGTACGCGTCGACGATCGCGCCGCCGTAGTCGTGGTTGCCGCCGATCACGACCACCTCGTACCCCTCGAACGCGTCGGCCAGCGAGTTGACGCTGAACCGCTCCCACGAGCCGCCGCTCGACGTGTCGTCGCCGGCGTCGATGAGGAACGTCGCACCACCGGCGTCGGCGATGGCCCGCGCCACCGAGTCCATGCCGATGTTGTCGTGCCGGTCGGCGACCATGAGCGCGACGGTGTCGCCTTCCTCCGGGTCACGCAGCCGATCGTCGAGCTCAGCCGCACGCTCGGTCAGGTCGCGATAAAACACCAGGGAGTTGTTGTACGTCGTGACCGCGCTTTCGATGAGCTGGACCCCGCCGCGACTGGCGCCACCGGTCAGCACCTCGATCCGGTTGAGCTCGGGGTCGAGCGACTGGTCCGGAAACAGCGACGGCAGGGGAACCCAAACGGCGGGGCCGGACGCCGGCTCCGCCGGCTCGGGCCCAGGAACCATCGCGACGGCCACCGCCAGAGCCACGGCGACGACGGAGGCGCTCGCCACCAGCATCGGCCGTCGCTCCCGCTCGCGGAGCTCGCGCCGGACCGCCTCACCGAGTTCGGCCCGGCGCCGGCGGCCGATCAGACTCCACACGCCCACCGTCGCGAGCACGGCCAGACAGCCGGCGCCGACGCCTCGCAGGGCATGGTCGATCGCCATGTCGAGCAGCGCCCGCTGGAGCTCGCGTACCTCGCCGCCCGGGTGGCTGGCGATGACGGCGTCGCGCCGAATGACGTCGTCGAGGCTGGCTGCCTGGGTGTCGCCGACGTCGACGTAAACGCCCAGGTCAAGCGGCTGGTCGGACGCTACTCGAAATCGCGGCAGCACCGGCCCGAAGTCGAGCGTGGCGTAGCCGTCGAACGTGGGGCGAACGGTCGTCGTATGCGCTCCGATGACGACCGTCCGCGAGTCGTTGGCAAACCCCACCGCGGCGACCGCTCCAGCGACGACAAGCCAGACAGCGCTCAGTGTCAGACCGGCCCAGAGGCGACGCCGCTTGATCGTCATCGCCTCCAAGGATGGCGCACTTCCCTTCGCGCCGAGATTGCGCGTCTGCCCCAGCCGCGCGGGCAGGACGCGCAATCTCGACGCGAAAAGGGGTCAGGCTCCGGTGTTGAGGACGCGCACGTTGTCCTCGCTATAGCGATCGCCGTGGATCGCGCGCGCGGCGAAGACCGTGTCCAGACGCTCCAGGTCGTCACCGGCGAGCTCGACTAGGGCGGCGCCGACGTTTTCGTCGAGACGCTCGGGACGGCTCGTCCCCGGGATCGGCACGATGTCGTCGCCCCGTGTCAGGAGCCAGGCGAGAGCGAGCTGTCCGGGGCTGACGCCGCGGCGCTCAGCGATCGCGCGCACCTCGTCGACGAGCGCCAGGTTGCGCTCGAAGTTGTCGCCCTGGAACCGCGGCACGGTGTGCCGGAAGTCGTCGTCGCCCCGCAGGTCGTCGAGCGACCGCACGGTCCCGGTGAGGAAGCCGCGACCCAAGGGCGAGTACGCGACGAAGCCGACGCCGAGCTCACGGCACGCCGGCAGGATCTCGGGCTCGACGTCGCGGTACCACAGCGAGTACTCGGTCTGCAGAGCCGTGATCGGGTGCACCGCGTGCGCCCGACGCAGCGTGGCGGCGCTGACCTCCGAAAGTCCGAGGTAGCGGATCTTGCCTTCGGCGACGAGCTCGGCCATCGCGCCGACGGTCTCCTCGATCGGCGTGTTGGGGTCGACTCGATGCTGGTAATAGAGATCGATGGTGTCGACACCGAGCCGGCGCAGCGATGCCTCGCACGCGGCGCGGACGTACTCGCGGTCGCCGCGGACGCCGGTGATCTCACCGTCGGCGACACGGGTGATGCCGAACTTGGTCGCGATGACGACGTCGTCGCGATGCGCCGCGAGGCCGCGGCCGACGAGCTCCTCGTTGCGGCCGGAGCCGTACATGTCGGAGGTGTCGAAGAGGGTCACTCCGCGGTCGACGGCACGCTCGAGCGTTCGCAGCGACCGTCCGTCGTCGTAGTCGCCGTACGCGTCGCTCATGCCCATGCAGCCGAGGCCGAGCGCGCTGACCTCCAGGCCGGAGGTGCCGAGTTTGCGGGTTGGGATCGGGTTGTCAGTCATGTCCACGAGACTGATCCGGCTCGCGAGCGCGGACCAGACCCGGCCGATCCTGGGACTGACAAGACCACCCTCACCCGCGCCCGCCTGCCCATACTGGACGCATGGACGAGCGCGCACAGTTCGGCGAGTTCTTGACCTCGCGGCGCAATCGACTGACCCCGGAAGCGGCCGACCTGCCGATGCACGGGCGTCGTCGCGTGCCCGGGCTTCGGCGCGAAGAGGTCGCGCAGCTCGCCGGGCTCAGCGTCGACTACTACGTACGCCTCGAGCAGGGTCGTGCGGCGCATCCGTCCGAAAGTGTGCTCGACGCGATCGCTCGAGCGCTACAGCTCGACGAGGTCGAGCGGGCCCACCTCTATCAGCTGGCGCGCCCGAAGCCCAAGCGGCGCCGGCCACCCAAGCGCGAGCAGGTACGACCCGGGATCCGACAGCTCCTCGACCGGCTCGACGGCGTACCCGCGTTCGTCCTCGGCCGGCGGATGGACGTGCTCGCCTGGAACCGACTCGGCGCGTCGTTGCACGCCGACTTCGACGGTCTGCCGCCACGCGAGCGCAACATGGCGCGACTGATATTTCTCGACCCGGCATCGATCGATCACTACCCCGAGTGGGAGCGGGTCGCCCGCGACACCGTCGGCATCCTGCGCGGCCTCGCGGGTCGCCACTCCGACGACCAGCAGCTCGCCGAGCTGATCGGCGAGCTGTCGATGAACAGCGAGCATTTCCGGCGTTGGTGGGCGGCCGGCGTGGTGCGCCAAAAGACTCGCGGCCGCAAGCTGATCCGCCACCCCGTCGTCGGCGACCTCGACCTGCACTACGAGACGCTGCAGCTGCCGGACGCGCCGGATCAGGTTTTGGTCACCTACACCGCCGCGCCCGGCAGCGAATCGGAGACGTCGCTTGCGTTGCTGGCGTCGTGGGCTCAGTCAGACCCGGTCGCCGAGCGACTCGCGGCCGAGACCGCGCCGACCAACGGCTGACGGCTCAGCCCCAGTACAGCGTGTACGAGATGCTCGCCTTCTGGTCGATCGGGCTGTAGCGGCCCTGGACCCGCGCGGTGAGGTAACCGATCTCGAGCGGCGTGTTTTCCGACCGCACGGTCTCGGTCCCCTGCGCCTGCTCGGCCGCCCGACGCCAGTCTTCGGCGATCTTGACCGCCCCGCCCAGCTGCCGCAGCGACTCGCTGAGCACGGTGGTCGCGGCCGACAGGTCCATCCGTGGCGTGTGCATGTCCATGCCGGTCGGATCAGCGGTGTCGGCATCGACCCCGGCGGCGTAGCTGTCGAAGGTGACGAGGCTGACCTCGGTTTCGAGCGTCCGGTCGCCGGGCAGCCCGAGACTGACCAGCCGGCCCTCGTCGGTCTCGTCGATGGCGACCTTCTCGCCGTCCGCCATGCCGGCGTCGGCCCGCGTGGGTGGAGTGGTGAGGTCGTACGTCACGTCTTCGCCTGCTTTCGATTCCCGAGTGTCGTCGCCGTCGGCCTGCTGCGTACCGCAACCCACCGCGGTGACAGCGACGACCGCGATCGCCACGGTCCGCAGCGATCGACCGAAGCGGCCCCGCTCAGAAGCCAAAGCGCGCCCGAACATGCCAGTCGGTCAGGAGATCTTCGGTGATGTCGTCGACGCGGTGAACGAGCCGCCCATCTTCGATCCGGTCATGCACATTGCTGCCGATGATCTCACGAGCCCGCTCCGGGTCGTCGTTGATCAGGTGCTGGTAGGCCGGGAGCGTGTCCTTCTCGATCAGGTTCCACCGGGTGTCGAAGTCGGCGATGTTGCCGTTGGGCAGCGGGGTCTCGACCTCGACGTGCACCATCGACGGAACAATGCCGACCGTCACCGGGATCTCGGCCTTCAGCGGGCTGACGTCGCCGAGACCCTGGGCACCGGGGATCGACGGCTGCCCGACCGCACCCATCAGGTAAGTGACGGCTTCGCCCGTGACCGGGTGGTCCTTCATCGTCTGGTAGCTGTCGTCGATGATGTCGTGCTGCTCTCGGTAGAGCAGGTATTCGTTGCCTGCCGTGATCAGCTCGTTGTTGCCGGTCCGGCGCCCCTCGTCGATCTGCGACCAGGCGTTGTAGGTCTGGTCGGGGTCGCCGTTGTCGAACAGACCGGCGTCGCGCATCTCGGCAATAGCGTCCATGCCGCCGTCGAGGTACGCCTGGTGCATTGCCGCCTGGTCGAAGAAGATGTCCTTCTGCATCTGCAGGAACGTCGTCTCGAAGAACTTGATGTCGTCGGCGGTGAGGTGCGCCCCCAACGAGCCGATGTCACCGAGGATGCCGGGGAACGCGCCACCGGCGCCGTAGGGCAGCTTGTCGAGGGCGTTGCCGAGGCCGTCCGCGATGTTGCGCAGCATGTTGAGGTCGAAGAACCCACCGGCGAACGACGGCCCGATCATGTTGGCCATGCCGGCCCATTGCATGTACGGGTTGTCGAGGTAGAGCTTGCCGTAGTAGGTGTAGACCGCCTCGATGATGCCGCGCAGGCCCTCGGCGCCCTTGCTCGGATCCCAGGCGCACAGGTCGATGCCGGCCTTCTCGGCCGCGCGTGTCACCCAGTACATCTGCAGCAGGTCTTTGTATTCGCGCGGCTTGAGGCCCATCGCCCGGGCCGCGTCGAGCTGTCGCTTGAGATCCTCCGACGAGCCGCAGGTCGGCGTGAGGAACTGCTTGAGCTCGTTGTAATTACGCAGGTTGGCGAGCAGCGTGTGATACTCGGCCTTGGTGAGCTTCATGTCGGGGAACAGCGACAGTGCAAGCGCCGGCAGCGCCCCGGCGAGGAGCAGCTTCTTGATCGCCGCCTCGGTAGGCCCTTCGTCGAGCGTCGAGGAGACCGTCGTCGCGTCGCCGTCGAGGTTGTCGACCAGCCCGTCGTACTTTTTCTGGTAGACCGCCTGACGGGTCGAGTACGCCGCCGCAACGGCGCTGGAGCGGTCGGAGTCGACGTCGGCCCGGTCCTGCGCGGTCTTAGCATCGGAGTAGTCGGCGGCCGCCACGCCAAAGTCGTTGTCCTGCTCGGCCTCGAAGGCTCTGTTGATCTTGTCGACGCCGCCGTTGTGGTCGGTGATGTGGTGCGACCACTGGACGACAGAGCCGCCCGCGAGCAGCGCAGCCGTCGCGACCTTGTTGCCGTTGGCGAGGACCGGCTGCGGCGCGGTTGCCATCGGCGCCTGGACGTCGCCAGCGGTCGCCGCCTGGGCCGGCCGGTGGCTGCCGTCGACCGAGTGCATTGTGTTGTGGATCGTCTGCGACGTCTTGTTGATCGCGTCACCGTCGTCATTGACGTCGCCCGGTGTCGCGGTGTAGTGCGGCCACGGGTAGCCCGTACCGCCGCCTCCACCCCCGCCCGAATCGAGCAGCACCCCTCGCCCTCCCGTGACCTGAGCTGAGAATCCCGTTTCTGCGAACGGCTCAGCCTAGAAGACGAAAGGGTCACGGCGAGACACGCAATCCCGGCGGGAAGGTTGGCGACTAGGCTCCGGGTGATGTTCAGCAAGGTGCTGGTCGCCAATCGCGGCGAGATCGCCATCCGGGCGTTGCGGGCCGGGTACGAGCTCGGCGCCAAGACGGTCGCGGTGTTTCCGTACGAGGATCGCGGATCGGAGCACCGACTCAAGGCGGACGAAGCGTACGAGATCGGCGAGCGCGGCCACCCCGTTCGCGCCTACCTCGATCCCGAGGCGATCGTGGCGACGGCTCGCCGGGCAGGTGCGGACGCGGTCTATCCGGGTTACGGCTTCCTGTCCGAAAATCCGGCGCTGGCCGAGGCGTGTGCGGCAGCCGGCATCACGTTCATCGGGCCGAGCGCCGACGTGCTGCGGCTGGCCGGCAACAAGGCCCGCGCGGTCGAGGCGGCTCGCGAGGCCGGCCTTCCCGTGCTCGCGTCGGTGCCGCCCAGCCGAGAGGTCGACGAGCTGGTCCGAGCCGCCGAGGAGCTGCCGTACCCACTGTTCGTCAAGGCGGTCGCCGGCGGCGGCGGTCGCGGGTTGCGCCAGGTCGACGAACCGAGCCGACTCCGCGATGCGCTCGAGACCGCGATGCGCGAGGCCGACGGTGCGTTCGGCGACCCGACCGTGTTCATCGAGCAGGCCGTGGTCGAGCCGCGCCACATCGAGGTACAGGTGCTCGGCGACGCGACCGGTGCGATGCTGCATCTCTACGAGCGGGACTGCTCGGTCCAGCGACGGCATCAGAAGGTCGTCGAGATCGCGCCGGCGCCCAACCTCGATCCCGACCTCCGGCAACGGATCTGCGCCGACGCGGTCGCCTTCGCCCGGGCGATCGACTACCGCAACGCCGGCACGGTCGAGTTCCTGGTCGATCGCGACGGGCGGCACGTCTTCATCGAGATGAACCCCCGCATCCAGGTCGAGCACACCGTGACCGAGGAGGTCACCGACGTCGACCTGGTGCAGTCGCAGCTGCGGATCGCGGCCGGCGAGACTCTGGCCGACCTGGGGCTGTCGCAGGACGCGATCCGACTGCGCGGCGCCGCCCTGCAATGCCGAATCACGACCGAGGATCCGGCCAACAACTTCCGGCCCGACACGGGTCGGATCACGACGTACCGCTCGCCTGGGGGCGCCGGTATTCGGCTCGACGGCGGCACGACGTACACCGGGGCCGAGGTCAGCGCCCATTTCGACTCGATGCTGACCAAGCTGACCTGCCGGGGTCGTGACTTCGAGACCGCCGTCGATCGGGCAGCCCGGGCCGTGATGGAGTTCCGGATCCGCGGGGTCGCGACCAACATCCCGTTCTTGCACGCGTTGCTGACCGATGCGGACTTCCGGGCCGGTCGGCTCTCGACGGCGTTCATCGAGCGTCATCCGCAGCTGCTGACGTCGCCCGGGTCGGCCGACCGCGGCACCCGGCTGCTTCGCTACCTCGCGGACGTCACGGTCAACAAGCCGCACGGCCCGGCGCCAGCCTCGGTCGAGCCGGCCAGCAAGTTGCCGCCGATCGATCGCGACGTCCAGCCGCCGGCCGGGTCGCGCCAACGGCTGCTCGACCTCGGGCCGGAGGAGTTTGCCCGGCGGCTCCGTGCGCAGGACGCGGTCGCCGTGACCGAGACCACCTTCCGCGACGCGCACCAGTCGCTGCTCGCCACCCGGTTGCGTACGAAGGACCTCGTCACCGTCGCTGGCCACGTCGCCCGGATGACGCCGGAGCTGCTGTCCCTCGAGATGTGGGGCGGCGCGACCTACGACGTGGCGCTGCGTTTCCTGCACGAGGACCCGTGGGAGCGGCTGGCGGCGATACGTGACGAGGTGCCCAACATCTGCCTCCAAATGCTGCTGAGAGGTCGTAACACGGTCGGCTACACGCCGTACCCGGCGCAGGTGACCGAGGCCTTCGTCGAGGAGGCCGCCGCCACCGGGATCGACGTCTTCCGCATCTTCGACGCCCTCAACGACGTCGATCAGATGCGGCCAGCGATCGAGGCGGTCCGGTCGACCGGCTCAACGCTCGCCGAGGTCGCGCTCTGTTACACCGGCGATCTGTCGGACCCTGACGAGCGGCTCTACACGCTCGACTACTACCTCCGACTGGCAGAGCGCATCGTCGACGCCGGGGCGCACGTACTGGCGATCAAGGACATGGCCGGCCTGCTGCGGGTGCCGGCGGCCCGGACCCTGGTGACGGCGCTGCGCGAGCGGTTCGACCTGCCTGTGCACCTGCACACGCACGACACGGCCGGCGGCCAGATGGCGACGCTGACGGCCGCGATCGAGTGCGGGGTCGACGCCGTCGACGCGGCATCGGCCGCCCTCGCCGGGACGACGAGTCAGCCGGCGCTGTCGGCCCTCGTCGCGGCGACCGACCAGTCGGCTCGGCAGACCGGCCTCGACCTCGCAGCGATCTGCGACCTCGAGCCGTACTGGGAGGCAACGCGCCGGCTGTACGCGCCGTTCGAGTCCGCACCGCCGGGGCCGACGGGCCGGGTCTACACCCACGAGATCCCCGGCGGTCAGCTGTCCAACCTGCGCCAGCAGGCGATCGCGCTGGGGCTCGGCGAGAAGTTCGAGCAGATCGAGGACATGTACGCAGCGGCCAACGCGATCCTCGGCAACATCGTCAAGGTCACGCCGTCGAGCAAGGTGGTCGGCGACCTGGCACTGCATCTGGTCGCGGTCGGGGCGACACCGGAGGAGTTCGAGGCCGAGCCCCGTAGGTTCGACGTGCCCGACTCGGTCGTGGGCTTCCTGTCCGGCGAGCTCGGCGACCCGCCGGGCGGCTGGCCGGAGCCGTTTCGCACGAAGGCACTCGAGGGCCGACAGCCGAAGACGTCGGTGCAAGATCTCTCCGCCGACGAACTCACCGGGCTTCGCGACGACCGTCGGACGACGCTCAACCGACTGCTGTTTCCCGGACCGGCCCGCGAGTTCGGCGACGCGGAGAGTCAGTACGGAGACCTGTCCGTACTCCCGACGCACGCCTTCCTCTACGGCCTCGAACCCGATCGCGAGCAGCACGTCGTTATCGAGGAAGGCAAGATGCTCATCGTCGGCCTGGAGGCCGTGAGCGACGCCGACGAGCGCGGATACCGCACCGTCATGTGCACGCTCAACGGACAACTGCGGCCGGTAACGGCGCGCGACCGATCGATCGCTTCGACCGCTCCGGCGGCCGAGCGGGCCGACCGAAGCAACCCGGACCACGTTGGCGCGCCGTACGACGGCGTCGTGACTCCGGCCGTGGCCGTCGGTGACGAGGTCGAGGCCGGCGACGTCGTGGCGACCATCGAGGCGATGAAGATGGAGGCGTCGATAACGGCTCCGCACGCGGGGACGGTCGAGCGTCTCATCGTCGACCAGAGCCGCCAGTGCGAAGGTGGCGATCTGGTCGCGGTGCTGAGCCCGGCGAGCTGACGTCGGCCGGCGATCTGGCACAACCGCGCAACAGATCTGATGCGCGCGCAACACATGTGATGCGCGATGCCGCGAGAGGCTTCTGCGACGACGGTCCGACCGGCAACGGCACTCCCATCGGGTTGGAGGCCTTCACAGACACGACGGGCTGACGTTGCCGGTCGTACGCTGGGGTCGGGAGCGTGACCCCCATGGTGTATCGGTTGCTGGCCGACGGAGTCATCGTGCTGCACAGCGCGTATCTGGCGTTCCTGGTCCTCGGCGGTTTCCTCGCCTGGCGCTGGCGCTGGGTCGTCTGGGCGCACCTGTTTGCGGTCGCGTGGGCGATCCCTATCGTCGTCACCGACGCGTTCCCCTGCCCCTTCACCGAGTCGGAGAAGTGGCTGCAGGAGAAGGCCGGCGATGAGCCGTACAGCGGTGGCTTCATCGAGCACTACCTCGACGGCCGAGTCTGGCCCGAGAGCTACACCTGGGTCGTGGAGGTCACGGCATTCACCCTGGTCGCGATCTCGTACGTCGGCCTCGCCGTTCGGCGACATCGACGCGAGCGGACGCCGGTCTAGACGCTAGAACCCCGAAGTTGTCAGGCACATATCAAGCCCTGGCTCGACATGTGCCTGACAACTCAGCGGTAGCGACGGGCGACGTTGTCCGCGCCCGACGCACCCGGCTCCCACGACGCGATCCACGGTCCGGTGCCTTCGGATACGTCGACGACGCCGGCCTCGAGCCAGGTGTACGCATCGCCCAGCGTCTGCTTGGCGATCCGCCGGTCGATGTCGTCGGTGTTGCTCCAGAGCCGTCCGAACAACTCCTCGACCCGCAGTCGGGCCTGCCGGCAAAACGCGTCGGCCAACTCGTAGGCTGCCTCGCCCTGCGCCTTCTCGGCTTCGGTCTCGGCGTCGGAGCGCAGCATCTCGGCCCGGGAGCACGCCGCTGCCATGGCGAACAGCTCGGCGCCGATGTCGACGATCCGACCAAGAAATCCCTGGCGGTATTCGAGCTTGGCCTGCCACCGACTCATGCCGTAGAAGGTCTGCCGGGCGAGCTTGCGGGACGATCTCTCGACGTACCGCAGATGCTTCGCGAGCGGGCCGAAGTCGCCGTACGCTCCGGGCCGGCTGCCTTTGCCGGCGACGAGCTTCGGCAGCCACGTCGCGTAGAAGCCGCTGGCCTTCGCGGCGGCCTTCGCCTTCTGACCGACCTTGGCGTCCGGGTCCGCGAGGTCGCCGGCCGCCTTGAGATGCGCGTCGACCGCCTCGCGGGCGATCAGCAGGTGCATGATCTCGGTCGACCCCTCGAAGATGCGGTTGATCCGCACGTCCCGCAGCACCTGCTCGGCCGGCACGGCTCGCTCACCCCGAGCCGCGAGCGAGTCGGCCGTCTCGTACCCCCGACCCCCTCGGATCTGCACCAGCTCGTCGGCGATCTTCCACGCCATCTCGCTGGCCCACAGCTTCGCCAGTGCCGCCTCGATCCGGATGTCCTTGGTGCCCGCGTCGGCCAGCTCCGCGGACAGGTTGAGTACGGACTCGAGGCCGTAGGTCGTCGCGGCGATGTACGAGACCTTCTCCGCGACCGCCGCGTGCTCGCCGACCGGCCGACCCCACTGCACGCGGGCCGCCGACCACTCGCGGGCGATCTTGAGGCACCACTTGCCGGCCGCCGTGCACACCGCCGGGATCGACAGGCGTCCCGTGTTGAGTGTGGTGAGGGCGATCTTGAGCCCCTGGCCCTCCTTGCCGAGCCGGTTTTCGGCCGGCACCCGTACCTGGTGGAAGCGGGTCACGCCGTTTTCGAGGCCCTTCAGACCCATGAACGCGTTGCGGTTCTCGACCGTGATGCCGGCCGAGTCGGTCTCGACGACGAACGCGGTGATGCCGCCGCGGCCGCCGTCGTGCTTCGGCACCTGGGCCATGACGACAACCAGCTCGGCGATGACGCCGTTGGTCGTCCAGAGCTTGACGCCGTCGAGCAGGTAAGCATCGCCGTCGTCGGTCGGAGTCGCCGTCGACGCCATCCGAGCCGGGTCGGAGCCGACGTCGGGCTCGGTCAGTAGGAACGCCGTGACGGCACCCGCGGCGCATCGAGGCAGGAACCGCTGCTTCTGCTCCTCGGTGCCGAACGTCTTCACCGGCTCCGGCACGCCGATCGACTGGTGTGCCGACAGCAGCGCGCCGATCGTCGGATGCACCGAGCCCGCCATCATGAGTGCTCGCCCGTAGTACGACATCGGGAGGCCGAGCCCGCCGTACTCCTCCGGGATCTTGAGCCCGAAGCAGCCGAGGTCGGCGAAACCCTGGACGTACTCGTCGGGGACCTTCTCCTCGCGCTCGATGCGGCCGCCGTCGAGCGACTCGCAGTACGCCTGGAGCTTGGCGAGGAAGGCCTCGCCGCGGGCGACGTCGTCGGGGCTCGGGCGTGGATGCGGATGGATCAGGTCGAGGTCGAACCGGCCGAGATAGAGCTCCTTGGCGAAGCTGGGCCGGTGCCATTCGGTTTCGCGGGCGGCCTCGGCGACCTCGCGGGCCTGGCGTTCGGTCACATCGGTGCTCATGGCAATCTCCTCCGAGGGCTACTCACCAGTGTTACTCACCAGTAGCGACCTGTGAAGTCCCTCGGGCGTCTCCCACCCCTTCCCGCCGACCTTGCGCAACCCACCCACTTCCTCGCGCCGACCTTGCGCGTCCTGTCCATCTCGAGCCCGTCCGCGGCTCTCAACGTCTAGGGCGGCACGACACACGTACGGTCGAAGACCACCCCGACCCCCGACGTCAGTCTGCGACAACGGTCGCGTTTGCTGGGATCGGCGAGACCGTTCGCCACGAAGCTCCTATCTACTCGCCTGAGAGCCCGCTTCACGCCGCCCAGACGGCAAGACGCGCAACCTCGGCGAGAAGAAGTGGACAGGACGCGCAACCTCGGCGGGAAGAAGTGGACAGGACGCGCAAGGTCGGCGGGAGGAAGTGGACAGGACGCGCAACCTCGGCGGGAGGAAGTGGGCGGGATGCGCAACCTCGGCGCGCGAAGTGCGACTCCGGTGTCAAGATGAGGGCATGCGCGCCACCAGCCTGGACACCGTCGGCCATGACCAGCTCGAGGAGGCTCGGCGGTCGTCGAACGGCCGAGCGTCGAAGACCCTGCACCACGGTCACCGTCTGCATCAGACGTTGCTCGCGCTGACCGCCGGTACCCGGCTCGCGGAGCACCAGAGTCCGGGCGACGCCACGGTGCAGTGCCTGCGCGGTCGCGTCGTCCTCAACTCGGGCGCCGACAGCGTCGCAGTGCCGGCAGGGATGCTCATCGACGTGCCGGCGCGCCGCCATGACCTCGTCGCCGAGGAGGACTCGCTCGTCGTCCTGACCGTCGCTCGCTAGGCGGCCGAGAGGATCGTCCACAACCGTGTGCAGTCAGTGACAGACCTGTCGCATGATGTGACATATTGCGTTCGCGAGATGTGTCGGCGAGCGATGGGATGGGGTGGGGATGGCCGAGCGCGCTCGGGGCTCCGGATCGGTGCGGGCGTTGACGGCTCGGCTACGCGGTCTGCACGCCTCGATCACTGACCTGGTGCCGACCGTTCGCCAACTGGGCAACGACAACTATCAGCAGGCGTTGCGGGCGTACAAAGCTGCGCATCGTGCGGTCGGCAACAGCGGTCCGGCGGCCGGCGATGCCGTCGTCGAGGCGACGAGCCGGGTCGCGGCCGAGGTCGAACCGGCGCTGCGCGAGCTTGCGGAGGAGCTTGCGCCAGGCCTGGCCGGACTGCCACCGAAGGACCCTGGCTGGCGCTCGCGCGAGTTCGTCGGCGCCGGAACTGCACGCTACCTGCGCATCGGACAGGTCGCGGGTTCGCCGGATCGCGTCCTGCCAGCCGTCGTGCCGCTGCTCGGAACGTCCGGCTGGTCGGTCGTCGCCGAAAGCAAGGCGGTCGCGCATCGGCTGCTCCAGTCGGTCGCGTTGCGGCAGGTCGGGTGCGCCGAGCCGTTCCGAGTACGGGTGGACGCGTTCGATCCGCATCTGACCGGAGCGATGGGACTGCTCGGTGGCCTGACCGCCCGGCATCCGACGCTGGCGTCGAAGGCACTGCACACGACGTTCGAACTTCAAGCACTGTTGGCGACGCTGGTCGAGATCTCGTCGGAGCGGGCGGCCCGACTCAACCAGCTCGGATACCAGAGCTTCGACGAGCTGCTGAGCGACAACGAACGCGCGGCGGATCCGTACCGGTTGGTGTTCCTGTTCGATTACCCGGCCGGCATCGACGCACAGACGCATCGTGAGCTGGTGCGACTGGCGGCCACCTCCGGACAACGCGGCCTCTGCTTCGTCGTGCATCACGACCGGAGTATCCGGCCAGATCCCGAGATCGATCCGTACGACTTCGTCAGTCTCCTCGACAGCCTGCAACTGAGTGACGACGGCGCCGAGCACAGCCTGCTGCGTCGGGTGCCCCTCCACATCGACGCGCCATTCGACGCCGACACGGCGGCGGCGGTTTGCGAGTTGGTGGCTGCGATGGCCGAGCAAGCGGTGCTGCCGACCGTCGACTTCATGGACACCCTCCCGGATCGGGCCGAGTGGTGGGCGCCGGTACGCGACGAGTTGAGCACGGTAGTCGGAGCCGGCGAGCGGGTGCCGGCGCTCGTGCGGCTGCGTACGCGCAATCCGGCGTTGCCCCACATGGCCGTCGCGGGCGCCGTGGGTCAGGGAAAGTCCAATCTGCTGCTGGTCCTCATCCACGGTCTGGCCGCGCGCTACTCTCCGACCGAGCTGCAGATGTACCTGCTGGACTTCAAGCACGGCATCGAGTTCGCGTCGCTGGGTCCCGGGGACGGCAGAGAGCACTGGCTGCCACACGTTCGCGTACTCGGCGTACACAGCGACCGCGACTTCGGCCTCGCCGTACTCCGGCATCTGTCCGAGGAGCTCGCGCTACGGAGCGATCAGTTCAAGCGCCGTGGGGTCTCCGATCTCTCGGAGCTGCCGCTCGGCGACGACCGGCCGCCCCGGATCCTCGTCGTGCTCGACGAGTTTCAGGTGCTGCTCGAAGACGACGAAGACTCAGCCGAGGAGGCGGCGCGGCTGCTCGAACGGCTCGCCCGGCTCGGACGGGCCTACGGCGTCCATCTGGTGCTGTCGACGCAGACGATCGAGGGCGTGGGCAGGTTGGCGACCCGACGCGATGCGATCTTCGGGCAGGTGCCGCACCGCGTCGCCTTGAAGACCACGCCGACCGACTCTCAGGCCATCCTGCGCACCGGCAACACGGCGGCCGCCGACCTGCGGTTCCGCGGCGAGGCCATCCTCAACCACAACTTCGGCTCGCCCGATGACAACCAGCGCATCCTCGTGTCGTACGCCGATCGCGATGCCTTGGACGGGCTGCGCCGCGATCTGTACGTCCGAGCTTTCGCGACGGACTTGGCGCAGCCGCCCCGGGTCTTCCATCTCGGCGAGTCGGCGAGCCTCGCGGACGTCGGCCTCGACAACGGGAGTCAGTCGACCGGGTCCGTCGGGGCGTGGGCCGGCATGCCGATCGCGGTGACGGAGCAGCCGACGACGATCGAGGTACGTCCGGAGCCCGGCGCCGGTGTCCTCGTGCTCGGCGATGGGCCGTCCAGCGCGATCGGCGTCATCACCGGACTCGCCGTGTCCACCGCCCGGGGTCACGGCCCGATCGCGAGCCGTCCGCCTCGCTACCTGTTGCTCGACGGCGTGGCAGCCGAGGAGTCCGTCGCCGATGCCAAGTCCGCGCTGGTCGAGGCGCTGACCCTGCTCGGTAGCGAGGTCGAGATCGTCGACGGGGCGGCGGACATCCACGAGCGACTCTTCGCCGTACGGGATGCGATCAAGCAGGGCGGGTGGAAGCAGCGGCTCTACGTACTCGGCCTGGGGCTTCACAACATTCAGGGCATGAAGGCGCATGCCGAGGGCCGGTTCGAGAGTCCGGCCGATGCGCTGACGGAGGTCGTGCGAGACGGTCCGTCGGCGGGCGTCATCACCTTCGGCTGGTGGAACCGACTGCATGTCTGCACCGATCAGCTCGGCTATCAGCGCGCCGATGTCGCCGCACACATCTTCCTCCGGCATCCGCGGGACGGCGTTCGCTCGGTCTGCGGTCCCCTCGTACGGTGGACGTCGGAGCCGCATCGAGCCTTGGTCTGGGACGGCCTGAGTCCCGAGCCCATCACCGTCGTACCGTTCGCGCCGCTGCGAGTCGACGAGGTCGACCATCTGCTTCGAGGAGCGACGCCATGAGCGAGCAACGCGCGTGGCAGCAGTACGCCCGCCTCGTCACTCGGGTCGCCGCGGCCGGAGCGGACGAGCAGCGCCGCCAAGACACGCGGCGGGTTCGACGCGCGACGGAGCGGGAGGACGCCGAGACGATGCTCAAGGCCGCGGTCCAACAGCGCCAGCGTCTGGAGCAACGCGTACGGGAGCTCGAAGCCCATGCGGCTGGAGTCTTGCAAGACGCGAATGTGTCGACGTCCGGCGAGCGGGTCGCATCCGACCTGGCTCCGGTTCGCGACGTCGAAGACGCGGACAGCACCATCGACCGTCTGACTCGGGAGCTCGACGAGGTCGCCTCCGAGCTGCGTAAGCGTCAAGCCCGCCGAGGCAACCTACGCTCCCGGATGCTGACCGTGGCGATCGTGATCTGCGCGCCGATCGTGGTCGGATCCGTCGTCTACGTGGGCGGTGGCAACTGGTTCGAAACCGTGGCCGGCGCCATCGTCGCGGCGTTGGCGGCCGGTCTCGGTTGGAGGTCCCGTACCGGATTGGCTCCCGTGATCGGCGCGGTCTTGGCGGCCGGCATCGTCTGGATCGTCGTGGCAGCCTTCGGCTGGCTCCCCACGGGCATCTGCCTGGTGGTGCTGACCGGCGTGCTGATCGCCGCACACACCGAGGACTACTACCAGAGGTTCGAAGACCGTTTCCGGAAGGATCAGTGACGGCCATGTCCGACGTACAAGGCCTCAAGCAGGAGCTGCACCAGGTGTCGACCGACGCCAAACAGGCCGCCAACGGTCTGGGCGGTTTCAAGTCGAAGTTCTCCGAACACTCTGGTCGGGTGCAGGCGCTTATCGCGGGCACGGCCACCGGGGCGGACACCGACATCGCGCAGCTGTTGGAGGCCGCATCGAGCGCGGTCGAGAGCGCCATCGGTGCTCTGGAGGCCGCGGCGGACGGTTGCCAGACGTACGCCGGTCAGATCTGACCAGAGTGCACCGGTGGCCTCCGAGCTGCAGCGTGTCGCCAGCGGGTTGGTCGAGTGCCTCGACGAGGTGCCGCAGGTGATCGAGGCGCTGCACCGCACGGACAGTCGCTGCCGACACAGCGCCGCCGCCATCGCGCAACTGTCGGCCGGCGATCTTCACGGCCGCAGGATCGCCCTACTGCTCGACCGGGCCGCACGTGACTGCGAGGACGCGGCGAAGCGCTGCGCCGACGCGCGTGAGGCGGGTCGGGCGTGGGCTGCGGAGAAGGTCGGGGGCGGCGGTTCGCGCTCGGGGGAGGCGGCTGCGAGAGTCCGCGCATACAAGCCAGCGGCCGAGCCAGTGGTTCCAACTCCACCAACCGGAGAGGAGCTAGCCGAGGAGAGCAGCGACGACGTCTCCCGACTAGCTCAGCTGCGGAGGGGCGTCTATCAGTACGGCGACGATCTGACTGATGCCGCAGAGAAGACTGGCGACTTCTTCGTCCGCATCTTCGGACCACCGCCGCCGGTACATGCCGAGACGCGTTCGATTCCTGCCGTCAAGGAACAGCCACGAGAGAGCGTGGATGCCGGCCACGCTGCCAGCGCCGTCCTGGTCGCCGTGATTTTGATCGTTGAACTCGCTCGATGGATGAATGACAGAATTACTCGCAGGAAGGGAGATCGCGAGTGCCAGTGACCGACCAGCAGGTGGCAACACTCCGGCCGTACATAACGGGTGACGCCGCCGAGTACAAGAGGCTGATCTCACAACTCGACCGAAAGACTGACCAAGAGGGTTGGGGTGCCCTAGTGGCGGCAGCCTTCCTTCTCGCAGCCGATCAGCGCTTCTCAAGCGCCCGCGAGGAAATCGTCGACTTCGTCGGGTCAGTACGCGCGCGGTCTGATCGACTGGCTGATGAGATTGATCCGCGTACCGCGGAGCGCCTCATCGAATACGCAGCTCTCGGTGAGGGTGACGTCTCTGATGTCGGCGCCGGTGTTCAGCACGCCACTCAGCTCCTCCTCCTAGCCGCGATGGTCTACGACAGCCAATACGATGAGGTGCAGCTCGACAAGTTCATCGCCAAGGCGCGCAGCATCGCAAATCAATGGATCGATTAACGTGCACACACCGAAACGCCGTTCGGCTAAAGGCAGATCGTGGTGGTGACAGACGGCGATGTGTTGGCGCTGCGGGCCTTCCTTGCCGGTGACAACGCTCAGTTGGGCCGCTTAACTGAAGGGTCGAATCGGGTACCCGACGACAGGTTTGCGGCGCTCGTAGCGGCCGCATTTGTCACCGCCGTGCAGCGAAGATGGCCTGGCGAAGCTCCTCGAGCGAGCATCATCGGCGTTGTCGCGAGGTTGCGATCCCGCGACCGTGAGATCGCCGACCTGATCGATCCGCTCGATGCCGAGACCCTGATCGGCGCCACACTCACCGACCCATCAGCGGCGGCCGCACTCAGCGCCAAGGCCAAAGCCACCCAGGTGCCGCTGCTGCGGCAGCTGATCGACGAGGCCGAGCTCGACGACGACGGCCTTGACGCCCTTCTCGCGGAGGCCCGAGTCGTGGTCGTCCGGATGACCGTCGCGCCGTCGCACCACAGGTGACGGATCGCCGCACCACAAGTGACGGATCGGCGCTGGGTCAGGGGAGGGTGCGGAGCCAGGTGCCGTCGGTGCCGACGGTGACGAGGCGCTGCGTCGCGCGGGTGAGCACGACGTAGAGGGTCCGCCAGCCCGACTCCGACTCGGTCGTGATCTCGGTCGGCTCGACCACGACGACGCCGTCGAACTCGAGACCCTTGCTCGCCAGTCCGTCGAGCACGCTCACCCGACTGTCATAGGCCTCGGCGCCGATCCACTCGGCCACCTCCGTACGACGCTGCGCGGAAGCCACGACCGCCACGGTGCCGTCGACCGCGCCCGCGACGTCGGCCAACGCTGCCCGCACCGCGTCGGCCAACCCCGACTCCCCGACGGGCCGGTGCTCTGGCGCGACACCGGTGCGGCGAACCGCCTCCGGTAGGTCCGGTGCACCGATGCCGACTCGCGCCACCCGCGCTGCCAACTCGAAAACCTCGGCCGAGTTCCGATAGTTGGTGGACAGCCGAAACGCATGCTCAGGCTTGTCCCGCAATGCCTCGGTCCGCGCCCGGGCCGCCTCCTCAGGCAACGGCCAGGCCGACTGCGCGGCGTCGCCGACGACCGTCCAGCTGGCATAGCGACCGCGACGGCCGAGCATCCGCCACTGCATCGGGGACAGGTCCTGCGCCTCGTCGACGAGGAGGTGCGCGTACATGTCGTCCTCGGTACGCCGGGTCGCCCGCGGGCCCGCGCTGTCGTCGCGCTCGAAGCTCATCAGCTGGCGCGGCTGTCCGTCCGTACCGTCGCCCGACGCCGACTCCTCCGGGACATCGCCGAGCAGATAGCGCAGCTCATCGATCAGGGGCACGTCCTCGATCGTCGGGTCGTCGGCCGCCGACCACGTCGCGGCGAGCTCGCGGATCTCGTCGCGCTCTAGGAAGCCGTCGGCATAGCGGCGCAGCCGTTGCTCGTCGTGCAGCCAGCCCCACACCTCGACGGCATCGAGCGTCGGCCACCACGCGTCGACGAACTCCTCGAACTCCGTCGCGGCGGTGAGCCGGCGTACGAAGTAGTCCCGACCGTCCTCGAGCCCGCGCCCGCCGGTCACCTGGGGCCAGAGTGCGTCGATCAACGCGTGCTCGGCTCGGGAACGCGCCCGATTGTGCTTGTGCCCCGAGAGCACCTGCCGCCGGATCCGCCGCAGGGTGCGCTCATCGATTCGGAGCACGTTGTCGCGATAGAACCAGCGGAACTCCGGCGGCGCATCCGGCGGCACGGACCGCACCACCCGACTCAACACGCGACGCATCCGCGCCGACCCCTTGATCGCGGCGACATCGGCTCGGTCGTGACGGGTCGCGCTGACCCCGTCGACGAGCTCGCCGAGCGAACGCAGGGTCACGCTCGTCTCGCCGAGGCTCGGCAGCACCCTTTCGATGTAGGCCATGAAGACCCCGGACGGCCCGATGACGAGCACGCCGCCGGACTCGAAGCGACGCCGGTCGACGTAGAGCAGGTAGGCCGCCCGATGGAGGGCGACGACGGTCTTTCCGGTGCCGGGGCCACCGCTGATCGTGGTCACGCCCCGACTAGGCGCCCGGATCGCCTCGTCCTGTTCCTTCTGGATCGTGGCGACGACCGAATGCATGTGGGCGTCTCGGGCCCGACTGATCTGGGCCAGCAGCGCACCTTCGCCGACGACGGCCATGCCGTCGGGCGCGGCTGCCGCGTCGAGCAGGTCGTCCTCGATCGTCTCGACCGTCTGGCCCTTGCAGTGCAGGACGCGGCGGCGCACGACGCCGGCCGGCTCCTGGGCGGTCGCCTGGTAGAAGACGCCGGCCGCCGGCGCCCGCCAGTCGACCAGGAGCACCTCGCGCTCGGCGTCGCGCAGGCCGACCCGACCGATGTAACGCGCGTCGCCGTCGATCAGGTCGAGCCGCCCGAAGACCAGACCCTCGTGCGCGGCGTCGAGCGTGGCGATCCGCTTGGCGGCTTGGTAGACCATGGCGTCACGCTCGACGAGCCCGCCCTCGTGGCCCAGCCGACCCCGTCCGTGGCCCTCGACGGCCAGCGCCTTCGCCTGCTCGGCGGCCTCGTCGAGTCGGCGATAGACGACGTCGACGAACACCTGCTCACCGGCGATCTCACGAGCGAGAGTCGAGTCGAGTTGCGGGGTGGGCCCGGCGGCCTTGTCAGACACCGTTCTCCTCGCAGGCAGTGTTAGGCACGAACGATCTAGTCTACCTACGTACGGTGGATTCGATGTGTCGAGCCGGAGGCTGGACCCTCAGCCGCGTACCAAGGTCGCCGTCGTCGTCCCGATCGCGTACCGGAGCGCCGAACCGGCCAGTGATGCACGGGCGCTTCATTGTCGGCGTACGCGCTAACCGATCGCTAACAAGCCGGCCCGACACGCCGGACGCGACGTCAGCGGTCGCGCTTCTCGAGGAACGCGCTCATCGCGGCGATCGCCTCGTCGGATCCGAACAGCCGGGCCGATTGACGCACGACATGCTCGCCGAGCTCGTCGATCGAGTGGACCAGGCGGCGGTTGAGCAGGGCCTTCGTCTCGCGCAGCCCCTGCGCACTCGCGTTGCGCCACGAGTCGACGATCGCGTCGACGGCCTCGTCGAGCTGGTCGGCGGGGACCGCCTTGGTGATCAGCCCGATCCGCTCGGCCTCGGCCGCCTCGAACGTCTCGCCCGTGAGGAAATAGCGGGCCGCCGCACGATCGGTCAGTCGCGGCAGCACCGTCAGCGAGATGACCGCCGGCGCGAGGCCGAGTCGGACCTCGGTGAACGCATACGACACGGAGTCGGCACTGATCGCGGCGTCGCAGGCGGCGACGATGCCCAGGCCGCCGGCTCGCACCGGGCCGTGGATCCGAGCGATCACGGGCTTGTCCAGCGTGGCAATCTTGCGCTGCAGCGCAACCAGGCGACGGGCGCCCTTCTCCATGTTGCCGCTGGCGGCCTCGGACATGTCGGCACCGGCGCAGAAGACGGGACCGTCGGCGCGGATGACGACCGCTTGCACCGAATCGTGGAGGTCGGCAGCGTCGAGGTTCGTCATCAATTGCCGCTGCAGGGCGCGGCTGATCGCGTTGCGGTTGGGCTGGCTGTCGAGGGTGATCGTGGCGATCGCGACGCCGTTGTCGTCCGTACTGATGTCGAGACGGACGAGCTCAGGCTGGTCGTTCATGGTCGCATCGTCTCGCAGTCGGGTCCGGGAACGTGCAAGTCTTGCCAGTCCACCCTCTCAGGCGTCAGTAGGACTTGGGCAGGTCCAGACTGTGCTGGGCGACGAAGTTCAGGATCATCTCGCGGCTCACCGGCGCGATCCGGGTCGTCCGAGCGACCGCCAGCAGACCGCCGAGACCGTACTCGCTCGCGAGTCCGTTGCCGCCATGGGCCTGGACGGCTGCGTCGACCGCGTGGCAGCAGGCCTCGCCGGCGGCGTACTTCGCCATGTTGGCGGCCTCACCAGCGGCGCCGTCGTCACCGGAGTCGTAGATCGCGGCCGCCTTCTGCGTCATCAGCCGGGCCAACTCGATCTCGATGTTGGCCTGCGCGAGCGGGTGGGCGACCGCTTGGTGCGACCCGATCGGGGCGTCGAACACCGTGCGGTCCTTGGCGTACGCCGTGGCCTTGCCGATCGCGAATCGCCCGATCCCGGTCGCGAACCCGGCGGCCATGATCCGCTCCGGGTTGAGTCCCGCGAACAGCTGCTGGATGCCGGCGTCCTCGTCACCGACCAGGGCCGAGGCCGGCAGCCGCACGTCGTCGAACCACAGCGTTGACTGCCGCTCCGGCGACACGATGTCCATCGGGATCGGCTGGTGCGTGAAGCCGTCAGCGTCGGTCGGCACGATGAACAGGCAGGGCTTGAGCCGGCCCGTCCGCGCGTCGGTCGTGCGGGCCACCACGAGTACCGCGTCGGCATGTTCGACGCCGGAGATGAAGGTCTTCTGTCCGTTGAGGATCCAGCCGGCACCGTCCTTGCGCCCGGTCGTCGTGATCCGATGCGCGTTGGAACCCGCGTCCGGCTCGGTGATCGAAAACGCCATCGTGACCGTGCCGTCGGCGAACCGCGGGAGCCAGTCCGCCTTCTGCTCGTCGGTGCCGAAGCGCGCGATGACGGTGGCGCAGATCGCCGGCGAGACGATCATCATGAGCAGCGGACAGCCGGCGGTGGCGAGCTCCTCGCCGACGGCGGACAGATCTCCGATGCCGCCGCCTCCGCCGCCGTACTCCTCCGGCACCGCGACGCCGAGGTAGCCATGCTTGCCGGCCGCGGTCCACAACTCCTGCGTCGACTCGCCGGAGCGGGCCTGCGTGAGGAACCAGTCCCGACCGAAACGGTTGGCGAGCCCGGCGACCGCCTCACGGAGCGCTCGCCGCTCGTCGGATTCGGTGTACGAGGTCATGTGGGCTCCTCCTCCGGCGAGTTGTCAGGCAAATGTTGAGCCAGGGCTCCATATGTGCCTGACAACGTCTCTGGGTCGGTGGGCTCGACGACGGCGAGTACGGCGCCCGCGTCGACATGGGTGCCGGGACGCACGTCGAGTTGGGCCA
>DASQKI010000102.1:0-12367 GCA_035630615.1 Nocardioidaceae bacterium
GGTGAGCGGATAGTCGATCCCGGCCTGCATCAGGAACCGGTTGAGGACGGTGCCGTAGTCGCCGTCGTAGTCGAACCGGTTGATCAGCCGCTCGTCGAGGCGGGTCTCCTTGGTCTGCGTACCCCACACGATGCCTTGGTGGAGATCGGTGACCCGGACATGGTCGTTCTTGTTGTAATACGCGAACAGCAACTGGTCCTGGGTCTTCGTCAGGTGGTAGATGCTGCCCGGGTTTGCGGGGTAGAGGATCTCCTGGTCGACCAGGTTGCCGTCACCGGTCTCCACCTTGACTGCCAGGTAGCCCTCGGGGATCTTCATGCCGGCGGTGCCGTAGCCGTAGACGCCCATTGTGCCGAGATGCAGGACGTGGATGTCGAGACCGCTCTCGACAACCGCCGCCAGCACGTTGTTGGTGGCGTTAAGGTTGTTGTCGACGGTGTAGCGCTTGTGCCAGCTGCTCTTCATTGAGTACGGCGCGGCGCGCTGCTCGGCGAAGTGCACCAGCGCGTCCGGCTGCCAGTCCTCGAACAGGTCGAGCAGCCGCTGGTAGTTGACGGCCACGTCGATGTTGTAGAAGGGGATCTCCTTGCCGGACGTCTCGGTCCATGCGCGCAGCCGCTCACCCATGGGCCGGATCGGGGTGAGCGAGGAGACCTCCAGCTCGATGTCGATCTTGCGCCGGGACAGGTTGTCCACGATCGCCACGTCGTGTCCCTGGGCGGACAGGTGCAGCGCCGTGGGCCAGCCACAAAAGCCGTCGCCGCCCAGAATGAGTACCCGCATAGCTTTCCCTTCATGGTCGGTCGAGACCGCAGTCGGCTCCGTCTCGGTGACCCTTGAATGATCAGTATCGTCGGCGCCCTCGATCAAGGCGCCGGCGGCCGCGGTGCCGGTCCGCTGCATCCTGCCCGTCTTGGGGTCGAAGTGAACACCACATTCCTTGACGGCGTCCAACTCCCACCACCACCGACCCGCACGGGGATCCTCGCCCGGCGCGATCGCCCGGGTGCACGGCGCGCAGCCGATGCTGGTGTATCCCTTGTCATGGAGCTTGTTGTAGGGCACCCGGTGCTCGTGGATGTAGGCCCACACCTGCTCGGTCGTCCAGTCCAGCATCGGATTGAACTTCTGCACGCCGTAGTCGTCGTCCCATGCGCTCACGATCAGTTCACGGCGGGTCTCCGACTGCTCTCGGCGAAGACCGGTGAGCCAGGCGCGCTTGCCGGCCAGAATCCGCCGTAGCGGCATCACTTTTCGCACGTTGCAGCAGCCATGACGTAGCTCGACGGCGTCGTAGAAGCCGTTCTGACCGTGCTCAGCCGTCCATGCCGCGACCTCGCCGGCGTCCGGGGTGATCACCTGGATGATCGGCCCATAACGCTGGTGGACGCTGTGCGCCACGGCGTGGGTTTCCTCCGGGAGCCGGCCGGTATCGATGCTGAAAATGCCGATGTCGAACTCGTGCTTGGCGATCAGGTCGGTCATGACCATGCTCTCGGGGCCGAACGCGTTGGCTAGGACCGCCGGTCGATAGTCGCTCGATACGGTCTCTAACACCGCCAACGTTTCAGATAGGGCAAAGCGGTAGTCCACGTGGTCAGACTCCCTTGCCGTGGTGCACCGCGAATCGGCGACGCGCCGGTCCGGGTGGCCGTCCGACGCCCCTGATGCGACGTTTGAGAGCATGATCTCCCGTGGCCAAGCGAGTTTTCCTACACGTTGGGGCACCGAAGTCAGGGACGACATTTCTCCAGACCGTGCTCTGGAACAACCGCGCCCTCCTCGAGGCCGACAAGATCTTGTTGCCGGGTCGGGATCTCTTCGACCACAACCTCGCCGTCACGGCCATCCGCAACCCCGAGCCGCGCAACAAGCTGCAACATCGCGCCAAGGCTACCTGGCGACGGCTGCGTGAGGAGATGGACGCCTGGTCCGGCGACGCCGTCATCACCAATGAGTGGTTCGTCCGGGCCGATGCCGAGCAGGCGGCGCGTGGACGCCGCGACCTCGCGGACACCGAGCTGCACATCGTCTATACGGCCCGGGCGTTGGTCCATCAGGTCCCGGCCGCTTGGCAGGAGACGCTCAAGGTCGGCCGCGGCTGGGCGATGAATGACTTCATCGCCGGCCTCGACGACGACAGCGCCCAGTGGAGCTGGTTGGCGCTCGATCCTGCGCTCGCCCTGAAGCGCTGGGTTGGCGACCTGCCTCCGGGCCGGATCCATGTGGTCACGGTGCCCCCCAAAGGTTCCGATCCCGGGCTGCTCTGGAAGCGGCTGTGCGCCGTGCTCGACATCGACCCGCAGCGCTACGACGCGTCGACCGCTGAGGCCAACGAGTCCCTCGGCGCCGAGGCGGCCAGACTGCTCGAGCGGATGGGTCCGGAGCTTCGGACGGCGATCGGAGCCGACGAAGCGTCGTGGACCGAGCAATACCGCTGGATCCGCCGCTATATGGGTCACGAGCTGCTCGTCCCGCGCGGCGGCAGCCGAATCGGGGCCAACGCTGAGCAGGCGGCCGCGCTGCATGCCCGTTCGGTCACGGCCGCGAATGCGCTCGGTGACGCTGGGTACGACATCGTCGGTGATCTCGATGACCTACGCCTTGCCGATCCGCCGGCCGGCAGTCGCGACCCGAGCTCGGTGAGCGACTCCGAGATGTTGGATGTGGCCATTCCGCTCGTGGCCGATCTCTTCGCCCGTGTCCGCGAGGCGACGCTGAGGGCCGAGCACGCCGAGAAGGCGCAGGCGTCGGAGGCCACCGATGACGGCGAACACGAGGGCGAAAGCAACCGTTCCGACCGTGGCGAGCGTGTAATAGGGGGAGGACTGTCTCGCGACGTCGACGGAGAGAGAGGATCAACCGATCGATCCATAGGGGGATCACCAGTGCCGTCCACCGACCGTGTCTACTTCCTCGTCTTCAGCGCCGACGGCGCTGACGGCATCACCCGGACCGTGTTCTCCTTGGCCAACCAACTGGTCAAGACGCACGCGGTTGAGATCATCAGCCTCTATCGTCGTCGCCGGCGGCTGTTCTTTCCGTTGGACCGCCGGGTCGTGGTGACCAATCTCGAGGACGCCCGGCCGATCGGACCCAAGGGCAACCGGACCGGAGGCCTCGTCCGTGCCCGCGAGGTCCCGCAGGACCGGGGCCGGCTGCGTGCCTTCCTCGACAAGCGGCGCTCCCGCCTCGTGCCGCCCAAGGCTGCGCCCGACATGTCGCTGCTGACCGACCTGCTGCTGCGGCGCAAGCTCCGCTCGCTGACGCCGGGCGTCCTCATCACGGCCCGGCCGTCGTTGCATGCCGCCGCCGTCCGGTATGCGCCGCGCGACATGATCACCATCGGCCAGGACCACCTCAACTTCGAAACGCGCTCGACGACGCCCGCGATTTTGAAGCTGGTGCAAGACAGCGCCCGCCGGCTCGACAGCTTCGTCGTGCTCACGCCGGGCGACCAGCGCGACTACGCGGCCGCGATGCCCGAGGCCGACACGGTCATCGAAGCCATTCCCAATGGCGTGCCCTGGGCCATCGGCGAGGCGTCACCACTCGACAGCAAGATCGCGATCGCGGCCGGCCGGTTCGTCGAGCGGAAGGGGTTTCCGCGACTGGTCGAGGCGTACGAACCGGTTGCGCGGGCTCATCCGGATTGGCAGCTTCACATCTACGGCAAGGGCACGCAGCAAGACCTGATCGAGCGCGAGATCACCGAGCGTGGCCTCAATGACCACGTCATCCTCAAAGGGCACGTCGACAAGTTCGCCGAGGAGCTCGCCGGTGCGTCGATGTTCGTGACCGGATCGTACGCCGAGGGCTTCCCGATGGTGATGATCGAGGCGATGAGTTACGGCCTGCCGGTCGTCTCGTTCGACATCCCTCGTGGACCGTCGGACATCATCGTCGATGGCGACAACGGCCGCCTGCTCCCCGACGGTGACATCGCGGGATTCTCGGAGGCGATGTTGCAGCTCGTCGGCGACGACGACGTACGCCGGCGCATGGGTCTGGCCGCGCACGCCTCGGCGAAGCAGTACGAGATCGAAGCGATCGCCACCCGATGGGAGGCGCTGTTTACCCAACTCGTGGAGCGTCGCGCCGGCTGACATGATGGCCAGGTGACGAGCGCATCGAACCCGCGGCTGGTGATCGTCGTGGGCTCGGGCCGCAGCGGCACCAGCACGGTCGCCGGGACGCTGAAATATCTCGGCCTCCACATCCCACCGCCGGAGATCCCACCGAACCCGACAAATCCTCGTGGCTTCTTCGAGCCTCGCTGGGTCGTCGACTTCCACAAGCGGTTGTTGCGACGGTCCGGCGTGCATCTGAGCGATTCGCGTCCGGACGCGGCCGACCGGGCCCGCGAGGTCGGCGCCCGACCACGGGTCCAAACGGAGCTGTCCGAATGGCTGGGGACCGCCCTTCAGGACGCGCCGGAGCTCGTGATCAAGGATCCACGCAACAGCTGGTTCCAGCCGATGTGGCGGGAGGCCGCCCAGTCAGTCGAGGTCACGCCGCGCTTCCTCACGATGCTGCGGCATCCGGCCGAGGTCGCCGGCAGCAAGCAGACCTACTACGCCCGCAATCCGGCCGCCGACCAGCGTGTCGGTGACACTTGGCGGATAGCCGGCTGGATCAACATGCTGCAGACCGTTGAGTTCGCGTCTCGGCCCGACCCGCGGGCTTTCGTGCGCTACGACGACCTGCTGACCAACTGGCGTTCGGCGATGGGACCTGCCGGCGAGACGCTGGATCTCGCGTACGCCGGGACCCTTGACCCGGACAAGCCGCACGAGGTCGACGACTTCATCGACCCGGGCCTCCACCGCGTCAAGGTGACGTGGGACGACCTCGTCGTGCCCTCGTCGATTCAAGAGATCGCGGAGGCGACCTGGCAGGCGCTGGGCGTGCTGGTCGACTCCGGCGGCCACGACGAAAAGGCCGAGGCCACGCTCGACGAGTTGCGCGACCGCTACGGCGAGGTGCACGCCGAGGCCGAGGCGATCGCCCACCACAGCCTCCAGGCGGCCGCCGGCAAGTTCCGTGGCGGCGGACCACGCAAGAAAGGCGGCGCCAAGAAGGGTGGCGCCAAGAAGGGTGGCGCCAAGAAGGGCGACGGGCCGAAGCGTCGCCCCAAGGCCCGCAAGCGCGACCAGGCCTGAAGCGGCACCGAGTCCTCAGCGATGAGGTTCGCTGCGAACTCGCTCCTGGGCCGCGCCCGGCTCGGCAAAGGCCGCTTCGATCCGGTCAGCGAACGCGTGCATCCGGTCGTCGACCGCACCGGCGAAGGCGTCAATCGACTCGTAGAGAGCGTCGAATCGCGCCTTGCAGTCCGCCGGCTCCCAACCGTGCGGCAAGGGATGAACCGCTGCGACGGTCGGCTCCGGACTATCGGTGGTCGGTGTCCAGCGCATCGCGTCGACGCTCAGGATGAGTTCGTCGATGCTGTGGTCACCTAGGTTGTCGGCATCACTCACGTCAGAACGCATCCATTTCCGAGTGTGCTACTTGTGAAGGATGTCAGATTAGCCGGTTTGATCGGAATATCGGATTTCGCCACGCGGTAGTCAGGGCGCGTCGAACACCGGCCAGTCGACCAGTCCGATCCCGTCGAGGGCGATCTCGAGAGTGGCGTAGCGACCGAGGGGCAGATCGTGGCCCGGGTCGGCGACTCCGGCGAGGACCGGTAGGGCCGATCGAAGGTTGGCTCCGTGGGCGATGACGAGGGCGGCTTCGTCGCTATCGGCCGTCACGACGCGGCCGAGCCCCTTTCGGAGTCGCGCCGACAGCTCGTCGAGGCTCTCGCCGCTCGGAAACCTGACGTCGGCCCGACTGGCCCGCCATGCGGCGAGGACCCCGTCATAGGTCTGCCATGCTGTCGCGTCGCTGCGCCCGTCGAGCTCGCCCACGTCGAGCTCGCGAAACTCCTCGATCACGACCGGCTCCAGGCCGAGTCGTTCGGCCACGATGTCGGTCGTCTCGCGGGCCCGTCGCAGTGGTGAGGTGTAGACGTGCGGATGGAGCGGGACGTCGACCAGTGAGTCGGCCAGCGCGTACGCCTGCTCACGTCCTCTGTCGGTCAGCTCGAGGTCGACGACGCGGTGGGAAAGGGTCCGTGACAGGTTGGCCTGGTTTTCGCCGTGTCGAGTCCATAGCACCCGGCGTTCGCCGTCGGCGGTCATCCGAGATCTCGCACGGCGTCCTCGATGCCGCGATGGAACGTCGGGTACGCGTAGATCATGTGGCGCAATCGCTCGACCGGCACCTCGCCGTGGACCGCCACCGCCAGCGCGCCCAAGACCTCACCGCCCCACGGACCGGCTGACGTGGCCCCGACGAGCACGCCGCGGTCGGCGTCGGCGACCAGCTTGATGATGCCGGCGTTGCCGGCCTTGTGGATCCAGCCGCGGGTTGTCGTCGGTACTTCGGTGCTGCCCACGCGAACGCTCAAACCCGCCTCGCGCGCCTGCGCCTCGGTCAGGCCGACCGCGCCGATCTCAGGATCGGTGAAGGTCACACGGGGGAGCGCCCGATAGTCGGCCTCCGGCCCCGGCTCGCCGAGGATGGCGCGGGCTGCGATCGCCGCCTGATACATCGCGACGTGCGTAAACGCGCCGTGTCCAGTCGCGTCACCCACCGCCCAGATCCGGTCGCCGGCCCGCATCTGCCCGTCGACCTCGATGGCCATGGCGTCGGGATCGAGCCCGACCGTGTCGAGGCCGAGCTTGCGCAAGTCGGCGCGGCGCCCCACCGAGACCAGCAGCCGGTCGGCGGGCAGCTCGGTGCCGTCGTCGAGTCCCACGGTGAATCGCTGGCCGTCGTGGCTGACCTTCGTGGCCTGCCGACCGACGTGGAGCCGCAGGCCGTCGGCTTCGAGGGCCGTTTGCGCGAGCTCCGACGACTCCGGCTCCTCGGCCGGGATGAGCCGGTCGGATGCCTCGACGACGCTCACCTCGGTGCCGAACCGGGCGTACGCCTGAGCGAGTTCGAGTCCGATCGCGCCGCCGCCGAGGACGAGCAGCGACGCCGGCGCTTCGGTCGCTTCGAGCGCCTCTCGGTTGGTCCAGTACGGCGTGTCGGCCAGGCCGTCGATGGGCGGGATGACGGGCGTCGTGCCGGTGCCGACGACGAGTCCGCGAGAGGCCTCGTACGCCGCACCGCCGACCTCGACTCGCCCCGGTCCGGTGATCCGTCCCCAGCCGCGGACGAAGCGGCCACCCTTGTCGGTGTACCGGTTGACCGCGATCGTGTCGTCCCAGTTGGTCGTCGCCTCGTCGCGGATGCGCGTCGCCACCGGACCGAAGTCGGGGCTCAGCTCGGCACGTCCCGCCATACCGTTGATGCGGCGCCCCTCGGCGAGCAGGTCCGCGGCCCGGATCACCATCTTGCTCGGGATGCAGCCCCAGTAAGGGCATTCGCCGCCGACGAGCCTGCCCTCGATGCCCACGACATCGAGGCCACGCTTGGCGAGCGTGCCCGCGACCTCCTCGCCACCGACGCCCATGCCGACCACGATCACATCTGCCTTGTCAGCCATCCCTCCAAGGTACGGGTTGGCCTGCCCCTGTGGGAGCATGCACCAGCGCGTACGAGGGCAAAATCGAGGAGGGGCACGATCCGGATGCGGACCATCGCGGCGAAGGCGATCGCCGGTGTGGTGGCGTGGGGAGTGGCCGGCGGTGGCGATCAGATCGTGTCGACGGCCGGTTCGCAGTCGGCCTCGGACCGGCTGGCGCTGAGCAGGACTTGGCGACGCGGATCGACGAGATCCTCGACGACCCGAGGTACGACGGCTCGCGGGTGAGTGTGGTCGTGCGCAGCGCCGACACCGGTGAGCAGCTCTACTCGCGTGACGCCGACTCCCGCTTGCTTCCGGCCTCCAACACCAAGCTCTTCACGTCCGCCGCCGCAATGGACCTGCTCGGGACCGACTATCGCTTCCGCACCACCGTGCTGACCGAACGGTGCTACCGACGACGGCAGGCTGGACGACGACCTCTACCTGCGTGGCGGCGGCGATCCGACGCTGCTCGCGGCCAACTATCGTCGGCTGGCGCAGCAGGTCGCCGACGCCGGCATCACGACGGTGAGCGGTGACCTGGTGGCCGACGACTCGTTCTTCGACGACCTGCTCGAGGGCGTGCGCGACGAGCCGTGGTTCGACACGTGATACGACGCATTGCCGATCGCCGGCAACCCGGACCGTATGGTCGGCGGCACGTTGCGCAGCCGCATGGTCGACACGGCGGCGGCCAACAACCTCCACGGCAAGACAGGGTCACTCACCGGGGATTGCTCCTGGGTCAAGGCCTGCTGACCGGGTTGGCCGGGATCACTCGTCCAGCTCGGCCAGCTTGGCCGCCGCCCGTTCGTGCACGCGCTCGAGCCCGGTCAGCTCGCGTTCGGCCTTCGTGAGCTGCTGCTGGGCCGCGCGGTCGGTCTGCCGGGCCGTCTTGGCCGCCTTCTCGGCGGCGCGGACCTCGTCCCGCAAGCGCTGGACCTCTGACTCGGTGTGCGCGACCTCCGAAGCTGTCTGACGGGTCGCCTCGGCCGCTTCGTCACGGGCGGCCCGGGCCGTCTCCAGGCGCTGACTCGCCTCCTCCACCTCGCGTTCGGCGCGTTGCCGGCGACGGGCTGTGAGGTCGGCCGGCCGGGCCGGCTCCGGTTCGGACTTGCCACGAGGAGCGGGAGATCGGGTCGACTTGGCCGGACGGTCCTTGGGCCGCCGTGACGTCGGCTTGCCGACGATTCCGGTCGGCCCACCAAGCACGACGTTTTCGCCGAACCCGGCGTACTCCACCGCGCGGGTCAGCCGCCCAGCGGCCACGTCGTCGGCGATCTCGGAGTCGGACAAGCTGGCTTCGAGGGTCCTCCGCATCTCGTCGGCCGTGTCGTCGCTGAGTTTGTAGCTGTTCGCCGACCCGATCTGTCGGGCGTGGTCGAGTAGCTCCGAGACCAGCTCGTTGCGTTGCCGACCGAGCTTGCGCATCGCCTCGCCGTCGAGGTTGGCGCTGGCCGTCCGGAGGTCACGGCCGAGGTCGAGGAGCGGCTCGAGGTCGTCGGCATGGCGACGACTCAGCTGGTTGACCAGCCATGCCGCCGTCGTGGGCTTGGCCAAGCCCTGGATGTCAGCGGCAAGCTCGCGTTCGCCGTCGGCTCGGGCCTGCTTGGCCCTGGCGTTACGCGTGGCGACGAACTCGCCGGGCGGCAGTCCGTAGAGCTCTTGGGTGACCGCGTCGAGATTCACAGAACCCATTGTGCTCGGAGTTGGGCCTGCCAGGTGTCGCGGCTGTTGTCGACGCCGTAGGTTGTTGATCGATGGAGTTCGAGGTGCTCGGCCCCGTCCGACTGCTGCGCGATGGCGAGGCGACCCGGTTGGGGCGGATGCAGCGGCTGCTGCTCAGCGTGCTCCTGGTGCACGCCAATCGGCCGGTGTCTGGCGATCTGTTGGCCGACGCCTTGTGGGATGGCGTCGCGGCCGCTCGCGTCGAGCAAAATCTTCGGCTGCACATCCACCGGCTGCGGCGGTTGCTGGGCGATCGAGAGCGGTTGTCGTTCGGCCCCGGCGGCTACCGGCTTGTCGTGCAGCCGGGGGAGCTGGACGCGGAGCGGTTCGAGTCGCTGGTCGACGATGCGAGCGAGGTCGTGGGCGACGATCCGCAGCGGACCGCCGACCTGCTGCGCGAGGCGCTCGCACTCTGGCAAGGCACACCGTACGAGGGGTTGGACGATCCCGTACTCACCGACGAGGGGCAGCGACTGACCGATCGCCGGATTTCAGCGACCGAATCCCTCTACGATGCCGAGCTGAACCGCGGTCACGACGTTGGCGTCGTCGACGAGCTCACCGACCTCGTGCGCCGATATCCGTTGCGGGAGCGCCTGGCGACGTTGCTGATGACGGCGCTCTATCGCAGCGGTCGCCAGGCCGACGCCTTGCAGGTCTACCAGGACGCCCGCCGACGGCTGGTGGACGAGCTGGGTCTCGAGCCGGGCCCCGAACTGCGGGCGATCGAGCAGCAGGTCCTCGCCGGCGAACCGGTCGATGTGGGAGTACGCGGGTCCGTCTCGATGCCGGTCCCGGCGCAGCTGCCGCCGAACGTACGCGGCTTCGCCGGACGCGAGGACGAGATCGCGACGCTGAATCGCCTGCTGAGCGTCACAACGGACTCGACGGTGATCGCCACGCTGTCCGGCACCGCGGGAGTAGGCAAGACGGCGTTGGCCGTGCGGTGGGCGCACCGAGTTCGCGACCGGTTCCCCGACGGACAGCTCTACATCGACCTCCGCGGCTATGGACCGGACGCTCCGCTCGCGCCGGAGGACGCGTTGGCGGGGTTCTTGCGAGCGCTGGGCGTCGCCGGCGTCGACGTCCCGCAGGAGCTCGACGAGCGGGCGGCTCGCTACCGTTCGTTGCTCGACGGTCGGCGCATGCTCGTGGTGTTGGACAACGCGCGGGCGGCCGATCAGGTCCGGCCACTCCTTCCGAGTGCGGCGTCGTGTGCGGTGCTGATCACCAGTCGAGACTCGCTCGTGGGCCTCGGTGTCCGGGACGGTGCCGAGCGGATCGGCCTCCATCGACTCGGGGTCGACGAAGCTCGTGACCTGATGACCAGCCTTCTCGGCGACGACACGGCGGTCGACACCGAGGCGTTGGACCGGCTGATCGAGCAGTGCGCCCGGTTGCCGCTCGCGTTGCGGATCGCGGTTGACCTGGTGCGGACCCGGCCGGCGCGCGGGGTTGCCGGATTGGTGGCGGAGCTGGCCGACGAGCGGGAGCGGCTCGATCTGCTCGACGTCGACGAGGATCCGCACAGCGCCGCGCGTGCGGTGTTCTCGTGGTCCTATCGACAGCTTTCGCCCGAGGCGGCGCGGGTGTTTCGCAGGTGCGGACTCCATCCCGGTCGCGAGATCGACGTCCATTCCGTGGCGGCGCTGGTCGGGTCCGACCGTCGAGCGATCAGACGTCATCTCGACGTACTGGTTCGCGCCCACCTGTTCGAGGAGACGTCGCACGGACGGTTTCATCTGCATGACCTGCTCCGGGCGTACGCGAGGGAGTTGGCCGAGCAGGACCACGGCCGGACCGAGGCGCTGGACCGACTGTCCGCGTATTACCTCCAGTCTGTTTCGTCAGCGACTCGCTTGATCGTGCCGGCCCACCACCTGTCGCGAAGCGGACCGGAGGTGCCGGCCACCGAGGCCGAGGTGCCGTCGTTCGGCACCGATCATGACGCTCGTGAGTGGCTCGACCGAGAGCGGTCCAATCTGCTGGCGTTCGTCTCCGACGCTCAAGACGACTATCCGATCGCGCTGTCCTGGCTGCTGAGCTACTACCTCGACCGCGGTGCCTACTACGACGACGCCTTGGACCTCCACGCGGAGGCGGTGGTGGCGGCCCAACGTCAGCACGATGGTGTCGCCGAGGCCGATGCGCTCTTACAGCTCGCCGGCGCCTACCACTTCATCGGAGAGTCCGACAAGAGCGCAGAGAAGGTCGAACGGGCGCTGGTGCTCTACCGCGACAGCGGCGATCTCGAACGGCAAGCGGCGGCTCTGAACAACCTCGGATCGGTCAACACTCAGCGTGGCCGATTCGTCGAAGCGCTGCGCTGCTACCAGGAAGCGATGACGTTGCGTCGCCAGGTCGGAGGATTGACGTCGTCAGTCCTGACCAACACCGGGGCGCTGCTGGCCCGCCTGGGCCGACACGACGAGGCGAGCTCCCACCTCGAGGAGGCTCTGCGGTTGGAGGAGGAGTCGAATGATCGAGGCGGGTCAGCCAATACGTTGTGTCATCTCGCGGAGGTAGCCGTCCAGCTCGGTCGGCTCGAGGAAGCGCTCAACTTTGCCAACCAGGCGCTGGTGCAGGCTCGAGAGATCGGTGCCCGCGCCGTCGAAATGGACGCCTTGGTCGGTCTCGGCGACGTGTGGCGGCACCTGGGCGATCAGCAGCGATCGGCGAGCTATCACCAAGAAGCGCTTGATCTGGCCCGCGCGGCCCATGACAACCCCCTTGTCGTCTTGGCCATGATCGGGCTGGCGCGAAGCGACGCGGCAACCGGAACAGCCGCCCGGGCGATCCCGCTGTATGAGAGTGCGGTGGAGATCGCGGCGAGTCATCACCTCCGCGACGAGGAGGCCGCCGGCCACGACAGCCTCGGGGACGCCTACGCGCAGGTCGGTGACAACGAGAAGGCTCGCACCCACTGGCAGTTGGCTCTCGAGATCTTCGACGAGCTCGGTGTCCCAGAAGCCGACGAGATCGCGGCCAAGCTGGCCGACAGCCCTTAGGGTCGTCCGGGTGGAGTTCGAGGTTCTCGGCCACATCCGGGTGTGGCGGAGCGGCGACGCCGTCGCGCCGAGC
>DASQKI010000103.1:0-38012 GCA_035630615.1 Nocardioidaceae bacterium
CGGCAGGTCTTCACCAGCAACAACCAACGATCGGCCGCACTTGCGCCCTGGCTGGAGTACTACAACACTCGACGCCGCCACAGCGCACTCGGCGGACTACCACCCGTCAGCCGCCTGTAACCAACGTGTCAGCCAAGTACATCTAGCGCCTTGATCCGATCGATTCGCTCCGCCGGCGTACACGTGTCGCGGCCCGGCGCCAGCTCGGACAGCAACAGCCGTACGTCTTCATCGATCACGTGCTCGAAGCTATGTCCGGCACCCCTCACCGACCACGTCTCCGGCCCCGATGTGTGGACGACCGCCCCGCCACGCCATCTGTGTACAACTGGCGCCGACGGTATGGTCTAGCGCCCGCCCCGAACCCAGGCGTAGCGGACATGCGGTCCCGACTCCGAGTGCTCCGACGGGTCCGCCGGTCCGGGGAAGTCGAACCACCGGCGCCAGTGCTCCTCGTCCATGGCGTCAGTCCACCAGACCTCGCTCTCGCCGATGCCGGGGCGCGGACCTGCGCCGGCGAGCCTGCTGACGGATCCCGGTCGCGTCAAGTTCACCCGGCGTCATACACTGGCGCCGACAGCGTTCGTGAACCCCTTCACAAATGCACAGGGTCCACGCTCGTGCCAAGCAGCGCAGCCCTGTCCCGCGAAGGATGAGCATGACCGCGAACACCGGAGAGGACCGGCAGGCCGACGTCATCGTCGTCGGCGCTGGACCCGGCGGTTCCGCGACGGCGTACTACCTGGCGCAGGCCGGAGTCGACGTCCTCCTCCTCGAAAAGACCGCGTTCCCGCGCGAGAAGGTGTGCGGCGACGGCTTGACCCCGCGGGCAGTACGCCAGCTGCTGCGCATGGGCATCGACGTCGAGACACCCGGCTGGATCAAGAACCAGGGCCTGCGGATCGTCGGAGGCGGCCACCAAATCCAGATGCCCTGGCCGGACCTCGCCGAATACCCGAGCTTTGGCCTCGTACGCACGCGGACCGACTTCGACGAGATCCTGGCCCGCCATGCCCAGAAAGCCGGGGCGCAACTGCGGGAGCGGACCGCCGTCACCGGCCCGGTGCTCGACGAGGCCACCGGCCGGATCGTCGGAGTACAGGCCCGGCCCGTCGATGACCAAGGCCGCAAGGTCGGCGACGAGACGACGTACTCGGCCCCGCTCATCATCGCCGCCGACGGCAACTCCGCCCGGCTGCCACTCGCGCTCGGACTCACCAAGCGCGACGACCGCCCGCTGGGCGTCGCGGTCCGGACCTACTACGAGAGCCCGCGCCACGACGACGACTGGCTCGAGTCGTGGCTGGAGCTCTGGGACGGCGAGCCCGGCAAGGGCAGCCTGCTGCCGGGGTACGGCTGGATCTTCGGCGTCGGCGACGGCACCTGCAACGTCGGGCTCGGCCTGCTCAACACGTCGGCCGCGTTCGGCAAGGTCGACTACAAGGAGCTGCTGCGTCGCTGGCTCGACCACACCCCGGAGGAGTGGGGGTTCCGCGAGCCCACCCGCACCCAGCCGATCCGGGGCGCCGCGCTGCCGATGGGCTTCAACCGCAAGCCGCACTACGCCCTGGGGCTGATGCTCGTCGGCGACTCGGGCGGCATGGTCAACCCGTTCAACGGCGAGGGCATCGCGTACGCGCTCGAAGCCGCCGAGATGGCCGCCGAGACGATCGTGCAGGCATACGGCCGCCCCGCCAGCCAACGGGAGCGAGCCCTCCGTGCCTACCCGGCGGCGCTGGACGCGAGGTATGGGGGCTACTACACGCTCGGTCGCGTCTTCGTCCGCCTCATCGGCAACCCGTCGGTGATGAAGGTGGCGACCCAGCACGGCCTGCATCACGATCGACTGATGCGGTTCACCCTCAAGCTTCTGGCCAACCTGACCGACCCGCGAGGCGGCGATGTGCCTGACCGGATCATCAACGCGATATCGAAGGTGACGCCAGCGGCGTGACCCCGCAAAACTCCAACCTGGCAGTGCTCATTAGTATGACGAGCCGGTCGAACCCCCGGCTCCAAATACCGCGGAGGGAGAAGGGAGCGCAACCGACGTGGACCTCTACGTCCCGATTCTCGCGCTCGGACTACTGGCCGGCGGATTCGCCGTCTTCTCGGTCGTCGCGAGCTGGCTGGCCGGACCCCGACGCTACAACCGCGCCAAGCTGGACTCGTACGAATGCGGCATCGAGCCGACACCGCAGCCGGTGGGCGGTGGCCGGTTCCCGGTCAAGTACTTCATCACCGCGATGATGTTCATCGTCTTCGACGTCGAGATCATCTTCCTGTATCCGTTCGCGGTGGCCTTCGACGAGCTCGCCTGGTTCGGCCTGGTCGAGATGATCCTGTTCGTCGGCACCGTCTTCCTGGCCTACGCGTACGTCTGGCGGCGCGGCGGCCTGGAGTGGGACTGAAGGCCTGAGAGGAGGTCGTCATGGGCATCGAAGAAAAACTCCCGAGCGGAGTCTTGCTGTCCACGGTCGAGGGCTTGGCGGGCTATTTCCGCAAGGCGTCGTTCTGGCCGGCCACGTTCGGCCTGGCGTGCTGCGCCATCGAGATGATGACCACCGGCGGGCCACGCTACGACCTCGCCCGGTTCGGCATGGAGGTCTTTCGCGCCTCGCCCCGCCAGGCCGACCTGATGATCGTCGCCGGCCGGGTGAGCAACAAGATGGCGCCCGTGCTGCGTCAGATCTACGACCAGATGGCCAACCCCAAGTGGGTCCTCGCGATGGGCGTGTGTGCCAGCTCCGGCGGCATGTTCAACAACTACGCCGTCGTCCAGGGCGTCGACCACGTCGTGCCGGTCGACATGTACCTGCCGGGCTGCCCGCCACGCCCGGAAATGCTGATCGACGCGATCCTCAAGCTGCACGACAAGGTAAAGACCACCCCGCTCGGTGAGGACCGGGTCGCCGCCGTCGAGGAGCAGGAGCACGCGGCTCTCACCGCCCCGACGACACTGGACATGAAAGGCCTGCTGCGGTGAGCGACAACGAACGCAGCGACCTGCCGGCGACCGAGGAGTCGACCAAGCTCGACATCGTCGACGTCCGCGAGGGCATGTTCGGCGCCGAGGGCACCGGCGACACCTCCGGGTACGGGCGGCTCAATCGTCCGATCGCGATGCCCGGCCCGTCCGCGCGACCCTACGGCGGCTGGTACGACGAGGTCGCTGACCGCCTCGACGCCGGGCTCGAGCGGCTCGCCGACGTCCCCGAGGGCGGCCCGATCGAGAAGGTTGTCGTCGACCGCGGCGAGATCACCTTCTACATCCGACGGAAGCATCTGCTCGATGTCGTCTGGGTGTTGCGTGACGACCCCGGCCTGCGGTTCGAGTTCTGCAGTGGCGTCTCCGGCGTCCACTACCCCGGCGAGCCCGGGCGGGAGCTGCATGCGGTCTATCACCTGCTGTCGATGACGCACAACCGGCGGATCCGGCTCGAGGTCGCGGCTCCGGACGACGACCCACACATCCCGTCGGTCGTGCCCGTCTACCCGACCGCCGACTGGCACGAGCGCGAGACCTACGACTTCTTCGGCATCATCTTCGACGGTCACCCGTCGCTGACCCGGATCGAGATGCCGGACGACTGGCCGGGTCACCCGCAGCGCAAGGACTACCCCCTCGGTGGCATCCCGGTCGAATACAAGGGCGCCACCATCCCGCCGCCGGACGAGCGGAGGCATTACCGCTGATGAGCGATCCGTACGCAGGCACTACCGAGACGACGACCGGCACGGTCTTCACCGTCACCGGCCAGGACTGGGATTCCGTCGTCGCCGGCACCAGCGACTCGGAGGAGGAGCGGGTCGTCGTCAACATGGGCCCGCAGCACCCGTCGACCCACGGCGTGCTCCGGCTCATCCTCGAGCTCGACGGTGAGACGGTCACCGAGGCCCGCTGCGGCATCGGCTACCTGCACACCGGCATCGAGAAGAACATGGAATACCGCACCTGGACGCAGGGCGTCACGTTCTGCACCCGGATGGACTACCTGTCGCCGTTCTACAACGAGGCCGCCTACGTCATCGGCGTCGAGCGGCTCCTCGAGATCGACGACGACGTGCCCGAGAAGGCGCTCGTGATGCGGGTGCTCCTCATGGAGCTCAACCGGATCTCGTCGCACCTGGTCGCGATCGCCACGGGCGGCATGGAGATCGGCGCGCTGACCGTCATGACGATCGGTTTCCGCGAGCGCGAGTTGGTGCTCGACCTGTTCGAGACGATCACCGGACTCCGCATGAACCACGCGTTCATCCGGCCGGGCGGCATGGCGCAGGACATGCCCGACGGGTCGCTCGACCAGATCCGCGACTTCGTCAAGCTGATGAGGAAGCGGCTCCCCGAGTACGCGGACCTGTGCAACGCCAACCCGATCTTCAAGGGCCGGCTGGTCGACGTCGGCTACCTCGACCTCGCCGGCTGCCTCGCGCTCGGTGCATCCGGCCCCGTCCTGCGGGCCACCGGCTATCCGTGGGACCTGCGGCGCAACCAGCCGTACTGGGGTTATGAGGACTACGAGTTCGACGTCGTCACCTGGGACACCTCCGACTCCTACGGCCGGTTCCGGATCCGGCTGCAGGAGATGTGGGAGTCGCTGCGGATCGTCGAGCAGTGCGTCGACCGGCTCGCCGGACTCGAGGGCGCCCCGGTCATGGTCGAGGACAAGAAGGTCGCTTGGCCGGCGCAGCTGCAGATCGGCTCCGACGGCCTCGGCAACTCGGCCGAGCACATCAAGCACATCATGGGCGAGTCGATGGAGGCCCTGATCCACCACTTCAAGCTGGTGACCGAGGGGTTCCGGGTCCCGCCGGGTCAGGCCTACGGCGTCGTCGAGTCGCCACGGGGCGAGATGGCTTGCCATGTCGTCTCCGATGGCGGCACCCGACCGTTCCGCGCCCACTTCCGCGATCCGTCGTTCGTCAACCTGCAATGCACGTCGGTGATGTCCGAGGGCGGCATGGTCGCCGACGTCATCGTCGCGATCGCCAGCATCGACCCGGTGATGGGAGGTGTCGACCGGTGACCGAGCCCGTGACGGACGCCGAGCAGTCCGACCAGGCCCACCTGTCGAAACAGACGCACACCGAGCTTCGCGAACTCGCTGCTCGCTATCCACAGTCCCGATCGGCTTTGTTGCCGATGCTGCATCTGGTGCAGTCGGCCCAGGGGTACGTGACGACCGAAGGCATCGAGGTGTGCGCCGACGTACTCGGCCTGACGGCGGCCGAGGTCGCGTCGGTGGCGACGTTCTACACGATGTACAAGCGGCGCCCGGTCGGCGACTACCACGTCGGCGTCTGCACCAACACGCTCTGCGCGATCATGGGTGGCGATGCGATCTTCGATCGGCTCAAGGATCACCTCGACGTCGGCAACGACGAGACCACCCCGGACGGCAAGGTCACGCTGGAGCACGTCGAGTGCAATGCGGCTTGCGACTACGCGCCGGTCGTGATGGTCAACTGGGAGTTCTTCGACAACCAGACGCCGGAGTCGGCCGTCGAGCTGGTCGAGGCACTTCGGTCCGGCGCCCAGGTCCGGGCGACCCGCGGCGCTCGCGTGTGCACCTGGCGCGAGGCCGAGCGGGTCCTGGCCGGCTTCCCCGACGGCCGCGCCAACGAGGGACCGGCGGCCGGACCCGCGTCACTCGCCGGGCTCAAGCTCGCTCGGGAGCGCGGCTGGGAGGCGCCCAACGGCAACGGCGTTCCGACCCGGCGGCCGCGGACCGCCGTCGAGGCCGCCGAGCAGGCCGACACGCATCGGGCCGAGTCCGAGACCAAGGTCGACGAGTCCGACGCCGAGACGAAGGGGGGACCCGATGCCTGATCCGCTGACCCCCGTGATGAGCGCCCACTGGGACGCCGACCGGGCATGGACGCTGCGGGCGTACGAGCGCGCCGGTGGCTACGACGCTTTGCCGAAGGCGCTGCGGATGCAGCCGGGCGCGGTCATCGACCTGGTCAAGGAGTCCGGGTTGCGAGGCCGCGGCGGTGCCGGCTTCCCGACCGGCATGAAGTGGGGCTTCATCCCGCAGGACAACCCCAAGCCCAAATACCTCGTCGTCAACGCCGACGAGTCGGAGCCGGGCACCTGCAAGGACATCCCGCTGATGCTCGCCAACCCACACGCGTTGGTCGAGGGCGTCATCATCGGGTCCTACGCGATCGGCGCCAACACGGCCTTCATCTACGTCCGTGGTGAGGTCCTGCACGTCGTACGGCGGCTGCAGCATGCCGTCGAGGAGGCCTACCAAGCCGGTCATCTCGGCAAGAACATCAAGGGCTCCGGATACGACCTCGACATCATCGTGCACGCCGGCGCAGGCGCGTACATCTGCGGCGAGGAGACGGCGCTGCTCGACTCGCTCGAGGGTCGTCGGGGCCAGCCGCGGCTGCGGCCGCCGTTCCCCGCCGTCGCCGGTCTCTACGCCTGTCCGACTGTGGTCAACAACGTCGAGTCGATCGCGTCGGTGCCCTACATCGTGAGCCGCGGTGTCGACTGGTTCGAGTCGATGGGCACCGAGAAGTCCAAGGGTGTGACGCTCTACTCGCTGTCCGGCCACGTCACCAACCCCGGCCAGTACGAAGCGCCGCTCGGCATCACACTCGCGGAGCTCCTCGACCTCGCCGGTGGTGTCCGCGCCGGTCACCGCCTGAAGTTTTGGACGCCGGGCGGCTCGTCGACCCCGCTGCTGACGGCCGAGCACCTCGACGTGCCGCTCGACTACGAAGGCGTCGCCGAGGCCGGCTCGATGCTGGGCACCAAGGCGTTGCAGATCTTCGACGAGACGACCTGCGTCGTGCGGGCCGTGCTTCGGTGGACGGAGTTTTACAAGCACGAGTCGTGCGGCAAGTGCACGCCGTGCCGCGAAGGCACCTGGTGGCTGGTCCAGACGTTGCAGCGGCTCGAAAACGGCGAGGGTAGCGAGGCCGATCTCGACCTGCTGCTCGACCTGTGCGACAACATCGTGGGTCGGTCGTTCTGCGCGCTCGGTGACGGAGCGGCCGCGCCGATCACGTCGTCGATCGAGTTCTTCCGCCAGGAATACCTCGACCACCTGTCGAACGGCGGCTGCCCCTTCGACCCGGAGCTGTCCACCCTCTTCGCGGCCGCGGGAGCGTCGGCATGACAGAGCTGGTGACCACGGCGACCGGAGAGACGGTGCCGCGCGAAGATCTCGTCACCGTGACGATCGACGGCACCGAGGTCGGCGTGCCCAAAGGCACCCTGGTGATCCGGGCCGCCGAGCTGGTCGGCATCGACATCCCGCGCTTTTGCGACCACCCGCTGCTCGAGCCGGTCGGCGCCTGCCGGCAGTGCCTCGTCGAGGTGCCCGACGCCGGCAACGGCCGCCCGATCCCGAAGCCGCAGGCGTCGTGCACCCTCGCCGTCGCCGACGGGATGGTCGTGCGCACCCAGGAGACCTCCGACCTTGCCGCCAAGGCGCAGCACGGCAACATGGAGTTCCTGCTGATCAACCATCCGCTCGACTGCCCGATCTGCGACAAGGGCGGCGAGTGCCCGCTGCAAAACCAGGCGATGTCGCACGGGTACGGCGAGTCCCGCTTCACCGAGGCCAAGCGCACGTTCCCGAAGCCGATCAGCATCTCCGCGCAGGTGCTGCTCGACCGCGAACGCTGCGTCCTGTGTGCTCGATGCACCCGCTTCTCCGAGCAGATCGCCGGCGACCCGTTCATCGAGATGCTCGAGCGCGGCGCCCTGCAGCAGGTCGGCATCTACGAGAAGGAGCCGTTCGAGTCCTACTTCTCGGGCAACACGATCCAGATCTGCCCGGTCGGCGCGCTCACCAGTGCCGCCTATCGGTTCCGGGCCCGCCCGTTCGACCTGGTGTCGACGCCGTCGGTCTGCGAGCACTGTGCGGCCGGCTGCGCACTGCGCACCGACCACCGCCGTGGCAAGGTCATGCGCCGACTCGCGGGCGACGACCCCGAGGTCAACGAGGAGTGGAACTGCGACAAGGGTCGGTTCGCGTTCGGCTACACCGCCCTCGCCGACCGGCTCACGCACCCACTCGTACGTGACGACGACACTGGCGAGCTCCGGCCGGCATCATGGCCCGAGGCGCTCGCCGTCGCCGGACGTGGGCTCGCCGCGGCGCAGGGCCGGGTCGGCGTGCTCACCGGTGGTCGGCTGACGATCGAGGACGCCTACGCCTACGGCAAGTTCGCCCGCGCCGTCGTCGGCACCAACGACATCGACTTCCGAGCCCGTGCCCACTCCGGTGAAGAGGCCGACTTCCTCGCCGCGAGGGTGGCGGCCACCGGACTGACGGTGTCCTATGCCGATCTCGAGAAGGCGTCGACGGTCGTGCTCGCCGGCTTCGAGCCGGAGGACGAGTCGCCGATCGTCTTCCTCCGACTCCGCAAGGCCCAGCGGCAGTCGACAGCAGGCCCCGACGGCACTCGGATCTTCGCGGTCGCGAGCCACACCACACGCGGCCTGACCAAGCTCGACGGCCGGCTGATCCCGACGGCGCCGGGCGACGAGGCGGCGGCGCTCGCCAAGCTCACCGAAGACCCTCGGATCCGACTCACCGGCGACGACGTGATCCTCGTCGGCGAGCGCCTCGCCGGATCGAGCGGCGCGCTCAGTGCGGCCGTCGCGCTCGCCGACCGGACCGGGGCCAAGCTCGCCTGGGTCCCGCGGCGGGCCGGTGAACGCGGCGCGATCGACGCCGGCTGCCTGCCCGGCCTGCTGCCAGGCGGCCGCCCGGTGACCAACGCCTCGGCGCGCGCCGCGATGGCCGAGGCCTGGGGCGTCGACACCCTGCCGGCTGGCTCCGGACGCGACACCGACGGCATCCTCGACGCGGTCCGCGCCGGCGGGCTCAAGGCACTGGTCATCGGCGGAGTCGAGCCGGTCGACCTGCCCGATCCCGATGCGGCGGTCGCGACGATCGACCAGGCCGAGTTCGTCGTCAGCCTCGAGCTCCGGGCGAGCGAGGTCACCGAGCGAGCCGATGTGGTGCTCCCCGTGGCTGCTGTGGCCGAGCGGTCGGGGGCCTTCGTCGACTGGGAGGGGCGACTGCGTCCCTTCGACACGGTGCTCCCCGACGCCGGGACGCTGCCGGACCTGCGCGTTTTGGCCGGCATCGCCGAGGAGATGGACGCGTCGCTGGGCTTCCGTACGGTCGACGCGGCCCGTGCCGAGCTCGCCTCGCTGGGCACCTGGGAGGGTGAGCGCACGCCGGCACCGGAGGTACAGGCCCTCGGCGCCGCCTCGACGACTGGCGGCGGTGCCATCCTGTCGACCTGGCGGCAGCTGCTCGACGACGGTCGGCTGCAAGATGGCGATCCCTACCTGGTGGCGACCGCCCGCGATCCGGTGGCGCGCCTGTCGCCGGTGACGATGCGGTCGCTCGGGGTCGCCGACGGTGACGAGGTGGTCCTTCGCACTGACGCCGGCGCCGTGGCGCTGCCGGTCGAGTCGGCGGACCTGCCCGACGACGTCGTGTGGGCGCCGCAAAACTCCGCCGGCCTGCCGCTCAATCGGCTCCTGCGAGCCGGCCAGGGTGACGTGGTTCGGCTCGAGAAGGGTGGCCCCTCATGAGCGGACACAGCATGATGCTCGCGGCCGCCGACGACACCACCTACGACGCGACGCTGGGCGTCTTCGGCGACGACCCCTGGTGGGTCGTGATCATCAAGGTCGTCGTGGTCTTCGTACTGCTCGTCTTGCTGACGCTGTTCAACATCTGGTTCGAGCGCCGTGTCGTGGCGCGGATGCAGCACCGCCTAGGCCCCAACGTGCACGGCCCGTTCGGCCTCCTCCAGAGCCTGGCCGACGGTATCAAGCTGGCGCTGAAGGAAGACATCGTGCCGACGGCGGCACACAAGGCGGTCTACATCTTGGCGCCGGTGATCTCGACGGTGCCGGCCTTCATCGCCTGGGCGGTGATCCCCTTCGGGCCGGTCGTCGACATCCCGTTCACCGACACGTCGACGCCGCTGCAGCTGACCGACTTGCCGGTCGGCGTCCTCTACATCCTGGCCGTCACGTCGGTCGGGGTCTACGGCATCGTGCTTGCCGGGTGGGCGTCGGGCTCGACGTACCCACTGCTCGGCGGCCTGCGATCGAGCGCGCAGATGATCTCGTACGAGGTCGCGATGGGCCTGTCGCTGGTCGCGGTGTTCATGTACGCCGGCACGATGTCGATGTCGGGCATCGTCGCCGCGCAGGCCGACAACGTGTGGTTCGCGCTGCCATTGCTGCCGTCGTTCTTGATCTACATGGTGTCGATGGTCGGCGAGACCAACCGGGCCCCGTTCGACCTGCCGGAGGCCGAGGGCGAGCTGGTCGCCGGCTTCGCGACCGAGTATGCGTCGCTGAAGTACGCGCTCTTCTTCCTCGCCGAATACGTCAACATGGTCACCGTCTCGGCACTCGCGACGACGCTGTTCCTCGGCGGTTGGCGAGCGCCGTGGCCGATCTCGCTGTGGGACGGCGCCAACGAGGGCTACCTGCCGGTGGTGTGGTTCCTCGGCAAGGTGATGACCCTCATCTTCGTCTTCATCTGGCTGCGCGGGACGCTGCCGCGGATGCGTTACGACCAGTTCATGAAGCTGGGCTGGAAGGTGCTGATCCCGGTCGCGCTGGTCTGGACGATGGGCGTCGCCTTCGTCCGGCTGATCCGGTCCGAGTCCGACCTCGACCAGCAGACGCTGATGATCGTCGCGGGCATCGCGGTGGCCGTGTTGTTGCTGACCGCCTTCATACCCGAGCGCAAGCCCGAGCCCGAGCCGGAGCCGGCCGCGTTCGACGCGTTCGCGGGTGGATACCCCGTCCCCCCCATGCCAGGTGAGCCAGGTGACCTTGGGCCTGAGGTCAAACACGTGGTGACGGTCCCTGACGAAGCTTCCGACGATCGGGAGGAGCGTGGCTGATGGCTAGTGTCAAGGAACAGTTCTGGGACCCGGTCGCGGGTTTCGGCGTCACCTTCCGGACCATGTTCAAGAAGGTGGTGACCGAGCAGTACCCCTTCGAGAAGAAGCCGACCGCGCCCCGGTTCCACGGCCGGCACCAGCTCAACCGATGGCCGGACGGGCTCGAGAAGTGTGTCGGCTGCGAGCTGTGCGCCTGGGCCTGCCCGGCCGACGCGATCTATGTCGAAGGTGCCGACAACACCGACGAGGAGCGCTTCTCGCCGGGCGAGCGCTACGGCCGCGTCTACCAGATCAACTACCTGCGATGCATCCTCTGCGGCCTGTGCATCGAGGCCTGCCCGACCCGCGCGCTGACGATGACCAACGAGTACGAGTTGGCCGACGACTCCCGCGAGGCCCTGATCTACGAGAAGTCCAGCCTGATGGCGCCGCTTCTGCCGGGCATGGAGGAGCCGCCGCACCCGATGCGGCTCGGTGACGACGAGGGCGACTACTATCGGGGGCTCGTCGAACCCGTGAGCGAGGGGGGCGGCACGTGATCGCGTTTTGGGTCCTCGCCCCGATCATGGTCGCGGCCGCGCTCGGCATGGTGTTCGCCCGCAAGGCGGTGCACGCGGCGCTGCTGCTGGCCGTCGTGATGATGTCGCTCGCGGTGCTGTATGCCGCCCAGGACGCGCCGTTCCTGTTCGCCGTGCAGATCATCGTCTACACCGGCGCGATCCTGATGCTGTTCTTGTTCGTGCTGATGTTGGTCGGCGTCGACTCGTCCGACTCGATCGTCGAGACGATCAAGGGCCAGCGGTTCGCGGCGGGCGTGATCGGGCTGCTGTTCGGCGTCACGGCGGCGATCGGAGTGGCCCAGACGTCGGTCGGCGCGATCGTCGGACTCGACGACGCCAACGCCGACGGCAACGTGCCCGGCATCGCGGTGCTGTTGTTCTCGAAGTACATCCTCGCCTTCGAGGTGACCAGCGCCCTGCTGATCACGGCAGCGATCGGCGCCATGGTGTTGGCGCACCGCGAGCGGCTGAGTCCGAAGCCGACGCAGCGCGATCTCGCGACGCAGCGGGTCAAGGACTGGGCCGAGCACGGCAAGCCGCTCGGGCCGCATCCGACGCCCGGCGTCTACGCACGACACAACGCGGTCGACACGCCGGCGCTGCTGCCGGACGGCTCGACCGCACCCACGTCGGTGTCGCGAGCGTTGCGGATCCGCGGCAACATCCGCGCCGTCGATCCGTCACTTGTGGTCGAAGACGATCCGTCACTTGTGGTCAGACGATCCGCCCCGTCACGGTCAGGTTCCCGTAGCGAGTCGGCGGATCGCTCGACCACAAGTGACGGATCGTCTACGTCGGCTGAGGAAGAGGGTGGTGCAGGATAATGGACGCGACGCCTTTCCTCACACTGTCGGCGCTGTTGTTCACGATCGGGGCGGTCGGCGTCTTGGTTCGCCGCAACGCGATCGTCGTGTTCATGTGCGTCGAGCTGATGCTCAACGCGACCAACCTCACCTTCGTCACGTTTTCCCGGGTGCACGGCAACCTCGACGGTCAGGTCGCGGCGTTCTTCGTCATGGTGGTGGCCGCCGCCGAGGTCGTTGTCGGTCTCGCGATCATCGTGTCGATCTTCCGTACCCGCCGATCGGCCTCGGTCGACGACGCCAGCCTGCTGAAGTACTAGGACGGAGTGAGTCGTGCCTGAGATGGCAAGTGCGGACGGCGTGTTCGCCCTGCTGTGGCTGCTGATCGCGCTACCGCTGGCGAGCTCGGCGGTGCTGCTGCTCGGGGGTCGACGGACCGACGCTTGGGGTCATCTCCTCGGCGCCGTGACGCCGCTGATCTCGTTCGGGTTGGGCCTCGTCATGTTCGTGACCCTGCTCGGCAGGGACGAGGAGGAGCGGTCGATCGGCCAGCACCTCTACACGTGGATGGAGGCCGGCAACTTCCACGTCGACATGGGTCTGCTTTATGACCCGCTGTCGGCGCTGTTCGTGTTGCTGATCACCGGTGTGGGCGGCATCATCCACGTCTACTCGATCGGCTACATGGCCCACGATGAGCGGCGTCGCCGGTTTTTCGGTTACATGAACCTGTTCGTCGCGGCGATGCTGCTGCTCGTCCTCGCCGACAACTACCTCGCACTGTTCCTCGGCTGGGAGGGCGTCGGTCTCGCGTCCTACCTGCTAATCGGATTCTGGCTGCACAAGAACTCCGCGGCGGTCGCGGCCAAGAAGGCGTTCATCGTCAACCGGGTCGGCGACCTGGGGCTGGCCATCGGCATCATGCTGATGTTCGCGACCTTCGGCGATATCTCGTTCGCGGGTGTCGCCTCCGGCATCGGCGACGCGTCGACCGGCACGCAGACCGCGATCGGCCTGCTGCTGCTCCTCGGCGCTTGCGGCAAGTCCGCCCAGGTGCCCCTGCAGAGCTGGCTCCTGGACGCGATGGAAGGCCCGACTCCGGTGTCGGCCCTGATCCATGCCGCGACGATGGTGACGGCCGGTGTCTATCTCATCGTGCGGTCCGGCTTCATCTACGAAACCACCGACACCGCATCGACGGCCGTCGTTATCGTCGGCATCGTGACCGTCCTGTTCGGGGCGATCATCGGTTGCGCCAAGGACGACATCAAGAAGGCGCTCGCCGGGTCGACCATGAGCCAGATCGGCTACATGATGTTGGCCGCCGGGCTCGGTCCGGCCGGATACGCGTTTGCGATCTTCCACCTGCTGACCCACGGCTTCTTCAAGGCCGACCTGTTCCTCGGCGCCGGCTCGGTCATGCACGCGATGAACGACGAGGTCGACATGCGCCGCTACGGCGGGCTGCGCAAGTTCCTACCGATCACGTTCGGCACGTTTGGGATCGGCTACCTCGCGATCATCGGGTTCCCGGGTCTCGCCGGCTTCTGGAGCAAGGACAAGATCATCGAGGTCGCCTTCGCCGACAATACGATCGTGGGCCTCGCCGCCCTCCTCGGCGCCGGTATCACCGCGTTCTACATGACGCGCGTCATGCTGATGACTTGGGAGGGCGAGAAGCGATGGGCCGAAAACGCCGATCCGCATGAGTCGCCCAGGGTCATGACGGTGCCGCTGATGATCCTGGCCGCACTCAGCGCCTTCGGCGGTCTCTTGCTGGCCGGTGACTGGATCGTCGACTTCCTCGAACCGGTCGTCGGTCCGGAGGAGCACCAGGAGCTGCCGATGCCGGCCCTGCTGCTGACGTTTATCGTCCTCGCCGTGGTCGCCGTCGGCGTGGCGTTGTCGTGGACGATGTACGGCACGCGGGAGGTGCCCGTGACGGCGCCGCGTGGCTCGGTGCTGACCCGGGCGGCCCGCGCCGATCTCTACGGTGACGCCTTCAACGAGGCGGTCTTCATGCGTCCCGGCCAGTACCTCACCCGGTCGCTGGTCTACATCGACAACCGAGGCATCGACGGTTTGGTCAACGGCACGGCCGCGTTGATCGGCGGCTCGTCGGGCCGGATCCGGCGGATCCAGACCGGCATGGTCCGCTCCTATGCCTTGGCCGTTTTCGGCGGCGCTGTGATCGTCGTCCTGGGGATTTTGGCGGTGAACCTGACATGAGCGACTTCCCCTGGTTGACCGTCATCGCCGCGGCTCCGTTGGTCGGCGCGGTCCTGGTGATGGCGCTTCCGCGTGGCCGTGTTGACTTGCCCAAGCAGGCGGCGCTCGGCATCTCGCTGGTCCCGCTGGTCCTGGCCGTCCTCATGGCCGCCGACTACGACTCGGGCGGCGGCTTCCAGTTCACCGAGGTGCACACCTGGATCGAGGAGTTCGGCGCGCACTACGCGCTCGGCGTCGACGGCATCGGGCTCAGCCTGATCCTCATGACGGTGGTGCTGACCCCGATCGTCATCCTGGCGTCGTGGCATGACGGCGACGCCGGACGGTGGAGCTCCAACGCCTTCTTCGCCTGGATGCTCGCGCTCGAAGGCCTCGCGATCGGTGTCTTCGCCGCGACCGACGTGTTCTTGTTCTACGTCCTGTTCGAGGCCACGCTGATCCCGATCTACTTCCTGATCGGCGGGTACGGCGGACCGCAGCGTTCGTACGCGGCCGTGAAGTTCCTGCTGTACTCGCTGTTCGGCGGCCTGCTGATGCTGGCGTCGGTGGTCGGCCTGTACGCGGTGTCGGCCGACTCCGAGTTCGGCTCGACCTACCTGCTGTCCGAGCTGTCCCAGGTGCCGATCGACGAATCGACCGGGCGGTGGCTGTTCCTCGGCTTCATGGCGGCGTTCGCGATCAAGGCGCCGATGTGGCCGGTCCACACCTGGCTGCCGGACGCCGCGAGCGAGGCGACGCCGGGCACATCGGTGCTCCTGGTGAGCGTGCTCGACAAGATCGGCACGTTCGGCATGATCCGGTTCTGCCTGCAGCTGTTCCCGGAGGCCTCCGAATGGGCCAACCCGGTGATCATCACGCTGGCGATCATCTCGATCATCTACGGCGCGCTGCTCGCGATCGGCCAAGACGACATCCGACGGCTGATCGCCTACACGTCGATCTCGCACTTCGGCTTCATCGTGATGGGCATCTTCGCGTTCACCAGCCAGTCGGCGGCGGGGGCGACGCTCTACATGGTCAACCACGGGGTGGCGACGGCGGCGCTGTTCTTGGTGACCGGGTTCATGATCCAACGGCGCGGGTCGAAGCGCATCTCCGACTTCGGCGGCGTGCAAAAGGTCGCGCCGTTGTTGTCCGGGGTGTTCCTCCTCGCCGGTCTGGCGAGCCTGTCGCTGCCCGGCCTGGCGCCGTTCGTCAGCGAGTTCCTGGTGTTGGTCGGCACGTTCACGTTCTCCAAGACCGCGGCCGTGTTCGCGGCGTCCGGAGTCGTGCTCGGGGCGATCTACATCCTGCTGATGTACCAGCGCACTATGACCGGCCCGTTGCGCGAAGACAATGCCAAGATCACCGATCTCAACCGCCGCGAGGTCGCCGCGATGGCGCCGCTGATGGCGTTGCTGATCGGGCTCGGGGTCGCGCCGCAGCCGCTGCTCGACGTGATCAACCCCGCGGTCGAGAGCACGCTGTCGTTCGTCGACGCGCCGCAGCCTGAGCCGGACGTCCCCGTGGTCGAACAACAGAGCGTCGAAGGGAGCCAGGAATGACGACCTCCCTAGTCGCTGAGGTGACCTTCGACAAGCCGACGATCGAGTACGGCTCGATCTACCCGATCCTGATCGTCTTCGGCGCGGCCTGTCTCGGTGTCGTGCTCGAGGCCGTCGTGCCCCGGGCGTACCGGTACGTCGTCCAGGTCGCGTTGAGCCTGGGGGCGCTCGTCGTGGCCCTCGCCGGCACGATCCTGATCGCGGCCGACCTCGACCCGGTCAACGGCAGCGATTCGGCTCGCGGGCTAATCGCGGTCGACGGAGCGCTGGCCGTCGACGGGCCGACGATCTTCATGTGGGGTGTGCTGCTGGCCCTGTCGGTGATCTCGGTGATGCTGATGGCCGAGCGCCGGCTCGAAGGCGGCGTCACGTCGTTTGCGGGCCAGGCCGCCGCGCTGCCCGGCACCGAGGCCGAGCGCGAGGTGTCGACGCGCGGCATCGAGCACACCGAGGTCTTTCCGCTCGCGTTGTTCGCGGTCGGCGGCATGATGCTGTTTCCGGCGTCCAACGACCTGCTGACGATGTTCGTCGCGCTCGAAGTGCTCAGCCTTCCGCTCTACCTGCTGTGCGGCCTGGCGCGTCGGCGCCGGCTGATCAGTCAGGAAGCGGCGATGAAGTACTTCCTGCTCGGCGCGTTTTCGTCGGCCTTCTTCCTGTACGGCATCGCGCTGGTCTACGGCTACGCCGGCACGTTCACCCTCGCCGGCATCGACCAGGCCGTCAGCGACCGGGTCGGCGGCCAAAACCTGTTGCTGGCCGGCATGGGCCTGATCGCGGTCGGCTTGCTGTTCAAGGTCTCGGCGGCGCCGTTCCACGCCTGGACGCCCGACGTCTACCAGGGCGCGCCGACGTCGATCACGGCGTTCATGGCGGCCGGCACGAAGCTGGCCGCGTTCGGCGCGCTGCTCCGCGTGTTCTACGTCGGCTTCGGCGGTGCGCAGTGGGACTGGCGCCCGATCATCTGGATCGTCGCAGGCCTCACGATGCTGGTCGGCGCGATCATCGCGCTGACCCAGACCGACATCAAGCGGATGCTCGCGTACTCCTCGATCGCCCATGCCGGCTTCCTCCTGGTCGGTTTCGCCGGTGCGTTCGGCGGCGACGGTGTGACCAGCCTGCAGAGCGTCCTCTTCTACCTCACGGCGTACGGCTTCTCGACCGTCGGCGCGTTCGCGGTCGTCACGATGGTCCGCGACTCCGGCGGCGAGGCGACGCACCTGTCGCGGTGGGCCGGCCTCGGCAAGACGTCGCCGGTGCTCGCCGGAGTGTTCGCGTTCTTCCTGCTGGCCTTCGCCGGCATCCCGCTGACCAGCGGGTTCATCGGCAAGTGGGCGGTGTTCAGCGCCGCCTGGTCCGGTGGCGCATGGGCGCTCGTCGTGATCGGCGTCGTGATGAGCGCGATCGCCGCGTTCTTCTATGTTCGTGTCATCGTGTTGATGTACTTCTCCGATCCGGTCGGTGAGGGACCGAGCGTCGCCGTGCCGAGCGCGCTGACCGCGGCTGCCGTGACCGTGGCCGTGATCGTCACGCTGGTGCTCGGCGTCCTGCCCGGCCCGGTGCTGGAGCTGGCCCAAAACGCAGGAGCCTTCGTCCGTTGAACACCGCCACCTCGTTGGGCATACCCGACGTCGACGCCGAGCTCGAGGCGCGACTGCGGCTCCGTTTGGACGAGGTGGAGGACGCTCTCGCAGGGGCGGTGGACGCTGACTGGCCGTTTGTCACCGAGGCGGCCCGGCATCTGCTCGAAGCCGGCGGCAAGCGCTTTCGACCGTTGCTGGTGCTGCTGGCGGCGGAGTTCGGCGACCGCGACGCGGCGGGCGTGCTGCCGGCGGCCCAGGTCGTCGAGCTCACCCATGTCGCGACGCTCTATCACGACGACGTCATGGACGAAGCCCTGCTGCGCCGCGGGGCGCCGAGCGCCAATGCCCGATGGGACAACAACGTCGCGATCCTCGTCGGCGACTACCTGTTCGCGCAGGCGTCGATCATCGTGGCCACGCTCGGCCCGGAGGCGGTCGACATCCAGGCCCGGACCTTCGGCCGGCTCGTGCAAGGCCAGATCCGCGAGACACTCGGCCCGGCCGACGGCGAGGAGCGCCTGGCGCACTACCTGTCGGTCGTGGCCGACAAGACCGGCTCGCTGATCGCGACGTCGGTCCGGTTCGGGGCCAAGTGCTCCGGTGCCCCGGCCGAGATCGACGCGGCGCTGACCGACTACGGCGAGCGCATCGGCAGCTGCTTCCAGCTCTCCGACGACATCATCGACGTCGTGAGCGAGGCCGGCGACCTCGGCAAAACCCCGGGGACCGACTTGCGCGAGGGAGTGCCGACGTTGCCGGCCCTGCTGGCCCTCGCATCGACGGATCCGGCCGATGCTCGCCTCCACGAGCTGCTCCGGACCGACCTGACCGACGACGCGCTGCATGCCGAGGCGCTCGGGCTGCTGCGGCGGCATCCGGCCGTCGACGAGGCGCGGGGCTTCGTCCAGGCGCGGGCCGACGAAGCCCGGGCGATGCTGGCCCCGCTGCCGGACATCCCGGCCCGAGCCGCTCTCGAGGCACTGTGCGACCTCGTCGTCTCGCGCTCGGCCTGACGCCGACCCCTCTCCCGCGAGTGGCGCACCGTCGTCGTCCCGTGTCCCGGTTTGTCCATGACCGTGCGCCACTCGGCGTGCCGTTGGTCAGCCCCGCGCGACGATGCGGTGGGCCTTGCGGCGCACCGGCTCTGCGAGCTCGATGCCACTGTCGAGGACGCGACGCATGACGGTCGACGGCGGCCGATCGAAGTAGCCGCCGATCGTGAGCTCGTGATCGGGCCGCCGTTCGATCGCGATGGCATCGCCAGCCGTGACCGTCCCGGGCTCGATGACCTTGAGGTAGGCCCCGACCCGGCCGGCGGCCACGAAACGCTTGTGGAACTCGGGATCGCCCATCCGGAAGGAGAGGTTCTCGCAGGGAGTACGCGGCATCCGGACCTCGACAAGGACGCCGGAGGAGCCGCCGATCCGCCAGCGTTCGCCGATCCGCGCGCCGGTGACGTCGAGGCCCTCGGTCTGGAGGTTGTCGCCGAACAGCCCCGGTGGGATGTCGCGATCGAGTTCGTCTGCCCACCATGCCGCGTCCTCACTGGCGTAGGCGTACAACGCCTTGTCCGGTCCGCCGTGATGCTTGGTGTCGCACTGCCGGTCGCCATCGAGGCCGAGCTCGCCGACCGCGACCGGGCCGTCGACCGGCCTTTTGTCGATGGCGGTCTCGCGACCCGCTCCCGGCTGGATCGTATGGACGACGTTGACGGTCAGGAGTCTCGGCGCAGGCTCGATCATGGCGAATCCTCCGGACTCAGGCCGACTCCGCGACCCACTGCATCGGGTCGCCCGCGCCGAGGTCGGTGATGCCGAGGTCGTGCAGTGCTCCCGCGACGAGCGTCCGTCGGTGCGCGGCGAAGGTCAAGACATGGGCGACCATGCCCCCGAACGTGAAGACCTCGACCGAGTCGCTGCCGGGGCACAGCAGTGCGTCGCCGAGCCGACCCTGGTCGCAGGCCTCGCGTACCTCGGACAGGAAGGTCGGACCGACCTCGCCCAGCCGGGCCCGCATGTGCAGGATGCTCTCGCCCTGCTCGACCGAGAAGTCGTATTCGCGGTTCTCGATCGCGGCGCCCCACATGTCCAGCTGGCCGACCAGCCGAGACAGCAGGGAGCGCAGCGTCGGGTCGTCGTCGATGCCCTCCACCGAGATCTCGATGGGGGCGTCGAGCTGTTCGTCGGACAGCCCGCCGGCTCGATCGAGCATCTGGCCGATCAGCCAGACATGGTGTTCGACCATGCGTACGAGGAGATCCATCGACTGCACCTTCTCTCGACCGGGCAGGCGCAGGCTGCCGGGCGGTTGGAAGTGGACGCCGTTCGGCGAGTCGAGAGCAAACCGGGTCGGCTCGCGACGCCACAGCTTCGGCGACAGGCCGTAGGCCCGAGTGAACGCACGGGTAAACGCCTCATGCGACGAATAGCCGGCCTCGACCGCGACGTCGAGGATCGTCGCCCGAGTCGTCACCAGCCGGAACGCGGACCGCTCGAGCAGCACCCGTCGCCGAAATCGTGCCGGCGATTCCCCGGCGGTCGCCGCGATGACCCGGTCGAAGTGAAACCTCGACAGCCGTGCCCGCCCCGCGAGCTCAGTCGCCGTGACCTCGTGGTCGTCGAGGACCTCCGACAGCACGCCGACGAAGGCGGCGAAGGTGTCGGTCGACGCGGTCATGACCCCATTCTGAGGGCTCCGACCGGGCCGAACTTGATCGATCTTGCGGGCGGTCTGCTCGTGCGGCGCGGGGTCAGTGGCCCACGCGCGCTCCGTCGATGCGGTAGGAGCAGATCACCGCCGGCCGCGGGAAGCGGTCGGTGTGGGGCCAGGTGCTGGCCGGCTCCTCGAACGTGGCGCCGTCGATCTCACCGGGGTGTTGCACCGCGTTGAAGACGGTCAGGCCGTCCGACGAGATCAGCGGCCCGCAGGTCTCGGCGCCGAGCGGCACGGTGAGGAACTGCAGGACCTGGCCACGATTGGCGCCCTCGGTCGGCACCGCGAACATGCCGTCGTTGGAGCCGAGCACGTTGCCGTCCGTCGAGATCCAGAGGTTGCCCGCCGGGTCGAACGCCACGTTGTCCGGGCACGAGATCGGACTCACCCGGTCCTTGGGATAACCGCCGAAGTACGTCTCGGCCGCCTCGGGATCGCCGCAGACGAGGAAGAGCAGCCAGCCGAAGCCCGTTGCGCCGGCGTCGTTGTCGTCCTCGGAGAGCTCGAGGACGTAGCCGTTGCGGTTGCCGGACGCCTCGACCAGCGGGCCGCCGAGCTCGTCTCGCACATGGCTGCTCGCCAGGGGGTTGGCCTCGTCGACCGGGAACTTCGCGCCCCGGTCGGAGTTGTTGGTCAGCGCCGCGTACACCTTGCCAGTGACCGGGTTGGCCTCCATGTCCTCCGGCCGGTCCATCCGGGTGGCCCCGATCTTGTCGGCCGCGAGGCGCGTGTCGATCAGGACGTCGGCGACCGACATGCCTTCGACGTACGACTCGGTGTCCGTGGTGAGTGCGATCCACTCGCCGGTGCCGTCGTACTCGCCGTCGGCCTCGCCGTCGCCGGTGAACCTCGCGACGTACAAAGTGCCGGTCTCGAGCAGCGTCATGTTGTGTCGCTTGGCGGCCGCGCCGGATCCGGGACGGTACTTCTTCGCCGAGACGAACTTGTAGATGTAGTCGCCGCGCTCGTCGTCCCCCAGGTAGACGGCGACCTGTCCGCCCGTGGTGATGCGGGGGTTGGCGCCCTCATGCTTCAAGCGACCCAGCATCGTGTGCTTGACCGGTGTCGACTTCGGGGCGAAGGGGTCGATCTCGATGACCCAGCCGAACCGGAACACTTCGTGCGGCTCGGTCGTCAGGTCGAAGCGGCTGTCGATGTCGCTCCAACCCCGTCCTTCACCGGCGATGCCGTAGCGGGCGTAGCTCTCGGCGTACGCCGGGTCGAGGTCGCCGGACGCGTCGAAGTACCCGTTGAAGTTCTCCTCGCAGGTGAGGACGGTGCCCCAGGGAGTCATGCCGCCGGCGCAGTTGTTGACCATGCCGAGCACCTTGGTGCCCGTGCTGTCGGCCGACGTCTTCATCCGCTTGTCGCCGGCCGCCGGGCCCCTGATCGCGAACGGTGTCGTCGCCGTGAGGCGCCGGTTGAACTTCGTCTTTTTCGGTCGGACCCGACGCCACGATCCTTCGCGGGCGCCGCGGACGATCTCGACGATGGACATCCCGTGGGCCTGCATGGCGATCTCGAGGATGGTCTGGTCGGAGTAGCGGCTGGCCGGAAACATCAGCACTTCGTCGGTGTATTCGTGGTTCACCGTCAGGACGAGGCGATCGGCGTCGGTCGGGTGCGCGAATGCGCCGACGTAGTCGCAGTTGTAACCGAATTGCCCGGCCTGGGCCTTCGGCGTTTGGTGATAGGCGTCGAATTCCGGTGCGTCGGCGAGTACGCGATCGCCCCAGCTCGCGACGACGTCGTAGTCGTATCCGACGGGGACCGTGACGTTGTCGCGCTTGTTGGGCTCGACGGGCGCGAAGGTGAGGGCAGCGGCCCGGCGGCCGGCGCCGGAAGTCGCGGGAGCAGCGGAAGCGGCCGACGAGGTGAGCCACGGTGCGAGCGCGGCGCCCGCCGACACGGTGGCGCCGGCGGCGAGAATCGTGCGTCGGGCGACCGCATTGGCGAGGAGAGCCTGGATGTGAGGATTGCCCGACTGATTCGGATCCGGGTGGTCGCATTGATTGGCGCAGCGATATTTACAGGTCATCGCACTGCGCGAGCCATGCGGTCCTGATGTGCCGATCAGCGGCAAGAAGTGAGGGGTCATCGAGCGAGCTCCCGCGGGATGGAACGAGTCGGTCGGCCCAACGCTATGGGCCTCAAACGAGTAATGCGTGACCATAGAGTGAACGGCCGGCGCGGCGGTACCGTCGTGTTTCGACACACGGTAAGCCGGCATGTACGCATTGTGGTTGTTATGTGGGCAACCTGGGGTCTCCGGATCGGCGTTGCTGCTTTGAGGGAGGCAGCAACGTCGAGTCGGCGCCCACCTGCCTCAAATTTGGTCCCGAGAAATCAAGGACTAACGTCCCTAGGTATTCAGTGGCTACCTAGAGTTAACTTTCCGTTCAGTCGCGGACCACAAATAGCGGGTGCAACGGGGCGGCCTCGCGACAGGGAGCATCACATGAGGGTGGATTTTGTTTGCCCTGGTGACACGGGGTGGTCGCAGGGATCGGTGCTACGGGGCATGCAGGAGAGAGTCGAACGTTCAACGGTGATGCGGGCGGGGGTCGTGTCATGAGGTTGGTGCTGTGTGACGCGCACCGGCTGCTGATCGAGGCACTGTCGGCTGCTTTGTCGACGCGCGGGTGGACGATCGAGGCGGCCGTTTCGACGCCGTCCGACGCCGTCCGGGCCGTCGATCTACACGAGCCGGACATGTTGGTGATCGACGTGGCGTTTCCGGACGATGCCGGGCTCGACGCCATCCGGACGGTCGTCGAGACCTACCCGGAGACCAAGGTCGTCGTCCTCACCGGAAGCGACGAGCCGGAGCTCGTACGCGAGGCGCTGGACATCGGCGTCGCTGGCTATACCCGCAAGGACCAGAGCATTCAGGCGATCGGCGACGTCCTCCAGCGGGTCGACAGCGGCCGACTGACGGTCGATGCCTCGCTGCTGCGGCATCTTGCGGGCAAGCCTGCGGTGACTCGAACGTCGCCGAGCGCGTTGTTCAGCTCGCTGACTCCGCGTGAGCAGCGGGTCCTGAAGCTTCTCGTCGACGGCCGCAACACGGCCGACATCGTGATGCGGCTCCGGATCTCCGACAGCACGGCGCGTACGCATGTGCAAAGCATTCTGTCGAAGCTCGGCGTCCACTCGCGGTTGCAGGCGGTCGCGCTCCTTCACGGTGAAGTCGCGAGACAAACCCAGCGCGACGAGGCCGCGACGCGGCGAATGAGTCGAGTGCCTTCGGCCGCAGGGGCCCGCCTGGGCATTAGCGGGGCCTAGCGGTGGAGCGGATCGCCCATTACGGCGTCGAGCCGTCCTCGTTGGACGCGCCCGCAGGTGCCGATGTCATCGGGGTCGCGTTGTTGCATCCCAAGCAGGCTCTGGTCGACGCGCTGGAGGTCTTGCTCGCCCCGCAACCGGACATCGAGGTCGTGGCGGCCCATACCGACCTCGACTGGATCCGGCTGGCGGTGTCCGCCGGCGACGTCAACGTCTTGCTGATCGACGGAAACGACCATGCCGACGATCCCCCGGTCATCGAGGAGCTGCGGAGTGCTTCGGCCGGCCTCGGTGTCGTCGTCATCGCCGACGCCGACGAGAGCGCGACGCTGTCCGAAGCGGTGCGCGCCGGCGTCCGCGGCTGGGTTGGCCGGGATGCGTCGGTCGACGATCTCGTCCAGGTCATCAGGGGCGTCCATCGCGGCGAGACCTGGTTCCCGCCGGCCGTCGCGACGAAGCTGTTGGACTCCTTGCTCGGCGAGGAACGGTTGCGACGCCAGGCGTGGGGAGAGCTGGAGTCTCTGTCCAGCCGGGAGCTCGAGGTGCTGCGCTGCCTCATGAACGGGCTGACCCGCCAGCAGATCGCCGAGCGGTTTGTCTTGTCGCCGCACACCGTCCGCACCCACGTCAACAACCTGCTCCGCAAGCTCAACGTGCACAGCACACTGGCGGCCGTTTCGATCGCTCGCCAGGCGGGTCTGAGCGAGGGCGAAAAGGACTAGCTCGTGTGGCGTAGTCGATCTCACCACTTCGGCTGATTCGGCTCCGGAGGATCGTCCCTAGATTCGCAAGTATCCAGCAACCGTGTGACATGTACCGAGGGACCATATGGAGATCGACAGCGTGCCGTTTTCGCGTCCGGTGATCGTTCCGGAAGCCATCGAGGCGGCGCAGCGCGTTCTCGGGTCTGGGTGGGTCACAACCGGGCCGGAGTGCGAAGCGTTCGAGCGCGAGTTCGCTGCCCGGGTCGGCGCCGAGCACGCGGTCGCGGTCTCTTCGTGTACGGCCGCGATCGAGCTGGCGTTGCGCGGCCTGCATCTGCCGCACGGCGCGAAGGTCTTGACTCCGGCCGTGACGTTTTGCGGCGCCGTGACCGCGATCGTCCATGCCGGGCTGACCCCCGTCCTCGTCGACGTCGACCCCGCCACGGCTGCCGTCTCGCCGGAGACCTGCGCCGCGGCGGCACGTGCCTGTGGCGGCGCAGACGCGATGGTCGTGATGCACTTCGCCGGCTTCCCGTCGCCCGTGGGCGAGCTCGCCGAGGCCGCCGGGTTGTCGTTGTCCGAGGTCGTCGAGGACGCCGCGCACGCGCTCGCCACCTGGGTGGGGGATCGTCCCGTCGGTGGCATCTCGCGGGCCGCCTGCTTCAGCTTCTACGCCACCAAGAACCTGCCGATCGGTGAAGGCGGCATGGTGACGACGGACGACGCCGACCTCGCGGCCTGGTTGCGCAGCGCCCGGTTGCACGGAATGTCGGCGGACGCGTGGCGCCGATACGCCCCGGGCGGATCGTGGCGCTACACCGTCGTCGAGGGCGGCCTCAAGGCCAACCTCCCCGACATGATGGCGGCGATCGGCCGCGCCCAGCTGACATATCTGGACCGGTGGCAGCGGCGGCGTGAGCGGATCGCAGAGCGCTACACGGCGGGGCTGGCCGGCGTTGCGGACCTGGAGCTGCCGTCGCTGCCCGCTCGCGGGCGGCACGCGTGGCATCTCTACGTCGTCCGGGTGAAGCCCGGCTTCGGCCTCGACCGCGACACGCTGGCGACGCGGCTTGCCGATCGCGGCATCGGGACATCGGTGCACTTCATCCCCGTGCACCACATGCCGTACTTCCAACGGGTGGCAGAGGTGCCGACAGGTGGGCTCCCCGGGGCGGACGCCGTGTTCGGTGAGCTGCTGTCCCTGCCGATGCACCAGGCCATGGGCGATGACGAAGTGGATTACGTGTGTGCCGCGCTCAGCGAAGCACGGCACACCGTCGGCTCCGAGGAGGTCGTGTTGTGACAGGTCTCAACGGTCATCGGCTACCGCGCCAACGGGGGATGCCGAGGCAACTCCTGCGCACCGTCGTCGTCGGGGCCGGCGTCGCCGGTCGCGCGCTCGCCCGCGACCTGGACGCCGCGCCAGAGTTCGGGTTGAAACCGGTGGGCTTCGTCGACGACGACCCGGCCAAGCCGGGAACCACTGACCTTCCGGTGCTCGGCACACTCGGCGAGTTGACCGAGGTCGCGTTGGAGCACACCGTCGACGTCGTCGTCCTGGCGATCCCGCGTCTCGACCCCGAGATCTTCCGCCAGGTCGCTGCGTCGGCCGCGGCGGCCGGCGCAACCGTGCGCTACCTTCCGTCGTTCGTGGCCGCGCTCGAACGCGCCGTTGTCGGCAGCGACATGCGGTGGCTCGACGTCGGTCGGTTGATCGGCCGTGACGAGATCAACGTGGTGAGCGCGGCCGCCGGCGCAATCATTGAAAATCGCCGAGTCCTCGTGACCGGGGCCGGGGGATCGATCGGCAGCGAACTGTGCCGACAGGTCTTCGGCTTTGGCCCCAAGCGTCTGGTGATGCTGGATCACGACGAGTCCAACCTGCATCGACTCCAACTCGAGCTGTGGGGGACCGGACTGCTCGACAGCGAAGACTGCGTCGTCGCGGACATTCGCGACCGAGGGCGGATCGACCAGGTCTTCGCCGAGACCCAGCCCGACGTCGTCTTCCACGCCGCCGCACACAAGCATCTGCCGCTGCTCGAGCGACACCCGTGCGAAGCGGTCAAGACCAATGTCCGCGGGACCGAAAACGTGCTGTGGGCGGCGATTCGGCATCACGCCGAACGCTTCATCCTGATCTCGACCGACAAGGCGGCCGACCCGACGTCGGTGCTGGGCGCATCTAAGCGGTTGGCCGAGATTTTGGTCCAGCAGGAGGCGGGCAGTGAGACCCGCCTGGCGTCCGTCCGCTTCGGCAACGTCCTGGGTAGCCGTGGATCGCTGCTGTCCGTGCTGTCGGAGCAGATCAGCAGCGGCATCCCCGTGACGGTCACCCATCCCGACATGACGCGGTTCTTCATGACGATCGAGGAGGCGGCCGGCCTGGTGATCGAGGCCGCTCGGCTCGCCGGCGACGGTGAGACCTTCATCCTCGACATGGGCGAGCCCGTGCGGATCGTCGACATCGTCCACGCGTTTGCGAATCTCATCCATCGTCCGGATGTCGACATCCAGTACACCGGGATGCGCGACGGCGAGAAGCTCTCGGAGACGCTGTTTTGCGAGCACGAACAACCGGTGTTGACCGAGCATCCGCAGATCTATCGATCCGACGGCGCGGCGCAAATCCCAAGCTTCCGTCGGCTGCTTCGTGGGCTCTACGACGCCGCGGAGGCTAACGACCGCGACGGCGTGCGCTCGCAGCTTCGTGACCTGCTGCCCGAATATCGACCGGCCGCGGCCGAGGTGCCGGCCATGGCCGCGCCCTACGCGGACGATTACTGATGGCCGGCCTTGTGACGGGCGAACAGGTGCGTCTAGAAGGATTCCTCGCCGCCGCCCAGGTGACTGTCCTCGACGTGACGCGGGGGGCGGTGACCGGTACGCGTCGTCTCCTGGTCGGCTTTCCGGAGTCGTTTCGGGTCGAGTACGTGGTGGCCGTTCCGGATCACGCCGAGGCGGCCGTCGCTGTCGACGGAGAAGTTCGGATATTGACCGAGGTTCGGGCCAGGACGACGCCACCGGTGCAGTCGACCTTGCCCGAGGTCGTCGCGTTCACCGCGATCGATGATCGACCGGCCGTTGTCTTCTCGGCGCCGGGCACCCCACCGCCGCGACTGGCGAGTCAGCCCCCGCTACCGGACTACCTCGCGGCGATGACGGTGTGGCTCAACGCGTTGTGGAGGAGCACGCAGGGTCTTGTCGGGCCGGTCGACCTCGGCCGCTACGCCGCCGACGAGATGCTCGCTCGCTATGCCGGGTCGCGGCGGCTGGCCCCGGTGCTCGGTGCGGTCTACGACGCCCGCCGACGGGTCGCCCGGCTGCACTCGCGTCGTACGGCCGTGCACGGCTGCCTTTGCGTGGCGCACACCTACGTGGCCGATGATGCCGTCGTCAGCGTTGACGACTGGAGCCTCGGAGCCGTCAGCGGAGAGTCGCTGAATGACGTCGGAGGGCTCGCCGTTCGTATCGCGGGGGCGCGCCTTCCCGAAGTCTTGACCGGCCAAACCCCTTTTGCCCAGACGATCCGCGACTTCGTGATAAGCGGGCTCGCCGGCGCCGACCTACCGCCGACGCGCTGGTGCGACGTACTGATCCTCGCTCAGGCCGAACGTGCCATGGGAGCGGTCGAGTACGGAGTCGTGGACGAGATCGGGCTGCTCGCGAGGGCCGTGCGGGCCCTGCCGGCAGCGCCAGACGAACCGGAGGCAGCCTCATGAAAGCCCTTGTGACCGGAGCCGCCGGATTCGTCGGCTCGCACCTGTGTGAGCGGTTGTTGGACCAAGGCGACGAGGTCGCCGGCATCGACTGCTTCAACGACTACTACAGCCCACGCCGCAAAGAGGCGAACGTCGCCGCGCTCGTCGACCGGCCCGGTTTCACGCTGCAGCGAGTCGACCTGCTGTCGGCGCCGTTGACGACGTTGCTCGACAACATCGACGTCGTCTACCACCTCGCCGGCCAGCCCGGTGTCCGGTCCTCGTGGGGTCGGGACTTCGACCCGTACGTGCAGCGCAACGTCGTCGCAACGCAGCGGCTGCTCGAAGCGGCCCGTGAGGTGTCGCTGTGGAAGCTCGTGTACGCGTCGAGTTCGTCGGTCTACGGCAACGCCGCGACGTACCCGACGACGGAGACCCTTCGGCCCGAGCCGGTTTCGCCGTACGGCGTCACGAAGCTCGCCGCCGAGCACCTGTGCGAACTCTACCGGGTCACGTCCGGTGTGCCGACCGTGTCGCTGCGCCTGTTCACGGTGTACGGCCCGCGGCAGCGGCCCGACATGGCGTTCTTCCGCATCGTCAACGCGGCGCTGCGCGGCGAGCCGTTCTTGCTCTACGGCGACGGCGAGCAGAGCCGCGACTTCACCTACGTCGACGACGTCACCACGGCGATGCGGCTCGCCGCCCTGTCGCCTTGGACCGGCGTCGCCAACATCGGAGGCGGCTCGCGGACGACGATGAACCAGGTCATCGACACGGTGTCCGCGTTGGCTCGTCCGCTCGACATCGTCCGGCTGCAGTCGCAGCGCGGCGACGTCCGACACACCGCCGCCGACACGACAGTCGCCCGCGAGGCCTTCGGCTATGCGCCGTCGGTGTCGCTGAAGGACGGGCTCGCTCGCATGGTCGAAGCGGCGGACTACGCGTTCGCCCTCGACGAGGTCTAGGAGACGACAATGGATGCGTTGTGGCCGGCGGCCCCGCCACCGGTGGTGAGTCGAGACGCCCTTCCCGAGCAGCCGGTCCTGCCCAAGGTGAAGGTGCTCCATGTCATCACGCGATTCATCGGCGGCTCGGGCGGCAATACGTTGCTCTCGGCCAGTGGCATGGACGAAGACCGCTACGAGACGTGGGTGGCGGCGATGCCGGGCGGCCCGCTGTGGGAGCTCGCCGAGCGGGACGGGGTTCGCACCGCGCATGTGCGACACATGCGCGAGCGGATCGCACCATGGCAAGACGTGCTCGCCTGTGTCGAGCTGATCAGGCTGATGCGTCGCGAGCGGTTCACCGTCGTGCACACGCATTGCTCCAAGGCCGGGTTGATCGCTCGCGTCGCGGCCCGGATCGCCGGTGTGCCGGTCGTCGTGCACACCTTCCATCTGTTCGCTGCGCACGACGGCCTTTCGCGCTCGCGACGCTGGCTCTATCTCGCGCTTGATCGGTGTGTGCGGCGCTTTGCTCACCGCTACCTGGCGGTCGCTCCTCGGGTCGCCTGGGAGGCCGTCGAGCAGCGGCTCGCCCCACCCGGATCGGCCCAAGTGGTGCCGTCGGCCGTCGACCTCAGCGGCGTGCCGGTCGACTCCGACCCAGCTGTACGCGTCGAGCTCGGTATCCCGGACGGCGCTCGCGTCGTCGGCACCGTGGGACGGATCGTCGCGCAGAAGGCGCCGATCGATTTCGTCCGAATGGCCGCGCGGGTCCGTGCCGAGCGCCCCGACACGGAGTTCGTCATGGTCGGTGACACCACGCTCGAGAGCGCGTCGCTGGAGCAGGAGACCCGGCGCGAGGCGGAACGGCTCGGTGTGCCGATTCGGTTCACCGGCTTTCGCGCCGACGCTCCACGGGTCGCCGCCGCGTTCGACGTCTACGTGGTGCCGTCCCATTACGAGGGCCTCGGCCGCGCGGTCACCGAGGCGATGGCGTCCGGTCGGCCCGTGGTCGCCACCGCCGTCAACGGTGTCCCGGACCTCGTCGAGCCAGGGGCGACCGGGTTGCTCGCGCGCCCGGGCGACCCGGAGTCCCTGGCGACGTCGGTGGTGTGGCTGCTGGACCATCCCGATGAGGCGCGTGCGATGGGGCGTCAGGGCCGGGAGCGAGTACGCCGGCACTTCGACCAGGCGGTGATGTGCGACGCCCTCGACGCGGTCTATCGCGACCTGCTCGGCCTCCCCGAGTTGCCGGCGGTGTCGGTCGAGGTACGCGTCGCGGCTCCCGAGCCGTCCCTTGACCTGAACGGGCGCACATGGATCCCCGTATAAGCACGCAATTCGTCTCATCCGTTCGGCGTAGGCCAGATACGCACCGATGCTCGTGTACGGCACTCCGGCGACGCCTAAATTCGAGGTGATTGTCAGGGGGTGTACGACCTACGTGGAATCCGACGAACTGACCACGGCTCAGTCGCGGCCGACCGGCCGCGACTTGACGAGTCGTGCCTCCCTGAATGCGGCCGCCGCCTTTCTCGACTACGCGGTGCGGGCCGGCGTCGAGCTGATCGTGAGCCCGCTCCTGGTCTCGGGCCTCGGTGCGCAGGTGTTCGGCGCCTGGCGCGTCCTCTGGCAGTGGTCGTCGTACGTCTGGGGCGCGAGCGGCCGGTCGGCCCAGGCACTGCAGTGGGCCATCGCCAACCGGCAGTGGACGGCGACGCCGAACGAGAAGCGCCAGCTCGTGGGCAGCGCGATCGCGGTCTGGCTGCTCTTCCTGCCGCTGCTGCTGATCGCGGGTGGACTCGGCGTCTGGCTCGGCCCGGAGTTCCTCGGTGTACCCGCCAGCGACTACACCGAGGTACGGGTCGCAGCCGCCGTCCTGGTGGTCGACTCGATGGCCGTCACCTTGCTGACCCTGCCGCGTTCGGCGCTGCAGGGCGAAAACCTCGGCTATGCGCGGATGGGCCTGTCGACCCTGATGATCGCGCTCGGCGGCGTCCTGCTCGTGCTCGCGGTCAAGCTCGACTACGGCCTGGTCGGCGTCGCCGCCGCGACTCTCACGACATCGTTGGCGACCGGCCTGGTCTTCTGGCGGATCACCCGCCGGCGGGTCCCCTGGTACGGCGTCGCCCGGCCGAGTCGGGCGCTGGTCCGGTGGTTTCTCGGGCTGTCCGCGTGGTTCCTCGGCTGGAAGTTCGTCCTCGAGGCGATGATCGCGAGCGACCTCCTCGTTCTGGCGGGATTCGCCACGCTGAGCGTGGTCGCGGCGTACGCGCTGACGAAGTTCGTCGCGGACTCGCTGAGCCAGGCGCTCGGACTGGTCGTGCAGTCGACGATCCCCGGGATCGGGGGCTACCTCGGCTCCGGTCGGCTCCGAAAGGCGGCCACGTTGCGCGGTGAGGTGATCGCGCTGGTCTGGCTGGTCGGCACCGCCACCGGCGTCACGGTCGTGTTGTGGAACGCGTCGTTCGTCGGTCTCTGGGTCGGCGACGACCTGTTCGCCGGGTACACCGCCAACCTGCTGATCGTCATCCTCAGTCTTCAGATCGCCATGATCAAGTCCGATACGTTCGTCATCGACGTGGCCCTGATTCCTCGGGTCAAGGTGGTGGCCGGTGTCGCGTCCGCGGTCGCGTCGATCGGCCTCGCCATCGTCGGGATCTGGGTGTTCGACGGCGGCGTCATTGGGCTCTGCCTCGGGCTGATTGCCGGCCGGCTGATCTTGGGGATCGCCGCTCCCTGGGCGGTCGGCCGCGTGCTCGGCCAGCCGCTGGCCGGTCAGCTGCGGGCCGGGTTGAGGCCGTTCGCGGTGACCGCGGTGGTGTTCGCCGGTGCCTTGTGGGCCAGCCCTCACGTCACGGTGGACTCGTGGCTGCGCCTGGTGCCGGCGGTCGTCCTCACCGTGGTGGCCTGCGGCGTAGTCGTAGGGTTCGCCGGCCTCAGCGCCGACCAGCTACGTCGGCTGGTCATCCGCGCCCACGCGGCGGCGACCCGCCTTCGGGGGGCGCCGGCATGACCGCGACGATGCTGCCTCCGCAACCAGCCGGTGCGCCACCGGCGGGTACGCCGCCGACGCCGTCGAGGGCCGCCGAGACGCTGGTCATCGTCGGGTCGGTGGTGGCACCGCTGAACCTGCTCATCGCCGCCAGCCTCACCGTCTATGACGTCTTCATCGGCCTCGCGCTGATCCTGCTGCTCACCGAGCGTCGCCGGCTTCCGCTGCCGCCGCGGGGCTATGTCGTCGCCGCGTTCGTCTTCCTGATCACCGCGCTCCTCAGCGCCTTCCGTGCGACGTACCCGTTCGAAGCACTCACCCAGGTCCTGCAATACGTGTTCATCTTCTTCGTGCAGATCCCGGTGATCCTCGCGGTGATCCGCACCCGCAAGGCGGTGATCCTGAGCATGGCGCTGATGTGCCTCGGGACACTGCTCGCGATCCTGCACTCGCACATCACCCATCAGACGCAGGGTGCCGGTCGAGCGGTCGTGTTCTACAGCGAGAACCCCAACCGGCTGGGCTATCCCGCCGCTTACCTGCTGCCGATCTTGATCGCGCTGTGGGTGTGCGCCGACCAGATGTGGCGCCGCCGACGGTGGCTGTTCGCGGTGCTGGTGGCCGGCTCGTTCTACCTCGCGATCTGGGCGCTCGCCGCGTCGGCGTCGCGGAGCTCCGCACTCGGCGCGGCGCTGGCGCTGATCGTCTTCGTGGTGCTGCGGCCCGGAGTCGGCCCCGGGCGCATGCTGTTGCGCGCGGTGGCACTGGCCGCGGCGGTGACTGCCGCCATCTTCCTGCTGGCGAGCACCGGCCAACTGCCGTCGACACTCGAAGACCGGGTCGAGCGAAGCTTCAGCTCGGACACGCAGGACAACGAGCACCTGGTTCGGGACCGCGAGAACCTCGCCGACGCGGGGATGCGGGCGTTCTTCGACTCGCCCTACCTCGGTACCGGACTGGACAACTTCCGCTACGTGGCCGTCGACTACGACCTCAACGCGACCCCGCAGCTCCCGCACAACCTGTGGCTCCAGTTCATGGTTCAGGTCGGGATCTTCGGCACGCTGGCGATCGCCCTGATCTTCCTGCTGTGGTTCCGCGACGTCGTCGGCGCGCACAAGCGGGCCGGGCCGATGGATCGCCTGCTGATCTGGTCGCTGGTCTCGTCGATGGTGGGCATCTTGGCCATCTTCATGTTCGCGCCGGAGATGCTCGACCGGCACTACTACCTGTTATTCGGTCTCGGACTCGCGATGGTTCGGGGCCTTGCCGACAAGGAAACTTGGGAGGGACGCGGATGACGGCGAACGACGTTCCTGCCGTCCTGCATGTGATCGTGCGGGCAGGACCGACCAACAGTCAGTACAACGAACACTGCCTCCCCGTGCTCGGCGAGCGCCGGATCACGGTGGCTTCGCTCTTCCCGGCCGAGGTGGAACCACCCCGGCAGCTGCGACTGGTCGAGGGCGATGGCAGCTTCCGGGGAAGCCTCCGGGCGATCCGTACCGCGCTCGATCTCGGCCCGTTCGACGTCGTGCACGTGCACGCGCCGGTGAGCGGGATCCTGACCCTCCTGGCCTACTTCCTCTCGTTCCGGTCGCGGCGCAACCTCGTCTTCACCGTGCACAACTCATGGCGAAGCTTCCGGCTCCGCAACCGGCTGTTCTTGCGATTTATCCTGTTCCTCTTTCCGACCGTCGTGGTTTGCGGCGCCGCCGCCCATCAGTCGATGCCGCGACTGTTGCGCTGGCTCACCGGCCCGCGGGTGTCGGTCATCGCGAACGGCGTCGACATCGATCGGGTCGACCTGGCCGTGGCGCAGGCCGGTAATCACGGTCGCCAGTCTGAGGGGTTCAGCGTCGTCTCGGTCAATCGGCTGATTCCGATCAAGGACCCGTGGACGGTGCTTCAGTCCTTCGAGCGACTGCGCGAACCGTCGGCGGAGCTGGTCTTCGTCGGCGACGGCGAGCTGCGTGACGGTCTGATCGCTGGCGTCCAGGTGTCAACGGCACGCAGTCAGGTGCAATTCACCGGACTGATCCCGCGTGAGCAGGTCTACTGGCTGCTCAGCACCGCTGACGTCTTCATATCGCCGTCGCGCGGCGAGGGCCTGCCGGTCGCCGTACTCGAGGCGATGGCATGCGGATGCCCGGTGATCCTCTCCGATATTCCGCCGCACCGGGAGATCGCGGCGCAGGCACCGGACGTACGGCTGGTCCGGGTCGGGGACGTCGACGGCTTCGCCCGGGCGCTGCGCAAGCTCGCTTCGTACGAGCCAGCATGGCGGCGTGAGCTGGCCCAGCGACAACGCAGATGTGTGACGGAGTTCTTCAGCGTCCGCTCGATGAACGATGGCTACAAGGAGCTTTACATGCAGTTGATCGACAACAACGGTGGATCCGTCGGACAGCCGCTCGGCTCCAACGGCCAACCCCGCAGGAGCGACCAAGACGTCGTCGGCCTGGTCGGTCGGATGCGGGCCCGGCTGGGCATGTGCATCGCGCTGACACTCCTTGGAGCGTTGGCCGCCTACGGGTACTCGCAATATCAGGCTCCGGAGTATCAGGCGACGAGCAGCCTGATCATCGGCGACATCGTCGGCGGACCGGCCGACCAGGACGCGCTGGACGCCAGTGCCGCGCTGGCGGCAACGTACGCGGACCTGGCTCGACGGGAACCGGTCCTCGATCCGATCGCGGACTCCGGTTTCGCCGACAGCTGGCAGGACCTGCAGCCTCAGGTTCACGCGCAGGTCGGCGACAAGAACCCGCAGCTGGTGCAGATCACCGCCGTTGCTCCGACGATTGGCGAGGCCGATCGCCTGGCAGAGGCGGTCGCCGATCAGGTGGTCACGCTGGCGGAGGCCGAGCAACAAGTCGGCGCGAACGGCGGGTTCATCGAGGCTCAGATGGGCCGTCTGGAGACCCAGATCACCGACACCCAGAAGGAGATCGACGACGCGCGGGAAGAGGCGGACGACGGTACGGCCAACCCCGAGGACTTCGCCGAGGAGACCAAGCGGCTCGAGAAGGACCTCGATGAGCTACAAGACAAGTACGCCGCGTTCTCTCAGCTCGCCACGACAGCACCCGAGGGGGCGAGCGTGGCGGTCCTCGAGCACTCGTACCCGACGCAACACCCGCTTCGGCCCGATCAGCGCACGCTGATCGTGGCCGGCGCCGCGCTCGGCCTCGCCCTCGCGGCCGCGCTCGCCTACCTGCTCGGCGGCCGTCGCCGACCGGTCCGGTTGTCCAGCAGGCCGCCGACTCGGACCCCGCAGTACGTCGAGCCCCAATTCAGCGACATCGGGTCACCGGACGCCAATGAGCTGTTCGACGACTTGGCAGGCACCGAGCCCACGAGATCAGGAGGACGGCCATGACGGCTGAGATGACGGTCGGACCGACGGCGGCAGGAGCCGATCGAGTTGTGATCCCGGCTGGAACCCTCGGCCTCGTGGTCGAACTGTGCGACGCGCTCGCGGCCACGGGTGTGCGCTACTGCCACTGGAAGAGCAACGACGCGTTGGACCGTTCGGCGCGCGGCGACAACGACCTGGACCTCCTGGTGCATCGCTCCGACGGGCAGTCGTTCGGCGAGATCCTGGCCCGACTGGGCTTCCGGGAGGCTCGGTTGCCGCCCGCGCGCGAGCACCCTGGGGTCAGCCACCACTACGCGCTCGACGGACCTTCCGGCCGGTTCGTGCACATCCACGCGCACTTCCAGCTCGTCGTCGGCGACGACATGACGAAGAACTATCGGCTTCCGATCGAGCTTCCCTACCTCGCTTCGGTCCAGGGCGGGCAGCTGTTTCCGGTGCCGGCACCCGAGTTCGAGCTCGCCGTTTTCGTCGTCCGCATGATGCTCAAGCACGCCACCTGGGACGCTGTCGCCTTCGGCAACGGTCGCATGGGCGCCGCCGAGCGTCGTGAGCTGACCTGGCTCGCGGACCGGGCCGATCCGGACCGCACCCTCGACGTGGTGCGAGAGCACCTCCCCGGCCTCGGCACCGACCTGTGGGAGCGATGCCTGGCTTCGCTCCAACCCTCCCGCAGCATTGTGCAGCGGACCGCGACCGGGCGCGAGATGCTGCGAGCCTTGACCCCCCACGCCCGCCGGTCGGCCAGTGTCGACACCTGGCTGCGCGTCGCTCGGCGCGGGATGTGGGGGACGAAGCACTACGTGCTGCGACGGCCGACCCGCAAGCGGTTGGCTCGGGTCGGCGCCACGGTCGCCGTCGTGGGTGGGGACGGCGCGGGCAAGTCCACGGCCGTCGCCGGTCTGACCGACTGGCTCGACGGCACGCTCGTGGTGCGACGTACGCATCTCGGCAAGCCGCGGCCGTCGCTGCTGACGCTGGCTATCAAGGGCCCGATGTATGTCGGCCGCGCCGCCGGTCTGTTGCCGAGCACCGGGCTGACCGTCGATCCGAGAACGGCACAGCCGGAGGACTTCCCCGGTCGCGCCTGGGCGGTGTGGCAGCTGCTGACCGCACGTGATCGACGCCGCGAGTACCACCGGGCCCGCAAGGTCGCCGACGCCGGAGGCATCGTCTTGTCGGACCGCTGGCCGCTTCGACAGATCAGCTTGATGGACGGGCCGCGTACGACGTGGCTCGCTCCGCATCTCAACGGCGGCGGCGGTGTCGTACGCCGTCTCGTCAGCGCCGAAGGCCGCTGCTACGCCAATGTCGCGCCGCCGGACGTGCTCGTCGTCTTGCGGGTCGACCCCGAGGTGGCGGTCGCGCGCCGGACCGATGAGGAGGCGGGCTTCGTACGCCGCCGGAACTCCGAGATCCACGCGGTCGACTGGACCGGCACCGGCGCGGTCGTGATCGACGCCTCGCAACCGGCCGACGAGGTGCTGGCGCAGATCAGGCGGGTGGTTTGGGAACGCTTGTGAGGCGACCATGACAGCCGACATCGAGGTCGTAGAACTGGTCGGCCCGCCGGGGTCGGGCAAGTCCAGCGTCGCCGACGCGATCGGCACGCCGCCCGGGACGGTCGTGCTCAAGGAGCACCACGCGGCGGATCTGCCAGCGCTGGTCTGGGCAGCCGTCGCCGCCGGCCGGCCACTGCTCGCCGATCCGCCGCCCGGTGTCACGCGGGCCCGGTGGGCGGCGTGGCTCGGCCGGGTCGGGGCCGCGCCCCGGATCGTTCGGCGCCGCTGCACGGTCGACACGCACGTCGTCGTCTTCGACCAGGGCCCGGTCTACACCCTGGCCCGGATCGCCGAGGCGGCCGATCGAAGTGCCGCCGTACGCCGATGGCACCAAGAGCGGCTGGCGGAGTGCGGACGGCTCCTCGACGCAGTCGTCTGGCTGGACGCCGAGCCGGACCTCCTCGTCGAGCGCATCCGGGCGCGATCGAAGCGACATCGTGCCGATGCGTTGACGCCCGCGGCGGCGAGAGCGCTGGTCGAGCGGGAACGCGCGGCCATCCGCGATGGCGTCGAGGCGCTGGCGGCGTTGGGTGTGCGCGTCGTCGAACTCGACGCCGCTCAGGCGCTCGAGCGCTGCGTCGACGCGGTCCGGGCCGTGCTCGAGATCGATACACCGCGGGCCGACGAGATGGGCGGACGGGCGTGACCGTCGTCGAGTTTGGCGGGCTGCCGGGAACCGGCAAGACGACACTCGCCGGACTCGTGGCCGACGAGCTCGCCGAGCGGGATCTGCATGGCGAGATCGCGGATGCCGCGATGTCCGCAGCCGTGTCCCGCTCCCGCCGGCTCCAGCACAAAACGGTGGCCATCGCCCGGCAGGTTGCCGGGCATCCGGTGCGGACGACGAGCTCCGCCTGGTGGATCGCCGGCTCTCGACAAGAGTCGGCCCGAGACGCCGTCGCGGGGCTGGCCCAGTGGGTAGCGGTCCAGCGGGCGATCACCGCGGCCGGCCGTGAGCCGGGCGTGCAGCTCCTCGATCTGGGACTCGGCGTCGAGCCGTTGGGTACGACTGTGTCTGGACGAGCGAGCGGCCAGCCGCTCGCGAATCACGCCGACTGGCGCCTCCACGACGACCAGCAGGTCCGGTCGAGCCGATGCCGGAAGGC
>DASQKI010000104.1:0-38988 GCA_035630615.1 Nocardioidaceae bacterium
CACCCGCCGCACGTGCGGGGTTGTCATGGCCCTCCAAAGGTGGGGTTCTTACGACCGTGCACGGTGAAGATGTCCACGACATTGCAAAACGATGTCAGCCGGCCATGGATGCCCCGATGTGGGTGTCAGCTCGCTCACACCACGACGGCAGGTGTCGTGACACGGGGCGTGATGAGAACTGGCGGCGATCAGGAATGCCGCCCGCGGTTGGAGGGACGGGCGTCGGCTCACCGCCAACACGACCGGCTGGAACGTTGGACCCGGTCGTTGCTGTGGTGGAAGGGTATGCCTGCGAACTACCCGCGGCTGAGGAGTGCGTCCGCCTTATCCCCTCCGACCATGGAACGGAGTAGTGCGTTGCGCCACTCGTCGCCCCCGTAGGCCTTCGAGACTTCAAAGGTTTGTCCGAACACAGCGGCGTCGGGGTAGAGGTCGCGAGCCAGTTGGCGGCACTTGTGGATGACGTCGTCTCGGCGGGCGGGGATGGGTAGCAGCTCGAGAGCATCGGCGAGACCATCGAGAATCAACGCCGCCTCGGCCCTGTCGCCAGTGGAATCGGTACTCATGTACTCGACGTTAATCTGGGACGCCGACAAAGCTTCGTGTGTCAGGCAGACACATGTCACGACCTCGCAAACTAGCCCGACAGCTTGCCGCACAGTGCGAGCGGCGGTCGGCGGTTGCGGAGGATCACGCAACGACTGCGCGGCGACCCCGTGACACCGTGATCAGCCCTTGGTCCTTTAGGAGCTGGACGGCTCGATGCGCGGTCGAGGCGGCGACCCTATACCTGTCGCAGAGCTCCGCGATCGTGGGGAGCTGATCACCTGATTTCAGTAGCCCGCTTCGTATGCCACCGCGGAGATCGTTGGCGATATGGAGATATGGAGTAGCAGGATCATCCACTGGCTTCTGGCCCTGCTCGGGGGCTTCGGATGCCTCTGGCTCGCCCGGAGTGCGTGCTGGCATGCGGCCAGCCAGAGTGTCGGCGGCCCGCTGGTCTGCCTCGCTCAGCCACGCGGCGTACACCCGGAGGGTTGTGGCACCCCCTCCGCCGTGGCCGAGGCGTCCCGCGACGGTGCGGAGCTCAACGCCCGCGTTTATTAGCTCTGTTGCGGAGTAGTGGCGGAGCTTGTGAAGGGTCGTCTCGATGCCTAGTCCTTCCGCCATTCGGTCGTATCTCTGGGTCACTGAGTCAGGTATCAGAAACGTCCCGCCGTTGGGGTCCCGCGAGAAGACGTAGGCGGAACGCGTCAGCGTGAGACCTAAAGACTCCGCGCGCTGCTGGCTCCGTCTGTGGTGCTCACGTAGGACGTCGACTGATTCGCCGTCGAGGACGATGCGCCTCTGCTGGTGAGTCTTTGTGCCCTGCTCGATCCAACTGCCGTCAAGCGCCCTGCCGATCGCTCTATGGAGGCGAATGACCTTCTTCGCGAGGTCGACGTCCTCCCAGTGGAGTGCGCAGATCTCACCCCGTCGTGCTCCGGTCGTGGTGGTCACCCAGACGAAGGCACCCCAGTCCGGATCCCGGCGAGCGGCCTCCTCGATCAGCCTGGCTGCGTCGGCCGCAGCAGGCGGATCGGGTTGCGCCGGGTCGCGGGCCGGGTGTTCGGCACGGTCGGCAGGATTGACACCTATCCAGTCCCAGCGGACAGCTCGCCCGAACGCTCCCTTCAGTATCCAGTGGACCTGTCTGACCGACGACTTTGCTAGGGGCTTGCAGACGTGCGCCTTGCACACGCGTCGGCAGTGGGGACACGTGCTGTTCGACGGCTCGCAAGTTGTGCGGGGGTGGGGATCGCAGGCGTGCTCGCGCTCGGTCCGGTGCTCGGTGTGTGGGCGGCCGTCGCAGTGGTCGCGGCAGCGCCGTAGCTCGGCGTAGAAGGATTCGAGGGTCTCAGCGTTCGTGGCGAGATGGCTCACCTTGAGGGATCCGAGAAGTGGACGGATGTGTTTGCGGGCGTAGCCTTCGTAGACCCTCTTGGTGGAGTCGGCGACGTCCAGAAGTTCGAGGTGCCGATCGAGCAACTGGTTAACGGTGGCGGATGTCCGCGGGTGACGCCGCTCATCGACCTGGTTGAGCAGACGGGTGAGCGTCCGCTCTGCGAGCACCTCAGCCTTAGGTCCCGGCGGAATCGTCTCGCGGAGGTAGTTCGGCTGCTTAGTCAAGGGGTCGACCCCGGCGTAGACCCTGACCCGCAGCGATCCGGAAGGCAGTTCCTCGATGCTGCCTCGTGGTCGCTTGCGGCGCCGCCTCCTGGCTGCCATGGTCGATCACACTACATCGATTTCATGCCACGAACCATGCCACGCGACATGGTGCATCTAGCGTTTGACCTGTGCGCCCGGCAGGATTCGAACCTGCGACCGGCGGATTAGAAGTCCGCTGCTCTATCCAACTGAGCTACGAGCGCGTGCGGCGTCGGCGCGACGCCCCAATCAGCATAGGAGGGTACGACGTCAGCGCGCTGGGCCCATGCTGGCTACGCTCAGTGGTGTGAGCGTCCCACCACCCGCGACGCCCGTCGGGTCGGCTCTGGCCTTGCCGGCGCCTCCGCCTCGCGATCGATGGACGGCTGAGCGCGTCGTTTTGATCGTGGCGGTGTCGATTCTGTGCGTGGCGGGCGTGGCGCTGGCGATCTGGCTGGCCAGTCGGTCCGGTGACACCGAGGGCGCCGCTCTCGTGCTGATCCTCGCCAGTGTGCCGGTTCCGCTGGTGGTGGCGTGCTTCTTGTGGCTGGACCGCTACGACCCGGAGCCGGTCCGGTTCTTGCTGGCCGCGTTCGTCTGGGGTGGCGCCATCGCACCGTTGGTGGTGCAGGTGCCTTACTACCTCTTGGACAAGGCCGACGTGAGCTACAAGGTCTTGGCCACGGCATGGGCGCCGATCCTGGAAGAGACCGCCAAGGGCCTCTTCCTCGTCGTCGTGCTGCTGATTCGACGACGCGAGTTCGCCGGCGTGGTCGACGGACTGGTCTACGCGGGCCTAGTCGGCATCGGGTTCGCCTTCACCGAAAACATCCTCTATTACGCGGGCGCATACTCGGGGGAGCTCAGTGAAGAGTTGAGCGGTGCCGAGGGGACGACGGCGATCTTCGTGGCTCGCGGCATCTTCAGCCCGTTTTCGCATCCGTTGTTCGCCGCGGCGTTCGGTGTGGGTGTCGGCGTCGCCGTCGCGACCCGGCGCCGGTCGCTCAAGATCATCGCGCCGGTGCTCGGCCTCGCGGTCGGCATGGGTTTTCACGCCTTATGGAACGGGTCGGTGTCCTACTGGGGCGGCAAGGGCTTCCTCCTTGTCTATGGCCTCGGCTTCGTGCCGATCTTCCTCGGCGGCATCGCGCTCGGAGCCTGGGTGCGAGGACACCAGGGACGGGTGGCGATTCGTGGGCTCGACGATGCGGTCGCCCGAGGGTGGCTGCATCCCGACGAGATCCCGTGGCTGGCCCGATTCGGCTTGCGGCGGAGGGCTCGCAAGTTCGCCGCTCGATACGGAGGGCCGACGGCGGCCGCGGCGCTGGCTCGCTATCAGAAGGCGGCCCTCAAGATGGCGTTCGCGCACGACCGCGCGCGTCAGGGAAAGGGTCCGCTCGACGGCCCGGAGCGAGTACGCAACCTGCTCACCGAGATGGCCCAGATGCGACCGTACATCTTGATGCCGCCGCCGCTTCAGATCGGTTCGCCGGCCGGACCGCACCCTCCAGCACCACATTGGTACGTCCATTCTCCGCCTGGCGGGTGGCCGCAGGCCGGTCCGATGCGCCAAACTGGCCCGGCGCCTGGCAGTCACGCTGCGTCGCCGCATGGCGTCCAGCCGGGGCCGCCAATTGACCCCTATCATCCCAGGAGGGACTCACCGCCTGCGGAGAGTGATCCGTGGTGAATGTTGCGCGACCCGATTCCATTAGGGTTTGGAATGCGCCACCTAGTACAGAACGGACCACGTGACTGTGACAACAGTCCCTGACGGCAATTATCCACGGCGAATCCGTGAGCCGTGGAAGGAGGAACCGCGGATGCCAACGCCAGAGGTCTCCGCGGACATGACGTCTGCCCTGATACGGCTTCGAAAGGAGCTCGAGGACGCGCCGCTGGGTCTCGACCTGCCAGAGGCCCAGGAGATCCGCGCCGAACGTCAGTCGATGGTCAACCAGCTCGACGACTACATCCTGCCACGCCTGGTGCAGGCAGATGCGCCGCTCCTGGCCGTGGTCGGTGGCTCGACAGGTGCGGGGAAGTCGACACTGGTCAATTCGCTGGTCGGTAAGTCGGTGACCAAGTCCGGAGTGTTGCGACCGACCACCCGATCACCCGTGCTCGTCCACCACCCCAAGGACTCCGACTGGTTCGAGAAGGAGCGGATCCTTCCCGATCTCAAGCGGACCACCAACCCCACCAATGACGTTGGCGCGCTGCAGCTCAAGGCGGTGGACTCCGTCCCCACCGGCATCGCGATCCTGGACGCGCCCGACGTCGACTCGGTCGACGCCGGCAACCGGGCGTTGGCGGCCCAGTTGCTCGCGGCCAGCGACCTGTGGCTGTTCGTCACGTCGGCCGCCCGCTACGCCGACGATGTTCCTTGGACGTTCCTGAAGCTGGCCGCGCAGCGCAACGCCGCCGTCGCGATCGTGCTGGACCGCACGACCGACAAGGCGATCCAAGAGGTCCGCGGCCACCTGGCCCGCATGCTGACGGCCCGAGGGCTCAAGGACTGTCCGCTGTTCGCCGTACCCGAGTCGAGGGTCGACGCCCACGGTCTGCTGCCCCAATCGTCCGTCGAGCAGCTTCGCAACTGGCTCGTCGACCTCGCGGCCAACGACGAAGTCCGTACGCAGATCATCCAGCAGACTCTCGACGGCGCGGTCCGCCAGGTCGTCTACCGGGCCCACGCGGTCGCCGACGCGTCCGCCGCCCAGCACGAGACGAGCGAGCGGTTGGCCGCCGAAGTCGGCGAAGTCTACGACCGGGCCGTCCGTGAGATCTCCGGCTTCGTCCGAGACGGGGCGGTGCTGCGGGGCGAGGTGTTGGTGCGCTGGCGCGAGTTCGTCGGCGGCGACCTGGCCCGGTCCCTCGAGCAGAAGGTCAGCCGGGTCCGCGACCGCATGATGGGGGCGCTGCGCGGCAAGCCGCAGGCCGCCGAGCAGGTCGGCCTCGCTCTCGAGCGCGGGCTTCAGATGGTCATAGTCGAGCGGGCGGAGACCTCGGCCAGCCGGGCCGCGGCGCGGTGGTCGGAAGACGAGGCCGGCGCGGCACTGGTCGACGGTGCCAACGGCACGCTGGCCAGGGCGTCGCGCGACCTTCGGGTGCGAGCCGACCGGATCGTCCGCGAGTGGCAGCGCGAGGTCCTCGAGATGGTCCGCATGGAGGGGTCCGACAAGCGGGTCACCGCTCGTTTCCTCGCCTACGGCGTCACCGGGCTCGGTGTCACGCTGATGGTCGTGGTCTTCGCGGGCGGCGCCTCGACCAACGGCGGAAGCCATCTCGAGGAAGCCGAGGACGCCGCGGAGGCGGCCAGCATCGGCGAGCGGATCCTCGAGTCGGTGTTCGGCGCCGACACGATGCGCCGGATGGCCGACAGTGCGCGCACCGACCTGGAGCGTCGCTGTCGCGAGCTCTTCGAAGCGGAGAAGTCTCGCTATCTCACAGTCCTCGAGGGGGCTTCGGCGCGCCCGGACGCCGCGAGCCGCCTGCGTGACGTTGCACGCGCCGCCGATGACGTCCGGCACGGAGCAGGAGTGATATGACAGGGCAGGTGGATGACGACCATGTCCTGTTCGGGAGCGGAGGCGGCGACCTCGCGGCCCGGATTCAGGGACTCGAAGCCGCGCTGACAGCGGCGCGGGGCCACCTCGACGACGACGTGCTGGGCGAGGCGGAAGAAGTCGTCCAACGCGCCCGATCCCGGCTGCGACTGTCGGCCGAGCACACGATCGTGGCGCTCGCGGGCGCCACGGGCTCCGGCAAGTCGTCGCTGTTCAACCGACTGTCCGACCTGGAGCTCGCCGCTGTCGGGGTTCGGCGCCCGACGACCTCGTGGGCGATGGCCTGCGCTTGGGGACCGACCGGCGCCGAGGAGATCCTGCAATGGCTCGGCATCCCGCCCCGGCACCAGGTGTCGCGGATGAGCATGCTGGACATCTCGCCCGACGAGACCAATATGCAGGGCCTCGTGCTATTGGACCTGCCCGACCACGACTCGACCGAGGTCGCGCACCATCTCGAGGTGAAGCGGCTGGTGTCCTACGCGGACCTGCTCGTCTGGGTGGTCGACCCGCAAAAGTACGCCGACGCCGCCATCCACGACGGCTACCTCGCGCCGCTGTCGACTCACGCCGAAGTCATGCTCGTCGTGTTCAACCACCTCGACGAGATCCCGTACGAGGAGCGCGAGTCGACGCTGGCCGACCTGAAGCGATTGCTGGCGATCGACGGGCTGTCCGAGATCCCGCTCGTCGCGACGTCCGCGAAGACCGGTGAGGGCATCGACGATCTGAAGCGGGCTCTGGTGCAGCGGATCCGCGCCAAGCGCTCGGCGGCCGACCGGCTGACGGCTGACGCGGCTACGGCAACCCAGGGGCTCGTGCAGGCCAACGGCCTCGAGGACCCGGGTGTTCTTGACGAGCGTCGCCAGTCGGCGCTGGTCGATGTGCTCGCGGAGGCTGCTGGGGTGCCGGTTGTGGTCGAGGCGGTCGAGTTCTCCTCCGCCTCCCGGCGGCGCCGGTCGACGAGTTGGCCGGCCATCCGCTGGCTCGCGCGGTTGCGCAAGGACCCGTTGGCCGACCTGCGGCTGGGCGGCGCGACCGACGAAGATCACCGCTCGGCGGTGCCGTCGCCCACCAAGGTCCAGCAGGCCCGCGTCGACGTGGCTGTCCGCGATCTGGCCGACGATGCGACGCAGGGCTTGGCCGCGCCGTGGAGCGATGCCGTGCGACGCGCGTCGACGTCGGACTTCGACGACCTGCACGACGCGCTCGACAAGGCAATCGCGTCGACCGAGCTCGGGGTAAACAAGGGGCCCGGCTGGGTCCGCATCTTGAGCGTCGTGCAGTGGCTGTTGTTCGTCGCGGCGGTCGGTGGCCTCGGCTGGCTCGGCACGTTGGCGATCATGGAGTTTGCCGGCAACGATCCCGCCGAGCCGCCGGCGATCGGCAGCGTGTCCGTGCCCCTATTGCTGGCGTTGGTCGGTGTCGTCCTGGGGATCTGCCTGGGCTTCCTCGCCAGGCTGGCGGTAGACGTGTCGGCCCGTCGAACGGCCGAACACGCCGACCATGCCTTGCGGCAGTCCATCGCGACGGTCGCGCACCAGCGAGTCTTCGCGCCCATCGAGGCCGAGATGACGGCCTACGACGCCACTCGCCAGGCATTGCGGGCGGCTCTGGGGAGCTGACGCTCGTCGTCCACAGGCGCCGCCTGCGACGAGTTGTCCACATCTGAGATGCGAACCGCGTACGGCCGCGGTCCGGCGCACCACGCTGACAGGTGTACGAGCGGGCTCACCGGAGCCTCGTCGGCGAGGAGGATGCGCATGAGTGACGTGACAGTGACGGTGTTCGGATACGTCGGGACCGACGTCGAGTTTCGCGGCGGCAAGGGTTCGCCCGAGCGTGCGATGTTTCGGATCGGCTCGACACCGCGCTATTTCGACAAGGTGGCGCGCGAGTGGCGCGACTCCGACACGGTTTGGCTGACCGTCAAGGCGTGGCGCGACCTGGCCCGCAACGTAGCCTCGTCGATCCACAAAGGTGAGCCGGTCATCGTCGTCGGCAAGCTGCGCACGTCGGTCTGGACGGGCGACGACGGAGTCGAGCATCGGCGCGACGTCCTCGAGGCGACGACGGTGGCCCATGACCTGGCAAGGGGCACGACTGCGTTTCGTCGCGCCGAGCGACCGGCTGAGCCGGACACCACGTCGGCCGACGACGAGGACATGTTCCGCGAGCTCGAGCGAACGGTCGCGACCTCGTCCGGTCCGGCCGCCGCGGCGGATTCGACGGTGGCGACGCTCGGTGCTGCCTGAGCATCCGATGGTGCCGATGCGGACCGGCGATGGTCGAGCCCGTAGGCTAAATGATCATGGCGGAGTACATCTTTACGCTGCGAAACGTCCGCAAGGCCCTCGGCGACAAGGTCGTCCTCGACAACGTCACCTTGTCGTTCCTGCATGGGGCCAAGATCGGCGTCGTCGGGCCCAACGGCACCGGCAAGTCCACCCTGCTCAAGATCATGGCGGGCCTCGAACAGCCCAACAACGGCGACGCGATTCGCGACCCCGAGGCGTCGGTCGGCATTCTGTTGCAGGAGCCTCCGCTGACCGAGGGCAAGACGGTCCTCGACAACGTCGAAGAGGCAGTCGACGAGATCAAGACCAAGCTCGATCGCTTCAACCAGATCAGCGAGGAGCTGGCCGACCCCGAGGCCGACTATGACGCGCTCCTCGCGGAGATGGGCGAGCTGCAGACCGCGCTCGACCACGCCAACGCGTGGGACCTCGACTCTCGACTCGAGCAGGCCATGGACGCGCTGCGCTGCCCGCCGCCGGAGGCGCTCGTCGACACCCTGTCCGGTGGTGAGCGGCGGCGCGTCGCGCTGTGCAAGCTACTCCTGCAGCAGCCCGACCTGCTCTTGCTCGACGAGCCGACAAACCACCTCGACGCCGAGAGCGTGCAGTGGCTGGAGCAGCACCTGGCGAAATATCCGGGCGCGGTCCTCGCGATCACCCACGACCGCTACTTCCTCGACAACGTGGCGTCCTGGATCCTCGAGCTCGACAGGGGCCGCACCCACCCCTACGAGGGCAACTACTCGACCTACCTCGAAACCAAGAAGCAGCGGCTGGTCGTCGAGGGTCGCAAGGACGCCAAGCGAGCCAAGATCCTCGAAAGGGAGCTGGAGTGGGTGCGCGCCAACCCGAAGGCGCGCCAAGCCAAAAACCAGGCTCGCCTGAGGCGTTACGACGAGCTCGCGGCCGAGGCCGAGCGGACCCGCAAGCTCGACTTCGAGGAGGTCAACATCCCCGCCGGCCCGCGGCTGGGCGACATCGTCCTCGAGGCCGACGGCCTGCACAAGGGCTTCGGTGAGCGCGAGCTCTTCGACGGCCTGACCTTCAACCTTCCGCGCGCCGGCATCGTCGGCGTGGTCGGACCCAACGGCGTCGGCAAGTCGACCTTGTTCCGCATGATCGTCGACGAGGAGACCCCGGACTCGGGCGAGCTCAAGGTCGGGTCGACGGTGAGCGTGTCCTATGTCGATCAGAGTCGCGGCGGTCTCGACCCGAAGCTGACCGTGTGGGAGCTGGTCTCCGACGGTCTCGACCACATCAAGGTCGCCAACTTCGAGATGCCGAGCCGGGCCTACGTGGCGTCGTTCGGCTTCAAGGGCTCCGACCAGCAAAAGCCGGTCGGCGTGCTGTCCGGCGGCGAGCGCAACCGACTCAATCTCGCGCTCACCCTCAAGATGGGCGGCAACCTTCTGCTGCTCGATGAGCCGACCAACGACCTCGACGTCGAGACGCTGCAGTCGCTCGAGGACGCGCTCTTGGAGTTCCCAGGCTGTGCCGTCGTGGTCTCCCACGACCGATGGTTCCTGGATCGGATCGCGACCCACATCCTCGCCTGGGAGGGCACCGAGGAGCACCCGGCCCGTTGGTTCTGGTACGAGGGCAACTTCGCCGACTACGAGGCCAACAAGGTCGAGCGGCTCGGTGTCGAGGCCGCCCGACCCCATCGGGTGACCTATCGTCGGCTGACTCGCGACTGACCTACCCGCGTCGCTGACCTGAAATGATGCGGCTGTGCCGATCCGCGGATATGCCCATGAGCTTCCCGGACCGGGTGAGATGCTGCGGCTGATCCGTACTGGTGAGGCCAACTCCCGCAGCGAGCTCGCCCGGGCGACCGGGCTGTCCCGCACCGCCGTCGCGGCTCGGTTGTCAGGCTTGTTCGACACCGCACTGGTCATCGAGACCGGTGACGCGTCGAGCACAGGTGGTCGCCCTCCGACCCGTCTGTCGTTCAATCCCGAGGCCGGCGCCGTCTTCGCGGCCGCGATCGGACGCAGTCGGCTCCAGGTCGGCCTGTGCGACCTGGCCGGCCAGCTCCTGGCGCTGCGGACCGAGGACCAAGACGTCGACGCCGGACCCCACGTGGTGTTGCCGCGGGTGCGCGCGATGTTCAAGGAGCTGCGGACCCAGGTCGACATCCCCAGCTCGCGGATCCGGGGGATCGGGGTCAGCATCCCGGGCGTCGTCGACCTCGAGCGCCAGATGGCTCTGAGCGCGCCGGAGCTGGTCGGATGGGACGGCGAGCCGGTCGCGCCGCCGCTGCGCAAGGGCTTCAACGTCCCGGTGTTTCTCGAGCGGGACTGCAACGCGATGGCGCTCGCCGAGCGCGATGGGCTGCTGCGCGAATATCGCGACCTGATCCTGGTCAAGGTCTCTACCGGCATCGGCGCTGGCATCGTCCTCGACCACCGGCTGCATCGCGGGTTCGGCGGCGTCGCCGGCGAGATCGGGCACACCCGCGTGTCTCGGCCTGAGGGCCGGATGTGCCGGTGCGGGTCGCTCGACTGCCTCGAGGTCTACGCGTCCGGCTGGGCGCTGGTCAAGGCGATGCGCGAGCGCGGCCGGCGGGTGACGCACGTGCGCGACGTGGTCGCCCGAGCGCTCGACGGCGATGGCGCGGCGACTGCGATGATCCGAGAGTCCGGCCGCTATGTCGGCGAGATTCTGGCGAGCGTGATCAACCTGCTCAACCCGCAGGCGTTGGTCATCGGCGGCGACATGGCGGCGGCCTTCGAGCCACTGCTCGCCGGCATCCGGGAGAGTGTCTACGGCGGTGCCGTGACGCTGGCCTCGCGCGACCTCCGCGTGCTGCCGACGACGCACGGCGAGCTCACCGGCGTCGTCGGCGCGGCGAACCTGGTGCTGACCCAGGTGCTCAGCACTAGCGCAGTCGATGCCCTCGTCCGAGGGTAGGTGGCTGCCTAGTCGCGCTGGTCGCCGAGGCGTGAGCCCACGGTTTCGAAGGCGTCGCCGACGGTCGCGACCTGGTCGGCGCTGAGCTGGTCGATCAGGTGCTCGCGAACTCCACGGACGTGGGTGTGCGCGGCTTCCTTGAGCACTGACCAGCCCTTGTCGCTGAGCGTCGCCCAGCGGCCGCGTCCGTCGTAGTCGCAGGTGAACCGCTTGACGAGCCCGGCCGCTTCCATCCGCGCGATCGTGTGGGTCGTCCGGCTACGCGAGTGCGACAGAGACGATGCGAGCTCGGCCATCCGGAGGCTGCGGTCGTCGGCCTCGGACAGTCGGACGAGCACTTCGTACTCCGGAAGTGACAGTCCATGCGCCTCGCGCAGCTCACGATCTAGACGCTCGAGGAGCCGCGTGGTCCCGACGATGTAGGAGCGCCAGGCGGCCTGCTGATCGGGCTCCAGCCAGCGCGTCTCGTCCCCCGTGGGGAAGCAGTCGCGCACGTCGTCGGACGACGCGCGCGTCGAGGTCTGGCTGGTCATGAAGCAAGTCTACCCAACTCCTAGTTGACGATTAAACTATCGCGACCTATGCTGGGTTACAGATTAGTTGAAGCATCAATCAAAGGAGATGTATCGACCATGTCGCAGCTCGAGGGGCTAGTGCCGGGCACCTGGCAAATCGACCCGACGCACACTGATATCGGCTTCACCGTCCGTCACCTCATCAGCAAGGTGCGTGGCACCTTCGAGGAGTTCGAGGGCGAGATCGTCATCGCGGAGAACCCGCTGGAGTCCGAGGCCAGCGCCACGGTCCAGCTGAGCACGATCAACACGGGCACGGCGCAGCGCGACGATCACCTGCGCTCGAGCGACTTCTTCGAGGTCGACCAGCATCCGGTCATGCGGTTTAGCAGCACCGGCGTTCGCGCCAACGGTGACGGCTACACCCTCACCGGCGACCTGACGGTCAAAAACGTTACCCGCGAGATTGAGCTCGAGGTGGACTTCCTGGGCGTCGGCCCGGACCCGTGGGGCGGCACCCGCGCCGGGTTCGAGGCGACCGGCAAGATCAGCCGCAAGGAGTTCGGCGTCGACTTCAACATTCCGCTGGAGGGCGACAAGTTCGTCATCGGCGACCAGGTGACGATTCAGCTGCAGGTCGAGGCGGTGCTCCAGGTCGAGGCGGCGGTTCAGAAGGAGACGGAGTCTGCCAACGCATGAGCAGGTCGGGAGCGGGCCGCGCCACACGGTGGGGCACGGCCCGCTCGCCGATAGCGATGCTCGGGATACGGTGAGCCGAGAGTCTCCGCGAGAGAGGTACTGGCATGCCCGACGCCGTCATCGTCTCGACTGCCCGCTCGCCGATCGGCCGCGCGTTCAAGGGCTCGCTCAAGGACGCCAGACCTGACGACCTCGCCGTGCAGATGGTGCGGGCGGCGCTCGACAAGATCCCGCAGCTCAACCCGGCCGACATCGATGACCTGATGCTCGGCTGCGGGCTCCCCGGCGGTGAGCAGGGCTTCAACATGGGCCGCGTCGTCGCCATCTTGCTGGGCTACGACCACCTGCCCGGCACGACGCTTACGCGATACTGCGCGTCTAGCTTGCAGACCACCCGGATGGCCTTCCATGCGATCAAGGCGGGTGAGGGCGACGTTTTCATCTCGGCCGGCGTCGAGGCCGTGAGCCGGTACGCCAAGGGCAACAGCGACACCTGGCCCGACACCCACAACCCGGTCTTCGCCGCGGCCGAAGAGCGGTCGGTGCGTCGAGCCGAGGGCGGCGCCGAGACCTGGGACGACCCGCGGACGTCTGGCATGGTGCCCGACATCTACCTGGCGATGGGCCAGACGGCCGAAAACCTGGCCCAGGTCAAGGGCGTCACCCGCGCCGACCAGGACGAGTTTGGCGTACGGTCGCAAAACCTTGCCGAGAAGGCGATCGCCGGCGGCTTCTGGGAGCGTGACATCACGCCGGTGACGCTGCCCGACGGTTCGGTGCTTGCCGCCGATGACGGTCCGCGGCCGGGCGTCACACTCGAGAAGGTCTCCGAGCTACAGCCGGTGTTCCGGCCCGACGGTAGGGTGACGGCCGGCAACTGTTGCCCGCTCAATGACGGCGCCGCCGCGGTCGTGGTGATGAGCGACACCAAGGCAGCCGAGCTTGGCATCACGCCACTCGCCCGCATCGTGGCCACCGGCGTCAGCGCGTTGTCGCCAGAGATCATGGGCCTCGGTCCGGTCGGAGCCTCTCGCCAAGCGCTCGGGCGTGCCGGCATGACGATCGACGACATCGACCTGGTCGAGATCAACGAGGCGTTCGCGGCGCAGGTGATTCCTTCGTACCGCGATCTCGGTATCGACGTCGACAAACTCAACGTCAACGGCGGCGCGATCGCGGTCGGCCATCCGTTCGGCATGACTGGCGCTCGCATCACGTCCACGCTGCTCAACTCGCTCGCCTACCACGACAAGCAGATCGGTCTCGAGACGATGTGCGTCGGCGGCGGCCAGGGCATGGCGATGATCGTCGAGCGGCTGTCCTAGAGGCCGATGGTCATTGGCGTCGCCGGCGGGCCTTGGCGCAGCAGCGGTGGGACGAGCTCGCCGAGTCGACGCGGCGCGAAGACGGCGTCGCCGACGTACGTCTGGATCTCGTCGATGGTCCACCAGCGATGGCCGTGCACCAGTTCGGCGCGGAGCTCCTCCGGCGTCATGGTGCCGCGTGGCGCGAAGGCTTCGGTGCGTACGAGGAAGAAGTCGTTGACGGCGCCGTCGTAGCCGTCGATGTGCCCTGGCTTGACGACCCGCTGGTGCCACACGTGCGGAGGTTCGCCGGTCAGCCGAAGGCCGATCTCCTCGACGAGCTCGCGGCGCAGAGCCTCGAGCAGCGACTCACCGGGCTCCAGACCGCCGCCCGGCGTGAGCCACACCGTGACGCCGTCCTCGGCGATCGCGTGCAAAAGCAGGATCCGTTCCTGGTGGTCGACAACGATCGCGCGTGCCGCGGCCCGGAGGCGAGGCGGCGCATCGGGGTCGGGCATGCCGGTCAGGGGATGTAGAGGACGAGGATGTTGGCCACGCAGGCCGGCTTGTCGGAGCCTTCGATCTCGATCGTGAAGCGGTAGCCGACGCGGACGCCCTGCGGCGACTCGGTCACGTCGACGACCTCGACTCCGGCACGCAGCTGCGACCCGACCGGTACGGCGGCCGGGAATCGCACCTTGTCGACGCCGTAGTTGAGCGACATCGTGACGTCTTCGACCATGAAGATCTGGCGGGCCAACGACGGCACCAGCGACAGGGTCAGATAGCCGTGCGCGACGGTGCCGCCGAACGGGCTCGACTTGGCCCGCTCGACGTCGACGTGGATCCACTGGTGGTCTCCGGTCGCGTCGGCGAACGTGTCGATCTCGGTCTGGGTGACGGTGTGCCAGTCGCTGTAGCCGATGTGCTCGCCCTTGGCAGCGGCGATCTCGCCGACTCCGTGGAAGACCCGCACCGCGCTAGTCACGAGGGCCGCCGGCGACGTAGATGACCTGGCCGGACACGAAGCCGGCTCCGTCGCTGACCAGGTACGACACGGTGTGCGCGATGTCGTCTGGCTGGCCTACACGACCGACCGGGATCTGCTGGGCCGCGGCCGCCATGAAGTCGTCGAAGCTGATGCCGATCCGGGCGGCGGTCGCGGCGGTCATGTCGGTCGCGATGGTGCCCGGCGCGACCGCGTTGGCGGTGACCCCGAACTTGCCGAGCTCGATCGCGAGCGTCTTGGTGAAGCCCTGCATGCCAGCCTTGGCGGCCGAGTAGTTGACCTGCCCTCGGTTGCCGAGCGCCGACGTGCTCGACAAGTTGACGATGCGTCCCCATTCGGCGTCGACCATGTGGCTCTGGACCGCGCGACTCATCAGGAACGCGCCTCGAAGGTGGACGTTCATGACGGCATCCCAGTCGTCCTCGCTCATCTTGAAGAGCAGGTTGTCGCGGATGATCCCGGCGTTGTTGACGAGTACGGTCGGTGAGCCGAGGGCCTCGCTGACCGCGCGTACCGCCGCGTCGACCTGGTTGGGCTGCGAGACGTCGGCGCCGACGGCGACCGACTGGCCACCGTCGCGAGCGATCTGGTCGACCGTCTCGGCGCAGCTGGCCTCGTCGAGATCCAAGACGGCGACGGACATCCCGTCGAATGCGAGCCGTCGGGCGATCGCGGCTCCGATTCCGCGTGCGGCGCCGGTCACGATGGCGGTACGTCTGGTCTCAGTCACGTGCAGCTCCTCGTACGTCGGGATCGCTCGGCAGTTTTGCACACGATGTTTCGCGTACTCGCCGAGAGTGACGCATTCGGCACGAGGTCGCCCCCGGCGTCTGGGAGGATCGGTGCGTGCGCCACGTCTACGACTGCCCGCTCCGATGGGCCGACATGGACTCGCTCGGACACGTCAACAACGTCGTCTATGCCGACTACCTTCAGGAACTCCGCGTCGACATGCTGCGCGTGCACGCGCCCGGACCGGAGGCGGCCGATCTCGCCGAGGGCGTCGTCGTCGTGCGGCACGATCTGGAGTTTGCCCGACCGCTGGTCTATCGAGATCGCCCGGTCCGGGTCGAGGCATGGTGCGAGCGGGTGCGGGCGGCGTCGTTCCAGCTCGGCTACGAAGTCGTCGACCCCGAGGGAGCCGATTGTGACCGCCGGGTCTATCTGCGAGCGTCGTCGGTGCTCGCACCGTTTTCGTTCGCCACCCATCGCCCGCGTCGGATCCGGGAGCACGAGCGCACGGCGCTGCTGCTCTACGACGAGCCAGTGCAGCTCGAGCCGACGCCGCCGACGAAGCCGGTCGATGGGCTGCTCACCGATCCCGGCAAGGCGCACAGCTACTCGTGCCGGGTCCGTTGGAGCGACATCGACGCCTACGGGCACGTCAACAATGTGAAATTCGTCGAGTACTTCCAGGAGGCTCGGATCGCCATGCTGAGCGGCGCGGTCGGCGTCTCGGCGGCCGGCGACCTCCGAGGCTTCGTCGTGGCCCGGATGGACGTCGTCTATCGCCGGCCGCTGGAGTTTCGGACCGACCCGGTGTGGGTCCGGACCTGGGTGACGCGGATCGGGCGGTCGTCCTACGAGCTGCAGGCGGTGGTCTGCGACGAGGGCACGGTGTTTGCGACGTCAGGGGCGATCGTGGTGGCATTCGACCCCGCCACGGAGCGGTCCCGGCCGATTCGGGATGCCGAACGCGTTGCCCTCGAGGCCCGCCTCGTCTGAGCATCCGCACCCCTGGGAGGACCCGTATGGCGCGAAACGCCGGGAGCGTCGCGCAATACGGGTCCTCCCAGGGGTGGGTCAGGACTCGGGCGGAGGCGGCAGGTCGCAGCCGAGCAGCGTACGGAAGGCGTCGCGGCCCTCGTCGGTGACGCGGAGCGCGCGATGGCCGTGCGTACGCCGGACCACCCACCGTCGCGAAAGTGCGTGGTCGGCGATCGCGGCCCCCACGGCGCCGGCCAGATGCGGCCGCCGGCTGGTCCAGTCGATGCACGGGCGGACCAGCGGGCGCCGCGATCGGAGCCGGCCAACCTTGATCCCGAGGTCATCGAGCCATGCCGTGCCGTCGGGGCCGGGCCGCAGCGTGCCGTGGTCCCATTGGAGCCGGTCGTGGGACACGAGCCCGTCGAGCAGGGTTACGCCGACGACCCCGGCGAGGTGGTCATAGCAGGTACGGGCGTACGTCAGGGCCGCGTCGGCACGAACTCGGCGAAGCGTCGCCGGCCGCTTGGCGCGCTGCGGTGCGATCAGCGCGAGGGCCTCGATCGCGGCCGCGACGTCAGGCCCGGTCAGCCGGTGGTAACGATGCCGACCAGCCGGCGTGGCGTAGACCAGGCCAGCGTCGGTGAGCCGACGCAGGTGCTCGCTCGCCGTACTGGGCGCGACGCCGGTCGCCCGCGCCAGCTCGCTGGCCGTCAGGGCTTCATTGGCGAGCAATGCATCGAGCATCGCCGCCCGAGTCGGGTCGGCGATGACCGCTGCGACGGCGGCGATGTCGGCATCCACGGGCCTACCGTACGTCGGGCACGCTTCGGCCTGCACCGAAGCATTGGCGCCGTACCGTCCGGGTTATGAGCACGGAAACCAATCCCGCCCATGCCGTCGTCGACTCGGTCGAGCATTCGCTACGGCTCGCCGCGACCTGGCGGACCTGGGACGGCCGCCCGCGGCACACCGACGACGGCGAACGGATCTATACGCCGCACAAGGTGGTCCGCCGGATCGCCGATCACATCGTGGATCATCTCGCCGAGGTCGAGGCGCTGCTCGCCGGTGTGCCGACGCAGGCGGACGCGTGGGGCGCGAGCATGGTCACGACTGAGGGCGATCGCGTGGCGTTCACCGACGTCGACCTGGTCGAGGCCGAGCAGCGGCTGCGGCGCCTGGCCCGGACGTTCGAGCTGCGCTACTCCGCCGCGGGTCCGGCCGCGTGGGATGCGCCGCGCGGCGACAGCTGGACGCTTCGCGAGATCGCGACCCACCTGGCCAACGTCCGCTGGTACGCCGACCAGCTCGGCGACCTCTCGGCCTGACGGCCCCACTGGGAGGACCCCACCTGCGAAACTCGCCAGGCGTGTCGCGCAAATTCGGTCCGCTCAGTGGGGCGGCGGGTTCGCGGGCTGTCAGGTCGGCGGACCGACCGGCTCGACGGTGTTGACCATGTGGAGTGCGGCGCGCTGAACGTACTCCCAAAACTGCGCGTCGAGCTCCGGCGGTAGCTGCGCCTCGTCGAGCCCGGCCCGGAAATGGACCAGCCACCGCTCGCGGGCCTCGTGCGTGACCGCGAACGGCGCGTGCCGCATCCGCAGGCGCGGGTGGCCCCGCTCGTCGGAGTAGGTCGACGGGCCGCCCCAGTATTGCTCGAGAAACATCGTGAGCCGTCGTGCCGCCGGCGCGAGGTCCTCCTCGGGATAAATCGGCCGGAGAACGGGGTCGTCGGCGACACCGGCGTAGAAGCGGTCGACGATCCGCTTGATGGTCTCGTGGCCGCCGATGGCGTCGTAGAACGTGCGCGAGTCGGTCACCCCGCCATTGTGTCCCGCCACCCCAAACCCGAGCGGACCGGGCCGGACGGAGGGGTTGTCTGGCGTCTATCAGCGCGGGAAACCAGCCTCGCTCGTTCCTCGCTCGGCGGCCAGGCCCATCCACACCCGCGCTGATAGACGCCAGACAACGCTCAGACCTCCGGCGCCGGCTCGTCGCGCTGCCACAGCACCCGCTGGGGCAGCGGAATCTCGATGCCGAGCTGGTCGAAGCGTTCCTTGATCCGCTCTCGCAGCTCCCTGCTGATCGCCCACTGCTCCAGAGGTGCGGTCTTGATGACCAGGCGGACGACCACGGCATCGGGATCGAGGCGCTCGACGCCCCAGACCTCAGGCTCTTCGAGGATGTTGTGTCCGTACGTCGGATCGTCGGCCATCTCATGTGCGACGTCGCGCAGGATCGTACGCACTCGGTCGATGTCTTCGTGATAGGCGACGGGGATGTCGAGCACCGAGCGAGCCCAGTTTTGGCTCATGTTGCCGACGGCCAGGATCTCGCCGTTGCGGACGTACCAAACGGTGCCGTCGACGTCGCGCAGTCGCGTCACCCGGAGCCCGACGGCCTCGACCGTGCCGGTGGCCTCTCCGACGTTGACGACGTCGCCCACGCCGTACTGGTCCTCGAGGATCATGAAGATGCCGGACAGGAAGTCCTTGACGAGGCTCTGGGCACCGAAGCCGAGCGCGACGCCGAGAATGCCAGCGCTCGCGATCAATGGGGCGATGTTGTAGCCCAGTTGCGCGATCACCATGAACAGAACGATCACGAAGATCACGCCGGTCGAGATGCTCTTGAGCAGCGACGCCATCGTGGCGGCCCGCTGCTGTCGACGCTCCATCGCGATCGAGTTGGTCTCCAGGAACATCTGGCGGGCCTTGCTGTTCTGCAGAACCCCCGGGACCGTGCCTTCGGCGGCTCGGCGCGCCAGCCGGTCGATGACCCGGGCCAGCAGGGCTCGCAGGATGACACCGATCACGATGAGGCCGGCGATCGCGCCAGGTTTGGCGATCACGAGGTGGACCCAGTCGGCGGCGGCGTCGCTGCCGGTGACGTTCTCGACGAATCGGCACAGATCGTTGTTGGGGTCGTCGGCGCAGGATGTCTCCGCGGACAGGCCTGGCAACTGCACGATCGAGAGGCTCCTCTCGGATTCCGGTCGGTTGGCCCCGAGGTCGTCCGCCCAGTATGCCGGGGCGCTGGCGGCCGGCTACCGCCAGTGGGGCGTGAGGCCGGTTGCCCACGCGGTGAACGCGAGCGAGTCGGCGCTGTTGCCGACCGCCCGGCTCACCGACCGGGCGCTGTGACCCACCTCGGTCTCCAGCCGGAGCAGGATTGGGTGCGTCGACGGATCGGATGACGTCGCCGCCTGCAACGCGGCCGCGAGCTTGCGCGCGTGCAGCGGGTCGACCCGGCTGTCGGACGCGAATGCGGTGAACAGCACCGCCGGGTAGGTCGTGTCCTCGCGAACCCGGTGATAGGGGGAGTACGCCAGCAGCCAGCGCAGCTGCTCAGCGTCGGCAGCGGTGCCGAACTCGTCGGTCCACAGCCGACCCAACCCGTGCTCCTCGTAGCGGACCATGTCGAGCAGCGGCGCCGAACACACGACTGCGCGGTAGAGGTCCGGCCGCTGCGTCAGCGCCGCGCCGACGAGCAGGCCGCCGTTGGAGCCGCCGTGGATCGCGAGCAGATCCGGTCGGGTGACGCCGTCCTCGATCAGGCGTTCGGCGGCCGCATGGAAGTCGTCGAACACGCGCTGCTTGTGCTCACCCATCCCGGCCCGATGCCAGTCCTCGCCCTCCTCACCGCCCCCGCGGAGGTTGGCGACCGCGTACGTGCCACCGGCCTCGAGCCAGGCCTGGAGGGTCGCCGCGTACGCCGGGGTCAGCGAGATGCCGAAGCCGCCGTAGCCGTACAGGATCGTCGGGGTCGGGCCGTCGACGTCGCCGCGGCGCAACACGAACATCCGGACGCTGGTGCCGTCGTAGGAGTCGTAGGTCACCTGACGGACGCCGATCGTGCTGGTGTCGGGCGTGGCGCCGGGTGGGCGCGCCCACACGTCGGTCGACTCGGTCCTGGCGTCGTAGTGCAGCACGACCGCCGGCGTGACGTGATCGGTGTAGGCGAACCACAGCTCGTGGCCGCCTTCGGGCCGCTCGACGAGCCCGCCGACCGAGCCGAGGCCGGGCAGCTCGATCGTGCCGCGGCGCTCGCCGGTGGTGAGGTCGTGCAGGGTCACCTCGCTGACCGCGTGCCGGGTCCAGGAGCAGGCGAGCAGCGGCTCGTCGAGGTCGTCGAGAATGGCGACGTCGTCGAGCACCGCCTCAGGGTCCTGCGGAATCAGGTTCCGCCACGTGTCGGGGTCGGGGTCGGTGGGGTCGCCCACGAGAAGGCGTCCGCGCGGGGCGTCGCGGTCGGTGTGGACGTAGAGTCGGCCGTCGCGTGCCACGTGGAGCCCGGTGCGGGCATCGACACCGGTGACGACCGGGCGCAGCTCCGGCTTCTCGAGCGGGCCGGCGGTGAGGTCGGCGAGCCAGACGTCGTTACGCGGCGCCGTGCCCTGGCTGGCGCTGACGACCAGCCAGCGACCGTCCAGGCTCACCGAGACGCCGAAGAACGTGGTCTTGTCGAGGTCTCCGCCGAACACGATGACGTCGTCGGTCGGACTCGTGCCGATCCGGTGCAACCAGACCCGCCGGTGGTATTGCTCCTCGTCGTCGGGCACCTGGTCGAGCGGCAGCTGCCGTACGTAGTAAAACGCGCTGCTGTCGGGCAGCCACGCCACCGGCGACACGCGGCACCGATCGACTGGCTCGTCGACGACGTCGCCGGACCCGACCTCGATGAGATAGATCGACGCCGCCTCGTCGCCGCCGGTGGAGAGCTGGTACGAGAGGAAGCGGCCGTCCTTGCTCGGCTGCCACGCATCGAGAGTCGTCACGCCCGTGTCGTCGATCGCCATCGGGTCGACCAGGACGCGTTCGGTGCCGTCCGGGTCACGCGTGAGCAGGACGCCGTGCTCCTGGTCCGGCTCGCGCCGGGTGTAGAAGGCGCGGTCCCCCCGCCAGACCGGCGTGCCGACGGCGCCGGTGCGCATCAGCTCGGTGACCCGGTCGGCGAACTGCTCCCGTGCCGGCCAGGCCTCCCTCGCCGCTGCGAAGAGCTCGTCCTGGGCGACCTGCCAGGTCTTGGTGTCGGGGGAGTCGGCGTCCTCCAGCCAGCGGTACGGGTCGGCGATGCGTTCGCCATGAAGGGTCTCGACGATGTCGTCGCGGCGGGCCGGGGGGTAGGGGGTCTCGCTCTGTCGTGAGGTCACGACCGCACCGTAGCTCAGCCCCTGCCGCGATCCGTCGGTTGTGGTGCGCCGGTCCGTCGGTTGTGGTGCCGCGATCCGTGGGTTGTGGTGCGCCGATCCGTCGCTCGTGGTGCGCCGGTCCGTGGGTTGTGGTGCGGCGACCCGTCGCTCGTGGTTGTGGGCTCAGCCGTCGGTTGTGGTGCGGCGATCCGTCGCTCGTGGTTGTGGGCTCAGCCGTCGAGCGGCGGCGTCGGTCGCCCCCAGGGCGGTCCGCCGGCGACCGTGCACGCGGCCTCGACCTGGGCTGCCAGCGCGAACAGCAGATGGTCCTCGCCGGGTCGGCCACCCAGCATGGTGCCCACGGGCAGTACCGGGTCGCCGTCGGCCCAGGCCGTCGGCAGCGATACGGCCGGCATGCCCGTGACGTTCCACGCCGCCGCGAACGGCGTGAACCGCTTCTGCGCCTCGAAGTCCGCCGCCGGGTCGTCGTCGTTGCGGATGCCGCCGACCGGCGCCGGCAGCTGGCCGAGCGTCGGAGTCAGGACCGCGTCGTATGGATGCAGCCGTACCAACGCCGCCGCAGCCGCCTGCCGCATCTGGACAAGCGCGCTCGTGAACGCCGGACCCGAGGTGGCGGCGCCGCGCTCGCGAAGCCAGCGAGTAAGGGGCCGCAATGTCGGTTCGAGCGGCGGCGCCACCGGCCACCCGCAGGCGAGCACCGACCAGACTGTCTCGAAGATCGGCACGACGGCCGGCGACATCGGCACCTCGACATCGACGACCTCGTGCCCGAGGCCAGTCAGCAGGGCGGAGGCCGCCTCGTACGCTTCGAGCACCGCCGGGTCGACGGATTCGGTGCCGATCGTGGGCGTGGCGAATCGGGCGATCCGGAGCCGTCCGGGGCTGCGATCGCACCACGACAGGTAGGTCTCGCCGTCGGGCAGGGGCGGGGCCCAGGTTGGATCACCCGGGTGGCGTCCGGCCAGTGCGTCCAGCAGAGCCGCGGCGTCGCGGACCGTGGTGGCCAGCGGTCCGGCCGTCGACAGTCCGCTGACGTCGCCGAACAGTGGGGCCTGGCTGATCCGACCCCGAGTCGGTTTGAAGCCGACCAGACCGCACACGCTGGCCGGGATCCGAATCGAGCCGCCGCCGTCCGACCCCTGGGCGATCGGCACGAGTCTCGCCGCGACGGCCGCACCCGACCCACCCGAGGAACCGCCGGCCGATCGGGTGAGGTCGTAGGGCGTTCGAGCCGGTGGCGCCACGTCGGGCTCGGTGTAGGGCGGCGATCCGAATTCGGGGGTGTTGGTCTTGCCGAGGCTGATCAGGCCGGCCGCTTCGATCCGGCGGACGACCTCGTCCGATTCCTCGGGGACGAACTCCGCGTACACCGACGATCCGAGCATCGTGCGTACACCGGCGGTGAGGTTGAGGTCCTTGATGCCGGTCGGCACGCCGTACAACGCAGGCAGGGCGTCGACGTCGCCGGAGCGATAGCGCTCACTCGCATTGCGAGCCGCCTCGCGAGCCGCGTCGGCCGTCACCGTGACGAAAGCGCCGACGGTGTCGCTAAACCGTTCGACTCGGTCGAGGAAGTGGTCGACGGCCTCGGACGGCGTCGTGTCGCCACGGCGGAAAGCGGCCGCGAGTCCGAGCGCGGTCAGCTCGTGCAGGTCGGTCATGGCCGACAGGCTAAGCCCTGTCCGAGGGGGACTCGATACGGTGACCTCATGCAGTCGCGTACCCCTCGGATGCCTCGCGCCGCCCTGCGCATCGGCGCGCTCGTCGCCCCAGTCCTCCTGCTCGCCGTCGCTGCGGCCGCACCCGCCTCGGCGGACACGCCCACGTCGTGGCCCGACTCCGAGCCGATGTCGACGATGGAGTTGCTGCTGATCTTCGTCGGCATCCCGGCCGGGCTGTCCCTGCTGATCGCACTGCTCGTACTCGCGCCGTCGATCGCACGGGGACCGCGGTACCGACCGGGGGTCACGTGGCTCGCCCAGAGTGAGCAGTTCGGTGCCCAGTCGTCGGCCAGGGCGCGTACCGATGCCGATGCCGAAGCCGACGCCGCGGAGTCGGCCGGGAGCGAGGCGTTCAGCGTCGACCAGCGGCGGGCGGTCGACCGCGCGATCGATTACGCCAAGGAGGCCAGCGGCTACCGATACTCGGTGTACGTCGGCGCCTGCCACGATCGGGCGCGGGCCCACGCGGAGCATCTACACGCGGCGCTCGACGACCCGGACCGCAGCGTGCTCGTGCTCATCGACCCGGCGACGCGCGAGGTCGAGGTCGTCGTGGGCACGCAGGCGCAGTCGCGGATCGACGAGACGTCGGCCGGGCTCGCGGTGTTGTCGATGCAGAGCGCGTTCGGCGCCGGTGACTTGGCCGGCGGCATCGTGTCGGGGATCCAGCTCCTGGGCGACCACGCCCGACGCCCGGCCTCCCTCCACACCGACTGACCGCCCGCCGACCCCGTCCCGCCCCCACTGGGAGGACCCATTTTGCGCGACACGCCAGGCGCGTCGCGCAAAATCGTTACCCCAGCGGCGGGCCAGGGCTGAATCGCGCCACCACGCCGGCTCGGTCAGGGTCCACGATTGGCGTCCTTCAGCCCGACGACGGGCTCGCAAGTGTTCGGACCTAAGTCGGCTCGCCAGACTGCCGCGATCTTGATGGTCGCGTGACCTCGCACGGATCACCGTCAGGCCGTGGGCGTCGAAGGCGCCATCTCGACTCCAGCAACGAGCCGCGTTCGGGTCTCTTGCGGGCTGGCAGACCTGTCGGACGCGAGGTCCAACGCCGCCCGTGCCACGCCGATGCCTCGAGTCTTCTTGTGTCGCTCGACGAGGCGACGTACCGACGCCAGGGTGCAGCGACCACCCTCGGCGACCTGGCTGACTGCCATGTCCAGGATCACGACCGCATCGGTGAGACTGCTCGCGCGGCACATCTCGTCGTAGGCAGCGCGCGCGATGGAGGTCACCGGGATGCGCTCGATCACGGTCGTTTCACCGGGGAAGAGTGCCGTGCGGGTCGGCTCGATGCCTTTGCGCGTGCGTATTCGATGTCGATCGCACATGTGGAGCAATACGGGCTGTTCGTTGCCGGCGCGATCTACGCCGTCGATATAGGCAACGCCCTGCACGTTGAGAGAAGCCCACCCGCCTAGGTGGCCGCAGGGAGGGAGCAAGGGGACAGCGTCGAGGATCCGGGTACGCGGGTGCGACTCGTCCTCACTGGCGACTCCGGCCAGGCCGTGGTACGGGTGGCGCCAATGCGGTTGGCGCAACTCGTACCTGCTCAAGCCGGACTCGAGCAGGGTTCGGACGCGCGCAGTGTTCTCGGGCGGCGGTAGCACACCCCTTATCTAGGTCCCACCACCTCCTCGATCGGCGTTGTCCACAGCCCTCAATCGCTCAGAGGACCGAATGTGCGGGACTCGCCGGACGTGTCGCGCGAAATGGGTCCTCCGAGGGGGACGGCAGGGGGCGGCCAGCCGGGGAGGGGGCGGCGGACTCAGCCCGCGGCGGCGTCCCGTGCCTGGGCGCGCAGGGCCCGCTCCATGTCGGCCCGCCCCTCACTCACCAAGCGCCGGGCCGCCGGATTGGCCTGCGTCGTCGCGAGCCACGCATCGACTCGGGCCAAGATGTCCCTACTCGGGATGGCCCGGGGGAACAGAGCCATCAGGGCGACCGAGGCACGCTGCACGCCCTTGACCTCCCAGAGCGTGGCTGCCTCGGACAGGTACCGATCGACGAACGGCTCGAGCACCTCCGCTTGGCCCGGGACCTGGAAGGCCACGGCGATGCTGCGCTGAGTCTCGTTGGGGACGTCGTCGCGGGTCACCGCGTCCGCCCAGGCCTGCTCCTTCGCCGCCAGACTCGGTTGGGCGGCTCGGGCGGCCGCGGCATGCTCTTGACCGGAGATCGTGTTGTCGCGGGCCAGCTCGTCGTCGATGGTGGCATCGTCGGCTCGACCGGCTCGGGACAGCCCGGTGACGAGCGACCACCGAAGGTCGGCGTCGACGACCAGACCCGGAAGGCTCACCCGCCCGTCGAGCAGGTCGGCGATCCACGTTAGTGCCTCGTCGCGACGGGCGGCGGCCGCGTAGCCGCGGACGAGAGCCAACTGGTGGTCACTGTCGGGCTCGGCGGACTCGAGAAGCTCACGGACGCCGGTCTCCCACGCGGCAGTCAACGTCGCGCGATGCGTCGGGTCGGAGTAGAGATCGACGGCCGCCTGTCCCTGTGCCAGGAGCGACCGCACGGCGGTGAGGTCGGTTTCGCGTCCGACGCCGCGCAGCACCAGTGTCACGAAGTCGCGGGCCTGCATCTCGGCGTCGCGGGTCATGTCCCAGGCGGCGCCCCAGCACAGCGCCCGGGCGAGCGACGAGCCGATCTCGTCGATGTGCTCGACGAGGGTCTGCAGCGACCGCGGGTCCATGCGGATCTTGGTGTAGCTCAGATCGTCGTCGTTGAGCAGGATCAGGTCGGGCTGGCGGTGGCCGACGAGGTCGGGCAGATCGGTCTCGGCGCCGGAGATGTCGGTCTCGAACCGCGACCGCCGCACCAGGCCGTCGTCGGTCCGGTCGTAGAGACCGATCGCGATGCGGTGCCGACGTAGCGTCGGGAAGTCCGGCGCCGCCGTCTGCTCGACCACGAACGACTCGAATGCCCCGTCGGCGTCGACGTCGAACCGGGCACGGAGCGTGTTGACGCCCGACGTCTGCAGCCACTCCTTGGCCCAGGAGCCGAGGTCGCGTTCCGATGCGTTCTCGAGGGCGGCTAGCAGGTCGATCAGCTCGGTGTTGCCGTGCGCGTGCTGGCGGAAGTATGCCGACAGTCCGGCGAGGAACTGATCCTCGCCAACCCAGGCGACGAGCTGTCGCAGTGCAGCCGCGCCCTTGGCGTAGGTGATGCCGTCGAAGTTGACCTCGACCGCTTCGAGGTCGTAGTTGTCGGCCGCGATCGGGTGGGTCGACGGGAGCTGGTCCTGGCGGTAGGCCCAAGTCTTACGGGCGTTGGAAAACCCGGTCCAGGCGTCGGTGAACTTGGTGGCGCGGGTCGCCGCATGGTGCGATGCCCACTCGGCGAACGACTCGTTGAGCCACAGGTCGTCCCACCACCGCATGGTGACGAGGTCGCCGAACCACATATGGGCCATCTCGTGGAGGATGGTGTTGGCCCGCGTCTCGTACTCGGCGTTGGTCTGGCGACTGCGGAAGATGTACTCGTCGCGAAACGTCACGCAGCCCGCGTTCTCCATCGCGCCCATGTTGTATTCGGGCACGAAGATCTGGTCGTACTTTCCGAACGGATACCCGATCGCGAACGCCGACTCGAAGAACGCGAATCCCTGCCGCGTGATGGCCAGGATCTCGTCGGTGTCGAGATAGCCGGCGAGCGACTGGCGGCAGTAGAGCCCGAGCGGGATCTCGCCGTAGTCGCCGACGTAGGAGTCGCGTACGACGTGGTATTCACCGGCGACGATCGCCGTGATGTAGGTCGACATCGGCAGGGTCGGCTCGAAGCGCCAGACGCTCACGCCGTCGCGGATCGGCTGCGGCTCGGGCGTGGCGGCGTTGGAGGAGATCTGCCAATGGCTGGGGGCGACCACGTGGAAGGCGAATGTGCCCTTGAGGTCGGGCTGCTCGAACGTCGCGAACACCCGTCGCGCGTCGGGCACTTCGAACTGCGAGTAGAGGTAGACTCTGCCGTCGGCGGGGTCGACGAAGCGATGCAGTCCCTCACCGGTGCGGGAGTAGGCGAATTCGGCCACGACGCGGAGCTCGTTGTCGGCGGCCAGGTTGTCGAGTCGGATCCGACTGTCGGCGTAGACCTCGGCGGGATCGAGGTTGCGACCGTTGAATGTGATCTGGTGCACGGTCGCTCCGACGAGGTCGACGAACGTCGAGGCGCCAGGCTCGGTGCAGCCGAACCGGATCACCGTCGTCGACGCAAATGTGGTCTCCGATGCCCCTCCGAGGTCGAGTTCGACCGTGTAGTCGATGGGAGGCGAGCCCACCGACAAGAGCTTGGCGCGCTCCGCTGCCTCGTCTCGGGTGAGGTTGATACCTGGCATGCGCGCAATCCTCGCACGCCACCAGCCCGTTTTCCGAGTCGGCGGCGGTTGGATGGCCCGGTCCACGTTTCTGTGAGATGTCGGGGCCGCCCCGGAATAGGACGGGCGGACCGTCGGGTTGTGCCGTATAGAGCCCGCAGCTGTCATCCGGAGGAGTCCCGCGTGACTACGTCGACGAGTACATCCGATCCCGCCCGTGCCGCCACCGATCTCCAAGAGGTGCACATGTGGTTCGACCCGGCTTGTCCGTGGGCGTGGATCACGTCTCGATGGCTGCTGGAAGTCGAGCGAGTACGGCCGGTGCGGGTCCGGTTCCATGTGATGAGCCTGTCCGTACTCAACGAAGGCCGAGACCTGGACGAGGGATATCTCGCATTCCTCGAGCGCGCGTGGGGGCCGGTCCGGGTCTGCGTCGCGGCCGCCGAGCACGCCGGTGACGACGTCCTGCGCGATCTCTACACGGCGCTCGGCACCCGGATCCACAACGATGGCCGCAAGGAGTACGCGGAGGTGGTTCCCGAGGCGCTCGCCGAGGTTGGCCTGCCGGCGTCGCTCGCCAAGGCCGCCGACTCCACCGACTACGACCAGGCCCTGCGCACGTCCCACGATCGAGGCATGGAGCCGGTCGGCCTCGAGGTCGGCACGCCGGTCGTGCATGTCGACGGCACGGCGTTCTTCGGGCCTGTGGTGACTCCGATCCCGCGCGGCGAAGCGGCCGGCCGACTCTGGGACGGCACCCTCTTGGTCGCCCAGACCGACGGTTTCTTCGAGCTGAAGCGCACCCGCGATCGCGAGCCGTCGTTCGACTGATCGACCGCGAACGCTGGGAGACTGAGCCGCATGCGGCTGCACATCGGGTCCGATCATGCGGGGTACGAGCTCAAGCAACATCTGACGGCATGGCTGTCGGACGCCGGTCACGAGGTCGTCGACCACGGCGCCTCTCACTACGACGCGACCGATGACTATCCGCCGTTCTGTCTGCACGCGGCCGACGCGGTGGCGCGCGACCCGGGCAGCTTGGGGATCGTGCTGGGCGGTTCGGGCAACGGCGAGCAGATCTCGGCCAACAAGGTGGCGGGTGTCCGGGCGGCGCTGGCCTGGAGCGAGGAGACCGCACGGCTCGGTCGCGAGCACAATGACGCCAATGTGATCTCGGTCGGAGCCCGGATGCATTCGCTTGAGGACGCGACTCGGCTGGTCGAGACGTTCATCGCGACGCCGTTCAGCGGCGACGACCGGCATCGCCGTCGGATCGAGATGCTGCATTCGTACGAAACGTCGGGGGTGCTGCCGCCGGCGCCGTGAGTCACGGCGGCGACGTCAGCCCTCGGGCGGCGACACCTCACGGGCTCGCATCGCCATCGACGTGGTAATCCCGGCTCGGTCCGGGGCCGGCGTGCCGCGCGGCTTGCGCCCCGGGGGAGCGCGCCGCGACGGCGTCGGCGTCGGAGTCGGGGCGGCCGTCGCGTCGGAGTCAGCGTCCTTCGACGTCGCTGGGGTCGACGTGCGCCGTCGACGACGCCGACGTCGCCGCTTCTGACCCCCGCCGTCGTCCATGACACCAGCATGCATGACTCGTCCCGGCTATGGGACCCGGTGGCGGCTTCCCGGACGCCACCCGATCCGTCAGACCGCCTCGGCCGACTGCCGTCGCGCGGGCGCTGCGTGAGCGGTGAGGAAGTGATCGATTTCCTCACGTTCGCGACGGCGACGAGCCATGGTCGCGGCGGCTACCTGTGCGTTGCGCCGTGCCTGGTCGGCGGACGGCAGGCGAGTGAGTCCTCGGACGGTCCGAGTCACACTCTTGTGCCAGAGACGAGGAATCAGGAAGGCCGACCCTTTGACCTGGCTGGTCCGAACCGCCATGACTCCACCCGCTTCCCGCCGGTTGAGCGATTTACCCAACGCCCACGAACGTAAGTACCCGGTGTGACCGACCTGTCACCGTCGTGTGACGTTCAAGTGAAGTGCCGGCGAGCGTTGCCGCGACGAACCACCCGCGAGTGGCGCACCGTCGCCGCGCAGAGGCGCGGAACGCGACGACGGTGCGCCACTCGGCTCGGGGGGAGCGGCGTCAGGCTGCCGGTGCGCGCTCCTCGGCGACCGCGTCGGCTCCGGCGAGCTGCCAGATCACGTCGGCGATGATGTCCGAATTGACGTCGAGCGCCGCCGGATCGATGTTGTCGACCGTGTCGCAGGCTTGGTGATAGCACACGTCGAATGCCTCGCCCGCCGTGCCGCCCCACTTCGCCGCCTGGTCCTCGGTCTTGGTCTCCTCGGCTCCGGTGAACGTGCCGCCGGTGGGAATGCCGGCGTCGATGAAGCTGGCATGGTCGGATCGTCCCTGGACGTCGATGAACTCGCTCTCGATGCCGCGCTCGGCAAACTCGGCGGTCAACATGGCACGCAACTCGGTACCGGCCGGGTTGTCGTCGTAGACGAAGTTAGCCCGGATTGGGCGAGCCAATCATGTCGAAGTTCAAGTACGCCTTGATCGTCGACAACTCGTCGGGCGACAGCGAGTCGACGTAGTGGCTCGACCCCACCAGCCCGTCCTCCTCGGCGCCCCAGAAGGCGAAGCGGAGCTTGCTGGTCGGTGTCTGGCCGCTCGCGGCCCACTGCAGGGCGGTCTCCAACAGCCCGGCCGTCCCGGAGCCGTTGTCGTTGATGCCGGCCACGACGGCGTCGAGATGGGCGCCGGCCATCACGACCGAGGACGGGTCGCCGTCGGCGGTCTCGGCGATGACATTCCAGCTGGTGTCGCCCGACCAGGTGGTGAACTCCTGGACGCTGACGGTGTAGCCCGCGCCCTCGAGCGTGGACCTGATCCAGTCGACCGAAGCTTGATAGCCGGGCTGTCCGGTTGCCCGGCTGCCGCCGTTCTCGTCGGCGATGCGCTGGAGTTCGGCGAGGTGGGCCTGGACGTTCTCGACTGGGATGTCGGGCGCTGCCGCGACCGTGGTCGAGTCGGGATCGTAGGCGTTGACCGCGGCGAGCGGGGCGCCGGTCAGTAGGACTGCGAGGCCGGTCGCGGCCAGACTCGTCTTGCGAGCCAATCTCATGGTGTGCTCCTCATGCGATGGGGCGCGCGACCGCTCGTTCGTCAGAGAAAGAGGCCCGCGCCAGAAGATATTGAGCAAGTAGGACCGACTGTTTGGCGACGCCGGCGCGGAGTACCCCACGGGGAATGACGCACTCCGCGCGGCGTCTAACTCTGGGCGCCGCGAGGTTAGAGCCCCTCGGCGGCGGCTTGGATCGCAGCGGTGAAGTGGCTGACCTGCGTATAGACGCCGGGATTTTGCGGCCGGCCGCAGCCGTTGCCCCAGCTCACGATGCCGATCTGGATCCAGGTATCGCTGTCGTCCTTGCGGAACATCGGACCGCCGGAGTCGCCCTGGCAGGTGTCGATGCCGCCGTTGTCCCAGTCGCCGGCGCAGATCTCCTCGTCCGCGACGAGCTCGGGGTAGGCCTGGCCGCACTGGGTGTCGTCGACGAACGGCACGTCGGCCTTGAGCAGCGTGTCGGACCCGGTGCCGCCCTCGGAGGTGGCTCCCCAGCCGGCGATCGTAAACGTGTCCGCGTCGTAGTCGGCGGTCGTCGCGAGTGCCAGGGTGGGGGCGTCGACCGGTTCGGCCAGCTTGATCAGTGCCCAGTCGGCCTTCTCGCCGCCGCCGTCCGGTCCGCTGTAGACGTAGGTGGACGCGACCTCGACGCCGTTCGGATCGCCCAGGTCGTTGCTGCCGACGAGCGCGGTGATCGACGTGTCGTCGCCGGTGCTGCCGACGCAGTGCGCAGCGGTCAGGACGACCTGGTTGGTCAGCAAGGACCCGCCGCAGCCCATGGACAGGTGAACCATCCAGGGAAATTCGCCGTTCGCGGCGGGCTGACCGCCGACGACGTTGGTTGTCGGTCCGCTGACGTCCGGATCGTTTTGAGCGGTGGCCGCGCTGCCCGTACCCAGCGCCACCGCCAAGCCGATCATGAAGGACGTCGAGAACCCGAGCAGCGCTCTAAGGCGCCGAGCATTCACGTGACCCGACATGAACTACTCCCTCTCTCGTAGAAACCCCGCTACGAGATTGACCAGTTCATGGCGATTGGCACCATGCCACCTGTCCATGTCACGGGCCGCGCACCGACCACCAGTCGCGACAGACCGTAACATTTCAGCAACGCTGTGTACATAGGGCATTACGGACCATTTCGAGTGGTGAGAGCGGCCGATCGCGGTCCTGCCGAATAGGTCTGCTGCGGAACAGTCTTGTATTGGATCTTTTGGTTAGCATGGACATATGTCTACGACCGCACCGGCGAAGCCGTCGACCGACCTGCTGTTCCTGTTCGCCCAGGCCAGTCAGGTCTTGACGAGTGAGCTCACAGCCGCATTGGCCGAGCTCGGCATCTCGCAGCGCACCTACTGCGTGCTCTCCAAGGCGGCGGAGGAGGAAATGACGCAAGGGCAGCTGGCCGAGCGGTGCCTGCTGGACAAGACCACGATGGTCGTCACGCTGGACGAGCTCGAAAAGCTGGGCTACGCCGAGCGTCAGATGTCGACGACGGATCGTCGCGCCCGCGTTGTGGCCGTCACCGCGAAGGGCCGCCGTGTGGTAACGGCGGCCAGCGAGATCGTCACCGGCATCTACGACGATGTACTGGCGGCACTCCCCGCGTCCGAGCGAGCGGCCGTCGTCGCCGGGCTGACCCACCTGGTCGAGGGTCGGCTGTCGAGTCCAACGCCGTGCGAGCACCTGCCGCGCCGGAGACGAGCGGCGGGCTAAAACAGTTCATCTTTTTCGAGATCGTCTGGAATAAGACTATCTACTAACGTCGTTCTTGCTCACTATGAACCAGGCGACAACTCCTTCGACCCTGCCCGCTCCTTCGACCTCACGGCGCGATTCTCGCTGGCTTGCCCTGCTGGTGCTCTGCTCAGGGATGCTGATGATCATCCTCGACCAGACCATCGTGAACGTGGCGCTGCCGGCGATCCAGACCGACCTCGGCTTCTCCCAGTCCAGCCTTGCCTGGGTGGTCAACGCGTACCTGATCCCCTTCGGTGGCCTCCTGCTCCTCGCCGGCCGGCTCGGTGACCTGATCGGCCGCAAACGGATGTTCGTATCCGGGCTCTCGGTCTTCACCGCCGCTTCGCTGCTGTGCGGACTGTCCACCAGTGAGGACATGCTGGTCGCGGCGCGCTTCGTCCAAGGCATCGGCGGCGCGATGGCTGCCGCGGTGATCCTCGGCATGATCGTGGCGATGTTCCCCGACCCGCGGGAGCAGGCGAAGGCGATCGGCGCGTTCACCTTCGTCGCGGCCGGCGGCGCTTCGATCGGCCTGCTTGCCGGCGGCGTCCTCACCGAGACCATCAACTGGCACTGGATCTTCTTCGTCAACCTGCCGATCGGCATCGCGGCCGTGGCAGCGGCGCTTCGCCTCGTCGACACCGACGAGGGCATCGGGCTGCGAGAGGGAGCGGACGCCATCGGCGCGCTGCTCGTGACGTCATCCCTCATGCTCGGCGTCTACACCATCGTCAACGCCACGGACTACGGCTGGAGCTCCGCGCGCACCATCGGTCTCGGTGCGGTGGCCGTGGCACTCCTGGTCGGCTTCGTGGCTCGCCAGGCACAGGCGGCCAAGCCGCTCCTGCCACTTCGGGTGTTTCGCTCGCGCAACGTCACCGGCGCCAACGCCATTCAGATCCTGATGGTCGCGGGCCTGTTCGGCATGTTCTTCCTCGGCTCGCTCTATCTGCAACGGGTGCTCGGCTACGACCCGGTGCAGATCGGCCTCGCCTTCCTTCCGGTCGCGCTCGTCATCGGGGGACTGTCGTTGGGTGTGTCGGCCAAGCTGACGATCCGCTACGGCGGCCGCACCGTCTTGTTGCCGGCGCTGACGTTCATCGTCGTCGGACTAGTGCTCTTCACCCAGGCATCCGTCGACGCGACCTATGTGTCGGACATCTTGCCGTCGATGCTGTTGATGGGCACCGGGGCAGGCCTGGCGTTCCCGGCCATGATGATCCTCGCCATGTCGAGTGCGACCGGTAGCGACTCCGGCCTGGCGTCCGGTTTGGTCAACACCACGCAGCAAGTGGGTGGCGCTCTCGGCCTGGCCGTATTCACCACCTTGGCCACGTCGCGGTCCGATGCACTGCTCGCGGACGGTCAGGACGCGGCGTCGGCGCTGACGAGTGGCTATCACCTGGCGTTCGCGGTGGCGGCCGCGCTCGTCATCGCTGCGATCGGTCTGGCCGTCACGATCCTGCAGCCATTGCCCTCGGTAGACGCTGAGGAGGAAGCCGAGCTGGAGGCCATCGCCAACGAGGAGCTGCCGCTCGCCGACCCGGCGACCTAGGCAGTCTGGCTGAGCGCCGTTCGGAAGCGATCCTGCGGCGCTCAGCTGGCGGCGCGGTATTCCTGCGGGCTGATCCCTCGGACCCGCTTGAAGGCCGCGCTGAGGGCGAAGCCGTTGCTGTAGCCGACCTGTCGCGCGACCGCGCTCACCGTGGCGTCCGGCTCGCGCAACAGGTCGGCTGCGAGCGCCAGTCGCCACTCGGTGAGGTACGCCATCGGCGGCTCGCCCACCAGCTCGGTGAAGCGGCGTGCGAGCGCGGCCCGCGAGACTCGCGTCGCGTCGGCGAGGCCGGCGACCGTCCACGGGTGGTCGGGATTGTTGTGCAGCAGGCGCAGCGCGTGCCCGACGACCGGGTCGCTCTGGGCTCGGTACCACGCCGGCGCGTCGGCATCCGGTCGGGAGAACCAGGCGCGCAGCACCGCGATCAGGAGCAGGTCGAGGAGCCGGTCGAGCATCGCCTCCTGGCCCGCGTCGTCCTTGACGATCTCGTGGCCGAGCATCGGCACGAGCGGGGAGTCCCAGGCTTCCTCGGGCAGCACCAACAACTCGGGCAGGGCCGCGAGCAATCGCTGGCTCACCTCGCCACTGCGCTCGTAGGTCCCGGTCAGCAGCATCGTCGGGCCGTCGGGGTCGTCGCCCCACGTACGCACGCCCAGGCTCATCTCCTCGCACAGCTCCTCGCCCTGCGGAGTCGCGGTGATCTGCCCGGGATGGATCACGATCTGCGGTGGCGTCGACGGATGGTCGGCCACCGTGTACGGCGCGGGCCCGCGCGCGATCGCGACGTCGCCGGGGCGCAGCCGTACCGCGTCTTTGCCGTCCGGGACGACCCACGCGTCGCCACGTACGGCGGCGATCAGGCACAGCGGCGCGCCGTCTTGGATCCGCAGCGACCATGGCGGGGTCAGGATCGACCGCATGAGAAAGGCGCCGCGGGCACGCGGTCCGTCGAGAAGGCCGGCGAGCACGTCCATGAGATCCACCTTAGACGCCTGGACATGCCTTCGGGCGTTTCGACTATGGTCCGTCTCGCCGTACGGCTCTTGACTGGGGGCATGACAAACACCAGCCCCCAGCACCTGACGTTGATCGTTGGCGGCACCGGCAAGACCGGTCGTCGCGTGGCCGAGCGGCTCACCGCACTCGGCATGCCCGTTCGCCTCGGCTCGCGTTCCGCCGAGGTGCCCTTCGACTGGACCGATCCGACGACCTGGGACGCGGCGCTGCGCGGCGTCGAGTCGGCCTACGTGACGTACTACCCCGACCTCGCGATGCCGGGCGCGGCCGATGCCATCCGGACATTCTGCGAGCTGGCCGTGGATTCCGGCCTGCGGCGGCTCGTGCTGCTGTCGGGGCGTGGCGAGCCCGAGGCCCAGCGCTGCGAGCAGATCGTGCAGAGCTACCCGCTCGAGTCGACCTGCGTGCGGGCCAGCATGTTCAGCCAGAACTTCGATGAGTACTTCCTCGTCGACGCCGTCCGCAGCGGCGTCGTCGCCTTCCCGGGCCGAACGACGCCGGAGCCGTTCATCGACGTCGAGGACATCGCCGACGTGGTGGTCGCGGCCCTGACCGAGGACGGCCACGCCGGGCAGGTCTACGAGGTGACCGGGCCACGGCTGTTGACCTTCGCAGAAGCGATCGGTGAGATCGAGGCGGCCTCCGGACGGCCGGTTCGCTACCTGCCGGTCTCGCGTGACGAGTACGTGACGAGCCTGGTCGACGAGGCCGACGTGCCGGAGCCGGACGCGCAGTTCCTCGGCGACCTGTTCGACGCGGTCCTCGACGGTCGCAACGCCTACGTCACCAATGGGGTGGAGCGAGCGATCGGGCGACCGGCGCGCGACTTCGCCGACTACGCGCAGGCCGCGGCCTCGACGGGGGTGTGGAGCGCATGACGCGGGAGGGTTTGCAGGCGGCGGCCCTGGTCCTCGCCACGATGACGATGGGACTCATCACCGGGGCGTTCGCGCTCTATGCACACACCGTGATGCCCGGCCTCAGTGACACCGACGACCGGACGTTCGTGACAGCCTTCCAGGAGCTCGACCGGTCGATCATCAACCCGTGGTTCATGGCCGGCGGTTTCATCGGCGCCCTGGTGTTCACCGCACTCGCTGCGGGCCTCCACATCGGCGGCGCCGCGCGAACCGTGCTGCCTTGGATCGTGGCGGCACTCGTGCTCTACCTCATCGCAGTCGTCATCACGATCGGCGTCGAAGTGCCGGTCAACGACGACCTCAAGGCGGCCGGCGACCCGGATCAGATCGCCAATCTGGCGACGGTGCGGAATGATTTCGACGAGACCACCTGGGCCCGGTGGAACGTCGTACGGACGCTGACGAGCCTCGCGGCGTTCGGGTGTCTCGCGTGGTCGCTCGTCCGGCACGGGCGCGTGGCCGCATCGACTGAAGGGCGCTGATCATGGAGCTCGCACAAGGCCTGGTCCTGTTCGTCGCGACCCTGACGATGGGGCTGGCCGCCGGATTCCTCTATGCCTACGCGCACGACATCATGCCGGGCCTCGGCCGCAGCGACGACCGGACGTTCGTGGCCGGCTTCCAGGCGGTCGACCGCGCGGTGGTCAACCCGTGGTTTCTCGCGGGCTTCCTCGGAGCGCCACTGCTCACGGGCGTCGCGATTCTGCTCGAGGCGACCGACGACGGCGACCGCGAGGTGATGTGGTGGTCGTTCGCGGCGTTCGTGCTCTACTTCATCGTCATCGCGATCACGCGCCGCGTCCATCTGCCGCTCAACGCCGAGCTCCAGGCCGCGGGCGACCCCGACCAGATCGCCGACCTCGCGGCCGTCCGGCAGCGGTTCGAAGCCCGCTGGGTCCGGTGGCACGTCGTCCGTACTGTCGCCAACGTGGCGGCGTTCGGCTGTCTGCTCTGGGCGCTCGTACTCTTCGGCCGGGCGACGTAGGCCGACGTCGGCCCGCGTCGGCCCGGCTCAGGCGCGGTCTCGCCAGGGGTTGACTGGCCGAGAGACAATCGCGGTATCACCCCGAGGAGGAGACGTATGGCGGTCGACGCTGGTGCCCTGGTCCGAGGCGACATCGAATTGTGGGGGAAGCAGTTCGGCCAAGAGCCGAGCTACCGCCGGATGCAAAACGCTGTCGCTCAGGCCTCGGTCGACGATGTCGCGCTCGACCGAGAGATCGTGGTCCGAACGGACCGGTCGGTGTCGCACCTGCTCGACGACTGGAAGGTCACCAACCAGAAGCGCAGCGGCCGATGCTGGCTGTTCGCCGGGCTCAACCTGCTTCGGGTCGGCGCCGCCAAGAAGATGAACCTCACCGACTTCGAGTTCTCTCAGAACCACACGATGTTTTGGGACAAACTGGAGCGGGCCAATTACTTCCTCGAGGCGATGATCGAGACCGCCGGCCGCGATGTCGACGACCGTACCGTCGCGCACGTCATGGCATCCGCTGCTGACGACGGAGGCCAGTGGAACATGTTCGCGGCCGTCGTGGCGAAGCATGGTTTGGTCCCGAAGACCGCGATGCCCGAGACCGAGAGCTCCTCCGACACGTCACGGCTGAACGCCTCCCTGCGGACCGTGCTCCACCAGGGGGCCAAGACCCTGCGCGAGACGTCCGGAGTGGCGCAGCAGCGGGAACGCAAGCGGGAGATCCTCGGCGTGGTTCACCGGGTTCTCTGCATCCATCTGGGCACACCGCCGGAGCGGATCTATTGGCAGTGGACCGACAAGGACCGCGAGTTTCACCGCGACGGCGAGCTGACTCCACTCGAGTTTGCCGAGAAGTACGTCACGATTCCGGCCGACGACTACGTCTGTCTCGTCGACGACCCCCGATCGTCGAGCCCGCGCAATCAGACGCTGACGGTCGACTACCTCGGCAACGTGGTCGGCGCCCCGCAGGTCGTCTATCTCAACGTCGACATGGCCACGATCAAACAGATCGCGGCCGACACGATCGTGTCAGGCGAGCCGGTCTGGTTCGGCTGCGACGTGGGGCAGATGATGCGTCGCGACCTCGGCATCTGGGACGCCGAACTCTACGATCTGGCCGGCGTCTACGACGCCCGACTCGATCTCGACAAGGCGAGCCGGCTGGCCTATCACGAGACCCAGATGACCCACGCGATGCTGTTCACCGGCGTCGACCTGGTCGACAACCGACCGCGACGGTGGCGGGTCGAGAACAGCTGGGGCGACGAGGGCGGAGTCGACGGCTTCTACACCATGAACGACAACTGGTTCGACGAGCATGTCTTCGAGATCGCGTGCCGTCGAGACCAGCTGTCGCCCGAGTTGCAGGCCGCGCTCGACCAGCCGCCGGTCGTGTTGCCGGCATGGGATCCGATGGGAGCCCTCGCTCACGGATCTTGAGGTGATCGGGTCGTCCCAGCTACCGCAATCGTTCAGGATCCGTCGCGGCCGAGGTACGCCTGCGCCATGTGGGTGACGAACTGATAGACGCCGTCTTCCTCGGGCGCGAGCGGGCCGGGCTGGAAGCTCGGCGTCCGCATGCCGCGCTGGACCGACTCGCACGCCGCCCAGTCCTGCTTGTTGGTGATGTCCCAGAACTCCACCGCGCCGGCCGCGGCGGGCACCGAGCCGTCCTCCCCGGGCAGCACCAGCCACGTGCACTCCACCCAGGTGCGGTCGGGAGCGAGCGGCACCATCCGGTGGGTCATCACGTAGTCGGGATGGGCCGAGACCAGCAGGTTGGGCAGCAGGTGCAGGTACTCCACCTTCGTCGGCGGCGCACCGGGCAACGGCGTCGCGGCCAGCTCGCCGGTGAGCGACATGGTGCGCATCCCGTCGCGGAGGTCCATCGACCCGCCCACCCAGCCACCCGGGAGGTCGTAGTTGTCCCCCGACGTCGGCGGGGTGACCTGGCACAGCTCCGGGTGGATCAGCGGGCAGTGGTAGCACTCGTGGTAGTTCTCGACCACCACCTTCCAGTTGGCACCGACCTCGTAGCTGTGCCGGTCGGCGAGCACCAGCCGCTCGGGTGCGTACGGCCCGAGGACCTTGTCGAGCTCGCCCACGTACTCCGCGAACGACACCGGTGGTCCCTGCTCCAGAGTGCGCAGGGCGTGCACGAACACCCATCCGTGCCAGCGCTCCACCGGCAGCCCGACCAGCGAGTGCTCGGTGCGGTCGAAACCTTCGACCTCGCGGAAGCCCGGAGCGGCCCTCAGCTCGCCGGACAGGTTGTAGCTCCAGGCGTGGTAGGGGCA
>DASQKI010000105.1:0-25589 GCA_035630615.1 Nocardioidaceae bacterium
GATCGGTCCGCAGGTGGGGTGTGCGCATCAGACGGTGGCGCTGATCGCGCGGCATGCCCCACGCCGGCCGGTCCGCCAGGATGGCTGGGTGCCGGGTCCGGGGCGGCTGAGGCTGGCGGACCGGGAAGAGATCACCGTGGGCTTGCATGTCGGGGAATCGTTCACCAAGATCGCCGCCCGGCTCGGGAAGGCGGTCTCGACGGTGTCGCGGGAGGTGGCCGCCAACGGCGGACGGGGATCGTATCGGGCATGGCGGGCTCACCAGCGCGCCCGGGAGCGGGCTCGGCGGCCAAGACGCTCAAGCTGGGGTGTCCCCGGCTGGCTGCCCGAGTCACCGCCTGGCTGGCCGAGTGGTGGTCGCCGACCCAGATCTCACGCCGGTTGCGGATCGACTACCCAGCCGATCCCATGATGAGGGTGAGCCACGAAACCATCTACCAGGCGCTGTATGTGCAGGGTCGCGGCGAGCTGCGCCGCGAGCTGACCCGCTGCCTGCGCGTCCTCGCTCGCGCAGAACGTCAGGCATTGCCGTGCGGGACCACACCGGGCACCATGATGCGGTGATCGAGTCAGCCGAGGAGTTCGTCCAGCTCCGAACCAGCGACGATCCTGCCGATCACTACCGGGCGTCGCGTGAGTCGGCCAGTCTGACCGTTTGGCAAGCGGTGATCGATCGCTACCCAGACATGCGGTACTGGGTGGCCCACAACAAGACCGTGCCATTGGAGGTCTTGGAGCAACTGGCCCACGACTCCGAACTGCGGGTCCGCTGGATGGTTCGCCAGCGGCGCTCGTGGACGCAAGCCCACCCAGAGGACGCGGAGCGGGAGCGGCGACAGCGGCGGCAAGTCCAACGGCTGCAAGTCAGTAGGGAGGACCGGATCCCGATTGACATCCTTGTGCTGCTCGTTTGCTCGATTGGCCTCGTCTGGAGCGTGATTGAGGGCAACGTCGGCAGCACCGTAACCTCTGCGCTGTTCGCGCTGATGGGTGTCTCGAGCGTCATCCGTCATCATGTGCGTGACCGGCAACGCGGGAGTGATCCCGCCCAGACGGGCCTACGCAAGGCTCTCTTGACCGGCCTCACACTCGTCGGCGGGCTTGCGTTCGGAACGCTGTGCACCTTTGCAGCAGTTCGAGTCACCATTGATGCAGTCCAAGCCTCAGGCGGCGAGCGAATCTTCTACACCGTCGTCGCCGTCGTCTTCTCCCTGCTCGCCGCCTTGCTCATCGTCGGCACGGTCGTCCAGGCAGTCAGGCCGCTTCCGAGTAACGCAGTCGCCCATCCGAGCAGCCCGGAGTCATCAGAAAGTCATCAAGAGCCGCCGAGACCGGCCAACACTGATTGACACTAGCCGACAAGATGCTGCAGGTCAGCACAGTCTCGACGACCCATTGTTGAGCGGTCGTCAGCACCCGGCAGTTCTGACAACGAAGAGGTCACTGGTTCAGGTCGAGGTAGGCCCACAGACGATCCAGCAGGGTGTCCGCCTCCAGGTGCGCACGCAGCCAGGGGTCTTAGTCGTTCAGCGGTGGTAGCTCGCCTTGGATCGTTACCGTCCCGTACTTGGTGCCTTCAGCTCGACATGCGAGCTCAGCAGATGGCGCCGTACTCCCGCCGGCGCTGAGACGGTGGCCGCTGGCGGCAACGACTTCGCCATCCGGGTTTGAGATAGTCACGGCTCCGTCGGACTGGCGGGAAGCGGTGTATCCCTTCGGCCACTGAACGTTCGATACCGCCACGGGCCTGGTGCCTTCCAGGTACACACAACCGTCCGAGTCAACGCGGACGGTGCCGCGAATACCCATGTCATCCCCGTCATCTCCGGGTTCCCACGAATTGGTGTTGAGCGTGATCCCGTTCCCCGACCAGCCGGGCTCATCCGAGCCCGACAGCAGCCAGGTGAGGACCACGGCGGCCACCACAACCGCCAACACGGCGGCCACCACCGCACGTAGGCGAAGCAGCGGACTGATGGCCGACACGACGTCAGTATGGCCCAACGGTCCGAGCCGAACAGCACACCCGGCGGCCTTGTAATGAAGGGGTTACAGCGGTATGTCATGTACGTGCCACAACAGGCCGGGAACAACGGGAGTCATGATCAGAGTCAGGCGTCGGCCGTCAGCAGAAAGTCAGCAGCGCAGCCACGATCTAGGACCGCCAGCTGACAACGATCGGCATCTCAGTGGCCTCTGGCCTGCCCGGCAGTCACCAACGCCACTCAACCGCGCGGCCGAGCAGCGTTCGGGACGAAGGGGTCGCAGGTTCAAGTCCTGTCGGCCCGACCACCACAAACCCGCAGGTCACACGGCCTTTCGCTCGCCGCCGTCAGGTGCGTCTGATTCGGCGGCGTCATCCAGAGGCAGCAGCGAACCAAACCTGGGGTCGAGATGCTGTCGTGCTTGGGTGTAGAGGTCGAGCCTGGTCGACAGGGGTGAGTGTCCGAGTAGCCGTTGCGCGTCGTTGATCGGTACGCCGGTGTGGACCAGCCACGTCGCGTACGAGTGGCGTAAGTCGTGGAATCGCAGGCCACGCGTGTCGTTGCGTACGACTTCGATGACGAGGATGTCGAAGGCCGCCACCGGACCTACTGGCAGTCTCTAGGATGATCTTCTTGCGCCGGCAGATCACAGTAAGGCGGAGACCCGATAAGGTCGCTCGGCTCCTTCGCAAATGTTACAGACGATGAGAAACCGAGATCTCCGGCCACCTTGTCCACTTCAGTGAGCAGTCTCCGCGCCTCCTCCGGAGGATTAACGCCGATGAGTTTGAAATCGACCTCGACGTTCTCCTGAGCGCGAAGAGCGCTCAACGCTGCGCGGATCCGGTCTTCGGGATTAGAAGTGCACTCATCCGCACTTCCATAGAACACGTACACGGTCGTCAATTCGTTGCTCGCCTGCTCGCCCCGCTGCACAAGATCATTAGCGGCATGCGTCAGAGCGCTCACTAGGTCCGATGCACCGGAAGGTCTCAACCCAGTCAGGGTCGTTTCAAAGTCATCATGGTTGTCTTCTTCGAACTCCACCGAAGGGGGTTGGTACCCGAACTCACAGCTGCCACCCCCGGCCAGACGGAGAGCTGCGGGAACGTTCGGGAATCCATCCACCTGACGCAGGATGTGGTCCTTGACGCTTTCGAACTTGTTCTGCTCCCCAAGCTTGCCTTTCATGTCCGCGGACGTGTCGAGCACATATTCGACGCTTGAATTGGACGGTGGAGACGGTGGAAAGATCTGGCCATACAGCGCTATTCCACCGAGAATAGCCGCGATTGTTGCACCGATCAGCGGCACCATCTTCACTGGATCCTTGTAGAGAGGCTTGTCCTTAGGATTGGCCTTAGGTTCGTCCTGTTCGTTCATCTCTTCGCCTCCAACTTGAACCGTGTCTGCCGCAAGCCCGACCGATTGGTGGCGACGTCTCGTCTGGACAGCGCGCGGCGGCACCCCTAACTAGCGAAGGCGTGGACCCTTCTCAACCAACAATGAGTGAGGTTGCCCCAGAATGCGATGGACCATCGGACCCGTCGCTCCAGGCCCAAGGTCCTTGTGGTTCCTTAGGATCCTTCAGTGCGCAGGACACCAGTCTCGGCCGCTATGGGGTGCGGGGCCAGATGTGGATCGGGCCGAGGACGGAACCGGATCGTGACCCGGCTGCCGCGATGATGGCGCACAACGCGGACCATGAAGTGGAGCATGGCCGCGGCCGGCGCCGTGCTGCTGGCGATCACCGGATGCGCCGACGACGGATCGGACGACCCGACGGCACGGTCAGCGGCCGTACCGCGTGCAACTCGTTCGATGCCCGGTACGAGGCGGACGGACCGAAGCTGAGTACCTCTCGGTTGGTCGCGACCGACGTGGCGTGCGAGGGCTACGCCGCCGAGCTCGAAGCGGCGCTGCTCGACGTGCTTCACGGCGACTCCATCGACATCGAGACCAACACACGCTGACCCTCACGTCCTTCAACGGTAAAGGCGTGTCCCTGCGTACGGATCTGTAGGCAGGGGCCAAGCCACGAAACTCGGTGCCAATTTCCAGCCGCGAGGCGTAGGATCCGGTCCAAGTGCCCGCTGGCGGCGGCGTCCAACCGCACGCGCCCTCCCTGAACCCCCAGATCGAGCGCTCCGTTACTCGTGAGAGGGCTCGATGGCCGACGAGGTGAAGCGGAAGCCGCTACTCAATCATGACCTGGCACGGCTGCGGCAGAAGACCGCGCAGGGATGGCAACTCCGCCTGCTACTCAAACGTCATGTCCGCGCGCTCAATCACGGCATCCGCACCGGCGACTTCACCGAGAAGCTCGACATGTACGACCGCGACGCCGTCGTCATCTTCGCCGACCCCATCTCAACCGCCTATCACGGCATCGACGCGATCCGCGCCGCATACCGCCACTACCCGCCCCACGGCACCATCCATACCCGTCATCTCCACATCACCGGGCAGACCGTCAGTGCCGACTTTGTACTCGACGCCAACCCCGACCGCATCGCCGGTCAACTCATCCTCACCTTCAACAGTCATCTTCGGATCACCCGCAAACTCGTCACCTTCACCCGCGACCACCAACCGCCGCCCAGGCGACACTCTGGCCGTAGTCGTTAACGAGGGAACACCAACGGGGGCGGTGACCCATCCTCACGTCGCCGCGAGAGCGTCCAGGAGGCGCTCATACGACGCGTCCTCCCCAAGGCCGGTTGTGTTGAGCCGGATTGCGTGCGGACGCTCGGCCAGGTACTCGTTCAGGTGTTGGCGGATCCTGTCGATGAGGTCGCTGTCGGGGTCTTCGAGCCAGGTCTGAATCCGTGCCTCGATCTCGTTGGTGGGTTGCTTGCCACGCAGACGTCGAACGTGTTCCTCGTGGTCGACCAGCAGAGCTACTTCGATGTAGGTTGCGTCGGCCCCGCGTGCTGTTTCCTCGAGCCCGGGGTCTGGGTCTCGGTCATGGACAGTGACCAGCTGCGGGAGCACCACGTCATACCCCTCGCGCAGGTGACGCGTCGTGAGCGCGCGCCCATGAGCGCGGGCCATGTCCAAAGCAGCCGAGAAGTTGTCCCGCCAGCCGCCGATCAGTCCCGTGAGTACGTCCAGGTCGAGCGCGAGCATTCCTGGGTGCTCGTCGACGTAGCGGCGAGCCAGCGTCGACTTGCCGACACGTGACGGCCCGTTGAGGTGAATCAAGCGTGGCATCGAGCGACGATAACCCTCAGCGACTACCCGGCGGTGACCAGCAGGCAGAAGGGGTGTCCGGCCGGGTCCGCGAGCACGTACAGGGGCTCATCCTCATCCCCGGAGCGGTCATAGAGCAGCGTCGCGCCCAACGCCTCGGCCCGCTCGCGGTGTCGCTCCAGCTCCTCGACAGTCGGCACCCGGAAGTCCATGTGCAGCTGCATCGGAACCTCCTCCGACGGCCACGTGGATCGCCTCAGGTCGGTCTTCTCCTGGACCGCGAGTACGCGCTGGCCGTGCGAGTCGACCAGGACAAGCCAGTCGGCGTCGTCTTCGCTGCCATCGGTCGGCGGCTCGTCGAACGGGCGGTAGTGCAAACCCAGCAGCTCGCGATAGAAGTCGGCCAGACCACGACAGTCGGGAGCGTCGATAGCTGTGTGCATCAGAACCGGAAAGTTGGACACGGCAATCCTCCTGTTCGACCAGCGTCGGCGGAGCCGGAAGCACCATGCGAGTCGAGGCCTGATCCACGCGGAACGCTCGGCGCTCGTCCCGCGCGGATCAGGCCCTCAGTCAGTCAGCAGAGTCAGGACAGTGCCCGTCTGATGAACCATCCTGTATTCATGCGCTCGCGCTGGCCCCTGGTGAACTGGTTCATGCAGGGGTCATCGACGTAGTTCATGAAGTTCTTCACCGGATCCCTGTCGTTGGTCCCGAACGGAGGACAGGTGTTCAGCGTCGTGTCACACACGAAGATGTTGTTGCCGGGGAACTGCTTCGGTGTGTCGGTCACGTAGTCGTTCAACTGGCTGCAGCCGCCCTGGAACGTGTGGTAGAGGTTCAGCCAGTGGCCGATCTCGTGGGTGGCCGTGTCGCCCTTGTTGTACACGGCGCCCGGTCCGAAGTTCGCGTTTCCGCCGGGGAGGCTCCCGGCGAGCAGCACGGAACCGTCCAGCCTCGGGAACTTCTGGTAGTCGGCTGGGAAGGTGGCCAGACCCAGCAACTGGAAGTTCGGGCCGATGGTGTAGAGGTTCAGGTCGCGGGCATTGCCGACGTGCAGGGCCCGCCGCATGTTACGCAGCCTCTGCTTACCGATGTCGGTGAAGTAGTTGGCGTTGAACCACTTGTTGTTCTTGGTCCGGTCGATCGAGGCGAGCCGGAACCGGAACGGCGTGTTCGCGGCGTTGGGGCCGGTGCGGCCACCGAACGCCTTGTTGAGGACATTGATCTGCCTCTTGAACCGCTTCTTGGTCACGAAGTTGTGACCGGCGTGGTCTGTGACGCCGTGGAAGTGGACCCTGATCTTCACCGAGCCGTTGGGGCGAGCTCCGGTCTGGATGCCGCTCCGGGCGATCATCCGATGGGCCCGGGCCTCCTGGGCGGCAGCTTCCCTACGGGTGAGCGTGTTGGGGTCAGCCCACTTGCTGGTCCCCTTCATCACCCTGGCATTCGCCGAATCTCTGCAGTGCTCGCCCGCAGACTTCTCTTTGGCCATGCTCGCCGACGCCGTCGGGGCAACAGCGCTCCCGAGCAACGCAACCGCGGCCAGCGTACCCAGGCCGCCGAGGATGGATCGCCTCATGTTGCTTCCCTTCCGATGCTGTCAGAACCCCCACCGACACCGTCGGCTGACATCGCCGAAGAAGGCCCTGCACCCAATGACTGCCTCATCCTGAAGGGACTTCCGGCGCAGTTGCTAGGGCCGAATGACCCACAGTCCGGGTGGCCGTTGGTGACGCCTAGACCCGCGCGAGCGCGTAGTGCGGCGTCGGCGGAAGGGCCACCGTGATGCCGTTGCCGGCGCGGATCAGGCCGCCGCGCGCGACGGTGCCCATGACGCCCGCGAGCCTTTCGACGTTGCCTTCGTCGTCGGTACGCAACACCCGCTTCAGCAGGCCGGGCCGAAAGTTGTTGATCTGCTGACACGGGTTTCGCAGCCCCATGACGGTGATGACCGCGTCCCCGATCGTGAGCCTGGCGCCGACCGGGAGGCCGAGAAGATCGAGCCCGCGGGTAGTGATGTTCTCACCCAGGTCGCCGGCGTCGACGGCGAAGCCGAACCCGCCCAGCTCGTCGAGCAGCTCGGCGTGGATCAGGTGGACCTGGCGCAGGTTGGGCTGCGAAGGATCCGCGGCGACGCGAGACCGATGCTTTACCGTCGCGCCGCAATGCGCGTCGCCTTCAACGCCGAGTCCTTCGAGCAGCCTGATCGAGTCCGCCCGCGTCTTGCTGAAGGTGTGCGACTCGCTTCGATGGACCGCGACGACTTCACCGAGCACACGGGCATTATCCCGCGAGCCGCCGAAACTTCAGCAGCCGTACGTGACGGATGCACCGAATCCCCGCGGCGTAGGGTGCATCCGTCACGTACTGAGTCGGCGAGTCCTACGAGAGCTGGAACCGGGCGTACCCCTTGTGCCGGATGCCGTCGATATGGGCGAACGCGCCGCCGACCGACAGGTAGTTGGGTCCGAGTGCGAAGGTCCAGCCGCCCATCTTCTGGTCGACGACGACGGACCAGTCGGTTGGCACGCCGGTGTCCAAGGAGAACGACGCCAGCCGCAACCGGGTCAGCTTGAGCTGGTTGAACCCGCCGAAGTGCCCGCCGATGTAGACCTCGCCGTCGTGCTCGAGAATGCACTGCACGTCGCCGCTGGTCTTCAGCTCGTAGACCGTCGTGTTGGACACCGCGGGGTCGTAGGCGTGCGTGATGTTGTCGCTCGTGCTGAACAGCAGCCGGCTGTCGTCGGTGCTCAGCTCCACCGCGATCACGGCGCCACCCTTTTCGGCATCGAACGACGTGGCGGCACCCGTGTCCGCGTTCAGCTCGGCGATGCCCTTGCGGTCCACGCCGGCGATGTTGCTGAAGCCGCCGCCCGCGTAGAGCTTGCTGCCGTCGGAGGACAGGTCCAGCCCGCGGACGCGACCGGTCGGCGCCGGGCGGAACGACGTGTCGACCGCGCCGGTGGCCGCGTCGAGCTTGGCCAGGTTGGGGATGCTGTTGCCACCCACGGTGCCGAAGATGCCGCCGACATAGAGGCCGCCCTGCGACACGGCGAGCGACCACACTGCGCTGGAGACGCGGGTCTTCCAGGCCTGCAAGACCGCTCCGGTGGTGGCGTCCACCGCCGCAAGATGCGCGCGAGAGGTGGTCCCGACCATCGTGAACATGCCGCCGAGGTAAATGATCGAGCCGTCGTCGGAGGCGGCCATTGCCCGGACGCGGCCGTTGACGGTGGGGTTCCAGCTCGGGTCGATGCTGCCGTTGGCCAGGACGGCGGCCGCGTTGAGGCGGTTGAACTGGCCCGCCTTCGTGAACTCCCCGCCGATGAACGTGCGATCCCCCACCTGCACGCTGGCGAACACGATGCCATCGGTGCTCGCCCCAGGCATCGCAGTGGTGCTCGGGCTCGCCGACGCCGGCGAGATGGTCAACCCCATCAGCAAGCCGGCGGCGAGAACGAGCCGACCGGTCATACGCCGTACGCTTCGCGCCAGGCGAGGCGCGCGGTGCGACGTCGTGGCCGCAGCGCGCGGCACAGGGTTCAGGATTGTCACGGTGGTTTCCGTTTCGGTCGGGCGCGAGAAGTGCGGGTAGAGAAAGTCTGACCGTAGCGGTTGGCCGATGCCGCGCCACGGGTCGAAAGTCCCGTCTCGGACGGTGACCTCGACATCAGGCAGCACGCCCCAGATCCCTGTGCTTGCAGGTCCGAGGGCGAGAGTCGTTTCCCTACGTCGGCGGCTAGTCCGGCTCCGGCATGAGATAGCACTGGACGCGTACGCGCCGGGCGTCGCCGGGTCGCTCGCACTCGGCGCGGTTGGCGTACGGCGCGGTCAGCTCCTCGATCTGGTCGTTGATCGACTGCACCTCGTCGGGCGTCATCCAGAGGCCCGCGTTGATCACGCCGGCGACTTGGCGCCACTCGGGTCGCAGACGCGGCTCGCCGTCGTCCCACCAGGACGCCGGCATCGCGGCTGCCTCGAGAAACATCTGCGTCGTCAGCAGCCGCGCGACCGCCTGGCTCTCCGGATCGTCCGGCATCTCGACGAGCAGGCCGGTGGCGACCGCCTCCCAGGCAGGCTCGGGCTGATCGGTCGCGCGGCGGACCATCCCGTGACCGGCGAGGACGTCGAGGTGGGCTCGCATCGTCGTGTCATCGGAGTCCAGCTGGGTCGCGAGCTCGACTACGGTCGCGCGGCCGTGCCGTTGCAGGTGGGTCAGCAGGGCGTACCGCTCGGGTTGCGCGACGGCGCGGAGTGCCTCGGGGTCACTCAGGACCAGATCGCCATGGGGGTTCTTGGGTGGCATGCCGTGGACCGTACCTGGCCCGGGGTGGCCCTGGAGCGAACCTATTGGTCCGGGGCCACCCGATCCAAGACGGCGTCCGGCAGACTGCTCCCATGGACGACCGACCGGCGAACGGGGCGAAGCTGCGCTCGCGCCCGCTGCCGATCCCGCTGGCCGCCGCCGCGACCGGGTTGCTCGTCGGCTCGGCGTCGGCCGGGCTGGTCCGGCTCGGTATGGCCGGCTGCGACGTATGGCGGGACAGTCCGTCGTGCGGCGGTGGGCTCGGTGTCGGCCTGCTCACCGCTGTCGTCCTGATCGCGTGGATCATCGGCCGCCTCCTGCTCGGGTTCTCCGAGGTGCCGGACGCCGCGATGGTGAGCTTCCTCGGCGTTGCGCTCGTCATGATCGTCGTGATGTTGTTCTTGATCGACGAGACGTTTTCGGTCTGGATGTGGCTCGTGATGCCGGTCCTGACCGCCGCCACGTTCGTCGGCTCGGCCTGGCTCGTACCCGCCCTCGGCGGCACCGCAGGGCCGGACGACCGAAGCTGACCCACCACGCCGACCGCGAAGGAGACCGATCGATGCCGGGAGCACAGTCCAGCGGGCACGAGGTGTTGTGGTCGCCACCCGACGACGTGCGGGCCACGACTCGGGTCGGGGACTATCTGGGCTGGCTGGAGGACCGAACCGGGCGTCGCTTCGACGACTACGAGGCCCTGTGGGCTTGGTCGGTCGACGACCTCAACGGGTTCTGGCGCTCGGTGTGGGACTACTTCGACGTACCGGCCGACGGCGACGCGTCCACAGCGCTGGCGGACGCCAGCATGCCGGGTGCGGTGTGGTTTCCCGACGTCCGGCTCAACTACGCCGAGGCGATGCTGCGGATGCCCGGCCGGGCCGACGACGACGTGGTGGTCGTGGCCCGGTCGCAGACGCGGGAGCCCGTGGAGCTGACGGCGGCGCAAGTACGCGAGCGGGTCGGTCGGGTTCGGGTCGGTCTGATCCGGCTCGGCGTCGGGCCTGGCGATCGGGTCGCGGCGTACGCACCGAACATCCCCGAGACGCTGCTGTTGCTGCTGGCGACCACGAGTCTCGGGGCGACGTTTTCGTCGTGCGCGCCGGAGTTTGGCACCCGCAGCGTGACGGACCGGTGGCGCCAGATCGAGCCGGTCGTGCTGGTCGCGGTCGACGGTTACCGCTACGGCGACAAGCCGATCGACCGACGTGGCGAGGTCGAGGCGATCCGGGCCGCCCTGCCGTCGCTGCGGCACACGGTGAGCCTGCCGTACCTCGACCCCGACGCGACACCACCCGAGGGTGCGATCACGTGGGCCGACCTGACGGCCGAGCCGGGCGAGTTGGCGTACGAGCGGGTGCCGTTCGCGCATCCGCTCTATGTGCTGTACTCGTCGGGCACGACCGGGTTGCCGAAGCCGATCGTGCACGGCCACGGCGGCGTCCTGCTCGAGCACCTCAAAGCGCTCGCGCTCGCCATGGACCTCGGGCCGGCCGACCGGTTCTTCTGGTTCAGCACGACCGGCTGGATGATGTGGAACTACACCGTGTCCGGCCTCGCGGTCGGCTCGACGGTGGTGCTCTACGACGGCAACCCGGGTGCGCCGGACCTCGGCGAGCTGTGGCGGATGGCCGGCGAGGTCGGCGTCACCTACTTCGGCACCAGCGCGCCCTTCCTGCTCGCCTGCCGCAAGGCCGGTCTGGTTCCGCCCGACCTCGCCGATCTGTCGGCGCTGCGTGGCGTCGGGTCGACCGGCGCGCCGCTGCCCGCCGAGGGTTTCCGATGGGTCTACGACACGGTCAAGTCCGATGTGCTGCTGACGTCGTTCTCAGGCGGGACTGACATCTGCACCGGATTCCTCGGAGGGTCGCCCCTGCTGCCCGTGTACGCCGGCGAGATCGCCGGCCGCTGCCTCGGCTGCAAGGTCGAGGCGTACGACCCCACCGGCAAGCCGGTCGTCGGCGAACGCGGCGAGCTCGTCATCACCGCGCCGATGCCGTCGATGCCGGTCGGGCTGTGGGGCGACTCCGACGGCAGCCGGCTGCGCGCGGCGTACTACGACGAGTTCCCCGGCGTCTGGCGGCACGGCGACTGGATCACGATTAGCGAGGCCGGCACGTCGGTCGTCTCCGGCCGCAGCGACGCGACGCTCAATCGCGGCGGCGTCCGACTCGGGACGGCGGAGTTCTACTCGGTCGTCGACGGCCTGCCCGAGATCGCGGACAGCCTGGTCGTGCATCTCGAGGACGACGAGGGTGGCGCCGGACGGCTGCTGCTGTTCGTCGTGCCGGCCGCCGGTGTGACGGTCGACGACGAGCTGCGCCGCCGGGTCGCGACCGAGCTGCGGACCAAGCTCTCGCCACGACACGTGCCCGACGAGCTGCATCAGGTAGCGGCGCTGCCCTACACGCTGTCGGGCAAGAAGCTCGAGGTGCCGGTCAAGCGCATCCTCCAGGGCGCGTCCGTCAACGACGCCGCCGCGAAGGGGGCACTGTCCAACCCCGAGTCGCTGGACGCCTTCGTACGCTTCGCCGGCTGACGTCGATGACAAGGGCGGCTATTGCCCCCCGTTCGACCGAGTTAAGCGTCCGCTTAGGTTGCCGTTGACATGGGCCCCACCCGGGCGCAAGCTGACCCCACCTTGAGCAAGGGGGCTCAGCATGCAAGTCCCGGCACCCTTCGAATACGAACGTGCGACCAGCGTCGGCCACGCGATCGCCCTCATGGAACGGCTCGGTAGCGAGGCGAGACTGGTCGCCGGCGGCCACAGCCTGCTGCCGATGATGAAACTTCGACTGGCCAACCTCGAGTACCTCATCGACATCAACGACCTCGGCTCTGAGCTCGGTTATCTGATCGTCGAACCCGACCAGATCCGCATCGGCGCCCTAACCCGACATCGCGACCTCTTGGAGTCCGACGAGCTCGCGGCCACGTTCCCCATCTTCCGCGACGCCGAGCGCGTGATCGCCGATCCCGTCGTACGCAATCGCGGCACGCTTGGCGGATCGCTGTGCCAGGCCGACCCGTCCGAGGACCTTTCGGCGGTCTGTACGACGCTCAACGCCAGTTGCGTCATCCGCGGCAGCGACGGCGAGCGGGTCGTGACCATGGAGGAGTTTTATCGGGGCCCGTACGAGACCGCCGTCGAAGACGGCCAGATCCTCACCGAGGTCCGGATCCCCGTCCGGTCGGGTGGCTCAAGCGCCTACGAGAAGGTCGAGCGCCGGGCCGGCGACTGGGCCATCTGCTCGGCTGGCGCCGCTGTCTGGATGGACGACGGCCAGATCACCGACGCCCGGGTGGGCCTGGCCGCCGTCGGTCCCAACACCACCGGCATCCCGGCGATCTCCGAGGCGCTGCGCGGCAAGCCGCCGTCGGAGGAGCTCTATGCCCAGGCCGGGTCGCTCGCCGCGGAGCACTGCTCGCCCACCACCGACATGCGGGGCAGTGCCGACTACAAGCGCCATCTGGCGAACGAACTCACCCAGCGGGCGCTGCGTCGGTCAGTGGCTCGTCTCAACGACGAGGGAGCCTGACATGCAGGTGACGCTGACCGTCAACGGCGAAGAAGTCACCGCGGAGATCGAGGCTCGCCTCTTGCTGGTGCACTTCCTTCGCGACCATCTGAGACTCACCGGCACCCACTGGGGATGCGACACGAGCAACTGCGGCACCTGCGTCGTCTGGCTCGACGGCGAGCCGGTCAAGTCATGCACCGTCCTGACCGCGATGGCGAGCGGACACGAAGTACGCACCGTCGAGGACCTCGAAAGCGACGGGGAACTCGACCCCGTCCAGCAGGGATTCGTCCAGTGCCACGGACTGCAGTGCGGCTTCTGCACACCGGGCATGATGATGACCGCCCGGGCGTTGCTCGATCGCAACCCGAGTCCCACCGAGGACGACATCCGGGAAGCGATCTCGGGCCAGATCTGCCGGTGCACCGGCTACAGCACGATCGTCCGCTCGGTGCAATGGGCCGCCGCCCACGAGAGCGATCGCGACAGCGCCGTCGCGGCAGGGAGCACGCCATGACTGTCACCGAGCCCACGGCCGCACCCGAGTTCGTCGACAACGACCAGAAGCCGGTCGGCCACGGCCGGATGCTGCGCAAGGAGGACCCGCGATTCGTCCGCGGGCTCGGCAAGTACGTCGACGATATCCAACTGCCCGGCATGCTCCACCTAGCCATCCTGCGTTCGCCCTTGGCGCACGCTCGCATCGTCAGCATCGACACCACCGCCGCCGAGGCGCACCCGAAGGTGAAGGCCGTGGTGACCGGGGCGGCGCTCGCCGAACAGAACCTGGCCTGGATGCCGACGCTGTCCAACGACGTCCAGGCAGTGCTCGCCACCGACAAGGTGCGCTTCCAGGGCCAGGAGGTGGCCTTCGTCGTCGCCGAGGACCGCTACTCGGCCCGCGACGCGCTCGAACTGATCGACGTCGACTATGACCCGATCGAGCCGGTCATCGACGTCCGTCGCGCGCTGGCCGAGGACGCGCCGGTGATCCGCGACGACCTCGAGAACAAGACCGACAACCACTGCTTTGACTGGGAGACCGGCGACGCGGCGGCCACCGATGCGGTCTTCGAGACGGCCGACGTCGTCGTGAGTGAGGACATCGTCTATCCGCGGGTCCATCCGGCTCCGATGGAGACTTGCGGCTGCGTCGCCGACTACGAGCGGGTCGACGGCAAGCTCACCTTGTGGTGCACCAGTCAGGCGCCACACGCCCACCGCACCGTCTATGCCCTCGTCGCCGGACTGCCCGAGCACAAGATCCGGATCATTGCGCCCGACATCGGCGGCGGCTTCGGCAACAAAGTGCCGATCTACCCCGGGTACGTGTGCTCGATCGTCGCCTCGCTCGTCACCGGCAAGCCGGTCAAGTGGATCGAGGACCGCACCGAAAACCTGGTCAGCACCGGCTTCGCCCGTGACTACGTCATGCGGGGCGAGATCGCAGCGACCAAGGACGGCAAGATCCTCGCCATCCGGACCAACGTGCTGGCCGACCACGGCGCCTTCAACGGCACGGCGGCTCCGGTGAAGTATCCCGCCGGCTTCTTCGGCGTCTTCACGGGCAGCTACGACCTGGACGCGGCGTACTGCAAGATGACCGCCGTCTATACCAACAAGGCCCCGGGCGGGGTGGCGTACGCGTGCTCGTTCCGGATTACCGAGGCGGTCTATCTCGTCGAGCGGATCGTCGACTGCCTCGCCTACGAGCTCGACCTGGACCCGGCCGAGCTGCGACTGCGAAACCTCCTCAAACCCAACCAGTTCCCGTACGAGTCGAAGACCGGGTGGGTCTACGACTCCGGTGACTACGAGCCGACGATGCGCAAGACGATGGAGATGGTCGGCTACGACGAGCTGCGTCGTGAGCAGGCCGCCAAGCGGGAGCGTGGTGAGCTGATGGGCATCGGCGTCTCGTTCTTCACCGAGGCGGTCGGCGCCGGCCCGCGCAAGGACATGGACATCCTCGGTCTCGGCATGGCCGACGGCTGCGAGCTGCGCGTCCATCCGACCGGCAAGGCCGTGGTCCGCCTGTCGGTCAAGACCCAGGGGCAGGGGCACGAGACGACGTTCGCCCAGATCGTCGCCGAGGAGATCGGGATCCCGCCGGCCGACATCGACGTCGTCCACGGCGACACCGACAACACCCCGTTCGGGCTCGGCACGTACGGGAGTCGCTCGACGCCGGTGTCGGGTGCGGCCGCTGCCCTGGTCGCCCGGAAGGTGCGGGACAAGGCAAAGATCATCGCCTCCGGCATGCTCGAGGTCTCGGTGGCCGACCTCGAGTGGGTCAAGGGCTCCTTCCAGGTGAAGGGCGACCCGACCAGCTCAGTCACGATCCAGGACATCGCGATGCGCGCACACGGCGCCGGCGACCTGCCCGACGGGATCGAGGGCGCGCTCGAGGCGCAGATCTGCTACAACCCGGAAAACCTGACCTACCCCTTTGGCGCGTACGTCTGCGTCGTCGACGTCGACCCGGGTACCGGGCAGGTGACCGTACGCCGCTTCGTCGCGGTCGACGACTGCGGCACCCGGATCAACCCGATGATCATCGAGGGCCAGGTGCACGGAGGTCTGACCGACGGCATCGGCATGGCCCTGATGGAGATCCTGGCCTTCGACTCCGACGGCAACTGCCTGAGCAGCTCCTTGATGGACTATCTGATCCCGACGGCGCTCGAAACGCCGGACTGGGAGACCGGGCACACCGTGACACCGTCGCCACACCACCCGATCGGAGCCAAGGGCATCGGCGAGTCCGCCACGGTCGGGTCGCCACCCGCCATCGTCAACGCCGTCGTCGACGCTTTGAAGCCGTTCCGGATTCGGCACGCCGACATGCCGCTGACCCCGTCCCGGGTGTGGGACGCCATGCAGGGCAGACCCACGCCGCCGATCTGAGCCGGAGCGCCGATGACCCAACCGATGGCCGCTCGGATCACCGAGCTCACCGCCAAGCGGGTGCCGTTCGTCCACGCGACCGTGGTCCGAGCGCAGGACCCGACGTCGGCCCGGGCCGGTGACCAGGCCATCGTCTTGCCCGATGGCTCGGTCGAGGGGTTCGTCGGCGGCCATTGTGCGGTCGGCTCGGTGCGGACGGCGGCTCTGGGCGCGTTGCGCGACGGCGAGTCGATGCTGCTCCGCGTGCTGCCCGAGGACGGACCGGACTATCCGGAGTCGCCGGGCTCTCGAGTGGTCGTCAACCCGTGCCTGTCGGGTGGCGCCTTGGAGATCTTCTTGGAGCCCACGTTGCCCTCGCCACTGCTGCACCTCGCCGGGACCACACCGATCACCGATGCGCTTGCCGCGATGGCCGCCCCACTCGGGTTCGCCGTCGAGCGAGCCGAGGACGGGCGTCCACCGGACGGCGCGGTCGCGGTCATCGTCGCCACCCACGGGGGTGCGGAGGCTGCCGCCATCCGGGCCGCACTCGACGCCGGTGTGGAGTTTGTCGGGCTGGTGGCTGGTCGACGGCGCGGCACCGCCGTACTCGACGAGATGGACCTGACCGACGACGAACGCAAGCGAGTACGAGCGCATGTCGGCCTCGACATCGCAGCGCGTACGTCGGCGGAGATCGCGCTGTCGATCATGGCCGAGCTGGTTCAGGCGATCCGGCGCGACGGGCTGGTCGCCCCGGAGGTCGACGCCGCTCGATCGGCGGCCGAGGCCACCCGAGTGGATCAGGCGGTCGATCCGGTGTGCGGGATGACCGTGACACCGGGGCCGGATACGCCGCAGCTGACCGTCGGGGGACGTGACATCTGGTTCTGCGGGCCCGGCTGCCGCGACCACTACGCCAGCTCGGCGGTGGGCTAGGCCGTGGTCGACGAGCCGTACTTCACCGATGCGGCCGAGGCACAGGCCCGGCTCGACGAGGTCGACTACCTGGTCGACGAGGGACTGGCGACGGCACTCTTCCTCGCCCTGACGTTGGGGCAGCCGCTGTTGCTCGAGGGCGAGCCCGGCGTCGGCAAGACAACCGCGGCCAAGGCGCTTGCCCGTACTCTCGACGCCCCGCTGGTCCGGCTCCAGTGCTACGAGGGGCTGGCGGTCAGCGAGGCGTTGTACGAGTGGAACTACCAGCGGCAGCTGCTGGCGATCCGGTTGGCGGAGTCTCGACATGAGCGGCTGTCCGAGGCCGACCTGTTCGCCGAGGAGTTTCTGCAGGAGCGGCCGATCCTGCGCTGCGTACGCCACCGCGGTCCGACGCCGCCGGTCCTGCTGATCGACGAGATCGACCGGGCCGACGACGAGTTCGAGGCGCTGCTCTTGGAGTTTCTCGGAGAGGCGGCCGTGACGGTGCCGGAGCTCGGCACGTTCGTCGCCGAGCAGCCACCGATCGTGGTGTTGACCTCCAACCGCAGCCGCGACCTGCACGACGCGATGCGGCGCCGCTGCCTTTACCACTGGATCGACTTCCCCGCTCCCGATCGCGCCGCGGAGATCCTGCGCCGCTCGGTGCCCGCAGCGAGCGGTGCACTGATCCAGAGCGCGACCCAGTTCGTCGGCCGGGCTCGCGAGCTCGACCTCGACAAGGCGCCCGGCATGGCTGAGGCGATCGACTGGGTCGCCGCGCTGTCAGCCCTCGGCGCGACCGATCTGGTATCCGACAAGGTCCGGCTTACGCTCGGCACGCTGGCCAAGACGCCGACCGACCGCGACCTCCTCGCCGAGGCGCTGGATCTGGCGAGGTAACCGATGCCGGCCGGCGACGCCGCCCTGACAATACGCGGAGTGGACCGGGCAGCTTTCGCGGCGGCCCTCCTCGACCGGCTTCGGACCGCCGGCGTCGCAACCGGACTCTCCAGCGCCGAGGCCTTCGCCGACGGCTTGCGGGTGATCCGGCCCGACTCTCGATCCCGGCTGTATTGGACCGCCCGGATCACGCTGGTCCGCCGCCACGGTGATCTGACCGCCTTCGACGCGGTGTTCGATGCCGTGTTCGCCGCCGCCGTCTTGGCCGTCGATCCGCCCGCACGACGCCGCCGCGTCGGCTCCGACACCGAGGACGACATGTTCGCCGCCGCTCGCAAAGCCGTCGACGCAGGGCAGGTCGACGAGGGCCTGCCATGGGCCACCTCGACCCAAATCACCGCCTCCGGCGAACCCTCCGATGACGCGCAGTCCCTGCCGGAACGACGGCCCAGTCGCCGGGCCGGGCTCGACGAGATCCCGTTCGACCAGCTTGATCCCCGCCAGCTGGCCGCCCTCGGCGAGTGGTTCGCCGAGGCCTTGCGGGAGTGGCCGACCCGACGCAGCCGGCGGCTTGCAGTCCATCACCACGGCAGCCGGATCGCGCTGCGCGACACGATCGCCCAGTCGCGCCGAAGCGGTTGGGAGCCGCTCGACCTGGTCCGAACCCGCCCCGTACGCCGACCGCGTCGCGTCGTGCTGCTGTGCGACGTCAGTCAGTCGATGCAGCCGTACGCCACGACCTACCTCCATCTGATGCGAGCGACCGTACTCGCGACCGGCGCGGAGGTCTTCGCGTTCTCCACGACCCTGACCCGGCTGACATCGGTGCTGGCACATCGGTCGGCGGAGACAGCCATCGACCACGCGACCAGCCAGGTGGCCGACCGGTTCGGCGGCACGCGGATCGCGACCAGCCTGCGTACCTTGCTCCGGTCCCACCACGGCGGAAGCGTTCGAGGGGCGATCGTGGTGATCGCGTCCGACGGATGGGACAGCGACGACCCGGAGGCACTCGCACGCGAGATGGCCCTGCTGCGCCGCCGGGCCTATCGGGTGGTCTGGCTCAATCCGCGGGTCGCCGCGCCCGGCTTCCGACCGCTCGTCGGGTCGATGACGGCCGCGCTGCCGCACTGCGACGAGCTGCTGTCGGCGCACGACGTACCCGCGCTGGCGGAGGTCGTCGACGTCGTCGGCCGTTGGCGCTGAATCACTTCCACAGCGTGACGTGGACCGACGGCCGGAAGTGACCGATCGTGACACCCGAGCCCCTCAGCATCGCCTGAGTGGCCCGAGGTGTCGTGATGAAGCGGAGCAGCTCGGCGGCCGCCGGCAGCACGCTGTGGGCCGGCAACGACATCGCGCTCCAGACCCCCGGCGCGTGCACTCCGTGGCCGGACACCCGTACGAGGCGACCCTTGGAGACGTCGTCGGCTATCGCTGACGAGAGGGCAAGCGCAAGGCCCTTGTGCCGCTTCGTCTCCTCGAGGGCCGCCGCCTCGCTCTGGAAGATCCGCTGTCGATCCTCGGGGATGTCGAGCTGTCGCACCAGGTGCGGTACCACCCCGTCGCCGGCCGCGGCGGACGGGCCGAGCAGCCAGATCTCCTGCCGGAGCTGGGCTGGTCCGACGGATGCACCGGCGAGCGGGTGTTCGGTCCCGGCCACGGTGACGACCTGATAGTTGAGGAACGGCTTGTGCGCGATGGAGTCCGGGACGTCACGTGGTTTCGGCCCGATCGCGACGTCCACCGCCCGCGACGCCAGCAGCGATCCGAACTCCCGAGGCGAGCAGACGCTCAACTCCACGTCGAGATCGTCGGCCCGTCCGGCGAACAGCTCGATCAACCCCGGCGCTGCGTGCTCGGCGAACAGGCTCGATGCCGCCAAACGCAACAGCCGACGACCGCGACCGGCCTGGCTCACCTCGATGATCGTCCGATCCTGGAGGCCGAGCATCTCCGTCGCCCGGCTGGCCAACCGCAGGCCGCCGGGCGTAAAGGCGAGACCCGACGCGGTCTTGGTGAACAGCTGGTCCTCGAGCTCCTTGCGCAATTGGCCGACGTGAAGCGACACCGCGGCCTCGGTCACTCCGAGTTCGGCGGCGGCCGCCTTGACCGAACCGAGCCGTACGACTGCCGAGAAGGCCCGTAACTGCGCCGGGGTCACGGCGGTCAGGGTAACGCGGACTGCGGTGGCACTTCTCGTCTCGAAGCGTCCGACTGAGCCGGATTCCGCGTAGGTCTACGCCTGCGGCGCCTTCGCAGGGAGCAGCAGTCGGAGTGCGCCAGGCTCGATCCGCCAGGACATATCCGGCGACGGCCCATAAAGCTCGCCGTCGGCATTGCACCACAGGTCGGTGCCCCGAACCGAGACGGAGGTACCGCGCACGTGCGAGACGTCGTCGCGATGGTGGTGTCGGCCGAGCTTGAGCAGCACGGCATACCCGATCCGGGCCAGCCGTCCGGTGGCGGTGGAGATCACCACGTCCAGCTTGCCGTCGTCGATGGCGGCGTCCGGAAACAGCGGTGTGCCGCCACCGACGGTTCGGGCGTTGCCGATCGCCGCCTGGAGCACCTTGCGACTTCGGTCGACGACCACTTCACCGTTGACCCGCACCTCCATCCGTACGCCTGAGGTACGGAGACCGGCGGCCATCGCACCGAGCGCGAAGGCCGCCCGCCCCAGGCGTGACTTCCAAGGCGTCGCCTTCCGGGCCGCCTCTACACCCACGCCGAGGTGGACCGCGTTGACCACCACCCGGTCCTGCTCGTCGATCAGCAGGTCGACGTCGACCGGGTCGGACTCACGGAGCACCGGGACCGCCTCATCGACGTCGAGCGGCAGGTCGTTGCCCCGGGCGAAGTCGTTCCCGGTCCCCAGCGGGACCAACCCGACGACGGTCGAGCCGAGCTCGGCCCGCCGCCATAGGGCCGCGACCACCACGTGCAGGCTGCCGTCACCGCCCACGATGACGAGGACGCGGTCACCGAGTTCGTCCAGGATCTCGTCGAGATCGTCTGGCGTCGCCGGTCGTCGTACCGAGACGTCGGCCGGCGCCAGCAGCTCGACGACCCGCTCGACCATCGCGTCGTCGGTGTTGCCGGCGTCGCGGTTCATCACGACCAGGTAGTCACGCTGCTGTCTGCCCACGCCCGTGACGCTAGCCGAGTCGCCTCCGCGGCTACAGCTCGGCAGCGACCAGCTCGGCGATCTGCGCCGTGTTGAGGGCAGCGCCCTTGCGAAGGTTGTCGCCGCACACGAACAGATCCAACGTGTTCGGGAAGTCGAGCGCCTGACGGATCCGACCGACGAAGGTCGGGTCCGACCCCACGACATCGGCCGGGGTCGGGAACTCGTTGGACTCCGGGTCGTCGATCACCACGACGCTCGGCGCCTCGACCAACGCCTGGCGGGCCTTCGCCACCGTCACCTTGCGGTCGAATACCGCATGCACGGCGACCGAGTGCGTCGTCACCACGGGCACCCGGACGCAGGTCGCCGAGACCTTCAGCTCCGGGATCTCGAGGATCTTGCGCGACTCGTTACGGATCTTGAGCTCCTCGCTCGACCAGCCGTCGTCCTTCAGCGATCCGGCCCACGGGACGACGTTGAGCGCGAGGGGCGCGCCGAACGGCGAGTGGTCGCCGAGCTTGTCGACCAGCGCCCGGCGTACGTCACCGGCGACCTGGCCGAGACCGCGCTGTCCGCCGACGACGGCCATCTCGTCGTAGAGTCGGTCGACGCCGGGCTGCCCCGCACCCGAGGCCGCCTGATAGGACGCCACGACCAACGCTCGCAGGCCCCACTGACTGTGCAGCGCGCCAAGCGCGTCCATCATGGTCAGTGTCGTGCAATTGGGGTTGGCGATGATGCCGCGTGGCCGGTCGGCGATCGCGTGGGCGTTGACCTCCGGCACGATGAGCGGCACGTCCGGTTCCATCCGGAAGGCGCCGGAGTTGTCGACCACGACGGCGCCACGCTCGGCGGCGATCGGCGCCCACTGCGCCGACACCTCGTCGGGCACGTCGAACATCGCGACGTCGACGCCGTCGAAGACATCCTCGGCGAGCGCGACGACCTCGACGTCCTCGCCGCGTACGCGCAGTATCCGGCCGGCCGACCGGGCCGACGCGACGAGCCGAATCTCGCCCCAGACGTTGCCGCGCATGGTCAGGATGTCGAGCAGCACGGTGCCGACCGCACCCGTCGCACCGACGACGGCAAGGGTGGGAAGTCGCTCGTTCATCGGCCGGTCCCTCCGTAAACGACGGCCTCGACATCTTCGTCGCCGAGGTCGAACGCGGCGTGCGCGGCCGCGACCGCCGTGTCGATCTCGCTCTCGTTGACCACGACCGAGATCCGGATCTCCGACGTCGAGATCATCTCGATGTTGACGCCCGCAGCGGCCAGGGCGCTGAACAGTCGCGCCGAGATGCCCGGGTGCGTCCGCATGCCGGCACCGATCAGTGACACCTTGCCGATGCTGTCGTCGTAGAGAAGCGAGTCGTAGCCGACCTCGTCCTTCAACCGGGCCAGCGACGCCATCGCGGTCTGCCCGTCGTCGCGCGGCAGCGTGAACGAGATGTCGGTACGCCCGGTCGCTGCGGCCGACACGTTTTGGACGATCATGTCGATGTTGATCTGCGCCGCGGCGACGGTCTCGAAGATCCGGGCCGCCTCCCCGACCTTGTCGGGCACGCCGACGACGGTGATCTTCGACTCGCTTCGGTCGTGCGCCACCCCGGAGATGATGGCCTGCTCCATGTTGTCCTCCTCGGCCTCGTCGAGTTGGATCAGGCCGACCGGTTGGCGGTGATCGATCCAGGTGCCGGGTTTGTTGGAGTACGACGAACGTACGTGGATGGGGATCTCGTGGCGCCGCGCGTACTCAACGCATCGCACATGCAGGATCTTGGCGCCACACGCGGCCATCTCGAGCATCTCTTCGTACGAGATCGTCGGGATCCGCTGCGCCGCCGGCACGATCCTCGGATCGGCGCTGAAGACGCCGTCCACGTCGGTGTAGATCTCACACACCTCGGCCTGCAACGCGGCGGCGAGGGCGACGGCGGTCGTGTCCGAGCCACCACGGCCGAGGGTGGTGATGTCCTTGCTGACTTGGCTGACGCCCTGGAAGCCGGCAACGATCGCGATCGCACCGGCTTTGAGAGTCTGCTCGATGCGGCCGGGCGTGACGTCGATGATCTTCGCCTTACCGTGTGCCGAGTCGGTGATGACGCCGGCCTGCGAGCCGGTGAACGACCGCGCCTCGAGTCCGAGGTTGCCGATGGCCATGGCGAGCAGCGCCATCGAGATCCGCTCGCCGGACGTCACCAACATGTCGAGCTCGCGCGGATCGGGCAGCGGCGACACTTCGTTGGCGAGATCGAGCAGCTCGTCGGTCGAGTCGCCCATCGCCGACACCACCACGACGACGTCGTTGCCGGCCTTCTGCGTCGCAACGATGCGTTGGGCGACCTGCTTGATGCGGTGGGCGTCTGAGACGGAGGATCCCCCGTACTTCTGAACGACAATGCCCACAGCAGCTTCCTCAGGTCGGGTCAGGCGCGGCCGCGCCAGCTGGCATCCGTCAGAGTACCGACGCTGTCCCAGCGCCGTCGGGAGCATCGCCATCTGGACAGCCCGACGAATAAGGTAAGGCTAGCCTAAGGAGTTCGCCTCGGGCCTGTCCCCTTCGCGCGAGATCGCCGACCGCACGCCACGTCGAAAGTTGGCGTAAATTTGCACCAACTTTCCCCCACAGCCGCAGATTCACGCCAATACTTGGGTGCATGAATACGCCCGACTCCTCGTCCCAGCCGACTCGGGCCGGCACACCGCACGTCGATCGCCGACGATTCCTCGCCGGAGTCGGCGGTGTCGCCGGACTCGCGGCGCTGGCCCAGCTCCCAACCGGACCCGGCGCCGCCTCGCCGGGCCGGACCAGCGCCGACTACCCCTTCACGCTCGGCGTCGCCAGCGGCGATCCGACGCCGACCGGCGTCGTCCTGTGGACCCGGCTGGCGCCGAAGCCGTTCGGCGAGCATGGCGGCATGCCCCGGAGCAAGGTCCAAGTCGAGTGGCAGGTCGCGACCGACCGGCGCTTCCGCTCCGTCGTCAAGCACGGCACCGTCTGGGCGCTGCCGGACCTCGCGCACTCGGTCCACGTCGACGTCGACGGCCTCGCGCCGGATCGCGAGTGGTACTACCGGTTCCGTTACGCCGGCGAGGTGTCGCCGGTTGGCCGGACCCGTACCGCCCCGGCGATCGGCGCTCCCGTCGGCGCGCTGACGTTTGCCTTCGCGTCATGCCAGGACTGGGCCAGCGGCTACTACTCCGCGTACCGGCATCTGGCCGAGGAGGATCTCGACCTCGTCATCCACCTCGGCGACTACGTCTACGAGGGCGGCATCCCGGCCGACGGCGGCTACCGCAACGTCCAAACGCCCGGCGTACTCCGGCAGGCGCCGCGCGATCTCGATCGCTGGCGGATGCAGTACGCGCTGTTCAAGTCCGATCCCGACCTGCAGTCGGCGCACGCGCGTTTCCCGTGGATGGTCACGTGGGACGACCACGAGGTGCAAAACGACTACGCCAACACGACCTCGCAGTACGAAGGCGACATCTCGGCGCTGCGGGCGGCGGCCTACCAGGCGTGGTACGAGCACCAACCGGTCCGGATGCCGGCGCGACCCGATGCCGACGGCCCTCAGGTCTATCGCCGCGCGCTCTGGGGCGACCTCGCGCAGCTCGACATCGTCGACGGTCGGCAATATCGCTCGGTTCCGCCATGCGGGTGGGGCGAGGCCGACGCGTGCGACGCGGCCTACGACCCATCGGTCACCATGCTCGGCACGACGCAGGAGCAGTGGCTCTACAGTGGGCTCGTCGCGTCGCCGGTGCGGTGGAACGTCCTCGGCAGCAACGTCATGATGGGCCGGCTCGACCATGACGGCGATGCCGGCGATCTGCTCTGGCACGACGCGTGGGACGGCTCCCGGCGGCACGCAATCGGATCACCGACGCGTGGGCGGCGGCCGGCACGCGCAACCCGATCGTGGTCACTGGCGACTGGCACTCGACGTTCGTCAACGACATCAAGCGCGACTTCGACGACCCGGATTCGGCGGTCGTCGCGACCGAGTTCGTGGGCACGTCGATCTCTTCCAACGGGGACGACGAGGTCTACGGGCCCTACTACGGTCCGATGATCCCGTTCAACCCGCACATCCGGTTCTTCGACGGCGATCGGCGCGGGTACGTCCGCTGCCGACTCGACCGGCATCGGATGCGGACCGACCTACGGATGGTCCGTACCGTCAGCCGGTCCGACGCCCCGGACTACACGTTCGCGTCGTTCGTCGTCGAGGACGGTCGGCCAGGCGCCGAGCAACTCTGACCCCCACCCCCACTCCCCGCCGAGGTTGCGCATCCCACCCGTTTCCTCCCGCCGACATTGCACATCCCACCCGTTTCTTTGCACCGACATTGCGCGACCCGCCCACTTCCTCACCGAGCGAACGATTCGCTACTTCGTTAGCCCTGCGACCGCTTCCCTCCCGCCAGCATCACTTTCCGTACGCAATGCACCGTTCGTGGCGTCAAAGTGGAGGGAAACGAATAACTGCAGCGATGCGACGAGCAACCGATCTGCGACGGAAGAACGGGGGTGCGCAACCTAGGTGGACGAGCAAGACGCGCAAACCTCGGCACGAAGAAACGGGCAAGACGCGCAACCTCGGCACGAAGAAGTGGGCAGGACACGCAACCTCGGCACGAAGAAACGGGCAAGACGCGCAACCTCGGCACGAAGAAGTGGGCAGGACGCGCAACCTCGGCACGAAGAAGTGGGCAGGACGCGCAACCTCGGCACGAAGAAGTGG
>DASQKI010000106.1:0-2822 GCA_035630615.1 Nocardioidaceae bacterium
CTTCGGCTTCAGGCAGCCAGAGCGTTTCAGAGACCAGCTCCAGCACCGACCTCAAGATCACCGTGTACGGCATCTTCGGGAACCGCCACGTTGGCGGAAGCATCGACGTTCAGGTGATGGACCAGCCAACCAACGAGGCGCAGCGCGACGTCGGCGTCGGCGGTACCGCAGGCGGCATTTGTGTCCCGGACATGCGATTCCGGCTACGTCGCATCCGTCCACGCGCGGCTGTGCGCGCCGGCATAGTCAGGTGCCGCCCGTCGCACTGCGGCAGCATGCCGCACGACATCACACCGTTGGCTCGAATGCGCCCAGCATCCAACCGTCGATACTGCTCAGACGCGCCCCCTCCACAGAACCCGCTCGTGGGGGGACAGCTCGGCAAGCGAGGGGCCGATAGGCGCATCCTTCAGATGCAGATAAGAAGTCCCTCGAGCGCTCTTGACTCTCTGATCAACAGGCTCCTTCTCGCCATTCGGCTCCTCCTTGCCGTCCTCTCCTGCGATGAGGCGCGCCCAACGGTCGACGCCTCAGGCGAAGTCCTCGGCTGATTCCTAGACAGCTCCACTCCACATCCGGGAGGCCTTCGCCTATCTACGGCTCGCCGTACCCGATCGCACAACGTGCCTGGACATCACAGCTAGTCGACGACCTTGCTTGGTTTGGCGGCGACTCGCCCTTGATGTCAAGGCGGGTCGCTCGGGCGCGCGCCGGCGGGCGGCCTGCTCGTTGCAGGCGATACCTCCGGCTGCCGTCCTCGCTCGCGCCGCCCGCGCCGAGGCCCTCGCCATCGTGCCTTCCTGTCCAAAGTCGGGCATCCGACTGGATGCGGAAGGCTAGACGCTACTGCACCGGCGCGGCGCGAGAGCATTGGCGATGTCCCTCTCGCATTTCACGACGATCGACAGGCGACCGCCGTTTGTCGACCGTCGGCGAGGACGTGGCTAGGGCGTGATGCCGAAGGACGCCAGGAACGCCAGGTCGTCGGGCTGATCCAGGCGATACGCGCCACCGATGCCAGAGCACGTCGAACTGGACGCGAACGACGTCACCGCAACGACCAGTGTCGAGTTGGTGTCGTCGAAGGTCGGTCCGCCCGAATCGCCGAAGCACGTTCCGCCGGGATGCGGCTTACCGGGATTGTTCGACAACAGCACGAACGTGTCGGGAGGTGAGCCGCCGAGCGAGTTGAGCTTGACGTCGCCCTTCAACCGGACGTCGCCGCCCTCCGCCGTGAACGGACCACTCTTGGTCAGCCCGTAGCCGACCACCTCGAACAAGTGGCGTGGCTGGCCCTGGTACTGGTCGAGGTAGTCGAGCGTCGGGATCGTGCCGTACGTGTCCATCGGGAACGGCTCGTCGAGCACGACGACGCCGGCGTCGTGGACGAAGAACTCGGCAGGGTCGAACTCCGGGTGCGGGAACGACGTACCGCGATGCCAGAACGGGCTGGCGTTCAGAAACGCCGCCCGGTCCAGGTAGCGCTGGTGATTCTCGTCCCGGTCGTAGTCCGCGCTGGCCGGGAACCCGTCGAAGTGTGCGTTCTCGCTGGCGTCGAACCAGATGTCGTTGCCGCCCGACCCGTCGCCGCCACCGGTCGTCGTGGACTCGCCGTCCTCACCGACGCCGAACGCGCAATGCCCTGCCGTCACGATCACCGTCGCGCTCAGCATCGTCGCCGAACAACTGAACCAACTGCCCGGATCATCGAAGCGTGAGTCTTCGGCATCGGCGTCGAAGAAGATCAGCTCACCGACATACGGATGCTCGCCGCCGTCAGGCTGACCGTGCGTGATCGCCGAAGCCGGCGACGGGGTCAGGAACATCGCCGCCGCGACGGCGACCGCAAAGAGAGTAAGGAGCACTCGCTTGGCCATAGACCGAATCCCTTCCAGATAAGGACGGCGGTGACCATCCTGGGCGCGAACACACCCCATCGCAACCCCTGTGCGGAGTGATCCACCGACGGTCCGTACCCACCGGCCGACCCTCTAAGCCCCGAAATTTCAAGCGGACCCAAATTCCGGACCGCCAGCAGGTCCTCGGTGGTCATCCACAATGGAGGCCCGAGGGCCTGAATGTTCGGCCGCATTCATGGCACAACAAGCAGGCGGGACTGTCCGGGTCACCCATCTGCCCCAGCCTAGAATTGCACAGACCGCCGCAGGATCGTCACCAGCGTGGACCAGAGCCCTGGCCTCCGCGGTCCTACAGGCTTGGGAGCCGGGTCCTTCGGCCCTACGGCCAGGTCGAGGCGGCTGTCCATCGTTGTGATGTGGCATGTCGGTACTACCAGATGAGCAGCCTCCACATGGTCGAGGCTGTTGTTGGTCGGCTCGCAGACGAGACCGGCATGTCCATCACGCGACTGCTTGGTTACGCTCACCGGCGCGTCTTGCGGGTCGACCACCGGCCGAGTGAGCTTCCCGATGACATCATCCGCGAAATCGACCCGCTGGCCGGTCGACTTTCGCGACGGCCGGTCGAGGCGCCGGAGGAGATTCCCGCCGGCTGGCGCTAGCCCCAGCTCGTGGCAGGGCCGACGGCGCTTGGAGCAGCGGCACCGGTTCCGTCCGTGACGCAATGCTGCCAGAGTCGGTAGCTTGGGCCGGGGAGGCGGATGTGGACGCACCGTCGGCCCCTATTCCGACGCGGACTGTACGTGGGAGAGGCGGTGCGGACGGAGCCAATCGCCATATTGACGCGGCATACCCGTTGCAGGGCTTCGCCCGATGGGCATAGCGTCTGCGAGGGTGCAGAGCCCGTCAGGGTTCTCGGGATCAGGGAGAGGGAGTAACACATGCGCAGATCCAGGGTTGCGG
>DASQKI010000107.1:0-9080 GCA_035630615.1 Nocardioidaceae bacterium
AGCCCCGTGGGCGGACTATTACGAGAAGGCGTTCGCCTTGATCTCCGACAATCACCACGACGCCGAAGCTGGATATGGCGGCATCGAGTACGGCAGGGCATCCCTCGAGGCCATGTTGATGACGGGCCACGACGCCGGCGATATCGCTAACGAGGGCGGCTTCCTCGGCATCAAAGATCACAAGGATTTCGACGACATCCGCGAGCACGCTGAAGACGGCGACGCGGTCGTTGTGGGAACCGAGAACGAACGGCACCACGAGCTCGACGGATATGCGGCGAGCCATATGTTCTACGTCAAGGGCTTCGACGAGGATGGCACCCTCGTTCTCGGGAACCCGTGGTCAGAGGACGAGGATCCGTTGCTCTTAACCGAGGATGAATTCAATGACGTCATCGACGATGCTGCGGTGACCAACCATGGCTGACCTGGCTCCTTCTCTTGCCGAACGCCTGTTGCCCTCCTCCAATATCGCGGCGCGCGTGATCGCGATACTCGCTCTCGCCTGCGCAATGTCGAGCGCGCTCGCGGCATGTGGTGATGACGAGGCAGAGTGCGCGGGCGACGACTCCGGCGATGTGTCACTCGGTCAGGGAGTCGATCTGCGTCTGCCTTCCGGGGGCAGCGCGGCCATGGCTCAGGCCGATCCAAACGCTGATCCACCTTGGCTCGATCTCAGTATTTCTCCCGCGTCCGAGGCCGACATGGAGGCCGCGGACGACCTGCAGATCGATGACTCATTCACCGTTGCCGGGACGACCTACGTAGTCGTCGGCATCTGCGAAGACAGCGCATATCTCGACCGAGAGGACGGCGCGGCGTAGTCCGCTCTATCAAGTGGCCTCAGGACAGGATCGGAGTCGCTTCCTTGATGCGGACCCGCGACTCGGGACCGGGCACCATCAGCGTTTCAGCGATATCGAGCCACGGCCCGTCGTCGACGCGGTAGGAGACGGCATAACTCGTGTCAACGCGAGGTCGGAACGTCCGATGGGCGTCTCGCCACGCGTGCGTAATCTCATCCGACGGGTACGGTGCGCCCGGACCGGTCGTCGTGCGCACATCGCCGTCGCCAAAGCGCCATGTGAACTGCGACGGCTGAGCACGGACATCGACCTCGTAGCCCACGACGGTGACCGTCCGCGCGAACGTCGTGGTCTCGGTGTAGACAGTCGTCTCATACTGCACCAGCGTCTTCGCCGGTGCCTCAAAGCTGCTGACCGGCAGGCCGACCGTCTTGACCGCTTCCAACACGAGGTCGGGGGTCACCACCGGACCGGCGGTCGCCGCCGCGCCACAGCCAGAGCTAGCCAGCTGCCACGGCTGATCGACGCCGGCCTGCTGGTACGTCTCGACCAGAAGCTGGTCGGGACCGCATGCACCGTCGTCGTAGGAGGTGGACGTCTCCGATCCATCAGATTCGAGATCGCCACCCGCCTTGTCGCCGCCTGGAATCGTGATCTCGCCATGAACAGCCACATCATTACCGTTTGGATGGGCGACTATGCCATCGCCGGCCACGGCCGGAGCAACTAGCGAAAGACTCGCTACAGCCGCCGCGAACATTAGGACCAAGAGTCTCATCTGGGCACATCCAATCTTGAGACCCGCCATCCGCGCGGCTCACGGATCAACCAGATCAGCCACGTGTAGGCCTCCCGACGGGCGGTCTTGACCGGCGCGTCGTGACGCTCGCGAAAATCACCAACCTTCTGAAGACCGCTGATGCGGACATACATGTCATGCGGTGCCACAGCCGGGACCGCCCGGTCGAACGACGCGATCGTGCGGTCGCCCTCCTTGAACCAGCCGCCTCGCTCGTACCAGTCCCGATAGAAGCGGATGTAGTCGTTGCAGCCGCCACACTGCGGGTGGCTGTATTGCCGCAGTGGCGCGACGTCACCTGTGTCCTTGGCGTAGTTCTCCAGGCCGACATAGAACCTGACGAACGCCTTCGCCCCCGACCGCCCCGGCTTCGCCGCGACCGCTGGCACCGATGGCGGCGACGGCTCGGTTGGAGTCGTTTCGGTCGGCGTGTCCGTTGGCGCCGTCGTCGTCGGAGACGCCGTCTCCCCCTCCGACGGCAATCCCGAGTCAGGAGGATCGTCGCTGTCGTCGCCGCCACATCCGCCGAGGACGAGGGCGAACACCAAGCCCGCGGCCACGCCGGACAAAAGCCATCTCGACGGGCGGTACCGCCCGCCCCCAAGATCGATCATCGCCACTCGTTTCGCTCCGCACCCAAGCCGGACACTCCCGACACCGTAGCCGAACGTCGGACCAACCGACCACCCCCTGTGGATAACTCCAGCGCCGTTTCCCTTCGTTTGCGTAGCGTTGCCTCTCGTTGGAATGACGCGGTGGAAACGGTGGGATATGCATCGAGACGAGCGCGGCGGGGCCGGACCGTTTGCCTACTACCCAGCGAGTGGCGACGCGATCCGAGACACGGCCACCGAGGTCGGCAACCGCGCGGCCGATATCGGGGCCGTCCGCCGACAGGTCGAGGCCGATCATCGACGGGCACTGGCCGGCGTCGACGGTGACCTGACCAACCCGATGGCGGGTGCGGCCGATGCGCTGGTGGCAAACGCCGATCGAGTCGAGCAGGCGGCCTGGTTCGCCGCCGGCGTGGTACGGCTGTTCGCCGACGCAGTCGACGATTACAACCTCTATTCGATCGGCCCTCGGTCGGTCGAGGCGCTCAACCTCGCGTACACCGAGTCCTTGATCGACGACTTCGGGATGGACGCCGCCGCGTACGCGAAGGGCGGAGCAAGAGCGGGTCGCGACTACGACGCGGATCGCGCGGATGCGGAGGCCGACCTCCTGCGATCGTTGACCGCCGAACATCACAGGCTCGGCGAACAGCTCGACGTATGGGCCAGCCATGCCGCACGCATGCTCGACCGCGGCCCCAACGCCGAGGACATCAGCGAACTGTGGGCGTTCGGCAGCCTGGGGTCCGACGCGTACGAGGTGTGGCCAGGGCTGCAACTCGTCGACGTGCCGATGCTCCGCTTGCCGTACGACTTGCGCGACGGTTCCGATGACTATCGCAGCCTGGACGACCTCGACCAGGACGAACTCCTCGACCTAGCCGAGGACGGGTTCGAGCCCGCTCGCGACCTCTTGGCCGATCAGGTCGTGGACGAGTTCGAGAATCACACGGCCCTTCAGAACGCCTGGCGCTCGATTAATCCCACCTACCTCGACGCCGTCACGAGCGGAGTGCCCGAAGACCTCGCCCAGCTCTTGGCCGAGATCTATCCGACTACGTATCTCGACGTCTTCCTCGGCGGCCCGGCCATGGCCTCCAAGGTCCTGTACTCGCTGACAGCCAAGGATCTCGTCGACGCGATACGGGACGATCCGTTCAGCCTCCGAGCCCTCGCCGAGGTTGCGATGGTGCTTCCGGTCGGCCGGGTCGGAAGCTCAAGAACGTCGCGCATCTTCTCGATGAGGTCGATGACATGCGCGACGCCTCCAGTGCGCTGAGGGGCGCTCAGCTGAAGGAACACCTGCGGCAACTGCAGAAGTACGGCGATGACGGATTCCGCGTGATGCCGAATGGGCAATTCCGCTACTACGGCGAGCTACGACCCGCGGACAAACTTGGAGAGATGATGGGGCGCCGGATCGTCCGGGAGTGGGATCCGTTGACCGGTGCCAAGCGCACATGGCACGAAACCCTTGATCACGCCGGCACGGTCCGGATCGTGCGCCCTCAAGACGGGCCTGAAAAGATTCACTACCACTTCGATCAGCATGGAACCTACGAAGGGCGACGCCCGTGACGCCACCAGAGCTTCCCAGCCGAGACAAGGTGCGCCAGACATTCCTCGACGTTCTCGCCGGACGGATGTCTCGTGAGGCTGCTGCATCGTGGGCAGATATATGGGTGGTTAAGTCAGACCCAGACGTCGATGACTTCGTCGTGTGGGAGGCGTTGAAAGACCTGTCAGGCATTGATCTGCGGGTCAATGCAACGGACTACCTCCACAATGAGGCAGACATCCACAGTTGGCTCGATCGCGTGGAGGAAGCGATCGAGAGGGATGGCTCGGATCCCGCATAATCTCTACGACCTGTTCGACCTTCAGACACGAGTGCTAGCCGATCCACTGGCTGTCAGGACCGCCTCAACATGTACTTCGCGAAAACCCCATCGTCGCTGTACTCGGCGTCCTCGATCGCGAACCCACACCGCGCCATCATCGGTTCGATCAACCAGCTGAACGTCGAGTACTCATCTCGCACATGCTCCTCGACGTCCCCACGAACCCAGCCGTCCTCGGCCGCGATGTCGTACTGCGAGCACCATGACTCGATCCGCTCTCCGGCCTGCGACGGCTCGAAGCTGTAGACGACGTCCCACAACCGAAACAGCCCGCCGGGTCGGAGCATGCGATGGATCCGGGCGAGCGCGACCGCCTTCCAGAAGTCCGGGAGGTGGTGGACGGCGAAGCGCGAGTAGACGAGGTCCGCCGGTCGACCGCGATGCTCGTAGGTCAGGAAGCCGGCCCGGACCACCTCGACGTTGCGGAGCCCCGCTCGCTCGATGTTGGCGCGCAACTGCTTCAGCATCACCGGCGATACGTCGACCGCGACGACGCGCTCGCAGACCGCAGCGGCCGCCAGCGCGAACTGCCCCGTCCCGACGCCGAGCTCGACGACGGTCGACCCCTCCCCCAGGCCGACTTGCTCGCACAGCGCCACCTCTTCGACGGCACCGGCGTCCTCCTTTGCGTCGTATTGGGCGACATGGTCCGCGTCGAGGTTCTCGCGCCCTGCGTACGCGAGTTCGTCGAGTAACCATTCGGCGCGTCTGTCCGTCTGAGGGGTGGACGACATGACTGGCATTGTTTCAGCGGCCGCTCGGCCCATCTAGACTCAACCGACTCTGTACGGAAGGACGCGCCATGACCCATGCGGCTGAGGGCGGTGACATCGTCGACCCGGTGACGAAGGCCGGCTACGAGCTCGAGTTTGAGGACACCTTCGACGGGCCTGACCTCGACCGCAGTCACTGGGTGCCCTACTACCTGCCGCACTGGAGCTCGCGCGCCGCGACCGCCGCCCGCTATCGCATCGACGACGGCATGCTGCGGCTGCGCATCGACGAGGACCAGCCGCTGTGGTGCCCTGAGTGGGACGGCGACATTCGCGTCTCGTCGCTGCAGACCGGCATGTTCGCGGGCCCACTCGGCAGTTCCGTCGGCCAGCTGCATTTCGAGGACGATCTCCGCGTACGCGAGGAGCAGACTGAGGAGCGGCTCTACACGCCGCAGTACGGGATCATCGAGACCCGCTTCCAGGCGATCGCCGACCCTCGATGCATGGTCGCGCTGTGGATGATCGGCTTCGAGGACGAGCCGGAGCGGTCGGGCGAGATCTGCATCGCGGAAATCTTCGGCCGCAACATGAGGGACGACCGTGCCGCCGTCGGGATGGGGGTGCACCCCTTCGAAGATCCGGCGCTGAAGGACGAGTTCGCCGCCGAGTCGGTGGCGATCGACGCGACGGAGTTTCACACGTACGCGGCGGAGTGGACGCCCGACGGGGTCGCGTTCTTCGTCGACAACGAGCTGGTCAAGACCGTCCGGCAGTCGCCGGCGTATCCGATGCAGCTGATGCTCGGCATGTACGAGTTTGCCGAGGACGAGTTCGGCGACGGGGTGGACCGGCCGTACCCGAAGGAGTTCGCCGTCGACTACGTACGCGGCTGGCGCCGGGCGTAGACGACACGCACCCGACATCCCTAAGGCAGTCGACCGCCGATCTGAGGTGGCAACCCGCCCAATCTAGGGCGTCGTGACCGATGAGCCGCCGCTGCTCGCCTTCCTAACGTCGAGCCGCCACATCCCGTGGCACCTCAACCATCTCGAGGGAAGGCGAGTTCGATGAAGCTTCGCAAGATCACAGTCCTGGCACTGTCGGCGGCCGCGGTGACGGCTTCCGCATTGGCACCCGGCAGCTCCCAGGCCGACCAAGCCGCTGCGGCGGTCCAATGTGCGTTCAGGGACGCCACCATCGTCGGCGACGACGGACCTGACGACATCCGCGGTACGCCGGGCGACGACGTGATCGCCACGCTCGGCGGCAACGACGTCGTACTCGGTCTCGGCGGCAACGACACGATCTGCCTCGGCGACGGACGCGACTCCGGCAAGGGCGGGGTCGGCGACGACCGGTTCGTCTCCGATGCTCCCGACGGCAGTGACTCCTATGTCGGCGACGGCGGTCGGGACAGCGTGTCGTACCAACTCCGCACCGCCAGCGTCAACGTCAGCATCGACGGCGACGCCGACGACGGCGCGACCGGCGAGGGCGACAACGTGCGCCTGTCGGTCGAGAACGTCACCGGCGGCGCCGGCAACGACGCCATCAGCGGCAGCGACGTCGACAACGGCCTGTTCGGCGGCGACGGCAACGACGACCTGCGCGGCGGCCTGGGCAACGACTCGATCAGCGGCGGCAACGACAGCGACCAGCTGATCGGCAATGCCGGCAATGACTTCGGGTTCGGCAACGCGGGCAACGACACCTGGCTGTCGGCGGCGGTCGACGACGGGTCGGACTTCTACGAGGGCAGCGTCGGGCGCGACACGGCGTCATACGCGTTCCGCAACGCCGGTGACCCGGTGACGGTCCGGATCGACAATGCCGCCAACGACGGCTCGTCCGGCGAGGGCGACAACATCCGGCTCGACGTCGAGAACGTCATCGGCGGCAGCGGCAACGACACGATCGTCGCCGTGCAGTTCCAGGCCGACGCGAACCACCTGTTCGGCGGATTCGGCAACGACATCCTCGACACCCGCGACGCGCCGCACCTGGCCGGCGACATCGCCTCTGGCGATGCCGGGAGCGACCTCTGCCTCGTCGACGCCGACGACGGCAGGCAGGCCTGCGAGTTCTAGGCGGTTCGGACCAGCCGCGGGCGGTTGACGTGCGGGGGCGTACGCCGCCCGCGGCTCTTGTCCGACGCGATGTATTACGTTGCTCGGATGCAGGTCGTCGAGGAGGCCCAGATACGTGCGGCGGTCTCGCTGCCGGCGGCGATCGATGCCGTTCGGGCGGGGTTCGCCGCGATGGCTGCCGATCGAGTCCGCCTCGGCGGGACGATCCACCTGGACGTCCCCGAATCATCCGGCGAGGTCCATGTCAAGGGCGCGCATGTCGAGGGAGAGCCCTTCATCGTCGTCAAGGTCGCCGGCGGCTTCTACGAGAATCCGGCCAAGGGACTGCCCGTCGGCCCGGGCATGATGGTCGTCCTCGACGCCACGACAGGAGTCCCCGCCGCCCTGCTGAACGACAACGGCTGGCTCACCGACGTACGGACCGCCGCGGCCGGAGCTGTCGCGGCGGACCTGCTCGCTCGGCGACAGCTGCGCAAGGTCGCGGTGGTCGGCAGCGGTGTCCAGGCACGCCATCAACTACGTGCGCTGACGGTCGTCCGGGAACCCGAGACAGTCGTCGTGTGGGGTCGCGACCACAGCAAGGCGGAGCGTTGCGCGACCGACCTGGCGGACGAAGTGACCGCTGACGTCACCGCGGCGGGCGACCTCGAGGAAGCCATCCGTGACGCTGACCTGGTCGTCACCGTGACGCCCAGTCGCACGCCACTCGTACGTGCCGACTGGCTCACACCGGGCGTCCACGTGACAGCGGTCGGCGCCGACGGTCCGCTCAAGCGTGAGCTCGAGTCGGCTGTGCTGAGTCGAGCCGACGTCCTGGTCGTGGACTCGATCGACCAGTGTTCACGGCTCGGAGAGCTGCACCACGCCATCGCGGACGGGTCCGTCGACCCGACCGACGTGACGGCTGAGATCGGCGAGCTCGTCAGTTCTTCCGAGTCGCTGCGTGCGAGCGACGACCTCATCACGGTGTGCGACCTCACCGGGGTTGGCGTGCAGGACTGGGCAATCGCATCTCTTGTGATGTCGACACTCGCAGCCGACTCTGCCGTCGAGTAGAGAAATTGGGGCCTTAGGGCCCTCCCCGGGCTAGTGCGCGATTCGACAAGATCCGACAAGTCGCCTCGTGGTGCGTACCGCCGCTCCAACAGGTCGACTCGCTGTCCAACCCTGAATCGTGAAGAGGAGCGCCATGGCCGGTAAGACCAAGCCGTCACCGCTGGCGGCGTTCGAAGCGAACATGGCAGACGCCCATCAGCTTGTCCGCATCGCCGCGTGCCTGACGAACCAGCGGACCCAGCGCATGCGAGCCGAACCGAGGGAGCGGATCGGGGCGGCGCTCGGCGTAGGCAAGCGACAGCGCGACCAGCTCGACTGGCTGATCAACGAGGACGTCTGGCTGATCTTCAGACCTGGCTCGGGTGTGCAGCGGCACGACTTCGTCGACCACCGGCCGCTCCTTCGCCAGGCGCTGGTGGCCGCATGCGCCGCGACGGAGACCTACATCGCCGACAAGGTGATGGAGCGCGTGGGCCCCCTCCTCTACGACGGGACGGCAACGCCTCGGCTACGGAAACTCACGCTCGACCTCGATTCCTGGATGGAAATCGACCAGCGATACCTGTCGAAGAAGCGCTGGGGTCTGCGCACCCTCGTCGTCGAGCCGTACGTCCGCGAGAATGCCAGCACCGCGCCGAACAAGGTCGGCGAAATGCTCAGTCTGATAGGTGTGGATAAGCCGTTCAAGCAGCTTGATCGGCAACGGAAGGTGAAGGGCCGCGAGACCGAAGTGCTGCTCGACCGGATCACCGAACGCCGCAACCACATCGCACACACGGGCGACCGGCAGGGCCGAGGCCGGGCGCAGCTGAGCATCGACGAAGTGAACACCGACCTCGCTGCGCTCGAATCGGTCGTGGCTGCCATCGAAGAGCTTGTCAAGCCGTCCGACTCGTGAGCGGCAGCTAGCTAGGACCGCACCCGGGCCGCGCTAGGGTGCCGGCAACACCTCGCCGTATGGGGGAACGCCAGTGACATCGACGGTCGTCGCCACGCGATATGGCCCGCACGCGCTCGAAGCACTGCGCGACGCGGTCAGAGTGGCGAAGGCGTCCGACCCGATGGCGGCTGTCACCGTGTTGTTGCCCAACAACATCGCCG
>DASQKI010000108.1:0-17353 GCA_035630615.1 Nocardioidaceae bacterium
TGAGGACCTGAAGGCCCAACGCGGTAAGTCCGGCCACCAACACTCCGACGGCCAGCAGGACCGCCAGACGGTACTTGCCCGACATCATCAGCAAAGCTCCCAGACGACCGCACCGATCACGCCCGACAGGCTAGACGACCGGACCACTAGGTCTCGACCGTGCGTAGCGCGGCGTAGCTGTCCTCGTCGAGCGTTCTTCAGCTGACGGGGGTGGCGAGCACCACGACATTGCTCTGGTAGTCGGTGCCCGTCCAGTCCTCGCAGGTGACCAGCGCTATCCGGCCCGTTGAGGTTTGGTCGAAGATCTCGGCCGCATGCTTGGCCAACGCCGCCTTGGGATAGGTGGTCACCGAGGTAGCTCGAAGGCTCAGACGCGTGCCGCCGGAGAGAATCTCGACGCGCTGGCCGGGCCGCATCCGTTCGAGGTCGTCGAATACGCCACCCCCGGTGCTCACGGTGTGTCCCGTGAGGAGCGCGGTGCCACGCTCGGCCCCCGGGGACGCTCCGGCTGACCACCAGCCGACGGACCGCGGATCGGATGGGGGTACCAGCCGTAGTCCGTCGGCTGCGATCGGCACCACCGGCGCGTCGATACCCAGCGACGGAATCCTCAGCCGATCAGGCTCGACCGGCGTCGACGTCGGCGCGTCACTGCCGCCTCTTTCGGCGGTGTCCGGCGCTGCCGTGCCGACCCCCGCGGTCACCTCGGCGGCGGACGCGCCGGCGTTGCTCCCGGCCGGATCATCGGCATGAGAGCCGAGTCCGACCAGGAGCCCCACGGCGGCGAGCATCGCGCCCAGTTCGGCGAGCGCGCCCCGCTTATGCCGTGTGGTCACCGCGCCGTCTCGAGGCGAGTGCGGCACCACCAGCCAGAACCGACCCGAGGCCGATCAAGCCCACCGGCAACCAGCTTCCCGGGCCAGAGCCGCTGTCAGATCCACCGCCCACGCCGGCGACAACCTCAGTCGGCGGCGGGGGAGGTGGCGTGTCGGTCGGCGGCGGAGGTGGCGTGTCGGTCGGCGGCGTCGTCGGTGGAGGCGTTTCGGTCGGCGGCGTTGTGGGAGGCGTCGTCGGCGGCGTTGTGGGAGGCGTCGTCGGCGGCGTAGTCGGGCACTCCTCGACCCAGAAGACCTTGTGCTTGACGTCGGCGCCGATAGAGCCCGGCGCGTTGACGGTCAGCTTGACGTGGAAACCCTGCTGTGGATGCGGGTCGCCGTCGAAGCTCAGCGTGTAGGTCACCGAAGCATCGAGATCGGTGCCGCCGCCGGCGGCGTCTTCACCGATATCCGGCGATGTGTCACCGGCGACCGTCAGACCGACATCGCTCGTCGGGGAGTGCGGCTCGAAAGTGACAGTGGCATCGCCGACACCTTCGTCGTAACCGTAGAAATCGACCCGGAAGACACAGTCGACATGCGGGTTGTTATTCGGGATCGAATCAAGCGGTTGATCGTCGACCTTGACTGTGCCGTTGTTGCCTGGCGGGTCTTGAGCGTTCGCGCCCGCCGCCAACACGAGCACCCCGCCACCCATCGCCCCAGCGCACAACGCGGTCAGGCCCGCGCTCCGCGCCGTCTTCAACCGTTTCGGCACATTCATCCTTTTCCACCTCATGGTTTGCAGGATCCGTTCCGGATCAGGTCACCACAGCTACCGATCGAGCGATCAGATCTGTTACAGCCTTGGGTTCAGGGGGTTGCTTACGGGTGGGTTCGGGCAACGATGGTCGCTGCCACTCTGCCTGGGAGGGTTTCACCGACCCCGGCGCCTGGTTCACCTGTTCGGCGACGATGCTCAGCCGAGGTGCCGGCCGCCCAGGGCTCAGCAGCTGGTCACGGATCGGAGGGCGATCACCTCGCCGAATTCGATCGCGACGAGGTTTCCGTCCGCAACGAGAGTGACGCCCGAGGTGTCGATCTGGCGGAGCTCGCCGCATATCTCGCCGCCGGCCGTGCTGACCTCGACGATCGCGGCCGTCGCCTCCGGTTCAGCCGGCCACCATTGCGACGTGGTCGCCAGCGCGGTCAGCGCGACGGCGACGAAGGTGAGGGCGATACCGATCCGCAGTCGCCCGACAGTACGCCGGACCTCCGTCTGGTCGTCGGGATGCGGCGCCCGCGCGTACACCGGCCAGGCGGAGACCGCCACAAGCACCGTGGCCACACACGCCACAACCAGCGCGCCAAGCACCAAACCGCCGGACAGAATCTGCAACGAGCGCGGCACGTCCTCGTTGCCCCGCTGCAGTACGCCGCACAGTCCGATGAAACCGAGGACGGCAAGTTGCACGCCGTGCCAGCCTCGGGCCGATGTCCGCAGCTCCGCGAGGCTGCTGGTGTCGGTGTTGTCTGCCACGCTGCTCTCCACGGTCACCCTGCCACAGTCACGAGACATCGCGCGAGAGGCGTACGCCTTCCGCTTCGATCATCGCCGATACGCCGGCGGGCAGTTGGCCGAACACAAATGGGAGCCCGAAGCCGGTCCCCTCCCTCCGCCGAGCAGCCTGCGAGACCCGGCTCCGGCTCAGTCGAATCTGCTGTCGCCGACAAAGGTCGGCCAGTCGAGGGCGTCTGCATACTGATACTCCCGCCAGCGCCGGATGCGCCCGTCGGCGCACTGCACGATTGCCACACCGTATATTGCCGCCGACCACGGTAGGTGTATTCGCCAACGCCGATGCTCGTATCGGGATCGAAGATCAGGTGGTGCCAGATCAGCGACATCGGCAGGGGGTTCGATCCGCCTGAGAACTCGTAGATTTCCCGTGCATGGACAGATACTGCGACCTCAAGCGCGCTTGAGATCAAGACGCGTGGCCGGACTCGGCCACTCCCCCGCGCTGCACAGAGCTGAACGCAAGGCAAGGCAAGGACCACTCCAACGTCATCGCGCGGAATGAAGGTCCCAACTGAGCAGCACATCTTCGCCGATCACATTGACGCTGCGGTTCGACAGCCGCAGGCCGTCGGTGATCCTTTCGACGCCGAGCTCGCGCACCGCCTCGACGCCGGCGCCGACAATGATCGGTGACACCGACACCACCAGGCGATCGACAAGCCGCGACGCCAGCAGGGAGGTGATCACGCCCGCACCGCCCTCCACCATCAAGGACCGCACGCCGGCCTGACGCAGCTCAGCGAGCGCGGCGGCGAGGTCGACGCCACCTGGCGCGGCTGCCACCTCGTGTATGGCGACGCCGGCCGCGAGCAACTCGGCGCGCCGCTGGCTGTCGGCATTGGCCGTGGTGAAGATCATGGTCGGCGCCTCTTCGGAGAAGACCTTGGCTGTCTGCGGGACGCCGAGCCTGCTGGACAGCACCACTCGCAACGGCGTCGCCCCCGGCACCAGCCGCACGGTGAGTTGCGGGTCGTCCTGCCGGACGGTGCCGGCGCCTACCAGCACCGCGTCGCAGGCGGCGCGCAGCGCATGTGACACCCGGCGTTCGGGCTCGCCGCTGATCCATTTCGAGTCGCCACTGCGGGTGGCGATCCGCCCATCGAGGGTTTGCGCATACTTGAGCAGGACGTACGGCCGATCCGGCGGGGCTCGAACCTCGCCCAACAAGGTGGAGACGTCCACCGGAGTGGCAGGCTGCGTGGTCAGCTCGGATCCGCTGGGACGTGCGTGCCCGAGCCGGGCCGCCTTCGTCCGCAGGTATCCGGCGTTACGAACGTGTGCCGCGGTCGGCAGCGGCACCATTTCGTCTACCCGCACGCCAGCGCGGCGCAGCCCGGCGGCTTTGCGAGGATTGTTGGACAGCAGCCGCACGCTGCGCACGTCGAGCATGGTGAGCACAGCTCCGGCGTCGGTGTAATCCCTGCTGTCGGCCGGTAACCCGAGCCGTAGGTTGGCATCGACGGTATCCGCGCCGCGATCCTGCTCCATGTAGGCGCGAAGCTTGTTGACCAGGCCGATCCCCCGACCCTCCTGCCCGGTCATGTACAGCACGATGCCGCGGCCCTCGACCATGACCGCGCGTAGTGCGGTCCGCAGTTGGACGCCGCAGTCGCAGCGCAGGGAACCGAGGGCATCGCTGGTGAGGCATTCGGAGTGCAGTCGGGTGAGCACCGGTTCGTCCCCGTCTAGGCTGCCACGGACCATCGCCAGGTAGACGTCTCCAGCGGCCGTCTCGAACACCCGGGTCTGGAACTCTCCGTAAGGTGTCGGGATCAAGACCGAACACACCTCGACTGGGGCACCCCTCGATTGGCCCGGTCGGTATAGCGGCAGCATGACATCCGACTATCCACCCGAGAGGTAGATCAATCAATCTGAGCCGCGAAGTCGACCTGCAGGGCCTTCGCGTTCAGGTTCAGCTGCGTCGGCTACGCCGAGGTCGGTACGACGGCGATCCCAGCCGCCCAACCTCCACCGCCGAGACTATGGTCGGCGGTGACGCGGTGCTGTCCGCCGGAGGACGGCGACGACGCTGGCGGACCCGCCTCCGGGCGCTGCGAAGATGATGCGTGTGGACGACCTGGGCACCGCGCAGCGACTACGTCAGCTGTGGAGCGATGGAGTGGGAGGCGTAGCCGCCCAGCAGGCCGAACCTGTGCAGCATCCGCACCCGCATACCCTCACTGTCGCACTGTTGACCCTGGGCGACCCACAGACGATGACCGGCGGTTACGCCTATCACCAGCGAGTCGCCGCTCGGGCCCCGGCCAACGACGCTCGAGTGGAGTTTCTGTCCTTTCCGGCCTGGCCCTTTCCACTGCCTGCACTGGCCGGCCCGGCGATCCTGCGGGCTACGGCGCGTCTCCGGCCAGACGTGCTGCTGTTGGACAGCATCGCTGCGGCCTTTCTCCCTCCGTGGTTGTTCGTCGCGCGCCGGCTGCCGCCCCTCGTGGCCATCCTGCATCAGCCACCGGGTGGCATCGACCACGCCGCGCTGCGACAGCGCGTGTACGCGGTGCTGGACCGGCAGGCGTACCGCCGCGCGGCCAGGCTCTTGGTCGCCAGCGCCGACCTGGCCGATTGCTTGCACCGCTCCGGGATGCCGCAGCGGCTGCTACGGGTCGTGCCGCCCGGCCGCGATCCGGCCGCCGCACCCGCACTACCGGATGAAGACCTGCGTGCGGGCCGCCGGGCGGCCGTACTGTCGGTGGGCAACTGGGTCGCTCGCAAGGGGCTGCACGACCTCCTAGAGGCGATAGCACACCTGCCCGACGACGCAGTAACGCTGCACCTCGTCGGCAACACCAGTGTCGACCCGGCGTACTCAGCCAAGGTCCGGGCCCGGCTTGCCGCGGCGGATCTGGCTGGACGCGTGGTGGTGCACGGTCCCTTACCCGCCGCCGAGGTCGCCGGCTTCTACCGGGCCGCCGACGTGTTCGCGCTCGCCAGCGTGTTGGAGCCGTACGGCACCGTTTACAGTGAGGCGATGGCAGCGGGATTGCCGGTGGTCGGTTGGTCGGCGGGGAATCTGCCGCACCTGGCCCGGCACGGCGTCGAGGGCCTGGTGGTGCCGCCTGGTGACCGGGTCGCCCTGGCTGACGCACTGAAGAGTCTTGCTCTCGATGAGCCGCTGCGTCGCCGGATGAGCGCCGCCGCGGCCCGTCGCGCCGAGGACTTCCCCACCTGGGACGAGACCGCCCGCATGCTGTTCACCGAGCTTCGGGCGGTGCTGGCGTGAGCCCCTTCAAGGCGGTACTTTTCGACCTCGGCGATACCCTGATCCGCCTCGCCGGCAGTGGCGACCAGCTCCTGCTGCGAGCCGCCACCGCACTCGGTGTCGCCGAGCTCGACCCGGCTGAGGCTTCGGCAGTGTGGCAACGGGTGCTCGACCGGGCCAGCACGGCGGAGGAGCTGGCCAAGGGCCGCGACCTCTCCGCCGACCGCCACCGCGAGGTCTGGACGCTCCTGTACGCCAACGCCGGCTGCGAACGGCTGGCACCCGGGCTGAGCGAGGAGCTGTACAAGCTGACCGTGAGCGCCGGGTCCTGGGAAGCCTTTCCCGACACACTGCCGACCTTGCGGGCGCTGCGCCACCGAAATATCCCGGTCGGTGTCGTCAGCGACACCGGCTTTGATTTCCGCCCGACGATGGACCGGCTCGGACTCTCCCCGCTCGTGGACGTCGTCGTGATGTCCTTCCAGCACGGCGCCTGCAAACCGGCTCCCAAGCTCTTCCTGACGGCGTGCGAACAGCTCGGCGTGGAACCGCAGGACACCCTCATGGTCGGCGACAACCCGCTCACCGACGGTGGGGGAGTTGCCGCGGGGCTGCACGTCGTCCTTTTGCCGCCACCTACCCCGACCGATCCACGGCGACTCGCCGCCATCCTTTCACTGGTGGCGTCCTAGGTTAGATACCCGGCCGGACCAGCAGATCCTCGTGGCCCACGGTGACGGACAATCGGCCTTCGGCCGCCTCGGCAAGGCGTCTCCGTCGGTATGAGAAGGCCGCCACGGCCAGCTCCGGTCGCTGCTCGGATGCCGCGGCCAGCCAGCCGGTAAACCACGTCGCCGCCAGCGCGGATCGGCCGGGGCCAAGCCGCCACGAGCTCGGTCGCACCAGGACGTCGAAGCCCAGCCGGGTGAAGCCGTCCACCGCGGCGCCGATCGCCTCGGGCCCGAGCAGCCGCCGAGCGCCGACGGTGCGTCGCTGGTGGGCATTGAATGCGTCGGCGACGCACCGATCGAACGGGTCGGCCGGCGTCAGCTCGACGCGACCAGTGACGCTGAGGGTGATCAGCACGGGACAGCCAACTCCGGCACAGCTGGCGACGAGTCGTTCGAGCTCGTCTGAAGTCATCACGTCCAGCAGCGCCGAGGCGGTGATGAGGCTCGCTCCCGCCAGCTCCGCCGGGTGGAGCCGGGTGACGTCGCGCAGGCGGGTCTGCGTGGCGACCGGGGCACCGTCGGCCGCTGCATCCGGCGGGTCCGCTGCGGCGCGGGTGAGCAACTCGGCATCTCGGTCGTACAGGACCCAATCCTGGGCGCCGGTCAACCGCGGCGCGAGCCAACGGGCCATTGACCCGGTGCCGCAACCGAGATCGTGGACGGTCGTACCGCCGGCGGGTGGCAGGTATCTGCGGATCTCCTCGACGAGATCGGCCGCTCGCGCCGCCGCGTCGGCGGGCTCGCGCAACGCCAGCCACTCGGGAGCCGTCCGGACCTGTCCGGTCGTCACACCAGCTCCGCGAGGACGCGCGACATCCGCTTCGCGGTCGCGGACCAGCCGAACAGCTTGTCGCGGGGCTGCGCGGCGGACTGCCGCAGCCGCCGTCCGTCGAGCAGGACCACGGCCCGTCGGGGGTTCACGGGCGCTCGCTCATAGCGGCCGCTCGTATGTCACCCACGCGATGTGCGACTCGTGCAGGGCGACCGCGAGGCCGGCCAGCCGACCGCCCCCGCTACCGAGCGCACCGGCGCGAACCCGCTCCGCGAGCCGATCGGCGACCACCTTGGCGAGCGCCTCGGTCGTCGTGTTCATGCCGCTGAGCTCGGCCTCGTCGTCCAGGTTGCGGTAGCTCAGCTCGCTGAGTACGGCGCGAAGCTCCTGACCCGCGCGTCCGATGTCGACGACAATGCCGTCGTCATCGAGGTCCGTACGCCGGAAGGTCGCGTCCACGACGTAGGTCGCACCGTGCAGGCGCTGCGCGGGTCCGAACACCTCGCCGCGCAGGCTGTGGGCGATCATCATGTGGTCCCGCACGGTCACGCTGAACATCCCATCACCCTTCGCCGTAGCTGACGGTGTGGCAAAGCGCCGGCTGACTCCCGGCCGCGAGCCGCGACATCAGGTCTGGCAGCTCGTCGAACGGGGACACGCCGGTGATCAGTGCGTCGAAGGCGGGATCGCGCAGCAGGTCAAGCGCGAGAGCTCTCCGGTCGACCAGGGTCCGGCTGCCGGACCGGGCGGGGGAGACAGTCCCGACCTGGCTGGAACGGATCCCGAGCCGTCCGGAGTGGAAGGCGCCCCCAAGCGAGAGCTGAACCTCCGCATCGCCGTACCAGGACAGGTCGAGGACGGTGCCCTCTCGGGCGAGCAGATCCAATGAGAGTTGGAGTCCGGAGGAGGTCGCGCTGGCGTGTACGACCAGATCACGGCCGTCCGCGGCCTCTGCCGGAGAGGCGAAGGTCGCACCCAGGTAAGTCACGACCTCGGCCTTGGCCGGATCCATGTCGACGACGGTGACGTCGACAGCGGGAAACCGGGTCAGGAGCCGCGCGACGCAGCAACCGACCATGCCGGCGCCGACAACCGCGACCCGGTCACCGACGAGAGGTGCGGCGTCCCACAGCGCGTTGACGGCCGTCTCCACGGCGCCTGCGAGCACCGCCCGCTCCGGCGGCACACCGGCGGGTACCGGGAGCACGGCCGCGGCCGGCACCACGTAAGCGGTCTGGTGCGGGTACAGGCAGAAGACGGGGCGATCGCGAAGGTCGCGGGGACCGTGCTCGACTACGCCCACATTGAGGTAGCCGTACTTGACCGGTCCCGGGAACTCTCCCTCCTGGAAGGGTGCACGCATCGCGCCGTACTGGCTCCTCGGAACCTGTCCGCGAAACACCAGGGTCTCGGTGCCCCGGCTGATCCCGGAGCACAGCGTCCGAACCAAGACGTCGTCCGTGCCGGGCTCCGGCAGCCGGACCGGCCGGATCTCGCCAGCGCCGGGCTCGCGCACCCAGAACGCCAAGGCCTCAGTACGCATCGGCAGCTCTCCCGCCTTCGGAGATCCGAACACTAGCAACGTACGTACCTTTGCTGTACCCATCACGAGGGAGGTGCGATGCTCGCGGTTCGAAGCGGACCGGCCGTTGGTCTGACAGCGCTGGTTGCCCTGCTCGCCACGCTCGGGATGACCGTCGGCCTGGGCGGTCTCGGCTGGGTCGTGGGACTCGCGTGTGGTGTCGCTCTGAACACGTCGGTAGCCGGCGGGGTGGCACGAAACGGAGATGCTGCCCTGGGTCCGGCGGATCTGGTGACCCTCTCCCGGGCCACGCTCGCCTGTGGCGTCGCGGCGCTGACCGCGGACTCGTTTGTACGGCCGCCGGCCGTCACGACTCTGGTGGCGCTCGCGGTCGTCGCACTCGTACTCGACGCAATCGATGGCCGGATCGCGAGACACACGCGCACGACGTCGAACTTCGGCGCGCGGTTCGACGGCGAGGTCGACGCGTTCCTCATCCTGGTTCTGAGCGTGTACGTCGCCCGCGACTTCGGCGGGTGGGTGCTCGCGATCGGCGGCATGCGCTACGCCTTCGCCGTGGCGGGCTGGGCCGTCCCCTGGCTGCACCGACAGCTGCCACCGCGCTACTGGCGCAGCGTGGTGGCCGCGGTCCAAGGCGTCGTGCTGGCGGTCGCGGCGGCCGATGTCCTGCCTCCCTGGGTGGCCGAGGCCGGGCTGATCGCCGCGTTGGCGCTGCTGGCCGAGTCGTTCGGACGGGATGTCTGGTGGTTGTGGCGTCGTCGCCACGCGGCGCCGACCGTAGCCACCGGCCGGCCCGGACGGCGTGAAGTGGCCGCAGTGATCAATCTGGTGGCCGTGCTGCTCGTGTGGTTCGCGCTCGTCGCTCCGAACCGCGCCGATGACATGGCGCTCGGCGCGTTCGTTCGGATCCCGGTCGAGGGGCTGGTGCTGGTCGGCGTGGCCCTCGTTCTCCCGCGCCGGCCAAGGCGAATCACCGCGACCGTGGCGGGAGTGCTTCTCGGGCTGTTGACCGTCTGGAAACTCCTCGACGTCGGGTTCTACGCGGCTCTCGACCGCCCGTACAGCGTAGTGACGGACCAGGACTTCTACTTCGTGCCCGCCGTTGAGGTTGTCAGCGATTCGATCGGTACGACCGGCGCCACCATCGCGGTCGCTTCGGCCGCCGCGCTCGTCATCGCCGTCCTCGTCTGCATGCCTCTCGCCGTGGTGCGAGTTACCGGACTCGCGGCCCGCCATCGCCATTGGTCTGTGCGCACCCTCGCCGGGCTCGCTGTCATCTGGATCGTCGGTGCGGCGTCCGGGCTCCACGTCGGGTCGGAGGAGCCGCTGGCCTCGGTGGACGCGGGCAGCCTGGTCGTCGGCAAGGTGCGCGCGATCGCTGCCGACGTAGAAGAACTCCAGAGGTTCGACGCGGCGGTCGCGGATGACCGCTACCGCGACCGAACCGACCTGCTCGGCGGACTGCGCGGCAAGGACGTGCTCGTCGTCTTCGCCGAGAGTTACGGTCGCATCGCGCTGGAAGGCACGTCGACTGCGGCGCAGATTCGGCCCGCGGTCGACGCCGGCACACGTCGCTTGCGTGCGACCGGATTTTCCACGCGGAGCGCCTATCTCACCTCACCGACATTCGGCGGCGTGAGCTGGCTGGCGCATTCCACGCTGCAGTCTGGTGTGTGGGTCGACAACCAGCTGCTCTACGAGCGGCTGTTCGACAGCGACCGGATGACCCTCAGCGGATCCTTCCACCGGGAGGGCTGGCGAACCGTCGGGGTCATGCCGACGAACAAGGAGGAGTGGCCGGAAGGAGAGGCGTTCTACCAACTCGACAAGATATACGACAACCTCGGCTACCGCGGTCCGGAGTTCGGCATCGCCGACATGCCGGATCAGTACGCGCTGTCGGAGTTTCAGCGCCGTGAGCTCGCGAGCCGGGACCGCACTCCCGTGATGGCCCAGGTCGACCTCGCATCGAGCCATGCGCCATGGGCACCACTCCCTCACATGATCGACTGGAACCACCTCGGCGACGGCTCGGTCTTTGATCGCATCCACGACCGTGCCCAATCCCCGGAGGAGGTATGGCGGGACAGCGATGACGTCCAAGCCGCGTACGCAAAATCCATCGCGTACTGCCTGCGGACCGTCGTCTCCTTCGTGGAAAGGTACGGCGACGACGACCTCGTGCTCATCCTCGTCGGCGACCATCAGCCCGCCCCGATCGTGAGCGGTGACACGGCGAGTCGCGACGTGCCTATCACGGTCATCGCACGCGATCCGGCCGTCATCAACCGAATCTCCGGATGGGGCTGGCAGGACGGCATGAGGCCAGACCCCGATGGGCCGGTCTGGCCGATGGACGCCTTCCGCGACCGCTTCCTCGCGGCGTACAGTCCGTGACCGTCGCCGATCTCGGCGCGACCGACACTTCCACCGCCGCGAGCAGGACCGAACGCGCCATGACCCGAACGTGTCTTCTCACGGAGCAGGCATGAAGCCGGACGAGCGTGCCCGTCACGACCGGGCCTTACGGCCGGCACGCCTGTCGGCGTACGCATCCGGCGAGTTCGTCGGTCAGGAAGGCTTCATGTGCGCAACAGAGATCCTGTCCCTGGCTGTCGAAGCGGGCATTGGTCCGGGGGTCTCGGTGCTGGACCTTTGCTGCGGAATCGCCGGACCCGGACGGTTGCTCACGCGGGAACTGGGATGCACCTACCTGGGCGTGGACGCCAGCCCTAGCGCGATCGCCATCGCAAGTCGGAACGCCGGCTCCCTCGACTGTCGCTTCGAGGTCTCGCGGATCCCACCGGTCCCGTCCGGTCCGTTCGACGTAGTACTGCTGCTCGAGACCATGCTCGCCTTTCGCGACAAGGAAACCCTGCTGGATGAGATTGCCGTGGCCCTGAAGGCAGGAGGGCGGTTCGCCTTCACGATGGAGGAGGGCCAGCCACTGACCGCCGCGGAAAAAGCAAGCATCCCCAGCTCCGACACGGTGTGGCTCGTGCCGCTGCCCGAAATGCTCTCCAGCTTGGAGCGGGTCGGGCTACACGTTCGGTGGCAGGACGAGGTCAGTCGATCCCACCGGGACGTGGTCGATTCATTGGCCGACGCGTTCGCGGCCGACTCCTCCGATATCACGGCGAGGCTCGGCAGGCGCGCCTTGGATGAACTGGTGGTCGCCCATCGGTGCTGGAGGGACTGGCTCCGAGATGGGCGAGTACGCAAGTTCGCCTTCGTCGTGGAGAAGCCCCAGCAGTCATAGACGAGACGTATCTACACCCGGGTCGCCGAGTGTTTCCGCAGGCCATCGGCGCGCGCAACAGGGATCGAACCTGTGACCCCTGCTTGTAAGGCAGAAGGCGCTCAACGCTGCGCAAACCAGTGAATTGAGCGTGAAACGAACGAGCGCAAGTCCGGTCGATGTATTTGGGGCTAGCAAGCCCACAGAAATATAGGCAAGCTGACGAACAGCGTCGATTGGGTCTCAACATGCCTCGAGGATCTCGAGACCCGATGCGCGAGGGACGGGAAGCGGAGGCTCGGGCAAATGAACGGAGGTGCCCGGTGATGGACGACTCGGCTCAACGACCCGGCGTGGACGGTCCGGCATCGGCGGCTCTACTGGGAGTCGGACGGTTCTTCACGCGCTGGGAGGAGTCAGACGACGGACGCGCTGTGTTTCGTGAGGGTGGCCGCGCGGGAGATGTCTTTTACCGAGATCGGTGGAGCCATGACAAGGTCGTGCGTTCGACGCATGGGGTGAACTGCACCGGCTCGTGCTCGTGGAAGGTCTACGTCAAGGACGGGATCATCACGTGGGAGAGCCAGCAGACGGACTATCCCTCCGTCGGTCCGGACCGGCCGGAGTATGAGCCGCGCGGCTGCCCCAGAGGGGCGGCGTTCTCCTGGTACACCTACTCCCCGACTCGCGTGCGCTACCCGTACGTGCGTGGCGTTCTGCTCGAGCTGTACCGAGAGGCCCGGGCGCGGCTTGGCGACCCGGTTTCGGCATGGGCGGAGATCACCGGCGATCCGGACAAGCGCCGGACCTACCAGCGCGCACGGGGCAAAGGCGGCCTGGTCCGGGCGTCGTGGAGCGAGGCAGTCGAACTCGCCGCCGCAGCACATGTCCACACCATCAAGACCTACGGCCCGGACCGATGTGCGGGATTCTCACCGATCCCGGCGATGTCAATGGTGTCTCACTGCGTCGGGACGCGGTTCATCCAGCTCATCGGCGGTGTGATGACCTCGTTCTACGACTGGTACGCCGACCTGCCGGTGGCCAGCCCGCAGGTGTTCGGGGACCAAACCGATGTCCCCGAGTCGGGCGACTGGTGGGATGCGACGTACCTGATGATGTGGGGTTCCAACGTGCCGGTGACCCGAACGCCGGATGCCCACTGGATGGCGGAAGTCCGCTACCGCGGAACCAAGGTGGTCACGGTCAGCCCGGACTACGCCGACAACACCAAGTTCGCCGACGAGTGGATGCCTGCCCAGGCCGGCACGGACGCGGCGCTCGCGATGGCGATGGGCCACGTCGTCCTCAAAGAGCACTTCGTGGACCGGCAGACGCCGTTCTTCGCTGACTATGTGCGTACGTTCACCGACCTCCCGTTCTTGATCCGGCTCGAGGAGCACCCCGACGGCGGGCTCGTGCCCGGCAAGTTCCTTACCGCCGCCGACCTCGATGCGGGTCCGGACCGTCCGGCGGAGGACGCCTGGAAGACGGTGGTGCTCGACGAGGTGACCGGGCGGTCCGTGGTGCCGAACGGCTCGATGGGCTTTCGCTACGCCGACTCCGGCGTGGGCAGATGGAACCTCGACCTCGAGGGCGTCACTCCCGCTCTGACGTGCGCCGGGGAGGGTGCCGAGGCCGTGGAGGTGCAGATTCCGGCGTTCGTCGCCCCCGACGGGAGCGGATCCGTCCTGCGACGTGGCGTTCCGGCCCGACGGGTGGACGGTAACCTCGTCACCACGGTGTTCGACCTGATGCTCGCGCAGTACGGCGTCGAGCGGCCCGGACTGCCCGGCGAGTGGCCCAGCGGCTATGACGATGCGGAGACGCCGTACACCCCTGCCTGGCAGGCCGAGATCACCAGCGTCCCGGCCGAGCAGTGCATTCGGGTGGGGCGCGAGTTCGCCGCCAACGCCGAGGAGTCGGGCGGACGATCGATGATCATCATGGGCGCCGGCATCTGCCAATGGTTCCACGGCGACGCGACGTACCGAGCGATCCTGTCCCTGCTCGTGCTGACCGGCTGTATAGGCCGCAACGGCGGCGGCTGGGCGCACTACGTCGGACAGGAGAAGTGCCGGCCGATCACCGGGTGGATCTCGCTCGCTAACGCCCTCGACTGGTCGCGACCGCCACGCACGATGATCGGCACGGCGTACTGGTACATGCACACCGACCAGTGGCGCAATGACGGCTACTCCGCCGACTCCCTGGCCTCGCCGCTGGCGCGCGGCCACCTCGCAGGCAAGCACACCGCGGACACGATTGCCCAGTCGGCCCGGCTGGGCTGGATGCCGTTCTATCCCCAGTTCGAGGCCAACCCGCTCCAGGTGGCGGACGACGCGGCCACCGCGGTCACCGAGGGACGGGCGGGCGACGTTGCCTCCTACGTTGCGCAGTCGCTGCACGACGGCAGCCTGAAGCCGGCGATCGAGGACGTGGACGCCCCACAGAACTGGCCGCGGACCCTGGTGCTCTGGCGATCGAACCTGATGGGCTCCTCGGCCAAGGGCAACGAGTACTTCCTCAAGCACCTGCTGGGCACCCACTCCAACGTGATGGGGGCCGAGAATCCCGAGACTCCGCAACCGGTGGATGTGGCATGGCACGACGAGGCGCCGGAGGGCAAGCTCGACCTGCTGGTCTCCGCCGACTTCCGCATGACCTCGACGACTCTGCTCTCCGACGTCGTGTTCCCCGCCGCGACCTGGTACGAGAAACACGACCTCTCGTCGACCGACATGCATCCGTTCGTGCACGCCTTCAGCCCCGCGATCGACCCGCCGTGGGAGGCCAAGACCGACTTCGAGACCTTCCACCTGCTGGCCCAGACGCTGTCGGAACTCGGGAAGACCCACCTCGGCACCCGCAAGGACCTGGTCAGCGTGCCGCTCCAGCACGACACTCCCGGTGAGACCGCACAGCCCGGGGGACGGGTCGACGACTGGCGGGCCGCCGGACGCCCCGGGACACCCGGCCAGAACATGCCAGTCTTCGCCGTAGTCGAACGCGACTACACCGCGATAGCCGACAAGCTGGCCACCGTTGGTCCGCTCGCGGACTCCCTCGGCTTCACGGTCAAGAACGTGACCTACCGGATGGAGGAGCAGATCACGCGGCTGGCCCGGGCCAATGGCGTGATGCTGGGTGGCGCGGGTGACGGCAGGCCGGCGATCGACACCGACGCCAAGCTCGCTGAGGCCATCCTCACCTTCTCCGGAACCACCAACGGCGAGGTCGCCGTCCAGGGCTTCCGCAGCCTCGAGGAACGGGTCGGCAAGCCGCTGGTCGACCTGGCGGAGGGCTCGGAGGAGAAGCGGATCAGCTTCGCCGACACTCAGGTGGCGCCGGTTGCCGTGATCACGTCACCGGAGTGGTCGGGCTCGGAGACCGGCGGCCGCCGATACGCGCCGTTCACGGTCAACATCGAACGGCTCAAGCCCTTCCACACCCTCACCGGCCGGATGCACTTCTACCTCGACCACGACTGGATGCTCGACCTTGGTGAGGCCCTGCCCATTTACCGACCGCCGCTGGACATGCATCGGCTGTTCGGCGAACCCCGTCTCGGCCTGGACGGCGCCCGCCAAATCACCGTGCGCTACTTGACCCCGCACTCCAAGTGGTCGATCCACTCCGAGTATCAGGACAACCTGCTGATGCTCTCCCTGTCGCGGGGAGGGCCGACGGTCTGGATAAGCCCCGGGGACGCGGCGTCGATCGAGGTCCTCGACAACGACTGGGTGGAATGTGTCAACGCCAACGGCGTGCTGGTCGCCCGAGCCATCGTCTCGCATCGGATGCCGGCCGGGGTGGTCTACGTGCACCATGCCCAGGAACGAACGATCGACGTACCCAAGTCTGAGGCGACCGGGCGGCGCGGCGGCATCCACAACTCAGTCACGCGGCTGATGGTCAAACCGACCCACCTGATCGGCGGGTATGCACAACTCTCCTACACCTTCAACTACCTCGGGCCGACCGGAAACCAGCGCGACATGGTGACCACGATCCGCAAGCGCTCGCAGGAGGTGACCTACTGATGAGAGTCATGGCCCAGCTCGGCATGGTGATGAACCTTGACAAATGCATCGGCTGTCACACCTGCTCCGTTACCTGCAAGCAGGCGTGGACCAACCGCGCCGGCACCGAGTACGTCTGGTTCAACAACGTCGAGACCCGACCGGGTCAGGGCTACCCACGTCGCTACGAGGACCAGGAGAAGTGGCGTGGGGGCTGGGAACTAAACCGGCGCGGCAACCTGCGACTCAAAGGAGGTGGTCGCCTCAAGAAGCTGCTTGGCATCTTCGCCAGCCCGGTGCAGCCAGAGCTGAAGGACTACTACGAGCCGTGGACCTACGACTACAAGACTCTGGTCGACGCGCCGCTGGGTGACGACTTCCCGGTGGCCCGACCGAAGTCCCTGATCACCGGCAAGGACACCAAGATCACCTGGTCGGCCAACTGGGACGACGACCTCGGTGGAACCAGCCAGCTGGGCCATCTCGACCCGATGGTGGAGAAGGTACGTCGGGATTCGGAGGACAAGATCCGGTTCGAGCTCGAGAAGAGCTTCATGTTCTACCTGCCCCGGATCTGCGAGCACTGCCTCAACCCGTCGTGCATGGCATCCTGCCCCTCCGGCGCGATCTACAAGCGGGCCGAAGACGGCATCGTCTTGGTCGACCAGGACCGTTGCCGCGGATGGCGCCAGTGCATCACCGGCTGCCCCTACAAGAAGATCTACTTCAACCACAAGTCCGGCAAGGCCGAGAAATGTACGTTCTGCTACCCGCGGGTCGAGGTTGGTCTCCCCACGGTGTGTTCGGAGACGTGCGTGGGCCGGCTGCGCTACCTCGGCCTGTTCCTGTACGACGCCGATCAAGTCACGCGGGCCGCGGCGACCCCCGAGCCGCAAGATTTGTACCAGGCCCAGCTGGACCTGATCCTCGACCCGGAAGCTCCCGAGGTTGTCGCGGCCGCACGGGCCGAGGGGATCCCCGAGGACTGGCTCGCCGCAGCCCGCCGCTCGCCCGTCTACGCCCTGGCCAAGAAGTATCGGGTGGCGCTCCCGCTGCATCCGGAGTACCGCACGATGCCGATGGTCTGGTACGTCCCGCCGCTATCGCCGGTGGTCGACCTGCTATCCGAGCAGGGTCATGACGCCGAGGACCGCGACACCTTGTTCGGCGCGATCGAGGCGCTCCGGATCCCGGTGGAGTACCTCGCCGAGCTGTTCACCGCGGGCGACACCGAGATCGTCAGCGGGGTGCTCCGCAAGCTCGCGGCGATGCGGGCCTACATGCGCGGGGTGACGCTCGGCCGTGAGCCGGACCCGAGCATCCCGGCGGCGGTCGGGATGACCGAGGAGAGCCTCTACGAGATGTACCGGCTGATGGCGATCGCGAAGTACGACGAGCGCTACGTCATCCCGAAGGCCCACGTCGAGCAGGCG
>DASQKI010000109.1:0-67303 GCA_035630615.1 Nocardioidaceae bacterium
AAACGGTCATCCGGCGAGCCGGGTTCCGAACCCGCCACCAGATCTTCAAGATCGCCGCCACAAGCGCATCGACCGACACGGCTCTGGCCTAGCAGCACTTCGGCGCGGCGGAGGCCGGAACCTCAGGCGACCTGGGACCGATCGGCGCCGCATCGGTCAACGGCGCACGCGATAGCGCAGGTGGAGCACCCGGTTGCCCTGAATCACGGTGTCAGGATCCTTCAACAGGTGCTGCACGCCGGCCGACCCGAAGTAGCGCTTGCCGGACCCGAGCACAGCGGGTACCACGTCCATGCGCACCTCGTCGATCAGGCCTGCCGCAAGCGCCTGTCCACCGACATCGCCGGCGGCGACCTCGACGGTGCGGCCACCGGCAAGCTCCCGCGCCTTGGCCACGCCTGCCTCGATGCCGTCGACGAAGTGAAACGGCGCCTCGGGGTCCCAGCCGGCGGGCGGCGGCCGGTGTGTCACGACGATCACGTGATCGACCCCGCCCGGAGGCGTCCCGTCCCAGCCGTCCGTGATGTCGAAGACGTGGCGGCCCGCGATGGTCGCCCCGATCTCGTCCCAGTACGGCCGGACGTAGTCGAACGACGCCTGCGACACGTTCAAGAATCCGCTGTCGTCCAGCGGCACGTCACCGCTGGTCAACCAGTCGAACAGGGGTCCGGGCTGGTCGTTCTCGTCGGCGATGAATCCGTCGACCGACACCGATGCGTACATGACTACCTTGCCCACGGGGCTCGCCTTTGCTTGTGACATGGCTTCATGCTGACGAGTCGTGAACTGGGGGTCTTGTAAGAAATCAATCGGCCGGCAGCGGCCAGCCATCCAGCACGTGGCCGGGATGATCGCGCAGGAACTGCCGCCGGACTTCGACGTACCGGGTCGGCGTGAACCCGGTGAATTCCCGGAACTCGTGTCCGAAGTGGGCCTGGTCGAAGTAGCCGGCGCCGACCGCGACATCGGCCCAGGCGATCGGTTCGGCCGGGTCGAGCGCGAGCACGGTGGCGGCGAAGCGGTAGCTGCGGGCCAACCGCTTCGGGGTGACGCCGACGAGCTCCTTGAACCGCTGTACCAGATGCGTTCCGCTCACCCGGGCTGCGACGCTCAGGTCGCCGACCGCCACCGCCCCGCTGGTCTCGGCGATGACGATGCTCGCATGACGGACGAGTGCCAGGCCGGGGGTCTCGCGCAGCCGTCGCATGAGTTCGTCCTCGAGCAGCGTCAGCATCTCGTGCGATCCGGCCGCCGTGGCCAGCCGGTCGCGTAGCTCAGCAACGGCGGGCCGGCCCCACACCTGCTCGACCGTCGCCGGCCGGTCGCACAGCTCGGCCGCGGGCATCGGCAGAAACGGGCCCAGCCCCCACGGCTTGAAGTGCACGCCGACGGAACGGGTCGGGAGCGGGTAACCGAACTCCCATGCGCGGGTGGGCGTGGTGACCACGCAGCCGTCGGCGTACTCGACCGTCTCGACGTCGGTGCCACCGCGGATACGGAACGGCGCCCCCAGGTTGACGATCAGCAACGGCGCCGGCGCCGCCGGCAGGGTTAGCCGGGCGTAGGGCGGCGCACCCTCCAGGTAGTAGAGGTCGTCGATGAGGCCGTCCAGCGGCGGTCGCGGCACTCTGGACACGTACTCCACGCCCACAGTATCGCCGACGCCCACCCCGACTACACCCTGCATTGTGAAGAGCCAGTTATCCACAGATTGCAATTGGGTCTTGAATTTCGGAGAATGCGTGGATAGCTCGGGAAATTCGGTGCGGAATTCTTTGTGTCGCGTCTTGAGATGCAGAATTGCTAACTGCTAATGTCGAACACATGTTCGATCACGGGTGGGCCGACCGCCTCCACGAGACAGTCGCCGAGGGGGCCGCACTGGATCTCGTTGCGGCATCGCGCGAGCAGCTCCGTGAGTTGGTCGTCGGCCAACAGGCCGCGATCGATCGGCTGCAGGCGTCGCAGTCCCGGGCGCTGGCAGAGTTCGAGGCACGCGAGGGGCACCGACCAGACGGATGCTCGTCGATGGCCGCTTGGATGCGGCGATATTTGCAGATGTCCGGCGCCGAGACCCAGCAGCGTCGACGGGCTGCCGTGGCTCTGATCGAGCTGCCGTCCGTGCGAGCCGCGGTCGAGGCCGGCCGGATTCGTCCGGCGCACGTCGACGTGTTCGCCACGGGCGTCAAGAGGCTTGGCGCACAGCTCATGCGTGACCATCAAGATATCTTGCTTCCGGTGGCAGAGGCTTGCGATCCGACGGACCTGTTGACTGCCGTCGATCGGCTGCGGGACACGATCGATCCCGACGCGGCGGATCGAGATTGGATCGCTGCGCAAGAGAAATACGACTTCACCTTGCGGCGGGTCGGGCATGGCTGGGACGTGTCGGGATACCTCGGCCCAGAGACCGGCACGATGCTGAAGCAGGTGCTCGACTCGGCCGCCGCGCCCAACGGAGTGGGCGACCAGCGTCCAGTCGCCCAACGACGCGTCGAGGGACTGCACCACCTTCTCGGAAGCATCCTCGACAGCGGGCTCCCGTCCGACAAGGGCATTCGGCCACACCTGGCGGTCAACGTCGATGTCAAGACTCTGCGACTGGCAGTCGGGGGCGACCGTACGACGCCGGCGCCGCCGGCATTTCTCGCGGGGTACGGGCATATCGGCCGAGCCCTGCTCACCGAGACAACCGACGCGGCCGGGCGATCTCCTTACGGCCACGTTCTCGACGTCGGACGCACCCAACGGCTCGCGACCGCCAAGCAGCGACTCGCGGTGCTCGTCCAGCAAAACTTTCGATGCGCCAATCCTGGCTGCACCAATACCTATCTCGAGATCCACCACATCGTCGCGTGGCTCGACGGCGGTCCGACAGACATGGACAACCTGTGTGGGTTGTGCGTGCCGTGCCACCATCTCGTCCACGCCGAACTGCTCATCTGCTCCAAAGACGCCGACGGTGCGTTGACCTTTCGCAGCCGAGACGGCACTCCCCTCACTCACAGCCGCCGGCAGGCTCTCGCCGACTTTCACCGAGCCCTCGATCCACCGCCCCGGGTCGCATGACGGGGCGACGAAACTCGGCTGACAAGGAGTCGGCGGGTTTCTATGGTCGAGACATGGTCACCATCCGGCCGTTCGAGCCGAGCGACATCGACCAGGCTGGATCGCTGCTGGCCGCTCGGCACGCGGCGCATCGCCTGGCGCACCCGCTGCTGTCACCGCGATTCGAGGATCCGGCGGCCGCGCGGGTCGAAGTCGCGACCGCATTCGGCGGCGACGGCGCCTCCGGCGCAGTGGCCGAGCGAGATGGCCGTCTCACCGGCTTTCTGCTCGGTGCTCCGAAGGCCTCGCCATTGTGGGGACCGAACGTCTGGGTCGAGTCCGCCGGCCAGGCCGTCGACGACCCCGAGACGATGCGCGACCTCTATGGCCTGGCCGCCGCGCGATGGGTCGACGACGGCTGGACGGCCCACTACGTCGTCACGCCCACCCACGATCCGGCTCTGCTCGACGCGTGGTTCCGACTCGGGTTCGGACAGCAGCACGCCCACGGCCTGCGCGACATACCGACGACACCCCCGCAGCCGCCGGACTCGATCACGATCCGACCAGCTCGCCGCGACGACATCGACGCCCTCACCCGCCTCGAGCTCGCACTGCCGGAGCATCAGGGCCGATCGCCGGTGTTCTCAGCCGGCCAGGTGCCGACATACGACGAGGCGCGAGCGGAGTGGGAGGACGACTTCGAAGACGAGACTTACGCGACGTTCGTCGCCGAGCTCGACGGTCGCGTCGTGGGCTCGGCGATCGGGGTGGCCCTGGAGAAGTCCAGCAGCCATCTCGGGCCGGCGCGGCCGGACAAGGCGGCGTTCCTCGGCTTCGCGGCGGTCTTTCCCGAGGCGCGCGGTCATGGTGCCGGCCGGGCCCTCGGCGAGGCGGTCGGCTGGTGGGCGGCGACGTCCGGATTCGACTGCGTCGTGACCGACTGGCGGGTGACCAATCTGCTGTCGTCGCGGGCTTGGCCGCGGCTCGGCTACGCCACGTCGTTCGTCCGTCTGCACCGACTCGTCGGCCACTGAGCGGCGTACTCAGCGCGTCACGAGGCCCACGCCAGCGTTGGCACGGGTGACGACGATTTCGCGTGCGGACTACGGTGAACGCGACGGCGCATTTGTGCTCAACTCCTCCGAGGAGGACACCCATGGCAGAGACGCCAACCGTAGGCCTACTCGTCACGATGGAAGCCAAGCCGGGCAAGGAGGCTGACGTCGAGCAATTCCTCGACGCTGGCTTACCGCTGGTCAACGAGGAGCCCGCGACCACGGCCTGGTTCGCCGTCCACCTCGGCGGTTCGACCTACGGCATCTTCGACGTCTTCCCCGACGACAGTGGCCGGGACGCCCATCTGAACGGCAGGGTCGCCGAGGCCCTGATGGCGCAGGCGCCGGACCTGTTCACTGGCAGCCCGCAGATCCAGAAGGTCGACGTCCGGGCGTCCAAGCTTCCCTAGCGCCAATGCTCAGACGTTGAACCGGAACTCGACCACGTCGCCGTCCCGCATGACGTAGTCCTTGCCCTCCATGCGCACCTTGCCCGCGGACTTCGCGGCAGCCATCGAGCCCGCCTCGACCAGGTCGTCGTACGACGTGACCTCGGCCTTGATGAAGCCACGCTGGAAATCGGTGTGGATGATGCCGCCCCCCTCGGGGGCGGTGGCACCCTTAGGGATCGTCCACGCCCTCGACTCCTTCGGCCCCGCGGTGAGAAACGTCTGGAGGCCGAGCGTGTCGAAGCCGACTCGCGCCAGCACGTCGAGCCCCGGCTCGTCGACACCCATCTCGGCCAGCATCTCCCGCGCTTCGCCGGGGTCGTCGAGCTCCACCAGCTCGGCCTCGAACTTGGCGTCGAGGAAGATCGCCTCGGCCGGCGCGACCAACTCCCGCATCCGATCCTTCAACGCCTCGTCGGCCAACTCGTCAGCGTCGCAGTTGAAGACATAGACGTACGGCTTGGCCGTGAGCAGGTGGAAGTCGCGCAGCGGCGCCCGGTCGAGTCCGGCGGCGAAGACGCCGTGGCCGCTCTCGAGCGTCGCCTGCGCCTGACGAGCGGCGTCGACCTGCGTGCCGAGCGACTTGTCCTTCTTGGCATCCTTCTCAAGCTTGGGCAGTGCGCTTTCGAGCGTCTGGAGGTCGGCCAGGATCAGCTCGGTGTCGATCGTCTCGATGTCGTCGCTCGGCGACACCTCCCCCGCGACGTGCGTCACGTCGTCGTCGCGAAACACCCGCGTGACCTCGCAGATCGCGTCCGACTCGCGAATGTGCGAGAGGAACTTGTTGCCGAGGCCCTCGCCCTGGCTGGCCCCTCGTACGATGCCCGCGATGTCGACGAACTGGACGGTCGCCGGCATCGTACGGGCGGAGTCGAACATCCGGCTCAGCACGTCGAGACGCGGATCGGGGACGCCGACGACACCGACGTTGGGCTCGATCGTCGCGAAGGGATAGTTGGCCGCGAGGATCTGGTTGCGGGTCAACGCGTTGAACAGGGTCGACTTGCCCGCGTTGGGGAGGCCGACGATACCGATGGTGAGCGCCACGAGGGTCTAGTGTTCCGTACGCCCGGTGACGCCCGCCGATCGGGCGCGATAGCGAGCGGGCTCCGCCAGGCTCGTACGCATCAAGCGGCCTTGGAGTCAGGATGAGCCGATACGGGCAGTACCCGCGGCCCTCTCCTCCTCCGGTCCAGCCGCCGCCGGTCGGTCCCCCGTCAACCCCGCGCCGCCAGCTGGGCGCGGGTCCTTATCACCGTTTTCTGTGGCCTCGACCTCCTCAACCCATCCGCTTCTTCGACGCCGCGCGGGTCAGGCCTGGCTGGCCACCGCCCACTCCTCCCGGCTGATGTGGAAGACCTGACTCGGTCCGTCGTACCACCGGTCGCGGAAGACGCCCTCGTCGGCCATCCCGATCGCCAGGGCGACCTTCTTCGACGGCTCGTTGGTGGTGTGGGTGATCGCCCAGATCTCCGACAGGCCGTCGGCAAATCCTTTGGCGAGCCCGCCGCGGGCCGACTCCTGCGCCAGGCCTTGCCCCCACGAGTCGGGGTGGAGGTACCACCCGATCTCGACTTCGCCGCCCTCGCCGTTCGGAAGCGGCTTCAGCAAGACGGTGCCGACGACAGTGCCGCTGCCCTTGAGCTCAACGGCCCAGCTCCCGTATCGGGGGTCTTCCTCGTGCGACTTGCGCCAGTTGGCGATCCGCTCGGCGGCCTCGTCCACATGCTCGAACGGCTTCATGTCGCCGCCGAACCATTGCACGACCTCATCGCGGCGCAGGATGTCGTAAAGGCGGTCGGCTTCGACGTCGCGCCAGAGACGGACGATCGTACGGTCGGTCTCGAAGATCACCGGGCCATCCAACCTCGTATCCGGCGCGTACACCACCGAATTGTCGGCGGCCCATGGCACCGTAAATCACATGGATGCAACTACCGCCCTCGTGGCCCTGCTCACTCTCGGTGTCGGCCTCGCCGTCGGGCTCTATCTCGGCAGCGAGGCGCGTCGGCGCGAGCACGTCCGCGAGCGTGAGCTCGAGCGGGAGCAGGAGCGCGTGCGCCGCGAGCACGACCGGGCTCTCGATGAGAGCCGCAGCCGCGAAGCGCTCGGTGCGGCGACCAATGCCACCCAGCAGGCGGTGGCGCCGGTCAGGGAGAGCCTCGACCGCTTCGACGCCCGGCTGCGCGAGCTCGAGTCGAGCCGGATCGAGTGGCACACCCAGCTGCGCGAGCAGATCGAGTCGGTCCGCACGACCGGCGAGTCGCTGCGGCGCGAGACGTCGTCGCTCTCGACCGCGCTGCGTCGACCCCAGGTCCGTGGCCGGTGGGGCGAGATGCACCTGCGACGCGCGGTCGAGCTCGCCGGGCTCGTCGATCGCTGCGACTTCAGCGAGCAGGTCACCGTCCGCGACGGCGAAACGACGCAGCGCCCCGACCTTCTCGTCCACCTGGCCGGTGGCCGCACCGTCGTCGTCGACTCCAAGGTGCCACTCGACGCCTTCCTCGACGCCACCACGGCCGACGGCGAGGACGCCAGGCAGGCATACCTCGTCCGCCACGCTCGCCAACTGCGCGGACACATCGACGCGCTCTCGGCCAAGGCCTACTGGCGGCGATTCGACTCGGCACCGGAGTTCGTCGTGTTGTTCATTCCGGGCGAGGCGTTCTTGTCACAGGCGTTGGAGACCGAGCCACAACTGCTCGAGTACGCCGGGGCGCGCCAAGTCGTGCTGGCAACGCCGACGACGCTGATCGCGCTGCTGCGCACGGTGGCGCTCGCCTGGCGAGAGGAGTCGGTCGCCGAGGGAGCCCGCGAGGTCGCCGCCCTGGGTCGCGAAGTCTACGACCGGCTCGGCACTCTCGGGGGGCATGTCGACAAGCTCGGTCGCAGCCTGTCGTCCGCGGTCGACAGCTACAACAGCGCCGTCGCGTCCCTGGAGAGTCGAGTGTTGGTCTCGGCTCGCAAGATGCGCGACCTCGACGTCACCGACACGATCCTGGCCTCGCCGCAGTCGGTGGAGGCCTCGATCCGACCGCTGGCGGCGCCGGAGCTGCTCGACTCCGCCGATACGAGCACCCGCGCGCGTCGCGCCGGCTAGGCCGTACGGAGGAGGCGCCGGTGTCCAGTCGTGCGGTGCGGTCGCGTCGAGGAGCGAGACGTGCCGCCGGTCATGAAATGGGCGCCGGCGCCGTCGCCGCCGTCAGCGCCCTCTGCCTCGGTGGCGCCGCGGCCGTTCAGCTCGCGTTGACCGACCACCTCGGCGTCTTCTTCGGCATCTGCTTCGTCCTCGCCTCGTTGACCGCCGCGCTCCTGGTCCGGGCCGACGGCTTCTTCACCGTCGGCGTGCTGCCGCCGCTGCTCCTGCTCGGCATCCTCGCCGCGGTCGGCGCCGTCGCCCCCTCCGCGATCGATGCCCCCGGCCTGTCCGACGACGCCGGGCTCGTCCAGCGAGTGATCGCCGGCGTCGTGAGCCAGGCTCCAGCGCTTGTCATCGGCCACGGCGTCGCCCTCGGGGTGCTCGGGCTGCGCATCCACTCAGCGCCGTCGCGGTGACTCTCGCGTCGAACCAACCGGACTCGCGCGGGTGGGGAAGCCTGCGCCAAACGCAACTTGGCGCGGGGGTCCCCTACGCCAATAGGTTTGGCGTAGGGGACCCCCGCGCTAACGGTTGCCGGCGGCCGTCAGCCCGCGTGCGCCCGAGCCCGCTTGGGGAGCAGGAACGCCATCGCGAACGCGACCACCGTCAGCCCGACGGTCAACAGCGTGACGTGACGAGCAGCGCTGAGGAAGCTCTCGACGTCGACCTGGGCGTCGACCGCGCCGAAGAAGACCGTGCCGAGCACTGCCACGCCAAGCGATGCGCCGAGCTGCTGGAACGACTCCAGGAGACCGGAGGCCGAGCCCACCTCGTGGTCCTCCAGGCGGCCCACGATGATGTCGAACAGCGGTACGAAGATCATGCCCATGCCCGTCCCGTACGCCACGAGCGGCAGCGCCAGATCCCATGCGCCGAGGCCCGCGCCGACGCTGTCAAACACCCGGTAGAGGTCGATCAGGCCGAGCGTCATGATCGTGAGCCCGATGTGCAGGATGTGGCGGCCGAGCTTGTTCATCATCGTGCTGCCGAAGATCGAGCCGATGAACGCGCCGACCGGCCACGACGCCATCGCGAGGCTCGCGTCGAGCGGGCTGTAGTGGAGTCCGAGCTGCAAGAACAGGCCAACCGCAAGGGAGAAGCCGACGATCGCGCCGAAGAACACGACCACGAACAAGACGCCGGAGGTGTAGGACCGCTTGGCGAAGACACTGAGCTCGACCAGCGCCGTACGCCCGACGCGCCGGCGTCGCAGCTGGTGCCATCCGAATGCCCCGAGCACCGGCACCGACGCGGCCAGCATGCCGAGCGACCAGGCTGGCCAACCGAGCTCGCGGCCCTGCACCAGCGGGTAGACGAGCAGGAACATGCCGGCGCCGGCGATCAGCGAGCCGACCAGGTCGAGCCGAGGTGCGTCTCCGGTCGGGGCGCCGGCCGGCAGCACTTTGGCGCCGACGTACAGCGAAAACGCGCCGAGCGGGAGGTTGAGCAGGAAGATCGTCCGCCAGCCGCTGCCGGCGAGGTCGGCGTCGATGAGCAGTCCGGCGACGATCGGTCCGGCGATCACCGACAGCCCGATGACCGGACCCATGACCGCGAACGCCTTGCCGACCTCGGCGCCGAACATGTCTCGCATCAGGCCGAAGCACTGCGGCAGCATCATCGCGCCGAAGACGCCCTGCACGACCCGCGCGCCGATCAGCGCCTCGGGCGAGCCGGCGAAGCCGCAGGCCAGCGACGCGACGACGAAGCCGGTCACCGCGAACATCAGCATCCGCTTGCGACCGAACATGTCGCCGAACCGGCCGCCGGTCAACAGGCCGACCGCCAGCGCCAGCGTGTAGCCCGCCGCGATCCACTGCAGCGTCGAGAGCGAACCACCCAGGTCGGCCCGGATCGACGGCGCCGCGACGCTGCCGACCGTCGAGTCCAGCAGGTTCATCAAGCTCGCCGCGAGAATGGCGAACAGGCCGAGCCAGCGCTTCGGGAACGTGGCGCTCGGCGTCTCCGTCGGGGCCTCGGCACCTTCTCGTACGTCCGACGAAGGCGACTCGGGCTCGTGAGCTGCGGTTTCGATCACTGATGTCGTCATGACCACTACGCTAGAATTCATTCCGGCCAGTTTTTGACCGCAATCAGAATCAATCTGGAGTCATGGCGAACACGAGCGCACGCATGCTTCGGCTGTTGTCCCTGCTCCAGACCCATCGGTTCTGGCCCGGCGGCGAGCTGGCCGACCGACTGGACGTCAGCGAGCGGACGCTGCGCCGCGACATCGACCGGCTCCGGGAGCTCGGCTATCCGGTCAACGCCGCCCGCGGGGTTGCCGGCGGCTATCAGCTCCAGGCCGGCAGCGCCCTGCCACCGCTGCTGCTCGACGACGAGGAGGCCGTCGCCATCGCGGTCGGGCTGCGGACCGCTGCCGGCGGCGCGGTCGACGGCATCGAGGAAACGTCGCTGCGCGCGCTGACCAAGGTCGTCCAGGTGTTGCCGCGCCGGTTGCGCCGCCGGGTCGAGGCACTGGGGTCCTACACCGTGCCGGCGGCATGGGGCGGCGGACCCACTGTCGATGCTCTGGCGCTGACCGTCATCGCGCAGGCCTGCCGCGACGACGAGCGGTTGCGCTTCGCCTACACCGCCCGTGACGCCAAAAAGACCCGCCGCCTGGTGGAGCCGCACCGACTCGTGTCGCTCGGCCGCCGGTGGTACCTCGTGGCATGGGACGTCGAGCGACACGACTGGCGAACCTTCCGGGTCGATCGGCTCAGCAAACCGGAGTCGACCGGCGCCCGGTTTCGGCAGCGAGATGTGCCCGGCGGTGATGCCGCAACGTTCGTCCGCGACCAGCTGGCATCGGTGCCGACACGCTACGAAGTCAGGGTCACCGTCCAGACGCCGTCCCGCGACGTCGAGCGGGTCGTTCGGCACTGGGGGACGGTCGAGGCGATCGATGACGCCACCTGTCGCCTCACGATGAACGTCGACTCCTTCGAGTGGCCGGCGTTCGTCCTCACCACCGTCGGGGCCGAGTTCGAGGTGCAGGTACCGACCGCGCTGCGCGACTACCTGCGCGAGCGAGGCGAGCTGTTCCTGCGGGCCGCTCCGGCCGGCTAGCCCGCCGGGAGTACGCGCACCTCGCCGACCTCACCACGGACGAACCGTACGAGCGACCGGCCCTCGGCCTCGATCGCGTCGACGGCCGACGGGGATGGCGATTCGAAGGGCTGGACGACCAGGTCCGACCCGTCGAACCGCCAGTCCGCGGCGTACCAACCGTCGATCAACACGGTGCCAGCTGCCGCACCGTTGCCGGGCGGCAGTGGGACGCGGCGCCCCTTCGGCACGACCCGCCGTCGGTCCTTGTGGGACAGCAGCACGTTGTCGTACTCCGGCAGGAATCGCACCGGCGCCGGCGCATCGGGATCCGGCCGCGGCGCGTCCGGCAGGTCATAGAGGTCGACGCCGTCGTCCGACCGCAGCACGCGCAACGACAGACGCAGCCGCTCGACGACCTCGCTGAGACGGGTCCGACCGCACCAGGCCTGCACGTCCTGCACCGTGGCCGGGCCGAAGGCCGCGAGGTAGCGCAGCACGAGGCGATTGAGCGACGGGCTCGCGTCGAGCGGGCGGCCCAGCCAAGTCTCGAGTGTCGTCAACGCCGGCCGTCCGGTGCGCCCCCAGACACCGCGCGGCGGCACCTGGACGAGCCCCAGCCGCAGGTGCGCGACAAGGGCAAGGGTGCCCACATCGGCATCCGGCCACCGCTGCCTGAGCGCCGCGCGCAGTTCGGCCGGCGTGTGCGGCCGGGCCTCGACCAGCTCGCGGGCGTACGCCAGCACCGGCGCGACGTCGACGTGATCGACCATCCGTCCGTGATAGCGGTCGAGAGCCGGTTGCAGCAGCGGCCGCAGGGTCAAGGCGTCGCGATCGGTGACGAGGTGGATCGTGCCGCGCATGAGCGACGTCCGGACGGCCCGCCGCTCAAGCAAGAGGCTGGCGAGCTCGCCGGTCTCGAAGTCGGCCAGCCGCGACCACAGACCGATGTACGGCGCGAGCGGCGCCTGGCCCTGCATGCCGACCAGGTGCTCGATCGCGTCGTAGGCCGACATCGAGCGACGGTCGAGCAACAGCTGCCGGGCCAGCAGCGCCCGGTTGAGCGCGCGCCGGCTCAGTGTCATCGGCATGGGGCGCAGCGTACGCCGGTCGCAGCCGCCGCTACCCGACTCGACGTAGCCGACGCCGCTCCCGTACGCGAGATGCCGTAGCCCAAGTGTCGCTCGTGAGCCGACGACCTCGGCGTCGTTCGCGACAAGGCTGGTCGCACCTGATCGACTCGACGAACGGAGACTCCCATGGCAACCCTGACCACCCTCCCCACGCGGCGGCGCCCAGGCCTTCCGGCCCGAAGCTCGCCGCTGCTCGACCGTGTCGCCGACTGGCTCGCCCGCTACAGCATCGACATCCTGCGGATCAGCCTGGGCGTGGTCTTTCTGGTCTTCGGGACGCTGAAGTTCTTCCCGGACGCGAGCCCGGCCCAACCGCTGGTCGAGCGCACGATCGACACGCTGACCTTCGGCGTGATCACCGGGCAGGCCGCGCTGACCATGACCGCCGTCGCTGAGTGCGTCATCGGCATCACCCTGGTCACCGGCAAGTTCCTGCGGATCGGACTGCTGGTGCTCGGCGGGTCGCTGGTCGGGATCATGTCGCCGCTGGTGCTCTTCTACAGCGACCTCGTGCCCGACACCCCGACGCTCGAGGGCCAGTACGTCTTCAAGGACATCGTGCTGGTCGCCGCCGGACTGGTGGTCGCCGCCCGTGCCCTGAACGACGATCCGTCACTCGTGGTCGGATCATCCGTAAGGGAGCAGGGCGCGACCAGTGACGGATTAGTCGGGACTAGTGACGGATGGTCGAACCACGAGTGACGGATCGTCGTGAGCTCGCAGGTCGCGACGAAGCTCCGGCGGCAACGCGAAGATGAGGCTCTCCTCGGCCGTGTGCACCGACTCGGCCGGGGGGAAGCCTCGCGTCTGGAGCCAGTTGAGGACCCCCTCGACCAGGTCCTCGGGGACCGACGCGCCGGAGGTCACGCCGACCGTGGTGACGCCCTCGAGCCACGCCGGGTCGATCTCGTCGGCGTCGTCGACCCGGTACGCGGCGTCGGCGCCGGTCTCCAGGGCCACCTCGACCAGCCGTACCGAGTTGGACGAGTTGCCCGAACCCACCACGAGCACGAGTTGTGCCTCTCGGGCGATCTCCTTGACCGCCTGCTGCCGGTTTTGCGTCGCGTAGCAGATGTCGTCGCTCGGCGGGTCGATCAGGTTGGGGAACTTCTCCCGGATGCGGTCGACGGTCTCCATCGTCTCGTCGACGCTCAGCGTGGTCTGCGACAGCCAGGACACCTTGGAAGGATCGCGCACCTCGAGCGCGTCGACGTCGTCGGGGCCTTGGACCAGCGTGATGTGGCTTGGCGCCTCCCCCGCCGTGCCCTCGACCTCCTCGTGGCCGGCGTGGCCGATCAGCAGGATGTCGTGATCGTCACCGGCGAAGCGGCGTGCCTCGTGATGCACCTTGGTGACCAACGGGCAGGTGGCGTCGATCGTCTTCAGCTGACGGTCGGCGGCCTCGGAGTGGACGGCCGGCGAAACACCATGGGCCGAGAAGACCACGGTCGCGCCTTCGGGAACCTCGTCGAGCTCCTCGACGAAGATCGCACCGCGCTCTTCGAGACCGTGTACGACGTGCTTGTTGTGCACGATCTGCTTGCGGACATAGACGGGCGCACCGTAGAGGTCGAGCGCCTTCTCCACTGTGATGACGGCGCGGTCGACCCCGGCGCAGTAGCCGCGCGGGGCGGCGAGCAGGACACGGCGGTCGGTCGCTGTGCTGGTCGAGGCGGTGGGTGCGCTCATGCGACCCATCGTACGGACGGCACCTGAGCACCCGCTGTTGCGGTTTCGCGTACATCTGCGTCACTGCCTGCGTCTCCGGTGACGCGGATGTGCGCAGAGCCGCGTCGACCGAGCTGGCTCACGGGACGCCGAGGAGCCGAAGGCCGGCGGCCGTTGCGGCGGCGGCGACCACCACGACGACGAACGGGGCCTTGCGCCAGGCCAGTGCTCCCGCGACGGCGACCCCGGCCGGCCGGGCGTATCCGGCGAAGTCGTGCGCGGCGAACAACGCGGTCGTCGCGACCAGAGCCGTGAACAACACCACAGTCGCACGGTTGAGCACCTCCTCGACCCGCGGCGCGAGGTCGACCCGGTCGCCCAGCAGCGGACCGGCGAGGCGGAACGCGTACGTGCCGACACCGAGCACGACCGTGGCGATTACGAGCGTCATCGAGGTCGTCATGCGTGGGCCTCCTCGGGCTCGGTCGACCGTCGCCGTGGCGACAGTCCGGCCACGACGCCAAGAACGGCGAGCAGCACCGGCAGGCCGGCCGGCAGGAACGGTGTGGCCGCCAGCGCGATCGCGGCTCCGACCGCGGCCGCCCGGCGGGTCGCCGCAGTACTCAGCGACGGCAGCACCAACGCGAGCAGCACCGCGGGGAAGGCGGCGTCCAGACCGAACGCATCGGTGTCGCTGATCGCGGTGCCACCCAACACGCCGAGCAGGACGCCGACGTTCCAGCACACGAGGAGCCCGACTCCGCCGGCCCAGTACGCCGCCCGCCGCTGCTCGGCGTCGCGTTGTGCGAGCGCGAACGCGACCGTCTCGTCGACCATGAGATGGCTGCCGACGAGCCGGCGCCACCCGCGACCGACCAGGTCACCCACGGCGAACCCGAACGGCAGGTGTCGCACGTTGATCAGCAGGCTGGCGGCCACCGCGGCGACCGGATTGCCGCCGGCCGCGACGAGTCCGACGAACATGAACTGCGCGGCTCCGGCGAACACCACGACCGACAGGAGCACCGGCAGCCAGAGCGGCAGCCCTTCGCTGACGGCGATCGCGCCGAGCGAGGCGCCGACGATCCCGTCGGCCACGCACACCAGCGCGATGTCGCGGGCCAACTCGCGGTCCAAGGTTCGCCATATCGAACGCATCGCCTTCTATACTGAACGAGACGACAGTGTTCGTCAAACCGAACGGATCGACCGCTGGAGCGAACCCGACATGGCCAAGCACGGCACCCGTAGCGGCGCCCCCCTCGAGGTCATCGCCGCCTCGCTGCAAGCCGAGCGCCGCCGGGCCGGGCTGTCCCTCGCCGAGGTGGCCCGCCGGGCCGGCATCGCCAAGTCGACCCTGTCGCAACTCGAGTCCGGTGCCGGCAATCCCAGCATCGAGACCCTGTGGGCGCTCGGAGTCGCGCTCGACGTGCCGTTCGCTCGGCTCGTCGATCCACCCCGCCCCCGCGTCCAGGTCATCCGCTACGGCGAGGGACCGACCGTCGCGTCGGAGCAGGCCGACTACATCGGGACGCTGCTCGCATCGTCACCGCCCAACGCCCGCCGCGACATCTACCTGCTGACGTTCCAGCCGGGCGCACCGCGAAAGTCGGAACCGCACATGCCGGGCGTCATCGAACACACCGTGCTCTGCAGCGGACGGGCGTTGATCGGCGTCGCCAGTGACCCGGTCGAGCTGACGCCCGGCGACTACATCGCCTATCCCGGCGACCAGCCGCACATCTTCGAGGCGCTCGAGCCCGACGCGGTCGCCGTCCTCGTCTCGGAGCACGTCTGACCGAGTGTTGGCGCGAAATCGCACCAAGATCGCCACGGGCCTGCAGTTTCGCGCCAACAGTTGCCGATACTGGAGCCGTGAGCATCGATGGCGCCCGGATCGAGATCAACTACTGCACGCAATGCCGATGGCTGATGCGCGCCGCCTGGATGGCTCAGGAGCTGCTGACGACCTTCGAGTCCGACCTGGCCGAGGTAGCGCTGATCCCAGGCACCGGCGGGATCTTCGAGGTACGCGTCGACGGCCAGACGGTCTGGTCGCGCAAGGCCGACGGCGGGTTCCCGGAGCCGAAGGAGCTCAAGCAGCGAGTACGCGACCTCATCGCCCCCCGACCGCAGTCTGGGCCACGCCGACCGCTAACGCTCCGGCGCCCTAGTGTGAGGCGTATGCGCGCAATCGCCTTTCAGGAGTACGGCGGATCCGACCGACTCGAGTTGGCCGACCTCCCCGAACCCAAGGTCGGGCCCGACATCGTGCTCGTCCGGGTGCGAGCCGCCGGGGTGAACCCGGTCGACTGGAAGATCCGCGAGGGCCTCGTCGACGGTGCCCACGACGTCTACTTCCCCGTCGTACCCGGATGGGACGTCGCCGGGGTCGTCGAGACGGTCGGGCCGGCGGTGACCGAGTTCGCGTCGGGCGACGAGGTCATGGGCTACGTCCGGCGCGACGAGGTCCGCCGCGGCACGTACGCCGAACTCACGCCGGCGCCGATCCGCGGCCTGGCAGCGAAGCCCGCGTCGGCGAGCTGGCCCGAAGCAGGCGGGCTGCCGCTGGTGGGCCTCACCGCGCTGCAGGCACTGATCGCCGGTCGGGTCGGCGACGGAGACACGGTGCTGATCCACGCGGCGGCCGGCGGCGTCGGACACCTGGCGGTCCAGATCGCCCAGGCGCTCGGCGCGGCCAGGGTGATCGGCACGGCGAGCCCGGCCAACCACGCGTTCCTGGCCGGGCTGGGCGCCGAGCCGGTGGAGTACGGACCGGGCCTCGCGGATCGACTCCGCGACCTCGCACCGGGCGGGATCGACGCAGCCTGTGACTTCGTCGGCGGCGACGCCGTGGAGATCTCCGGGTCGGTCGTGTCCGATCCCGGTCGGATCGTGTCGATCACCAACCCGCCCGTCGTCAAGCAGGCCGGTGGCCGCTACATCTTCGTCCGACCCAACGCCGAGCAGCTGACCCGGCTCGCCGGGTGGTACGACGAGGGTCGGCTACGGGTGCACGTCGACCGGACGTTTCCGCTGGCCGAGGCGGCCGCGGCACAGGACCTCGTACGTGAGGGCCACGTCCGTGGGAAGGTCGTCCTCGAGGTCTAGCCCGCGCCGTACTGGCCGGCGTACGTCGACGCCAGCTCGTCGGCCCGGTCGAACAGCGCCATCCGATGCATCGGACGACCGCCGAGCAGCGCGTCGAGCGCCTCGAACGTGGCATGCCACCCGGCCCCGGCGCCCGCGGCGAGGGCGCGATCGTCGACGATGTGCGTGAAGCGAAGCAGGCAGCCGCCGTAGATCGGCTCCAGCTGCCAACGCAGGACCTCCTCGTCCCACGTGTACTCCAGCAGCCGAGGCGGATCGGCGGCCGTCACCTCGCCGTACAGCGTCATGTCCTCGTCGCGGACGCCGTGCCGCGTCCTCGACTCGGGCGCCAGGTCGAACCGCAGCTTCGCCCCGACCGTCGGGTCGACGTCGACCGATGCGGGAAACCACGCGCGCAGTTGGTCCGCCTCCGTGATCGCCCGCCACACCTTCGCCACCGGATGCAGCAGTCGCCGCTCGAAGCACAGCTCGAACCGGCCGTCGTCGCGGGCGTGCAGGGTCCCGAGCATGGCGTCACCCCGCGAGCTGGTCGGCATAGTGCTTGCGGTGAAGCTCGACCCGGTCGTCCGGCCACGGCCGTTCGAGATCGTGCATCCCCGCGATGAAGCGCTCCATCTGGGCCTGCCAGGACGCGAGCAGTGACGCCTGCTGATCGGCGAGCTCCGCCGGCACCGTCTGGGTGAGGACGATCCGGCCCGCGTACTTGCGGCCGCTGATCGTCCATCGGACCTCACCGACCGGCGTACCGTCGTGGCGCCATTCGTACACGAGGGTCCGGCCGGGCTCGAGTGCGGTGACGACCCCCGCGTCGATCGCCGGTGGCGTGGCGGTCGCGGGCGCCGGGCTACCCACCGCGGGAGCGCCGGCGGAGGTCAGGGCGGCCCACACCTCGTCCGGCGTCTGGATCACGACCCGCTCGAACCGCAGGACGGAGCCGTCCGCGTCCTCGACGACCTCGCCCTCGGCAAGGCCGAACTCCTCGATGTACTCCTCGTTGCGGACGAACCAGTCGGCCATAGACCCCGCGTCTGTCGACTCCGGGTCGGCCGACTCGCCGGCGAGCCAGGCCAGCAGCAGCTCGAGGCAGGCGTCCCAGCCGGCCGCGTGCTGTGCGGCGAACCGCTCGTCCCCCCACGTGTCACCGCCGGACAGCGCGTGGCTGAACGACAGCCGACAGCCCGAACCGTCGGGCGCCAGCTCAAAGCGCAGCAGGTCGCCGCCCCATCGAAACGCGAAGACCTTCGGTGGGTCGACCTCCACCACCTCCCCGCTCGACTCGCCGATGTCAGGGTCATCCTCGACGAAGTGAACGGGAGCGCCGGGCCGCAGCTCCATCTCGACCCGGCCCGGGAACCAGTGCGCCAGCTCGTCCGGCTCGGTCACGGCCCGCCATACCTTCTCGGGCGGATGGGCGAGCCGGCGCTCGAAGCGCAGCACCGCCCGTCCCTCCTCGAACTGTCTGGTCGCGAGAGGTGCGGTCATCGGGAATCATCCTCCGTGGAGTCGTCTGGCATGGCGTCGAGATGACGCTCGAGGGCGTCGAGGCGGTCCTCCCACAGCCAGCGGTACGGCGTGAGCCAGGCGTCCATCTCGACCAGCGGATCGGGACGCAGCTCGTACCACCGGCGCTGCCCGTCGCGTCGCACCGTCACGAGGCCCGCCTCGCGCAGCACTCGCAGATGCTTCGACGTGCCCGGCTGCGACAGGCCGAGCGCCATGGTGAGGTCGCCGACCAGCCGTGGCCGCTCGCGCAGCAGATCCAAGATCCGGCGCCGCCTCGGCTCGGCGAGCGCGTGGAAGGTTGCCGTCATGGGATCGAACATACGCCGCCGGTTATATAACTGCAAGGCCATGTACGGAAGACGGCGACCTGCGCGGTGGATAACCACGTCCGCGTCGGACGGGACGCCTAGAGTGCAGGGCGTGGCATTGCAGACCTCACCGGAGTCGCCGGCGGCGGTCCGCCAGATCGCGCAGGCGCTGGGGGGCTGGATCGCCCGACTCGGCTGGGTGTGGGTCGAGGGCCAGATCTCACAGCTCAACCTGCGTCAGGGCATGGTTTTCCTCACCCTGCGCGACTGCGACGCCGACATCTCGCTCCAGGTGACGTGTCCTCGCCGCACGATCGACGCGAGCCCGGTCCCGGTCACCGAGGGCGCCCGGGTGGTCGTCCACGCCCGCCCGACCTTCTACGACAAGCGCGGCACGCTGAGCCTCCGGGTCGACGAGATCCGGCCGGTCGGCGTCGGCGAGCTGCTGGCCCGGCTCGAGCAGCGGCGCCGACTGCTGGCGGCCGAGGGCCTCTTCGACCCGGCGCTCAAGCGGCGGCTGCCGTTTCTCCCCCACACGATCGGCTTGATCACCGGACGAGCCTCGGCCGCCGAGCGCGACGTCCTGCAAAACGCGCGCAACCGCTGGCCCGGCGTCCGGTTCCGCATCCGCTACGCCACCATGCAGGGCAGCCGCGCGGCGGCCGAGGTGATCGGCGCCCTTCGCAACCTCGACGACGATCCCGAGGTCGACGTCGTCATCATCGCGAGGGGCGGCGGCTCCGTCGAGGATCTGTTGCCCTTCTCCGACGAGGCGCTCATCCGGGCCGCTGCCAAGGTCACCACCGTGATCGTCAGCGCGATCGGCCACGAGCCGGACAGCCCGATCCTCGACCTGGTCGCCGATGTCCGCGCGTCGACCCCGACCGACGCCGCCAAGCAGGTCGTGCCCGACGTCGCCGAGGAGAGCCAGCGGATCCAGCACGTCCGGGAGCGGATCTGGCGCCACGTCCGGGCTCAGGTCGATCGCGAGCTCCACGTGCTCGACCAACTGCGCAGCCGGCCGGCCCTGGCCGCTCCGGTGGCGCTGCTCGACGAGCGCCGGACCGCCGTCGTCGAGCTGCGCGATCGGGCCCGCCGCCACGTCACACACCGGCTCGATCGGGCCAGCGACGACGTCGACCACCAACTGGCCCGGATCCGGGCCCTATCGCCGCTGGCGACGATGCGGCGCGGTTACGCGGTCGTGCGCGGGGCCGACGGACATGTGGTGTCGTCTGCCGACGCGGTCGCGGTCGGCGACGTCGTCGACATCCGGCTCGCCGACGGCGCCGTCCACGCCAAGGCCGAGACGGTCACACGTGAGAGCGAGGAGATCCGTGACTGAGCAGGACGAGGTCGACCCGGTCGACGAGCTGTCCTACGAGGCGGCCCGCGACGAGCTGGTCGAGGTCGTACGCCGCCTGGAGGCCGGCGGCACGTCGCTCGAGGAGTCGCTGACCCTGTGGGAGCGGGGCGAGCGGCTGGCTGCGGTCTGCCAACGCTGGCTCGACGGCGCTCGGGCCCGACTCGAGGCGGCCACCGCCGACGAGTCCGCGAGCGACGACGATGCCGACGGGTCCTAGGCCGGCCGGAGGCTCTGGACGAACGACTCCAGAGCGTCTTGCGACGCCGAACCGGTCACCAGCGTCGTCACCCTGTCGGAGCGCCGCACGAGGGTCGTCTCCTCCCGACTGTCGTCGCGGCGCAACTGCCAGTCCGTGCCGTCGATCTGGACCGAGCCCACCGGCTCGGTACCCTCCGCGGCTTCATCGACCAGCGTCTCGACGTCGACCGGAGCCTGCTCGAGACCGATGTATTCCTCGTCCGGCGTGAGGACACCGAGATGCCATGACTGCTCGTCCGGCACGTAGCGCACACTGGTGGCGCGCCATCCGTCCGGCAGTTGTGGCGGGGCCAGCAGCGGGTAGTCCGCGTCGCCCCGAGCGGCTTCGGCGGCCGCCGCGTACTCGACCGTCGGGTTCGGCGGCGCGGGGTCGTCGGTCAACACCGCCTGATAGAGCGCGATCGCGCCGATGATCGCGAGCACGACCGCGAACGAACGGACCACGTCGGTCCACCGCCACGACATGCCGTATCGCGACGGTCGACCCGACGGGGCTTGGCTCATGAAGACATTGTGGTCAACCTAGAGCGGTGGACGAACACCGGGAGGTCTACCGCGCGATCGACCTCGCCCTGCGGATGGGCGAGGTCGTCATGTCGAGCGGTGCCGGCGCCTCTGACGTCACGGCGACGATGCTCGCCGTCACCAGCGCCTGCGGGCTGCGTGGCTGCACGATCGCGGTCAACTTCACGACGCTCTCGGTTTCCTACCAGGCCGCGCCCGACGCGCCGCCCGAGACCCACCAGCGCGTCGTGCAATACCGCGGCCACGACTACGCCCAGCTCACCGAGGTCGACCATCTCGTTCGCGAGCTCGCCCTGGGCCGGGTCGACCGGACGGAGGCGAGCCAGCGGCTCAACGAGGTGACGTCGAGACCACGGCCTTATCCACGCTGGGCCGTGATCGGCTCGAGCGGCGTCCTCGCCGCCGGGGCGGCCTTCATGCTCGGTGGCGGCCCCCTCCTCGTCGCGGTGACCTTCGTCACCACGGTCTGCATCGACGTCGTCGGCCGACGGCTGGCCCGGCGTCGGATCCCGGCCTTCTATCAGCAAGTGCTCGGCGCGCTGATCGCCACCGCGGTCGCGCTCGCGCTGCACAAGCTCGACGCGCCGGTCGAGCCGCAGCTGCTCGTCGCCTCCGGCATCATCCTGCTGCTGTCGGGCGTCGCCCTCGTGGGTGCCGTGCAAGACGCGTTGACCAGTCATTTCGTGACCGCGTCGGCGCGCATGTTCGAGGTGCTGCTGCTGACCGGCGGCATCATCGCCGGCATCGGCATCGGACTGACCTTCGGCAACAAGCTCGGCCTCGAGATCCACGTCAACTCGACAGGCACGAGCTGGTCCGACCTCCCGACGACGCTGCTGGGTGGCTCGATCGTCGCCGTCGCCTTCGCGTACGGCACGTACACGCCGATTCGGGCACTGATCCCGATCGGCGTGACCGGCCTGCTCGGCCAGGCGGTCTATCAGACCAGCATCCAGTGGGACATCGGGCCAGCCCTGTCGTCCGGCGCGGCCGCGCTCGCCGTCGGCATCGTGAGCTACAGCCTGGCCGGCCGGGTACGGGTGCCGCCGCTGGTCGTGATCGTCGCCGGGATCGTGCCCCTGCTGCCCGGCCTCACGATCTACCAGGGCATGCTGCAATTGCTCAACTCCAGCGACGTCCTCGGCACGCTCGGACTCAGCACGCTGCTGTCGGCCCTCAGCATCGGGGTCGCCTTGGCCTCCGGCGTGATCCTCGGCGAGTACGTCGCGCAGCCGCTCAAACGCGAGGCTCGTCGACTCGAGACGCGGCTGGCCGGACCCCGTCTGGTCGGTCCGCTGCGTCCGCTCGCCAATCGGCAGACTCGCCGTGCCGCCCGCCGACGCACCGCCGGGAGCGGCGACGACTGAACCTGGACGATCCGCACAGGCGAACTCCCCACGCAGACAGCTGACCGTAGCTGCGGATAGGCTGACCGCTATGCCAGCCGAATCCGCGGAGGCCTATCGCCTCGCCGACGCGGCCGAACTGCTCGGTGTCAGCGACGACACCGTGCGTCGTTGGGCCGACCAAGGCCGGTTCACGCCGACCCGAACGGAGGCCGGTGCACTCGCGATCGAGGGCCGGGATCTGGCGCGGCTCGCGACCGAGCACGCGCACCTCCCCTCGACTGGCGGCGGGCCGCGCCAGATGAGCGCCCGCAACCGGATGCGCGGCATCGTCACCTCGGTCACCAAGGACACCGTGATGGCGCAGGTCGAAATGTGCTGCGGGCCGTACCGGATCGTGTCGCTGATGAGTAGCGAGGCCGCCGACGACCTCGGGCTCGAGCCCGGTCGGGTGGCGACCGCCAGCGTCAAAGCCACCAACGTCGTCGTGGAGGTACCTACATGAGTGGCGCCACCAAGTCGCCGAGTGGCGCACCGTCGTCGCGCGAGACCGCTCCGCGCGACGAGCGTGCGCCACTCGCGGGTCGACCGAGGTGCGCCACGATCGCGATCGCGGCCGTCGCCGTACTCGGGTTGTCGCTCACCTCGTGCGGCGGCTCCGACGATGACGACGAGACGACCGAGCTGATGGTGCTGGCGGCGTCGTCGCTGACGACCGCGTTCGACGAACTCGAGACGACCTACGAGGACGAGCATCCCGACGTCGACGTCAAGCTGTCCTACGACTCGTCAGCCATCCTCGTCGAGCAGGTCATCTCGGGCGCACCGGCCGACGTACTCGCCACCGCTGACACCGACACCATGGCGGACGCTGTCGACGCCGACATGATCGACGGCGAGCCGACGATCTTCGCCCGCAACACGATGCTGATCGCCACGCCGCCCGGCAATCCCGCCGGCATCCAGGACGTCACCGACCTCACCGACGCCACCGTCGCAGTCTGCGTCCCGGAGGCACCGTGCGGTGCGGCGACGCAGAAGCTCTTCGACCTCAACAACCTCGACGTGCAGCCGGCCACGGAGGAAGACAACGTGTCGTCGGTGCTCACCAAGGTGACCAGCGGCGAGGTCGACGCCGGCATCGTCTATGTCACCGACGCGCAGGCAGCGGGCGATGACGTCGACACGGCCGAGATCACGCACGCCGACGAGGTGATCAACGACGACCCGATCGCAATCATCGCCGGCTCCGACAATTCCGACGCCGCACAAGACTGGGTCGACCTCGTCCTGTCGTCCGATGGCCAGCAGACCCTCGCCGACCTCGGCTTCCGTACGGTGTCGTCGGGCTGATGCGGAGGCCCGGCCGGCGCCGGCGTCCGGCCACGGGCGCTGCCGTCGGACGCGTGCCGGCCCTCATCGTGATCCCGGCCGCCTGCGCGCTCGCCCTGTTGGTGCTGCCGCTGATCGGCCTGCTGGCCCGGGCTCCGTGGACCGACCTCACCGAGCGACTGACGAGCGACAGCGTCACCACCGCACTCCGGCTGAGCCTGACGACCGCGACCATCGCGATGCTGGCGTGCCTCGTGCTCGGCGTCCCGCTGGCCTGGCTCCTGGCCCGCTCGAACTTCCGTGGTCGGCGACTGGTCCGCGCCCTCGTGACGGTCCCGCTGGTGCTTCCGCCGGTCGTCGGCGGGATCGCACTGCTCGCGACGTTCGGTCGGACCGGTGTCGTCGGCGAGCCACTGTTCGATGTGTTCGGCTGGCAGGTGACCTTCACGACCACCGCCGTCGTCGTTGCCCAGACCTTCGTCGCGCTGCCCTTCCTGGTGCTCGCGGTCGAGGGCGCCGTGCGATCGGCGGATGCGCGCTACGACGAGGTCGCGGCGAGTCTCGGCGCGAGCCGATGGTGGACGTTCCTGCGCGTGACACTGCCGCTTGCCGGACCCGGCATCGCGAGCGGGGCCGTGCTCGCCTGGGCGCGGGCGCTCGGCGAATTCGGCGCCACGATCACCTTCGCCGGCAGCCTCGAAGGCGAAACTCGGACCATGCCGCTGGAGGTTTACAAGACGTACCAGACCGACGCGCCCGGCGCGATCGTCGTCAGCCTGGTGCTTCTCGTGGTCAGCATCGGTGTGCTAGCGGCCATGCGCGAACGCTGGCTCGGCGGAGTCGCCGCGTGAGTCCGGCCCTCCCCGACGTCGGGACCGATGCCGAACTCGATGCCGGCCTCGACGCGGACCTCGTCGTGCTGCGTGGCGCGTTCGAGGTGCGGGCTGCCTTGCGGACACCTCCCGATCGGGTGGTGGCGCTGCTCGGCCCGAACGGAGCGGGCAAGTCGAGCCTGCTGCGCGCCGTCAGCGGACTGACGCCGCTGTCGGAGGGGTACGTGCGGCTCGATGGCCGAGTGTTGGACGAACCATCGTCGGGAGTACGCATCGCCGCCGCGGCGCGAGGGATCGGCACCGTCTTTCAGGACGGGCTGCTATTTCCGCATCTGTCGGTGCTCGACAACGTGGCATTCGGGCCACGGCACTCGGGCCGGTCAGGGGGCGGTGGGGTCGGCGGCCGGGATCGGGGCGGCCGCCGGACCCGCCGCGCGGCCCGCGCCGTTGCCGCCGACTGGCTGGCCCGCACCGAGCTGGCCGAGTTCGCCGATCGGAAGCCGGCGGCGCTTTCGGGCGGACAGCGACAGCGGGTCGCGATCACCAGGGCTCTCGCGACCGACCCCCGACTGCTGCTGCTCGACGAACCCCTGTCGGCCCTCGACGCGTCGGCCTCCGTGGCCGTTCGGAGCTTCCTGCGTCGCCATCTCACCGAGGTGCGCGCCCCGACGGTACTCGTCACGCACCACGCGATCGACGCCCTCGTCCTGGCCGACGAGGTGGTCGTGATCGAAGGCGGCACGGTCGTCCAGCGTGGCAGTCCGGACGATGTCGCCCGCCGACCGCGGAGCAGCCACGTCGCCGCGTTGATGGGATTGAACCTGCTCCGCGGTCGAGCCGACGGCGCCGTCGTGCGCCTCCATGACGACACCGTCCTCGTCCCGACGGCACCGGTGAGCGGCGACGTCTACGCCAGCTTCCGGCCCAGTGCGGTCACGCTGCACACGTCACGGCCGCACGCGAGTGCCCGCAACACCTGGCCAGGCCACGTCGACGGCATCGCGCCGCATGGCGACGTGTTGCGCCTGCATCTCACCGGGCCTGTCCCGCTGCTCGCCGATGTCACGCCCGCGGCCCTCGCCGAGCTCGACGTCCACGAGGGCGATCGAGTCTGGGCCGCGGTCAAGGCGACCGAGGTCGACATCTATCCCGCATGAGTCGGCCCTCGGACCGATAGGGTGCCGCTCGTGGCCCGCAAGCCCGGATGGTACGACGATCCCGAAGGACTGCCGGGTGTATACCGGTGGTGGGACGGCCAGCGGTGGACCGTCGACATCACCACCGACCCCGAGACCGCTCGGGCCGGCGACGATCCGTCGACGCTCGCGTTCGTCGAGTCCTCCGCCTCGGCGTCCACGGACCCGACCGGAACGATGCCGGTGCCCTCGGCGGAACCGGTCGTCGCGGACCGGATCGAGCCGTCGGGCAGCGTCCCGCGTACGTCAGACGCCCCGACCGCCAAGACGTCCAGCGGCTCGACGTACGGCGGACCCGTCGCCCTCACGGTCGTCATCGTCTTGACCGTCGCCGGCATCACCGCGAGCATCGCCTCGTCCATCGTCGACTCGGTCCCCGATAGTGACGACGCCGGATCATCGGGCGTCGGCGTGCCCGATTTCGACCTCGACGACATCCCTCGCGGAGCCGGAGCCGACGGTCGCTACGACGGCGGCGGACTCACCTACGACGCGATTCGCGGCCGCTGGACCCGGTCGCTGATGATCGGCGGCGTACCAATGAACGACCTCGACGGTGAGGAGACGGTCGTAGCGGAGTCGGCGCGTGGCGGCGCGCAGTACGCCTACGTCTGGCTCGGCTCGGTCGAGTCCGCGCTCGTCGACGACGATCTCGAGACGACGGCGGGCAGCTTCGCCGATCGCTTCGCCCGGATCGGCTATCCCGCCGACGCTCGGCTCGACGACTCGGCGACGGAGGAGTCGATCAGGGTCGGTGGAGCCGACGCCGCCCGGCTGACCCGGCACTACGCGTACGACGTGCCGGGCACACCGATCACCGGTGAGGAGCTGATCGTCGTGGTGGTCGACACCGGCGACGCGCCGGCGGTGTGGATCGCGAGCGTGCCCGACGGGTTCCCGGCGGTTCGCCGGCAGGCACATCAGGCGATGGAATCGCTGCGGCTCGGCCGACCCACGGGCGAACCGGTCAGGTAGTGAAGCGGATCCAGGTGTCCGGCGGACGGCCCTCGATCGGTTCGTCGTCCTCGATCGTCCAGGCATCGCCGACGACGTCGGACGCCAGTTGGGACCAGAATCGCTCGACGCCCGGGTTGTAGCGCTGGAAGGCGATCCCCCACGGTCCGTCAAACGTCGCGATCGTCAATCGGGCCGCCTCGCGGCCGACCCCGGTGCGCCGCAACGCCCGTACGACGAAGAAGTCGTTGATCGTCATGGCGCCGTCGTCCATCGAACTGGTCATGACGAACCCGCCGAGGCCGCCGGCAGCCGTGATCAGCCAGGCCCGACGATCGGGATCGACGCCGGTCCGAAACTCGTCGAGGTCACGATTGTTGAAGGTGCCGTCGGCGTTGGGCAGCAGTCCGTACGACTCGGACAGGTCGTGCCGGTAGAGCTGTCCGAGGTTTTCGAGAACGGCCCGGTCGGAGCGGGCAGCGGGGACGAGCGCGACCGGCGCGGATGCGGGACGGGCGGGTCGCAGCGGGACATCGGTAGTCACCAGAGCAGTCTGCCAGCACCGCTGCGTTGGACGCCGACCGGATTATCTGACTAGAGTCAGACAATGGCGACCGATCAGGTGGCGCAGGTGCGTCGGTTCAACCGGCTCGTGACCCAACGCGTCGGAGCGCTCGACGATCACTACCTCGCACGAGACCGTCCGCTCGGCGAGGCGAGGCTGCTCTGGGAGATCGGCGTCGACGGCTGCGACGTGCGCACGCTGCGCTCCCGACTCGCGCTCGACTCCGGCTATCTCAGTCGGCTCCTCCGGTCGTTGGAGTCGGCTGGGCTCGTAACGGTCGGGGCGGGCGCTCACGACAAGCGGGTACGCACGGCGCGGCTGACTCCATCGGGCGCGGCCGAGCGGGCCGTACTCGACCGCCGCAGCGACGAGCTCGCAACGTCGCTGCTCGATCCGCTCGACGAAACGCAGCAGGGTCAGTTGGTCGCGTCGATGGCGACCGTCTCGCGGCTGCTCACCGCGGGAGCCATGACGTATGCGGTCGCCGATCCGTCGACGCCGCCGGCGCAGCACTGCCTGCGCGAATACTTCGCCGAGCTCGACCGGCGCTTCGACGTCGGCTTCGATCCGGTCCGGAGCACCGTCCCCGATGCGGCGGCCTTCGTCCCCCCGAGCGGCGCTCTGGTCGTGGCATCACTGTGGTCGGAACCACTCGGCTGCGGCGGGCTGCTCTGGCAGGAGGACGGCTCGGCATACATCAAGCGGATGTGGATCGACCCGTCGGCGCGCGGGCTCGGCATCGGCCGCCGCCTGCTGTCGGAGCTCGAGGCGCTGGCCGCCCGACACGGGTGTGAGACCGTCCGGCTCGAGACCAACCGCAGCCTGACCGAGGCGATCGGGCTATATCGGTCGGCGGGATACGTCGAGGTCGAGCCGTTCAACGACGAGCCGTACGCCCATCACTGGTTCGCCAAGCGGCTGCGACCGGCCTGAATCGCCGCCGATCCCGTTCGACCCGACCGCCCACGGGTACGATCCGTGCAAGCCTCCAGCGTCGAAGGGTTCGAACGATGTCACTGAGCCCGACAACACCGCCCAACTCGCCACAAAACATCCCCGCCGATCTCACGCCCGACAGCGAGGCGCCCGATCGCAACCTCGCCCTCGACCTCGTACGGGTCACCGAAGCCGCTGCGATGGCGGCCGGCCGCTGGGTCGGACGCGGCGACAAGAACGGCGCCGACGGGGTAGCCGTCAACGCCATGCGATCACTGATCAACACCGTCCAGATGAAGGGCACCGTCGTCATCGGCGAGGGCGAGAAGGACAACGCCCCGATGCTGTTCAACGGCGAGGCGGTCGGCGACGGCACCGGCGCCGAGTGCGACGTCGCGGTCGACCCGATCGACGGCACGACGCTCACCGCCAAGGGCATGAACAACGCGGTCGCCGTCCTCGCGGTCGCCCCACGCGGCAGCATGTACGACCCGTCCGCGGTCTTCTACATGGACAAGCTGGTCGCCGGACCCGAGGTCGCCGAGGTCGTCGACATCCGGCTGTCCGTCGCCGAAAACATCGAGCGGGTCGCCTCGGCCAAGCACTCCCACACCGAAGACGTCACGGTCTGCGTACTCGATCGCCCCCGGCATGCCGACCTCGTCGACGAGATCCGCGGCAGCGGCGCTCGGATCAAGTTCATCACCGACGGCGACGTCGCGGGCGCGATCATGGCCGCCCGCCCGGACACCGGCGTCGACCTGCTCCTCGGCGTCGGCGGCACGCCCGAAGGCATCATCGCCGCCTGCGCGATGAAGTGCCTCGGCGGCGTGATCCAGGGTCGGCTGTGGCCACGCGACGACGACGAACGCCAGAAGGCCATCGACGCCGGACACGACCTCGAACGGGTACTCGTGACCGACGAGCTCGTGTCGGGTGACGACTGCTTCTTCGTCGCGACGGGCATCACCGACGGCGAGCTCATGCGGGGCGTGCGCTATCGGTCCGGCGGCTGCAAGACCCACTCGCTCGTGATGCGCTCCCGCAGCGGGACGATTCGCGAGATCATCAGCGATCACCAGCTCAGCAAGCTCGCGGCCTACGCCACGGTCGACTTCGAGCGCTAGGACCAACGGACTGATGCCCGCGGCGGTCCTGGTCGTCGGCGAAGCGTTGGTCGACATCACACACGCGCCCGGTCGCGCCGCCACCGAGCTCCCCGGCGGTTCGCCCATGAACGTCGCCGTCGGGCTGGCCCGACTCGGCGTTTCGACGACCCTCGCCGCCCAGGTCGGCGACGACCCGCCCGGCGAGTCGATCCGGCGACACCTGTCCGACAGCGGGGTACGCCTCGAAGCACTCGGTCCGGCCGGCCCGACGGCGACCGCGACGGCACGGCTCGACGAGACCGGTCACGCGACATACGAGTTCGACCTGCACTGGCATCCGGCCGAGCTGCCCGACCCGGCCGCCTACGCGCTGGTGCACGTCGGCTCGATCGGGTCGTGGATGCCCCCCGGCGCCGCCGCCGTCGCGGACCTCGTGACGGCGGCACGGGCAGCCGGCGTGCCGGTCAGCTTCGACCCCAACGTACGGCCGGCGCTCGCGCCCGATCTCGAGGCGGTGCGACAACGCGTAAGCGCGCTCGCGACCGCCGCCACGATCGTCAAGCTCAGCGACGAAGACGCCGGCACGCTCGACGGCGACGCCGAGTCTGTCGTCGACGACCTCGCCGGACTCGGGCCGTCACTCGTCGCGATGACGCGCGGCTCAGCCGGGTCGCACCTACACAGCGGAGCGACTCGGGTCGACGTCGCCGCCGGCTCGGTCACGGTCGCCGACACGATCGGCGCCGGCGACGCCTGGATGGCGGGGCTGCTCGCCGGCGTCGTGAGCGAAGGCTGGCCGATGCGAGCCGCGTACTCCGCCGACGAACTCGATTGGCTCGGCCGACTGGCCGGCACAACCGCGGCGATCACCTGCTCGCGGCCCGGTGCCGACCCGCCATGGCGACACGAGTTGGACATCTCGATGAGGTATACGCCGGCTATCTCCGACTAAAGTCGAAGGCGACGGGCAAGCCGTCCGACTCGCAAGGAGGCCACCGGTGGCCGAACAGATGGCGCAGCTGCCGAGCGGAGTCGAGATCTGCTACGAGACGTTCGGCGACCCTGATCACCCAGCCCTGCTGCTCGTCATGGGCCTCGGTGGGCCGATGACGTGGTGGAGCGTCGAGCTGTGCTCGCGGCTCGCCGACCGGGGCTTCCACGTGATCCGCTTCGACAACCGCGACATCGGCCGGTCGAGCCGCATCGTGCCCTTGCATCGCGCGTCGCGGCGTACGGCGGTGACGACCTGGCTCGGGATGCGGCGAAACGCCGAGTACGCCCTGTCCGACCTCGCCGACGACGCCTTCGGACTGCTCGACCACCTCGACGTGGAGCGAGCGCACGTCTACGGCGTCTCGATGGGCGGCATGATCGCGCAGACGATGGCCATCGCCCGGCCGTCGCGGGTGCTGTCGCTGGTGTCGATGATGTCGACGACCGGGCGACGAAGCGTCGGCTGGCAGGATCCACGGCTGGTTCCCATGCTGTTGTCGCCGACACCTCGCAGCCGAGACGAGTACGTTTCCCGAGCCCACAAGATCTCGACGATGATCGGCTCGCCGGGCTACCCCGTCGATGCCGAAGACACCCGTATTCGGGCCGAGGAGACCTGGGATCGCGGCTACCACCCCGCCGGCGTGCTGCGGCAGATGCTCGCGGTGATCAGCCAACCGGATCGAACGCCGGCACTGCGCGAGCTCGACACGCCGACCTGCGTGATCCACGGCCTCGCGGATCGCATGGTCCACACCTCGGGTGGGCGCGCAACGGCAGCTGCGATCCGCGGGGCCGAGTTGGTCCTGATCCCCCGGATGGGGCACGACCTCCCGGTGCCGCTCTACGACACGTTCGTCGACGCGGTCGCCCGGACCGCGGCACGGATCAACTCGGGTCCGCTGGGGCTAGGGCAAGTAGCTCCTGCAACGCTTCGGTCAGATAGTCGATGAGGTGCCAGACATCCGGCACCATCTCGCGGCAGGCGATCAGGCCGAAGTCAAGGGCGCCGTCGTAGCTGAACAAGGTGATGTTGAGCCCGCCGGTCAGGTCGGTCACCGCCGAGACCGGGTGGATGCCACGCACCCGCGCGCCCGCGACGTACAGCGGCAACTGCGGCCCAGGCACGTTGGACACGAACAGGTTGAACGGCGGCCCCGGCATCGTGACCAGCCGAAACAGCGACCGCGACGCGAGCCCGGACAACGCAGTCGGGATGGCCGCCGACAGGTCCGACAGGATCGTCGCCGGCACCGCGTCAAACTGGGCCTTCGCCTCGACCATCGCGTCGACCACCGCCTGGAGCCGCTCGGCCGGGTCAGCGATCTGGGTCGGCAGGTGCGCGAGCATCACCGAGATCTGGTTGCCCAGCGCACCGCCGTCCGGCCCATTGGTCGAAGCCGCGTCGCCGCGAATCGAGACCGGCACCGCCGCCACCAGTGGGATCGGCGGCAGCGCGTCGTGGTCGAGGAGCCACCGCCGCAACGCCGACGTGGTCATCGCCATCACGACGTCGTTGACCGTGAGGCCGAACGCGTTCTTGACCCGCTTCACGTCATCGAGCGGGACCGAGCCGTACGAAAACCGCCGGTGCGCCGTGATCGGCCCGTTGAACGGCGTACGCGGCACCGTCAGGTCGCGCCCGTCGGAGCGGCGGGAGACACCGCCGCTCAACATCGACACCGCCGAGTCCGCGAGGTCGCTGACGCGGCGTACGCCGGGGACGTTCTTCGCGCCGGGCAGGTCGGCCAGATGCGGCAGCGATCGCGGGAGGGTGCGCAGCGCCCGACTGGAACGAACCACCGACGACGCCACACCGTGGGCGGCGAGCGTCACTGGGTCGGGCACACTGCGCGCGGTCCAGTCGTCGTCCGGCGGCTCGACGGCCCGCGGTTCGACCGTGACGTCGAGGATCGTCGCCAAGATCGCGGCGCCGGACAAGCCGTCGATGGCCGCGTGGTGCACCTTGGCGTAGAGCGCGACCAGCCCGCCCTCGAGGCTGTGAATGAGGTATGCCTCCCACAACGGTCGGCTACGGTCCAGCGGACGCGCGTGGATGCGCGACACCTGCTCGCCGAGTTGCTCAGGACTGCCCGGCGGTGGCAGCGCGATCTCGCGCAGGTGGTATTCGAGGTCGAAGTCGGGATCGTGGATCCAGTACGGGTTGCCCAGACCGAGCGGGACCTCGACCAGACGCTCGTGCAGCGGCGGCGCAAGATGCAGTCGGGCTTCGTAGAGCGCCCGGAGCCCGTCGAGATTCAGCTCGCCGTTCGGCGCCGTGGACGGGTCGAGCAGGATGACGCCGCCGACATGACCGGTGGTCGTCGCCGACTCCACGTGCAGAAACTGGGTGTCCAGCGAGCTGAGCTGCTTCACGGGCTCTCCTCGAATCGGCGTCTCTACCTACAGCGTCCTGCATTCGGAGCTCTCATGCGACATGCGGCGATGCGGGACGCTTACGGCCGCCCGATGGCCACCGGCGACGATTCGCCGAGCGTCCGTCGAAATGTTCGGGGACTGACGCCGAACTTCGCGACGAAGGCTTGGCGCAGGCTCTCGGCGGACCCGAATCCGCATCGTCGCGCGAGCTGCGACATGGGCAGGTCGGTCGTCGCCGCCATGCGCGCGGCGATTTCCAAACGGACTCGGCGAACTGCCGACGCCGGCGGTTCGCCGAGATGCTCGTGGAACAGCCTGGTCAGCTGCCGAACACTCACGCCAGCCCGGGCGGCAAGCGCAACGGCACTCAGGTCGTCGTCGGGGTGGGCGACCACGTGATCGACGACGGCCCGAAGGGTGGCGTGGTCGGGCCGGGGTGTCGTGGTGAAAACGCTCATCTGGGCCTGATTGCCCGGCCGCTGCAGGTAGGTGACCATCCCCATCGCAACCCACCGAGCGAGTTCCGACCCGTGGTCCTCTTCGATGAACGCCAGCGTGAGATCGAGGGACGCGGTCACGCCGCCCGACGTCGCCACCCGGCCGTCTCGGATGAAGATCGGGGCCGAGTCGACCGTGACGTTCGGATAGCGTTCGGCCAGCTCCGCCGCGTACAGCCAGTGGGTCGTCGCTCGTCGCCCGTTCAACAGTCCGCTGGCGGCCAGGATCGTGGCTCCAGTGCACACCGAGGCGACCCGTCGGGCCTGACGCGCGAGTCGTCGTACCTGCCGGAGCAGCTCTGGATCGGCGGCGGCTGCCAGATGACCGTCTCCGCCAGAGATCATCAGCGTGTCGACGCTGCGCACAGCCTCGAGCCGCGTCTGCGCACGCAGGACCACGCCGTGCTCGCACCGGATGTCACCCCCGTCCAGGCTGGCGAGGCGAACCCGATAGGCCGGCTCCCCGCCCAGCCGGGTGGCAAGGCCGAAGGCGGTTGTCACGCAGGCGATATCGACCAACTCCGCGCCGTCGTATCCGACGACCAGGATCTGCCGAGGCGCCATGGACACAGTGTAGGGAGGCGCGGCTCGGCTCGAATCATGGCAGGAGTGCCGGGTCTCCCAGAATTTCGGCCAGGCCGGCTCTATCCGCTGTGCTACCGGTCGTCCCGGTGCCACCGTCATGTCATGAGCCAGCGACCGGACGGATTCTGCAGCGACCGATGAGTTTTTTCGGCGGTCCGGTCTAACCAATCGACGACCAAACAACGAGCAGGGACCCACGATCATGAAGCTCACGACCCCCACATCGACCGACTCTCCCGTCTCCGCCACCACGCAGCATCAACGGCGTCGCCTCGTCGCGCCAGGACTCGCCGCCGCCGTCGCTGCCGCCGTGGCCACGACGCTCGTCGCCGTCATCAGCAAGGGCGCCGGCGTCGACTTCGCGGACTCCTCGGGCGAGGAAATCCCCCTGTTTGCCTTCGCCCAGCTGACCCTCACCTTCTCGCTCATCGGTCTCGCCGTCGCCGCCGGCATCCGCCGCTGGGGCAAGCGGCCCGCCACGACGTTCCTGCGAACGGCGCTGGCCCTGACAGCGATCTCGCTCGTGCCGCCCTTCCTCATCGGCCTGGACCTGGCGTCGTCCGCATGCCTGGTCGTGGCCCACCTGACCGCAGCTGCCATCGTGATCCCAACACTCACCCGAAGCCTGGGTACGCCGTCGGTGTCGCTGCCCTGAGCAGGGGTGGTGACTGCCGTACCGCACTCGAGGAGAGCATCATGACCGCTACCTACACCTTCGACGTGGTTTCCAGCCTAGACGGCTACGGCTCCTACGGCGAAGGCGGCGACTGGGGCGGCTACTGGGGTAAGCAGGGCCCCGAGTTCCTCGACCGCCGCCTTGCCCTGTACGGCGAGAAGCAGCGGATGGTCCTCGGGGCCAACACCTTTCGGCAATTCGCGCAACTGCTGGGCTCGAGCACCGACGAGCCGGAGGTGGATGACCCAAACACCCGGATGAAGCGTCTGCCGACAACGGTGGTGTCGACGACGCTGGAAGGACCCCTCGACTGGCCGGACGCGACCGTCGTGAGCGGTGACGCCGTCGACGTCGTCGCCCGGCTCAAGGAGGAGTCCGAGGTGCCGTTGCGCTCGAATGGCAGCCTGTCGATGAACTGGGCCCTGATGGCCGCAGGGCTGGTCGACCGCGTACAGGTGACGATCTTCCCGGTCCTCACCGGTCAGACCGGGGTGGACCCGATCTTCGGGGGCGCGGCCGACTTCGACCTGGAGTTGATCGAGCACCGGACGCTCGACGGCCACACCCAAGAACTCATCTACCGACCCGCCCTGCATGGCTGAGGGCCACGCCACGGTCGTAATACGGTCACGACGTGAACCACGAGATGGTGGCGCGAGCCACGACGCCTCGCGGCGAAGTCGTCTTGCGCCGCGACGAGGCCGGGACCCTTGAGCTGCGGGTCAACGGCGTGTTTGTCATGGACACGGCCCACGTCGCGACCGAGGAGGCGCTGGCCGCTGCCGTCCTCGAGCGGCTGACCGAACCTGGCCGGGTCGTCGTCGGCGGCCTGGGGCTCGGGTTCACCGTGCGCCGGTTGCTGGCCGACGAGCGGGTACGCGAGGTCGTCGTCGCCGAGATCGAGCCGCCGGTCGCCGCGTGGATGCGGGACGGCACGGTGTCGCGCGGGCCTGCGATCGTGGGCGACCCACGAGTGCGGCTGGAGGTCGCCGACGTACGCGAGGTCGTTGCGGCCGAGCCGACCGGCGCGCTCGGCGCCGTACTGCTGGATGTCGACAACGGCCCCGAGGGCCTCGTCCACCACGGCAACGCCGCCGTCTACGATCCAGCGTTCCTCGACACGTGTGCGCGCCGGCTGCGCCCGGACGGCTGGCTCGCCATCTGGTCCGCGACGGCGTCGACCCGACTCGAGACCGCCCTGCGCGCCGCGGTCGGGTCCTGCGAGCGGGTGCCGTACGCGGTCGACCTCGACGGACGAGCCGAGGAGTACTCGGTCTACCTGGCGCACGTCTCCTGACCCCGCCCCCTTCCCGCGAGTGGCGCATGGTCGTCGCGACTCGCCGACGTGCGCGACGACCGTGCGCCACTCGCGGACATGTACCTCGCCACCGCGGTAGCCGCGCCCGGTCGCTAGCCTTCCGGGCATGAGCAACGACGCCGCCGGCTTCCGCATCGAGTACGACACCATGGGGGAGGTCCGGGTCCCGGCTCACGCGCTGTGGCGGGCCCAGACCCAGCGAGCGGTCGAAAACTTCCCGATCTCCGGCACCCGCCTGGAGCGCGAGCACATCTGGGCGCTGGCCGAGGTGAAGGGCGCGGCCGCCCAAGCCAACGCGGAGCTCGGCGTGCTGCCGAAGGACCTGGCCGAGGCCATCCGCGAGGCGGCCCGCGAGGTTGCCGACGGGGCACATGACGACCACTTCCCGGTCGACGTCTTCCAAACCGGGTCGGGCACGTCGTCCAACATGAACACCAACGAGGTCCTAGCCTCGCTCGCCACCGAGCGGCTCGGGAGCGACGTCCACCCCAACGACCACGTCAACGCCAGCCAATCGAGCAACGACGTCTTCCCGACGTCGATCCACGTCGCGGCCACGGCGGCAGTCATCCAGGAGCTCGTCCCGGCGCTCGGTCATCTGGCCGACACGCTCGGCCGGAAGGCGACCGAGTTCGACTCGGTCGTGAAGTCCGGGCGTACGCACCTGATGGACGCCACGCCGGTCACCCTCGGACAGGAGTTCGGGGGCTATGCGACGCAGGTGCGCCGAGGCATCATCCGGGTCGAGTCGGCGCTCCCCCGGGTCGCCGAGCTACCCCTCGGCGGCACGGCCGTCGGCACCGGCATCAACACGCCACCGGCGTTCGCCGCCCGGGTCATCGAGATCCTCGCCGACGAGACCGGCCTGCCGCTGACCGAGGCGACCGACCACTTCGAGGCACAGGGTGCCCGGGACGGTCTGGTCGAGCTGTCCGGCCAGCTTCGTACGATCGCCGTCGGCCTGACCAAGATCTGCAACGACCTGCGGTGGATGGGCTCCGGGCCGACCACCGGGCTCGCCGAGATCGCGCTGCCCGATCTGCAGCCGGGCTCGAGCATCATGCCGGGCAAGGTCAACCCGGTCCTCGCCGAGGCGACCCTCATGGTGTGCGCCCAGGTGATCGGCAACGACGTCGCGATCACGACGGCCGGCGCCTCGGGCAACTTCGAGCTCAACGTCATGATGCCGGTGATGGCGCGCTGCCTGCTCGAATCGATCCGGCTGCTCGCCAACGTGTCGCGGCAGCTCGCCGACCGCTGCGTCGACGGCATCACGGCCAACGTCGAGCAGGCCCGGGCGTACGCGGAGTCGTCGCCGTCGATCGTGACGCCCCTCAACCGGCTGATCGGCTACGAGGCGGCGGCCAAGATCGCCAAGCAGGCGGTGGCCGAGGGCAAGACGATCCGGGAGACCGTCATCGAGCACGGCTTCGTCGCTCGCGGCGACCTCACCGAGGAGCAGCTCGACCAGGCCCTCGACGTGATGCGCATGACCCGGCCCTGACAGCGGCTACTCGACCCGGCGCGCGAGGTCGTAGCCGTCATGCTGAAACACCGTCTCGTACGTCGCGCCCGGATGCAGCGTCATCGCCTGCTCGGCCGCGTCCGGCGGCTCCGGCCCCCAGGCCCACCCGTCGACGAGCACGTAGTCCGGCGTCACTGCGCGATTGTCGCTGCCGAGCCAATAGACCGTGTGGCCGGCGGCGAGCCAGGTCAGCATGCCGAGGTCGGTCTCGACCGATGCGCCGTCAGGGATCAGGTCCATCACGTGCTCGGCCGCCGCCGCCCGGGGGCTCGACTCATAGGTCTCGGACCGCACCAGATCGCGAAAAGGAGACTGCAGGCAAAACACGAGTCCGACCGCCACCACGATCGCAGGGGCGTGCGTCGCGTACGCCCGCAGCCACGTCCATTTGTCCTCGCGGGCCCGACGTACTCCGTCGATCAGTGCGACGAACAGGATCGGCATCAGCGTCATCGAGTAGTGCCAGTCGGTCCCCCAGTAGGAGGGGTTGTCACTGAGAAACCGCCAGCAGATCGTCGGCACCGCCGCGAGCACGAACGGCGACCGCAGCGCCAGCAGCCCGGTGATCGCGAGCAGCATCAGGAGCGTCTCGATCTTGACCCCCGGCGAGACCAGCTGCTCGGGCAGCGAGAACACGCGCTCGACGACTCCGGTTGCGCCGTCGCCCGATCCGTAGTGTGCCCAAAACTCGGAGCTACCACCGGCGTTGGCCATCGGGATGAACACGAAGACTGACAGCGCGAAGCCGATCAGTCCGCCGAGAATCATGCCGACCCCCCAGCGCCGAGCGCCGCACACGACAAGACTCGCGCCGATCGCCGCGATGGTCAGGCCCATGTCCTCCTTCACGAGGAGCAGCGGCGCCGACCACAATGCGACCTGCCCCCAGTCGCGATTGAGGTACGCCGCCCCGGCGAGCGCCAGCAGCGGCATCGCGAGGCAGACCTCGTGGAAGTCGAAGTTGACCCCGCTCTGGATGCCCCACGACAGTCCGTAGGCGACCGCGATCGCGATGCCGGACGCCGCACCGAGATGGCGGATCGCGACGCGCGCGATGACGGCTACGGAGATCGCCACGAGCAGCGCCTGCCCGACCATGAGCGTGTTCGGCCCCGGAAAGAGCCGGTAGAACGGACCGAACACCGCAAGCGCCGGGCTGAAATGCAGCCCGAGCAGGTTGTAGCCGGGGCTCTTGACGTCGACGATCGGCGCGCCGAGATGCGCGAAGCCGTCGACCGCCTGCATGAAGATCGCGGTGTCCCACGACATCGACGCGTTGCGGTGCACCCGCGTGATCGACACGGTCGCATAGACGATGCCGAAACCGAGCGCCAGCAGGTACGGCGCCCACCGCGTCCACTCGATCCGGCGCCACCAGGACGCCGACCCCTCTGTCGACTCCTCCAGCGGCTCGGCCACCAGATCCATCGACTCCCGCTCGACCCCTACCACGGGAACCATCCTCTCAGGGCAGACGGCGTACGCGCGGTGCCGGCGTTCAATCGGCCAGCGAGCGTACGTCGGACAGGTCGCGCCAGATCACCACGCCGTCGACCGGCTCCGGCTCGTATCCGATCAGCCGGGTCGCCTGGTCCCGGACGAGCTCGCTGTTGTAGCCCGGACCCAGCACGGCCGCGCAGACGTCCCACGCCTCGAGGTCGGCCGCGAACGCCCGGCGATTGGCCGGAGTCGCCGGCTGCAGCACACCACTCAAGAACACCGACTCGAACAGGGCCCGGGTAAAGCTCGAGGCGCCTCCGAAGTACGCCTGCCCGCCCGGCCCGGGGCCGATGAAGTAGCCACCGGGCATCGCGAAGGACATGTCGGCGTCGGCCTGCCAGAGCATCGGGTCGGTGAACGCCGGCGACGGATACGGCAACACCAGCACGGTGCCGTCGCAGTCCAGCGCGTCGGCGGCTCGTCCGGAGGCAAACAACTCCGGGGTCTCCGGCGCGTCTGCAGCGGCCAGCTGCGCCGGCAGCAGCGGCACCAGCGCACCGGCGGCGACCACCGCGCCGACGACTCGCGGTGTCAGTCGATAGCGCGCCAGATCGTCGAGCGCGAACGCCAGCCCGGCCCCGACGAGGCCCGCCGTCAGCAACGCGAATCGGGTCTGGACGACGTGTTCCAGCCCGGGCAGTCCGTCGACCCAATCCCACGGCAGCCGGGGGCCGTGCTCCGCGCCGTCGACGGTCAGCCGCTCGCCGAGCGCGAAGACGGCCGCGACGACAGCCGTGAGCAACGCCACGCGGATCCGCACGTTGCGCCAGCGCAGCACGAGCAACGCGACCGCGAGGATCGCCAACGGCCAGCCGAGATAGGCCGTGTGCTCCTCGAGCCCGCCGGGAAACGCCGTCGACCGCTCGACCGAGCCGTCGGTATGCAGCCACTGCAGCTCGGTCGGGACGACATACCCCGCGAGATCGGCCGAGTAGTACGCCGGGTCGAACGGCAAGCCGTGCTGCTCCAAGGGACCGAACAGTTGGAAGCCCAGCGGCAGCCCCGCAACCAGAACGAAGACGCCAAGCGCCTGTGCTCCACGCAAAGCGACGATCCGCACCCGCTCCTCCACGAGCTCTGGCCGGTTGAGCGCCAGCACGGCGACCAACACGACCGCCACGACACCGGTGAGGACGAGTACCTCTTCACCGATCAACACCTGCGCCCCGGCGGCCAGTCCGAGCAGGATCGCGTGCCGCCGCCGCGGCTCGTCGTCGACGACCAGCCGTACGACGAGATAGAGGATCACCGGCACCAAGACGTTGAAGACCAGGTTGGGATGGCCGTGCGACTGCGCGAGCATCGCGGGCGAGAAGCCGAACACGGCCCCGCCGACCGCAGCCGCGACCGGCCGGACATCCAGGCCACGCAGGCAGCCGTATGCGGTGGCCGCCGAGCCCGCCATGCCGAGTGCCAGCACTACCGTGACGGCGGCCAGGCCGCCCCAGAGCGCCGTCACCGGCCACACGATCAGCGCCGGCAGCGACATGCCGTTGTTCCACATCAGGTTGATGCCGGTCGGGGCGTTGAGCGTGTCGGTGAACCACGGGTTGTCGCCGTGCGCCACTGCGTGCGGCGTCCACTCCAGCAGCCAGGCAAACAACGCCGTGTCGCCCGGATTGACCGCGCTGGTGCGCTCGCCGAGCGGGTGCCACAGCGACCAGGTCACGACGACCGCGCCGACCGCGTACGCCAGCAGCACGAACGCCGTCGTGAGCGACGAACGCGGCGGCATCGCTGCCCACCGTGGAAGGTTCATGGCTTGGGGGACCGCTCTCGCGACGACTCGGACCCCGGCACGCTATCGGCTGAGCGGACGACCGAACCGACGGCCGTCCGTCGAGCCGTCAGTACCAGCCGTTGGACAGCTTGAAGTCGTTGGCGGCGCACGGCGAGCCATAGCGGTCCTGGATGTAGCCCAGGCCCCACTCGATCTGCGTCGCCGGGTTGGTCTCCCAGTCCGGGCCGGCCGAGGCCATCTTGTAGCCCGGCAGGGCCTGCGGAATGCCGTAGGCGCCCGAGTACGGGTTTTCGGCGAACGGATCCCACTGGCTCTCGCCGTACCAGAGGTCGTCGAGGCAGCTGAACTGTGAGGAGTCCCAGCCGTACTCCGGCAGCATCGCGAGCGCGATGTCTTGCGGAGTCGCGTCGCTCGTCGCCAGCTCCTCCCGCGTGACCGTGACGTGCCCGTCACTAGGGTCAGCGGTGCTCGAGTAGCCCTCCATCGCCTGGGCCTTGAGGTCGGCGAGCGTCTCGCGATCGAGGTCGCGGCTGACATCGTCGTCGGGAGCGGCTCGCTGGTAGTCGATCGCGTTGGACGACCGCGACGCCTCGGTCGTCGGAGTGTCCTCGTCTCCCGTGACCACCACAACGGTGCCGGCCACCGCCGCGGCCGCGAGAACGCCACCGGCCGCCGTGAAGGCGGTCGGCCGACGCAGCTCGGGCATTCGGTCCCGAGTGCGCGCTAGCCGTGAGGGCGAGCGATGGCGAGCCTTGTGCTTCCCTGGTCGAGCGGGCCGTTCGGCCACAGGGCACTCCACTTGTTCTATCGGGCGACGAGTCGGATCGCAGAACAGATTTGCTCACACTGCCGGATAACGGCTCCGCGAGCAAATCAACGTGCGGACGAGACCGGCGAGCCCAAGACAAACCGGTCAGACCGGCAGTCGATCGCCGGTGGTCTTGGAGAACAGGTGCACCTTGTCGGGCTGCGCCCCGAGCCGGATCGACGCACCACGCTGCGGCACCGTCCGCGCCTCGTGGCGGGCGACGACCGCGCCCTCGTGACCGGAGTCCACGCCGGCCTTGAGAGAGGCGTAGACGTACGCGTCGGCGCCGAGCTCCTCTACGACGTCGACGGTGGCGTCGAGACCGGGAGCGTCCGAGCCAACCGCGGTGAAGTTTTCCGGCCGAATCCCGATCGTCACCTCCTTGTCGCCGTCAAGGGCGGACCGGGTGGCATGGCTGATCGGCACGACCAGGCTGCCCACCGTGACGCCGTCGCCGTTGACCGAGCCGGAGAACAGGTTCATCGCCGGCGAGCCGATGAAGCCCGCGACGAAGGAGTTGACCGGCTTGTCGTAGAGGTTGAGCGGCGTGTCGACCTGCTGGAGCAGACCGTCGCTGAGGACGGCGACCCGGTCACCCATCGTCATGGCCTCGACCTGGTCGTGCGTCACGTAGACGGTCGTGACGCCGAGCCGGCGCTGCAGCGAGGCGATCTGGGCTCGGGTCGAGACGCGCAGCTTGGCGTCGAGGTTGGACAGCGGCTCGTCCATGAGGAAGACCTGCGGCTCACGCACGATCGCGCGCCCCATCGCGACCCGCTGCCGCTGACCGCCGGACAGCGCCTTGGGTTTGCGGTCGAGGAACTCCTCGAGTCCGAGCAGCTTGGCGGCCTCCTGCACCTTCTCGGCGCGCTCGGCCTTGCTCTTGCCGGCCATCTTGAGCGCGAAGCCCATGTTTTCGGCGACCGTCATGTGCGGGTAGAGCGCATAGTTTTGGAAGACCATCGCGATGTCGCGGTCTTTGGGCGGAGTGCGGCTGACGTCGACGTCGCCGATCAGTACGCCGCCCTCGGTGACCTCTTCGAGGCCGGCGAGCATGCGAAGCGACGTGGACTTGCCGCATCCGGAGGGGCCGACGAGCACCATGAACTCACCGTCTTCGATGGAGAGTTCGAGTTCGTCGACCGCGGGCTTCTCAGCGCCGGGATAAACACAGGACGCCTTGTCGTAAGTGACACTGGCCATGACTGGCACTTCCTTCCACCGGCAGGTACGTGCCGGACGATCCGTCGTGGAGAGGGTTGCCCTGTGATTCCACCCTATGGACGCTTCGGGGTCAAGTACCGGTCCGCGCCCGTTCACGCGGGACGCCCGCGCGACGGCGCCGAGACGGGGACGGCGCCCGTCGCGCGGGCGAGTGGATCAGCGTAGTACGCGCCGAATCAGCTGGACTTGAGGGTCAGGTTTTCGCCCGTCGCCGGGTCGAACAGGTGCATGTGCTCGGTGTTCATGAACAGCTGCGACGGCTCGCCCTCGTTGATCCGACTACTGGCGTCGAGCGACACAACGAGCTGGGTGCGGGTGCTCTCGGCTTCCAGCTCACGCTGGATCTCGGCGAGCTTGCCGGCGACCTCGGGCGAAGTCTCGAAAGGCACGTAGGCGTATTGCTCGTTGCCCAGCCACTCGATGACGTCAACCGTTGCCTGGAACGTCACGCCCCTGCTCTTGTCAGTGACCAGGCTGGCGTCCTCGAAGTGCTCTGGCCGCACGCCGGCGATGAGCAGGTCGTGGCCCTCGACCTTGCGCGCGGTTTCGGCCGGCAATGGCGCGGTGACAAAGGGCAGCTCGATCGAGCCACCTCGGACCGTCGCCGGCATGAAGTTCATCGGCGGCGAGCCGATGAAGCCGGCGACGAAGAGGTTGACAGGCTGTTCGTAGAGCTCACGCGGGGTCGCACACTGAAGCAGTACGCCGCGGTTCAACACAGCGACGCGGTCGCCGAGCGTCATCGCCTCGGTCTGGTCATGGGTGACGTAGACCGTGGTGACGCCGAGCTTGCGCTGCAATCGAGCGATCTCGGTCCGCATCTGCCCACGAAGCTTGGCGTCGAGGTTGGATAGCGGCTCGTCGAATAGGAAAGCCTTCGCGTCACGAACGATCGCCCGGCCCATCGCCACCCGCTGCCGCTGACCACCGGAAAGGTTGGCCGGCTTGCGGTCGAGGTGCTCGTCGAGCTCCAGCAGCTCAGACGCCTCGCGCACCTTGGCGTCGACGTCGGCCTTGCTCGCCTTGGCGAGCCGGAGCGGGAACGCGATGTTCTCGTAGACGGTCAGGTGCGGATAGAGCGCGTAGTTTTGGAACACCATCGACAGGTTGCGATCGCGAGGCGCCTTCTCGTTCACGCGTTCGCCGCCGATGATCATGTCGCCGGCGGTGATGTCCTCGAGGCCGACGATCATCCGCAGCAGGGTCGACTTTCCGCAACCGGAAGGGCCGACGAGGATCATGAACTCGCCATCGTCGACGTCGATGCTGACGTCCTTCACGGCCTCGAAACCGTCGGGGTACTTCTTGTCGATGTTCTTCATTTCAATGGTGGCCATAAGGCATCAACCCTTCACGGCACCGGAGGTCAACCCGGCGACGATTCTGCGCTGGAACAAAAGCACGATGATGATGATCGGGATGGTGACGATCACGGACGCGGCCGAGATGGTCGCCACCGCGGGGTTGAACTGGTCCGGTCCGACGAAGAAGGCCAACTGGGCCGGGACGGGTCGCGCGTTGGTTGACGACGTCAGCGAGATTCCGAAGATGAAGTCGTTCCAGGCAAAGAAGAACACCAGGATCGACGCGGTGAACACTCCCGGCGCCGCGAGTGGCACGATCACCTTCCGGAACGCCTGCCACGAGGTCGCCCCGTCGACCTGGGCCGCCTGCTCCATCTCCCAGGGGATCTCCCGGAAGAACGCCGACAGCGTCCAGATCGCCAGCGGCAGCGTGAAGGACATGTACGGGATGATCAGTCCCGGCCACGTGTTGTAGAGGTTCAGCGTGGTCCACAGCTCGAACAACGGGCCGATCAGCGACACGACGGGGAACATCGCAATCGCCAACGCCAGCGACAACACCGCCCGCTTCCCCCAGAAGTCGAGTCGTGCGATGGCGTAGGCGCACACCGTCGCGAGCCCCACCGACAGCACCGTCGCGATAATCGAGATCCCGAACGAGTTGTACAGCGCTCGCCGGAAGTCCACGTTGTGGATCACGGAGTCGTAGTTGTCCCACGTCCAGGTCTCCGGGAGGAACCCGGGGTTACCGACCGGATTCTCCGGCTTGAACGAGACGGAGATGATCCAGGCAACCGGCAGCAGACACCAGACGAGAATCACGAGAACGCCGACGATCATGCCGACGATCGACCAAGGACTGCGCTTGCCGCCCATCATGCCTCCCCTCGCGCGCGGGCCAGATCGACCCGGAAGACCTTAACGATCAGGAATGCCAACACCAGGACGCTGAGGAACAACAGCACCGACAGCGCCGAGCCGACACCGAGCTCGAACTGCTCGATGACCTGCCGATAGGTGAGGAACGAAACGGACTCGGTGTCTTGTGCACCTCGAGTCATGATGAAGATGTTGTCGAAGATCCGGAAGGCGTCGAGCGCCCGGAACAAGACGGCCACCATGATCGCGGCCTTCATGTTCGGGATGATCACCTTCCACAACCGCTGCGACCATGTCGCGCCGTCGACCTTGGCCGCTTCGATCATGTCCTCGGAGATCTGCGACAGGCCGGCCAGCAACAGCAGCGCCATGAACGGCGTGGTCTTCCAGATCTCAGACGCACAGATCGCGAACATCGCCGGCCAGTGACTGCCGAACCAGTTGTAGTCGTCACTGACGAAAGGCAGCCATTGGTTGATGAAGCCGTTGTTGATGCTGAAGGCGAACTGCCAGGCGAAGGCGGAGACGACGGTGATGATGCCGTAGGGGATCAGGATCGACGTCCTGATCACTCCTCTCGCGAAGATCAACCGGTGCATCACCATCGCGAACACGAACCCGATGACCAGCTCGACCGCGACCGTCACGACCATGATGAACACGGTGTTCCAGATGTCCTGCCACCACAGCGAGTCCGTGAGGACGTTCCAGTAGTTCGACAGGCCGACGAACTCTCGGTCGTCCGGAGCGGTCAGCCGATACTGGTACAGGGACAGGTAGAGCGCTTTGCCCATCGGATAGGCGGTCACCACCAGCATGACCACGATGGCGGGCGCCACCAGCTTCCAGGCCAACCGGTTCTCGCCTCGGGCTCGTTCGGTCATCCGCGCCTTATGTGTAGTAGTCGCTGCACTCATGGGCGTCGCCTCCCTTCTAGACCAGACTCTTGCCGGCGAGCGCGGACTGGATGAACGACGCGGAATCCTGTGGCGTCGACTGCGGATCGACGGAATCGGCCGGATGCCACTGGTTCAGGACGCCGAGCACGATCGAGCTCCAGTACGGCGTCGGCGGCCGTGGTCCGGCGGTGTCGATGCTGTCGCGGTAGAGCGCCAGCAGGTCCGGCGGGAAGGCCTTGGTCAGTTCGGGTGCCGCGTACGCCTCCTCGCTGGCCGGCATGTTCCCGGTGTCGATCGCATACTGGATCTGATTATCGACCGACGTGATACAGGCGGCCGCCTCCATGGCGAGTTCCGGGTCGTCGCTGTACGCCCCGATGCCCAGGTCGATGCCGCCGATCGGTGGCGCGGACGCCTCGCCTGCGACGGTCGCTGGGTACCGCGCCCATCCCATGTCGTCGAAGGTGTCCTTGAACTCCGGCGTGTTGTAGTTGGCGTACGCGAAGGTCCAATTGACCATGAAGCCACCAGGATCGGCGAACGGACCGAGCACGGTGCCTTCGTTGGACACCGAGAGGTCGGCCTCGGCGGCCGGCGAGCTGGCGAGCTTCTGGATGACCTGGGCGGCCTCGACACCGGCCTCGGAGCCGATGTCGATACTGGCGTCGGCGCCAGCCTCGGTGTCGGACACAATGTCGCCGCCCGCCCCCTCGATGAGGGCGTTGATCCAGACGACATAGCCCTCGTACTTGTTGGCCTGGACACCGACGAAGCCGCCTTGGTCGGACGCAGCGTCGATGATGTCGTCCCAGGTCACCGGCTGGCCGTCCTGATTGAGGAGAACGCCGGGCTCGGCTGGTGTCGACGTGTAGGTGAACCCGGCATCCTCGGCCATCGACTTCCGGAACCACAGCACCTGGGTGTTCGCCCACAACGGGGCCGCGACCAACTCATCATTCCAGGTCGCACCCTCGATCGCGCCCTGGAGGACGCCTTCGGAAAACTCGGTCTGCATGTCGGCAGGAATCGGCGCGAGGAATCCGGCGTCGGCAAACTCGGCGACAAAGACCGGGTCCAGGCTCATCAGGTCGATGGTGTTGTCCTCGGCGGCGAGCCGCCGGGCCAACTGGATCCGCTGCTCACTCGCGCTCTGGGGTAGCAACTCGACCTCGATGTCGTACTCGTCGGACTCTTCGCTGCAGCGCTGAGCGATCCCGCTCTGGCCGAGATTGGCCTCTGTGGTGGGATCCGGATTGATGTACCACGTCAGGGTGGTCTCGCCGCCGCCGCCGCCGTCGTCTCCGAGGAAGGCGTCGCTCCCGCAGGCCGCGAGGGGAGTGACGGCGAGCGTCAGTCCAGTCGCCAGCGCGGCTCGGCGCCGGAGCCTGGCCCGTAGATCTCGCCAGGGTGGTAGCCACCCGGCGGATCCGTCATGAGGTCGATGTCGCGCGATGCTCATCTGCATCCCTCCGGACTCTTTGCACCCACCAGTGCATGCCACACCGGGGCCTCCGAGAGGGTCCAGCCGTCAACACGCACCGTTGCGATGTTGCTGCGTTTTATCGGCCTCATCTTGTCGCTGTTTGGCCGATCCGTCGAGAGGACACCCGTAGGCAATCCCGAATTCACGTAACGGTTTGACCGCCAAGGCCACCGTCAGATCTGCAGATCCTCGAGCATCTCGGTGACGAGGGCGGCGATCGGCGAACGCTCCGATCGAGTCAGGGTCACGTGCGCGAACAGCGGATGGCCTTTGAGCTTCTCGACTACGGCGACCACGCCGTCGTGCCGACCGACCCGGAGGTTGTCGCGCTGGGCGACGTCATGGGTCAGGACGACCTTGGAGTTGGCGCCGATCCGCGACAGCACGGTCAGCAAGACGTTGCGCTCGAGTGACTGCGCCTCGTCGACGACCACGAACGCGTCGTGCAGCGACCGGCCGCGAATGTGTGTGAGCGGCAGGACCTCCAACATGTCACGATCGAGCACCTCGTCGATCACGTCGCTCGTCGTGACCGCACCGAGGGTGTCGAAGACGGCCTGCGCCCACGGCTGCATCTTCTCCGACTCACTGCCGGGCAGATAGCCGAGCTCTTGGCCACCGACGGCGAACAGCGGCCGGAACACGACGACCCTGCGATGCTGGCGACGCTCCATGACGGCCTCGAGTCCGGCGCACAGCGCCAGCGCCGACTTGCCGGTGCCGGCCCGGCCGCCGAGCGACACGATGCCGACGTCCGGATCGAGCAGGAGGTCGAGCGCGACCCGCTGCTCGGCCGACCGCCCTCGAATGCCGAACGCCTCGCGATCGCCGCGCACCAGGCGTACTCGCTTGTCGGGCCCGACCCGGCCGAGCGCACTTCCGCGTTCGGACGCGAGGACGAGTCCGGTGTGGCAGGGCAGGTCGGCCGCCGCGTCCAGCTCGCAGGTGCCCTCCGCGTACAGCTCGTCGAGATCGGCCGCCGACGCGCCGATCTCCGCCATGCCGGTCCAGCCGGACTCCATGGCGAGCTCGGCCCGATATTCCTCGGCCGTCAGCCCGACCGAGCTGGCCTTCACCCGCAGCGGCAGATCCTTGGACACCAGGGTGACCTCGGCGCCTTCGATCGCGAAATTGCGCGCGACCGCGAGGATCCGGGTGTCGTTGTCGCCGAGGCGGAATCCCGGCGGCAGCGACTCCGGCTTGGAATGGTTGAGCTCGACGCGGATCGTGCCACCGCGATCGCCGATCGGGATCGGCGTGTCCAGGACTCCGTGGTGCACCCGCAGCTCGTCGAGGTAGCGCAGCGCCGCCCGGGCGAAGTAGCCCAACTCCGGGTGGTGCCGCTTGGCCTCGAGCTCGGTGATCACGACGATCGGGAGAACGACATCGTGCTCGTCGAAACGCAGTATGGCGCGGGGATCGGCCAGCAAGACGCTGGTGTCGAGGACGTACGTCCGCACTTTCGACCTGGACCCGCGCTTGCCAGTCGAACCTGCCACGTCGGTGACGCTACGTCCGGAAGATGTCGATCAGGTGACGACACGCCCGAACCCGTGGGCGTCGGAACCAAGTTGTCATGCACATGTGGAGTCAGGGCTCCATATGTGCCTGACAAGTTGGGAGGGTCAGCGGCCGAAGCGACGCTCGCGCGCGGCGTACGACCGGATGGCGCGGAGGAAGTCGACCCGCCGGAAGTCGGGCCACAGCGCCTCGCAGAAGTAGAACTCGCTGTGCACGCTCTGCCAGAGCAGGAACCCGCCGAGACGCTGCTCCCCCGACGTACGGATCACCAGGTCGGGGTCGGGCTGGCCCTTGGTGTACAGATGCTCTGCGATGTGCTCGACGTCGAGCAGCTCGGCCAGCTCCTCTATGGTCGTGCCCTTGGACGCGTGATCATGGAGGAGCGCCCGCACCGCGTCGGCCAGCTCGTGCCGCCCGCCGTATCCGACGGCCGCGTTGACCGTCATACCGCGGACGTCGCGGGTCGAGTCGGCGGCCGACTTGAGTCGGCTCACCGTCGGCGTCGGCAGCAGGTCGAGGGCGCCGAGCACCTGGATCCGCCATTGCTGCTGCGCCGCCAGCGCGTCGACGAGGTCCTCGATGACGTCGAGCAACTCCACCAGCTCACTTTGCGGACGCTCGAGGTTGTCGGTCGAGAGCAACCACAAGGTGACGACCTCGACGTCGAGCTCGTCGCACCAGCTGAGGAAGTCGATGATCTTGTCGGCGCCGGCCTGATAGCCGCCATGCACCTCGGTGCCGGCTCCCCGCGCCCAGCGCCGGTTGCCGTCGACGATGGCACCGACGTGCTTCGGCAGCTGATCGGGAGCCAGCTTGGCGACTAGGCGACGTTCGTAGGCGCCGTAGACGAACTCCCGCAAGCGCATCGAGAAGCCCTTCTGGCATCGGTGTGATGTCGCCCCCATTGATTCCGTACGCGTCAGGCTACCCCTCGTTTAGGTCGATCCATGGTTAGGCTGTTTGGAGACGACCGACGGAGCTGGTGGGAGCCCCATGACATCGACTGAGCGCATCGGCGCCGTGACGCACGACGTCGGCGACCGAATCCGCGAGGCGGCGCATCAGGTCAAGCCACGGATGCGCGGCTGGCTGCACGCGACCACGCTGCCCCTGTCCCTGGCGGCGGGCATCGTCTTGGTCGTGCTGTCGCCGACACCTGAGGTCAAGATCGCAAGTGCCGTCTTCTGCGTATCGGCGTCGCTGGTCTTCGGCGTCAGTGCGGTCTATCACACGCGGACGTGGGAGCCGCGAGCCAGCGGGATCCTGAAACGGCTCGACCACGCCACCATCTTCCTGCTGATCGCGGGCACCTATACGCCGTTCACGCTGCTGCTGCTCGACGACCGCAACGCCACGCTCCTGCTGTCCGTAGTCTGGATCGGAGCGTTGATCGGCGTGGCGTTCCGAGTGTTGTGGGTCGGCGCCCCGCGTTGGCTCTATGTGCCGGTCTACATGGCCCTCGGCTGGGCCGCGGCGTTCTGGCTCGGCGACTTCGCCCGGGCCAGCGGACCGGCCGTTTTGACGCTCATCATCGTCGGCGGTGTGCTCTACTCGCTCGGCGCTCTGGTCTACGGGCTGAAGCGGCCCAATCCGTCGCCGCGGTGGTTCGGATTCCACGAGATCTTTCACACGCTCACGATCGCCGCGTTCACGGCCCACTACGTCGGCGTCTCGCTGGCGGCGTACTCCCTGCGCTGACCAACAGCCGCGACTGTTGGCGCGAAACCGCAGCTGGCGGGCCGACGTTGGTACAAATTCGCGCCAACAGTCTGTTGATCAGGCGGCCGGACCCCGCTCGCGAACCTCTTCGACCTTGGTCATCGCGTCGCGAAGCTCGGCCAGCCAATCGTCGGAGTGTTGTGCCACCAGGCGTACGCACCAGCCGAGCGCGTCGCTGCGAGACCGCGCCACGCCGGAGTCGACCAGAGTGTCGAGGACCTGACGCTCGGGCTGTCGTAGCCGCGTCATCACCGGGGCCGCGAGCGTCGTGAACATCTGACGCTCGCCGCCGACCTCGACGCCCCACGCCACCTTGCGGTCCGCCGAGCGCTCGAGCTCGCGGGCGATCCGAATCCGCTGGTCACGGGTCGACTCGCGAAAGCGCTTGACCCGGCCGGCGATCGCCGCGTCGTGCTCGTCGTCGGCCACTCCCTCGCCCCGCTCGGGCTCAGCCAGCTCGCCCACGATGACGATCTCGTCGCGGTCAACTTCGACGGCCGGCTCGCCGACGAACCAGTCGTCTGGCAGCCGGCCGGTCAGCCAGCCCCGAATCTTCTCGTTCGATGCAGTCATGTAATTATGATTACAGCATTACCGCGTCGGTTCAACCACTGCCCACGACGGCCGCCGGATCCGTCTCGGGTCGCAGGCAGACGAAATCGCGACAGACGTAGGCCGCCGACTGCCCATCGACCAACGCCCGCCCAGCCAACAAGGGCACGGCCGCGACGTCCGGGCGGCCCGCCACCACGACGGCTCCCGGACTCGATCGCCGCAGGGCCGCCCGATGCAGCGCGCCCCGGCCCGGATCGTCGTCCGGCCCGACGACCGCGATCTGCTCGGGTCCGGCGACGACCGCCTCGGCGACGGCCAGAGTCCAGCCCGCGAAGCGAGGGGCCTGCCGCGCCAGATCCGCCGCGGTGGCCAACCCAGCCTCGGCGGCCGCTCGATGGCGATCGGACCCGGCCACCGCGGCGTAGCTGAGGAGCGCGTCTGCGAGGGCGGCGGTGCCCGAAGGAGTCGCGCTGTCCGAGGCGTCCTTGGGGCGCAAGACCAACGCCTCGGCATCCGACGCGGTGTCGAAGAAGCCGCCGTCGCCGTCACCGAAGACGTCGAGGGCCCGGTCGAGCAGCGCACCGGCGCGCTCGAGCCAGATCGGGTCGCCGGTCACGCCTAGCAGGCTGAGGAATCCGGCCGCGACGCAGCCGTAGTCGTCCAATACGCCGGCGCCGGTGCCCCGTACGCCGTCTCGGGAAGTGCGCCACAGGACTGCCGGGTCCGCTTCCCCGGCCGCTCCGTCGTCGCTCTCGTCCACATGGACCGCCGCGAGCAGCTCGCCGGCCCGCCGCGCGGCGTCGACCAGATCGGGCCGCTCCAAGCCGACGCCGGCCTCGGCGAGTGCGGTGACGGCCAGGCCGTTCCACGCCGCGACCACCTTGTCGTCGAGGCCCGGGCGGATCCGGTCGTCGCGCTTGGCCATCAGTCGCTGCCGCACCGATGCCCAGCGGTCGGTGTCGTCGGGGTCCGACCGCAGTTGCAGCGTCGACGCGCCCGCTTCGAAGGTGCCCGCGGCCGTGACGGTCAGCAGCTCGGCCGCCCACGAGGCGTCCTCCGGACCGAGCACGTCGCGGAGCTGGTCCGGTGCCCAGACATAGAAGGCGCCCTCGGCGGACCGGCCGGAGGCGTCGAGCGAGTCGGCGTCGAGGGCCGAGGCAAAACCGCCCTGTTCGGTCCGTAGCTCGCGGAGCAGGAAGTCGGCGGTCTCTTCGGCAATCCGCCGACCCAGCGGCGAGCCGGTCGCGTGCCACCAATGCAGATAGACCCGGAGCAGGAGCGCGTTGTCGTAGAGCATCTTCTCGAAGTGCGGCACGACCCAATCGCGGTCGACGGAGTAGCGCGCGAATCCACCGCCGAGCTGGTCGTACATCCCACCGCGGGCCATCGCCTCGCAGGTCTCGTCAACCATCGCGAGCACGGTCTCCGAACCGGTCCGGGCGTGCTGTCGCAACAAGAACTCCAGCACCATCGAGGGCGGAAACTTCGGCGCGGTCCCGAATCCGCCGGCCTGCCCGTCGCGTTGTGTTCGAAGCAGCGCCGCGGCCGCGTCCAGCTCGGCCGGACCCAGGGCGGTGCCGGAAGCCGACGGCCCCCCGGCCCGCAGCTGCTGGACCACCTCGGACCCGATCCGGTCGATCTCGTCGCGACGGGTACGCCAGGCGTCGACCAACGCCTCGAGGACCTGCCGAAACGCGGGCATGCCGTGGCGTGGACGGTCTGGGAAGTACGTACCGCAGAAGAACGGCTCGCCGGCCGGGGTCAGGACGCACGTCATCGGCCAGCCGCCCTGCCCGGTCATCGCCTGCGTCGCGGTCATGTAGACGGCGTCGATGTCGGGCCGTTCCTCGCGGTCGACCTTGATGGCGACCATGTGCTCGTTGAGGTAGGCGGCCGTCTCGGGGTCCTCGAACGACTCGTGGGCCATAACGTGACACCAATGACAGGCCGCGTAGCCCACCGACAACAGGACGGGCACGTCGCGCCGCTTCGCCTCCTCGAACGCCTCGTCGCACCACGGCCACCAAGCGACCGGGTTGTCGGCGTGCTGCAGCAGGTACGGGCTGACGGAGTCTTGGAGCCGGTTCTGCATAGACTCGACGGTAGCCCGCCCGCCGAGTCGCGGAGAGGACGTCTCGGATGACGCTGGAGATCGAGGACCGGCCGTCGGAGTCGCCGTTCGTCGAGCGCGTCTGGCGAAGCCGCAGCAGCGAGGTCGACCAGATGATGGCGATCGCGTCGCCCCGGTGGGCGCTCGTGTTCTGGGAGCAGGCCGGTCGGACGAGGGCGACGGTGATCGGTCCGGAGACCCACGCGAGCCATGCGCCGGTGCCTGAAGACGCGGTGTTCTTCGGCATCGACTTCGCGCTCGGCGCCACGCTGCCGCACCTGGCACTCGGCCGACTCGTCGACGGGTCGATGGAGCTCCCCGACACGACCTCGCGATCGTTTCGGCTGCTCGGGAGCCGCTGGCGCATCCCCTCCTACGACAACGCCGAGGCGTTCGTGCGATGCCTTGTGCGCGAGGACATCGTGGCGCGCGACGCCCTGGTCGCCGACGTGGCGGGTGGGAGCGCGCCCGACCTGTCGAACCGCACCGTGCAGCGGCGCTTTCTCGCGGCCACCGGACTCACCCGCGACGCCGTGCGACAGATCGATCGAGCCCGACATGCGACCGTGTTGCTCCGGGACGGAGTGCCCACGAGCCAGGTGATCGAGCGCTGCGGCTACTACGACCAGCCACACCTCGCGCGGTCACTGCGCCGCTTCATCGGACGCACCCCCAAGGATGTACGCAGCGGTCGACAAACCGAGTCGATGTCGCTTCTGTACAAGACCTGACGCAGCCCCCGCACTTAGCCTTCCATCGCCACATCCGGACCGCGTCTCGAGGAGCAGCTAGTGGGCAAGATCGTGTCGTACTTCTTCATGTCGCTCGACGGCGTCGTCGAGGCGCCCGATCAGTGGCACCTCCCGTACTTCAACGACGAGATGGGCGATGCCGTCGGCGAGGGGATGGCGAAGTGCGCCGCCTTCTTGATGGGTCGCCGGATGTACGACGAGTGGGCCGCGCTCTGGCCGACAGTGCCCGACGACGCCGACGAGGCCCAGATCGCCGCGTTCTTCAACGACATTCCGAAGTACGTCATCTCCGACTCCCTCACCGAGGCGACGTGGAGCAACAGCACGATCATCTCCGGTGACGTCAAGGCGAAGGTTCAACGCCTCAAGGACGAGACGGACGGCGACATCAACATGTCGGGAAGCCTCACCACCGTCCGCTGGCTCCTGGCCAACGGCCTCGTCGACGAGCTCGACCTGCTGGTGCACCCGATCGCCGTCGGCAAGGGTCAGCGCCTGTTCGACGAGGTGCCGACCATGCCGCTGGAGCTGCTGCGCAGCAAGACCTTCAGCACCGGCGTCCTGCATCTGACCTACGGCACGAAGACCGACTGAGCATGTCGCCCGCGGCTCATGAGCCGGGACGGGACACCAGGTCGGACAGCCGAGCCGGCGCTTGGATGCAGTAGGAGTCGGTCAACAGCTCGGCCAGCTCGCCCCAGTCGGTGTCGTCGTCGAGCACGAGCCCGACCACATTGCGCCACCAGGACGTCTTGAAGTAGGGCTCACCGAGGTGTCGAAACGCCATCACCTCGTCCGGCTCGGCGCGGAAGGTGATGCGAAACAGTTGGTCCTCGCCGCCGAAGACATGCGCGACTGTGGCCTGGCCGACCTGCCAGCGCACGCCCGTCCACGCGGCCTCCTCGACGCACTCGGGGAGGTCGTCGAGCACCGTCCGGAGGCGCTCGACCCACTTCAGAGGGACGTCCGGTCGTTCGGGCACGCCCCACAATCTCGCATAACCCGCCGACACCTCGGCCCTGAGAATCGGCGTCAGCCCGTGCAGCGGCGGCGGATCGTATGCAGCATGTACCGCACGGCGAGGACGTGACCGCGAGTCCCGACGACGACCGCCCGGTAGGCCCGGCCGTGAATTCCCGGGAAGTCGCCGTACGAACGCGCACTCAGTCGGCTAGCGCCGTCGGCGACCGAGAGATCGAATTCGAGGCGATACCGTGCAAAGCGGTGCCGGCCGTCGAGGGCGATCAGTCGCGCCGTTTCCTCGTCGACGATCGCGAATCCGCCGGGCGGCTGGGTGCCGAGGAGTCGTCGTGCGACGCCATCCCAGGGTGCGGTGAACCTGAGCCGCTCGGCGTAGTCATGCAGCACCGTCCAGACCTCGTCGCGAGCGGCCTCGATGCGGATGCTGTGCTCATCGATGTACGCGGGCCGGACGTCGGCCATCATCGCTCCCGCGGATCGAACGCCAGGGCCGTCATCGTAGCCCGCGCATCACGAGTGGCGGATCGCCGCACCACGAGTCGAGCAAGGACCGGCCGCCCACGCGCCGCAGGAGGTGCAGGTGGGCGGCCGGTGCCTAGAGGCCTCGCTCAGGTCGTGAAGTGCCAGACCTGGCCACTCCAGTCCGGGTTACCGCCGAAGCCGCCTCCAGGCGACACCGAGAACGCGGACACCCAAACGTGGTGTCCGCGTGCCGCGATCCCCGCCGGGAACGGCACCCGGTAGTAGGAGCGATGGCCGTTCGGCGCGACCTTGACGACCCGGCCCGGGAAGCAGTTCGGGATCTGGTCGAAGCCACACGGTCCACCGAACAGCTCGCTGACATAGAGCGTGCCGTTCTTGGTGCGGGCAACGCCGGTCACCGTCGTGAAGCCCTTCCACGAACGCAGCCGGTCGCCGTCTCGGCTGAACTTCCACACCTTGGCCTTGTGCGGACGCTCGGAGTGCAGCTCACCGACATAGACCTTGCCGTCACCGCCACGCGCGACCACCGTCGGGACCGCGTCGATCCGCGGGCCGTACTCCGGCATCACGGCCCACACGCGGTACTTCCCGTGCCTGTACTGGCCGATGTAATCGCCGGCCGCATCGGCGACCAGGACCTTGCCCTTGAGCGCAAGTGCCGAGTATGGGTTGGACTCGACGCCTTCGCCGTCCGGGTCGTGCCGGCGCTCGAAGCGTCCGACGTTGAAGACCTTGTGGACGTGGCCGCCGGGCTGCTTGGCCAGCAGGAACGCGTCACGCCGCTGACCGGGCGGAGCCTTCCGCGCCAGATCGAGGCCGTAATAGGCGCCGCCGGGCCGCTTGCTGGCGCCGTTGAGGCCGACCGCGAAGGTGCCGTCGGAGTCGGCGAACGACGGGAATCCTCGCATCACGTAACGGATGTGGCGGTGCTTGATGACCCCGAGCTTCGCCGTGTTACCGCCGCGACCGGCCAGGCCCAGCACCAGCGCGCCACCGTGCGTACGCGACAGCTGACGCGGGTTGTCGAGACCCTTGGCGACGATGTTCGGATGCACGGCGATCAAGCGTTGATGGTCATGACCCGCCGCGCCTCTCGCCCCGGACCACATCGAGGGCCTGTCGGAGTCCGTTCGCGGTGCCGCGGCGCCGCCCATCGTGCTTCCCGAGATCAGTAGCGCCGCCACAGATGCGACGGCGACGGCTACTCCCCGTTTTCTCCCCATCGGCTTCTCCCTCGTATGCGTGCGGCACCGACTCTGGATCGGCGCTCAGCGCGAGCCAAGCACAGCTGACCGGTCGCGTCTGCAGGCCGAAGGGACCGGATCTGGCGAGCCAAAGGACTAGCCCTGGGGGGACCTTGGACCCTCTTCGGGCTCGTCGGACACCTGCGCGTCCGCGTCGGTCGACGCCGGCGCGTCCGCGTCGGTCGACGCCGGCGACTCGGCGTCGGCCGAGCCGTCAGGGTCGTCGGCTTCTTCGAAGTCCACCTTCTTGAGCTGCTTGTTGAGGCTGCGCAGCAAGAACACCGTGCCGACGATCAGCGCCGCAATGATCAGGAAACCCGCCGTACCGGCCGTGACGTTCTCAGGCTCGACCGCCATCAACAGGTCAGCGCTCGCGGCGCCGGCTGCCTGGGTCATGACGCACCTTCCAGCTTCCGCGCCGGAGGACCCATGGTGGCAGCGCGGGCCAGCTCATCCGGCCGGCGGCGCACGCCGTTGAAGAGGTCGTCCTCGGGCACGACGACGTCGACCAGCGACCTGACGAGCTCGTAGTCCTCGGTCGGCCACGCCTCCTGGTGCACCTCGAGCGGAACGGCGAACCAATGCCCGTCCGGGTCGATCTGTGTGGCGTGCGCCAACAACGCCTTGTCGCGGATCGGGAAGTATTCGGCCGCGGGCACCCGCGTCGTGATCCGGGCGGCGTGCTTCGGATCGGGCTTCCACTCCTTGAGCCGCTCCTCGTACGGCGACTCCAGCCCCCGCGCCAGCATCGCCTCGTGCAACGCCTGCGTACGTTCGCGGTGGAACGAGTGGTGGTAGTAGAGCTTCAACGGCTGCCACGGCTCGCCGCTGTCGGTGTACATCGTCGGATCGCCCGCCGCGTCGAAGGCAACGACCGAGATCTCGTGGCAGCGCACATGGTCCGGATGCGGATAGCCGCCGTTTTCGTCGTACGTCGTGACGACGTGCGGCTTGAAGTCGCGCATCAGCCGTACGAGCCGCTCAGCGGCGTCCTCGAGCGGGATCGCGGCGAAGCAGCCCTCGGGCAGCGGCGGCGGCGGATCGCCCTCCGGCCAACCGGAGTCGACGAAGCCGAGCCAGTCCTGGCGCACGCCGAGGATCTCGCGGGCACGATCCATCTCCTGGCGCCGGATCTCGGCGATGTTGGCCAAGATGTCCGGACGGTCCATGTTGGGGTTGAGGATCGATCCGCGCTCGCCTCCGGTGCACGTCACCACGTGGACGTCGACCCCTTCGCCGACGTATTTGGCTGTGGTCGCGGCGCCTTTACTCGACTCATCGTCTGGGTGGGCGTGGACATGCATCAGCCGGAGTTGTTGTGCCACAACTCTCCTCGTGGGATTCTCGGGTTGCACGGCGTGGCGTGCCGCCAAATCGGTGTGCTCGTACCATGGTGACGGAGTCAGTCAACCAAGTGCGGCACCGACCCCACTCAACGCCCGCCGCCCGCCACACGTAACTGGAGCCACCGATGTCGATCCTGGATTCCGCCGGCCACGCGGATCCCATGCTCGAGGAGCGGTATGGCGCGCCACGCCGATGGTCTCGCCTGGTCATCGTGGTCGTGGTCGCCCTGCTCGTCACGGCTGGTGTGGCGTGGGTCATCTGGGCCGGACTCGAGCAGTCCAACCCCGCCGTCTCGGCGCAGGTACGCACGTTCGAGGTGCGAAACGCGCACCAGACCGATGTGACCTTGGTCGTCGACCGACGCGACGGCGACGCCGTCCAGTGCAGCGTCTACGCTCAAAGCGACGACCACTCCGTCGTCGGGGAACGTACAATCGACGTTCCGGCCGGCGACCCGGGTACCACCACGGTCAACCTGACCATCGAGACCGACCGGCGGGCCGTCAACGGCGTCCTCGACTCGTGCGAGGTGGCCTGAGACTCGTTCTGGCCGCTATGTGAGCGAAACGGTCGGAACGGGCAATCCCGCCGTGCATCTTGATACTGTCGTCTGATCCCCGGACGCCCGACAGCGCGCGTCGTCCACATCCGAGGAGCACGTCCCGTGACCAACACACGTGAGCAGGACACCATTTGGCTGACGCAGGAGGCCTATGACCGCCTCCGGGCGGAGCTCGACCACCTGCAGGGCCCGACCCGTACCGAGCTCGCTGCCCGCATCGGCGAGGCACGGGCCGAAGGCGACCTGCGCGAAAACGGTGGCTACCACGCGGCCAAAGAGGAGCAGGGCAAGTCGGAGGCGCGCATCCGACAGCTCCAGGAGATGCTGCGTCGCGCCCGGGTCGGCGAGCAGCCGACCGAGCACGGTGTCGTCGGTCCCGGGATGATCGTGACGGTCCGGTTCGCCGGCGACTCAGACACCGAGACCTTCCTGCTCGGCTCCCGCGAGCTGCTCGCACTCGACGACTCGGTCGAGCTGGAGGTGTTTTCACCGCAGTCGCCGCTGGGCGCCGCGATCACCGGCAAGCAGGCCGGCGACGATGCGACGTTTACCGCCCCCAACGGCAAGAAGATGACCGTCGAGGTCGTCGACGCCAAGCCATTCGAGGGCTGAACCCACTCGAAAGTTGTCAGCCGCTATTCGCGCTAGGGCGAATAGCGGCTGACGACTTCTGTGCGCGCTATCGCGCGGTCGTGCGCTGGTACTTGCGGACCGCGAGCCAGGAAAAGACCGCGGTGATGGCAACGACGTACAGGATCGACAGCAGCACCGGGTGGTCCGACGGGAAGCCGTCACCGGTGTCGCCCACCGGATTGCCGAACAGGTCGCGAACGGCCAGCGCCACCGCGCTGATCGGGTTCCACTCCGCGATCGGCTGCATCCACCCCGGCATGTACGCCGGGTCGACGAAGCAGCTCGAGATGAAGGTCAGCGGGAACAGCCAGATCAGGCCAGCCGACGACGCCACCTCGACGCTGCGCACGCTGAGCCCGATCAGGGCACCGATCCACAGCATCGCGAACGTGAACCCGAGCAGGATCAAGAACGCCAGCGCCGCCTCCCACAGGCTGCCCCGGATGCGCCAACCGACGGCGAACCCGCAACCCACCATGACCAGCAAAACGAACGCGTTGAACGTCAGGTCGCCGACGACCCGGCCGGTGATCACCGAGCCCCGCGCGATCGGCAGCGAGCGGAACCGTTCGATCAGCCCCTTGCTCATGTCGTCGGCGAGACCGACCGAGCTGGACGCCACCGAGAACGCCATCGTCTGGGCGAAGATGCCGCCCATGAGAAACTCACGGTAGGTCGACGCGTCGTTGGTGCCGCCGACCGAGATCGAGCCTCCGAACACGTAGGCGAAGAGGACGACGAACATGATCGGCTGGATCGTGCCGTAGACCACCATGTCGGGCTGTCGCGGCAACCGCTTCAGGTTGCGCCACACCAGGACGAGGCTGTCGGTGACCGGATGCGCCCGTCCGACGCCGGTCGACTCGGCCGTGGTCATGAGGCCACCTCCTGGGTCACGCTGTCGTCGGCGGCCGCGGACGCCGGCTCGGCCACATGGCCGGTCAGGGTCAAGAACACGTCGTCGAGCGTCGGTCGGTGCAGGCCGATGTCGTCGATCCCGATGTTCGCTGCGTCGAGCTCCCGGATCACCTGGACCAGCGTGGCCGAACCGTCGCACGCCGTGCCGGTCAGCCGGCGCAGTCGCTCGTCGATCTCGACGTCGCACTCGGCGGCCCGGGCGACCGCTTCGCGAGCGGCTCCGAGCTGAGCCGTGTCGTGGATCACCACCTCGATCCGCTCGCCGCCGACGTCGCTCTTGAGCTCGTCGGAGGTGCCGGAGGCGATCACCTTGCCGTTGTCGATGACCGCGATCGAGTCGGCCAGCGCGTCGGCCTCCTCGAGATATTGCGTCGTGAGGAGGAGCGTGACGCCCTGCTCGACCCGGTCGCGGATCACTCCCCAGAGCTCGAGCCTGCTCTTCGGGTCGAGCCCGGTCGTCGGCTCGTCGAGGAACAGTACCCGCGGATGGGCGACGAGGGCACCGGCGAGGTCGAGCCGTCGCTTCATGCCTCCGGAATACGTCTTGGCCGGACGGTCGGCGGCCTCGACAAGGTCGAACAGGTCGAGCAGCTCGGCCGAGCGTTGCCTGGCCTCCGGCGACGCCAGACCGTACAAGCGGCCGAACATCCAGAGGTTTTCGCGTCCGGTGAGGTTCTCGTCGATGGCGGAGAACTGCCCGGACAGGCCGATGAGACGGCGTACGGTGTCGGGCTCTTGCGCGACGTCGTGATCGAGTACGCGCGCGGAGCCCTGGTCGGGTTGGAGCAGGGTCGCGAGGATCCGTACGGTCGTCGTCTTGCCGGCTCCATTGGGGCCGAGCAGCGCCGTCACCGTGCTCTCGGGGACGGACAGGTCGAGGTGGTCGAGGGCGTGGACGGATTGCTTGCCGGAGCCGAAGGTCTTTCCCAAGCCGGCGATCTCGATTGCGGACACGTCAGAGGTTTATCTGACTGCGCCGACAAATCCAACTCGATTTGGCCGGCGGCGCGAAATTGGCGCGGGGGTCCCCCACAACGAACCTATTGGCACTGGGGACCCCTGCGCCAAAACCGGATTGGCGCGATCCTCCCCAGTCCGCCTCAGCTGAACGACACGGGATAGCCGACCTCGCGAAGGCGGGCCAAGACCTGCTCGCAATGGCGCCGTCCCCGAGTCTCGACCTGCAGAGCGACGACGACCTCGTCGAGATGCAGATGCGCTGACGTACGTTCGTGCACCACGTCGAGCACGTTGACCTGCAGGTCCGCGAGCTGACTGAGCATCCGGACGAGCTCCCCCGGATGGTCGGGGATCCGCACCCGGAACGACAGGAAGCGCCGCGCCGACGCGAGTCCGTGCCGGATCACCTGCATGAGCAGCAGTGGGTCGATGTTGCCGCCGGACAGGATCGCCACGACCGGCCCGGTGAACTCCTTCGGATACTGCAAGAGCGCGGCGACCGCAGCGGCGCCGGCCGGCTCGACCACCATCTTGGCCCGCTCGACGAGCATCAGCAGCGCCTGGCTCATCGACTCCTCGCTGACCGTGACGACTCGGTCGACATGCCGCTGGATCGCGGCGAACGGCACGTCGCCGGGGCGGCCGACCGCGATGCCGTCGGCCATCGTCGGGGCGAGCTTGACGGTCATCGGATGGCCGGCGGCCAGCGACGCCGGGTAGGTCGAGGCGTTTTCGGCTTGCACCCCGACGATCGAGACGTCCGGCCGCCGGCTGTGGATCGCCGTCGCCAACCCGGCGGCAAGCCCCCCGCCCCCGATCGCGACCAACACCGTCGCGGCCTGTGGCATCTGCTCGAAGACCTCCAGTCCGATCGTGCCCTGCCCCGCGATGATGTCCGGGTGATCGAACGGGTGGATGAAGACGGCGTCGGTCTTGTCCGCGTACTCCCGGGCCGCGTCCAGGGCATTGTCGACGGACGAGCCGGTGAACCGTACGTCGGCGCCGTACGCCCGGGTGGCCTCCTCCTTCGGGATCGGCGCCCCCTCCGGCATGAAGACGGTGCAATGCGCGTCGAGCAGCGAGGCGGCGAGGGCGACCCCCTGCGCGTGGTTGCCCGCACTGGCGGCCACGACGCCGCGGCCCCGGTCTTCGTCGCTGAGCCGGCTGATCCGGACGTACGCTCCTCGAATCTTGAACGACCCGGTGCGTTGGAGGTTTTCGCACTTGAGATGGACCGGCGTGCCGGCGATCGACGTCAGCGACCGCGACACCTCCATGGGCGTCTGGATCGCGACCTCGTTGAGCAGCCGCCGAGCGGCCTCGATGTCGCCGATGGTCACCGTGGGAACGCCAGCACCGAGATCCATACCGCGAAGACTAATAAGTTGTCATGCGCATATCGGCGTCCTGACTCGACACACGCCTGACAACTTTGTGTTGTCGCGCCGTTCGATTGGGTGCCGCCTAGAAGCCATGAGTCGGAATTAGCGTCCGAAAACATGACGCGCCCCATGAACCGACGCACCTTCATCGTCCTCGGGGGATCCACCGCGGCTGCGGCCGCGACGACACTCAGCCAACCCGCATGGGCAACGGTTGCTCCCACCGTGGCCCAGGCCAGACTCCTCGCCGACCCCTTTACCCTGGGCGTCGCCAGCGGCGACCCGCGACCCGACTCCGTCGTGCTCTGGACCCGACTCGCGCCGAGCCCGATCGACGGCGGCGGCATGCCAGACCGTCGGTACTCGGTGGCCTGGCAGGTTGCGACCGACGAGCGATTCTCCCAGGTCGTCCAGTCCGGGAAGACCTCCGCCGTCCCGGACCTCGGCCACTCGGTTCACGCCGAAGTACCCGGGCTCCGACCGGACCGACCGTACTACTACCGCTTCAAGATCGACGACTACATCAGCCCGGTCGGCCGGACCCGGACCGCCCCGTCGCCCGGGGCCAAAGTGTCCGGCCTGCGCTGGGCCTTTGCGTCCTGCCAGAACTACCAGGACGGCTTCTACACCGCGTACGAGCACCTGGCCGTCGAGGATCTCGCGTTCGTCGCGTTCCTCGGCGACTACATCTATGAGAGCGTGCCCAATCCGAACGCGGTGCGTACCCACGAGGGCACCGACGAGCCGTACTCCCTCGTCGACTATCGCAATCGGCACGCGCGCTATCGCACGGACACCGGACTGCAGGCCGCCCACGCGGCGCACCCGTGGATAGTGACGTTCGACGACCACGAGATCGACAACAACTGGGCCGACGACGTCCCGCAAGACCCCGATCAGCAGACGCCGGAAGCATTTCGGGCCCGACGGATCGCGGCCTTTCAGGCGTACTACGAACACATGCCGCTGCGCAGGTCGAGCATCCCGTCCGGGCCTGACATGCAGGTCTACCGCCGGCTCGACTTCGGCGACCTGGTCCGGTTGAGCGTGCTCGACACCCGGCAGTACCGCTCGGACCAGGTGCTGACCGAACAGGAGGCATGGGACCCGTCGCGCTCGATGACCGGCGCCGACCAGGAGGACTGGTTGGTCGACGGCCTTCGCCGGTCGCACGCCCGGTGGAACGTCCTCGCCAACCAGGTGATGTTGGCCCAAAACGACCGGACAGCCGGACCCGGGCGGGTCTTCGACTTCGACAACTGGGACGGATATCGCACCCAGCGCCAGCGGCTGCTGACCGACCTGGCGGACGTCCGAAATCCGCTCATCATGACCGGCGACCGGCACGCGACATGGGCCTGCGACCTCAAGCCCGACTTCGACGACGAGGCGAGCCCGGTCGTCGGCGCCGAGATCACCGGCTCCTCGATCACGTCCGGGGGCAACCCGAACGTCGAGGCGTTTCACCAGACCTACGACCCGATCATGGCCGAGAGTCCGCACTGGAAGTTCATCGACAACCAGCGCGGGTACGTCGTGCTCGACGCCGACCGGTCGCGGATCGAGCTGTCCCTGCGGGTCGTCGACACCGTGATCGAGCCGAGCTCGCCGGTCAAGACGTACGCCCGGCTCGTCGTCGAGGACGGAGTGCCCGGCATCTCCGTCGCCGACGTGGCGGCCCGGCCGGCGGCGAAGGTCTACGACGCCGACCGGAGGTTCATCCCTGGCCCGCACGGCCCGCTGCTTCTCGACCGCGGCCAGCCGTACCGCGGCTAGCCGACTCCACCCGCTTCGCGCCGAGATTGCGCGTCTCGTCCACCCCATGGGCGGGACGCGCAATCTCGACGCGAAGAAGTGGGCGAAGAAGTGGGCGGGGGCTACGAGACCTCGACGATGGGCAGCCGTAGAGCGGCAGGTGCGTCGTCGGGCACCACTGGGCGGGCCGGCGGCACCGCAGCCAGTCGCTGGTAGTCCGCACCGACCGGCGGCCGGCGATCGGCCTCACCACGGTTGGGCCACAGCGACATCGCACGCTCGGCCTGCGCCACGATGGTGAGCGACGGGTTGACGCCGAGGTTGGCCGAGATCGCCGAGCCGTCGACGACGTGCAGCCCGGGATGGCCGTACAGCCGGTGATAGGGGTCGATGACCCCGGTGCGCGCCGAGTCGCCGATCGCGCAGCCGCCGATGAAATGCGCGGTGAGCGGAACGTTGAAAGGCTCGCCGATCGTGCCTCCCGGCGTGCCGTCGACCAGGTCGGCCAGTCGGCGGACCGCCTCGTTGCCCTGTGGGATCCAGGTCGGGTTGGGGGCGCCGTGCCCCTGCTTCGAGGTCAGACGGCGCCGGCCGGTGAGCCGCGACTTCTTGGTGTAGGTCGTGATCGAGTTGTCCAGCGATTGCATGACCAGCGCGATCACGGTGCGTTCGGACCAATGCCTCAGGTCGTAGAGGTTGCGCACGTCGCGGCGCTGCCGCCACAGCTCCGACAGCCAGACCCGCCACCGCGGCCGGTCGCCGTCGCCGTCGGTGAGCACGGTCTGCAGCAGCGACATGAAGTTGGAGCCCTTGCCGTAGCGCACCGGCTCGATATGGGTCGACTCGTCGGGGTGGAACGACGACGTGATCGCGACGCCGCGGCTGTAATCGGCGTTCGAGTCCTTGCCCGCGATCGCGCCGAGGATCGACTCCGAGTTGGTGCGGGTGAGCACGCCGAGCCGGTCGGAGATCCGCGGCAGCCAGCCCCCGTCGCGCATCTGGTGCAGCAGTCGCTGGGTGCCGAGCGCGCTCGCGGCGAACACCACCTGTTCGGCGGTCAGTGTTCGCCGCTCGCGTCGGCGCGTCGACTGGGTCGGCCGGACCTGCACTTCGTAGCCCCCGCCGCGTCGGGGCCGGACCCGCGTCACCGTGGTCATCGGATGCACCGTCGCCCCGGCCCGCTCGGCGAGGTAGAGGTAGTTTTTGACCAGCGTGTTCTTCGCGCCGTGTCGGCAGCCGGTCATGCACTCGCCGCAGTCGAGGCACCCGCGTCGGGTCGGACCCGCGCCATCGAAGTACGGGTCGTCGGCCGTCTCGCCCGGCCGACCGAAGAACACACCGACCGGGGTCGCGTGGAACGTGTGGCCGACGCCCATCTCCTCGGCGACCTTGCGCATGAGGTCGTCGCTCGGGCTGACATGCGGGTACGGCGTGACACCCAACATGCGCTTGGCCTGGTCGTAGTAGGGCGCGAGCTCGGCCCGCCAGTCGGTGATGTGAGCCCACTGTCGGTCGGCGTAGAACGGGTCGAGCGGCTGGTACAACGTGTTGGCGTAGTTGAGCGAGCCGCCTCCGACACCGGCCCCGGACAGGATCAGCACGTCCTTGAGCACGTCGATCCGCTGGATGCCATAGCAGCCGATCGTCGGCGCGAAGAGGAAGCGCTTGGTGTCGAACGACGTCTTCGGAAAGTCGGCGTCCTCGAACCGCGCGCCCGCCTCGAGTACGCCGACCCGGTAGCCCTTCTCGGTCAGCCGCAGCGCCGTAACGGAGCCACCAAAACCAGACCCGATGACCAGCACGTCATAGTCGAAACCTTCAGAGCCGCTCATGGCCGTCGTGCCTTCTTCATGAGGCGCAGGGCCGCCGTCTGGAGCTTGACGTACGTCTCGTCCGACATGCCGAGCATCGGCGCATACCGTACGAGCCGCTGCGTCGCAACGGCCTGCGGCTCGGTGTAGCGATGGATCCCCTCCGGCCCTTGCCGGCGGCCGAGACCCGACTCGCGCATGCCGCCCATCGGGCTGTCGATGCTGCCGAAGGCCGCGCCGTAGGCCTCGTTGATGTTGACGGTGCCGCACCGGATCCGGCCGGCGATCGCGCGCGCCCGGTCGACATCGCGGGAGTAGATCGAGGCGTTGAGCCCGTAGCTGCCCTGGTTGGCCCGCTCGATCGCGTCTGCCTCGTCGGTGAACCGGTAGACCGACACCACGGGCCCGAACGTCTCGTTGTCGAAGCACGTCATCGACGGCTGCACCCGGTCGAGCACCGTCGGCTCGTAGAACAGTGGCCCGACATCGGGCCGCGGCTCACCGCCGGCGAGCACCTTGGCGCCTTTGGCGACGGCGTCGTTGACGTGCGTCGTGACGGTGTCGAGCTGAGCCTGCGAGATCAGCGACCCCATGTCGGTCTCGTAGGAGAAGTCCGCCGCCAACCGCATCGCCTTGACCCGCTTGACGAACGCCTCGACGAACCGGTCGTAGATCTCGTCGGCGACATACATGCGCTCCATCGACACGCACAGCTGTCCGGCCGACGAGAAGCAGGCGCGCACGGCGCCCTCGGCGGCACGGGCGACACTGGCGTCTCGGAGCACGAGCATCGGGTTTTTGCCGCCGAGCTCGAGGGAGCAGCCGATCAGTCGCTCGGCGGCCCGGCCCGCGATGCTACGGCCGGTCCGGGTCGAGCCGGTGAAGCAGACGTAGTCGGAGTTGTCGATGATCGCCGGACCGATCTCGGGACCGGGCCCGGACACGATCTGCCACGCGTCGGCCGGCATCCCGGCCTCCTCGAGGAGCTCGACGCCGAGCAACGCGGACAGCACGGTCTGCGAGTCGGGCTTGTGCACGATCGCGTTGCCGGCCAACAGGGCCGGAAGGCCGTCGGACAGCGCCATCGTGAACGGATAATTCCACGGCGAGATGATGCCGACGACGCCCTTGGGGACTCGGTTGACGTGCACCCGAGTCAGACCGGGATAGAGACCGAGCCGCGGCTTGCGATCGAGGTGCCGGCGTGCCGTCCGGGCGTAGTAGCGCGCCGTCATGGCGACGTGCGCGACCTCTTCGAACGCGTGCTTGCGAGCCTTGCCCGACTCCCACTGGACGAGGTCGATGATGTCGCGTTGCCGATCGAGCACCAGGTCGTGCAGGTTGAGCAGCACCTCGGCGCGGCGGCGGAGGTCGGTCGCGGCCCACTTGGCCTGGGTCGCCCGTGCGATCGCGGCGGCGGTCGCCACGTCGGACGTCGTCGACAGCGGTACGTGCGCCAGCGGCTGTCCGGTGAACGGCGCGTACGTCGGCCGACTGTCGGCGCTCGAGCTGTGGACTCGGCCGAGCAGCTGATGGACGCGCCGCGGATCGAAGGCGTACGAGCCGGCCGGATCGAGCTCCGGATCGGCCGGCCCGGCGACAGGAGGACCAGGATGCGCACTCATGACCGAAGCGTAGGTCGCCCCGATTCGTACCGCCAGAGCCGGTGGTGCAATGTGAGACATCACCGATGTCACATCAATACCGTCACGGTCCCGACACCCCGCGTGGCAAAGGGCAAGGCCCCGTCCGGTTACCCGGAACGGGGCCTTGTAGTGCTACGAGATCGGTTTAGACGAAGTTCTCGCAGAACACATAGGTGTCGATCGACTCAATGTGGGTGCCACCGTCGTCGACGGTGTCGTTGCCGT
>DASQKI010000110.1:0-5592 GCA_035630615.1 Nocardioidaceae bacterium
CCATGGTGCTCGCACGCGGATCGACCCTGATGGACCTGCCCGGCATCGGCCCCGTCGTCGCCGCCCGGATCCTCGCCGACGTCGGCGACGTCGCTCGGTTCTCTGACCGGAACCGGTTCGCGTCCTGGACCGGCACCGCACCCCTAGACGCCTCCTCCGGCGAACAGATCCGACACCGGCTGTCTCGGGCCGGGAACCGGAAGATCAACCACATGCTCCACATCGCCGCAGCCACCCAAGTCCGCCTCGACAACCGAAGGCCGCGCCTACTACCGGCGCAAACTCGCCGCCGGCAAGACCCGCATGGAAGCCATGCGCTGCCTCAAACGACGCATCTCCGACGCCGTCTACCGCCAGCTTCTCGCCGACGCCCGCGCCGCTAACACCGAAGCAGTCGACGCGGGCCCGGGAGGGCACTGCGGGGCGACTCAAGAATCCAGCGCGGCCGACTCTCACCCGCACATCGACACTTCGGATCAGCCACTTCCCGGACCCGCAGAACCGACGCTACCGCCGCCCCGACAACCCCGGAAAGAGCACCGCCCCCGCAGCCGGTTGACAACAGAGGGAAGCCGGAGTGACGCGGCTTGAGTTGGCGAGCTGCCGGTGTGGACGGTGGCAGGATGTGAGCAGGGCTGTGGAGGTCAGCTCGGCCGGCGGTGCTGGGTGCGGGCGGTGAATACACAAAATCCGTTTCGGCCGACGGGGCGCCGGTCGTAGTCTCTGGCTTCGTGGACATCCGCGCGCTCGACGTCACGGCCCTGGCCGACGACGCGATGATGCGCGACTTCTACGACCTCAGTCGGCGCGCCGAGCTCTACGGCCGGCCGGATGCGCCGTTCTGGGAGTTCCCGGAGTTCCTCGGCGCCTTCCGCTCGCCCGACAGCGGTGAGCGACAGGAGCTGTTCGCGGCCTACGACGGTGACAGGATGGTCGGCATCGGCGTGCTGTGGTCGTTCCTGCTGGACAACACCGAGAAGGCGGCGTTCAAGCTGAACGTCGACGTTCCCTGGCGGCGGCGCGGGATCGGCCGGTCGCTCGCCGACCGGATCGAGCAAACCGCCAGGGACGACGGTCGGTCGCTGCTCTTGACCGAGGCCACGCTGCCGTTCGCCGGCCACGAAGGCCACGCCTACCGGCGCTTCGCGGAGGCGTGCGGCTACGAGCTATCCAACAGCGAGATCGTCCGCCACCTGGCGCTTCCGGTGCCGGAGGGGCAGATCCAGGAATGGATCGACGAGGCCGCAACGCATCACCCCGCCTACACGATCGAGACGTTCGTCGGCGCCGTGCCCGACGACCTCATCGAGGCGCTGTGCGTGTTGCTCGGCCAGCTCGCGGTGGACGCGCCGACCGGCGCCGTGGACTTCGAGGAGGAGACGGTGAACCCGCAGCGGTACGCCGAGATCGTGGCGACGACGGCGGCGATGGGCCGCGCGCGGTACGAGACGATCGCGCTCACACCGGACCGGCAGGTGGTTGCGCAGTCCACCCTGGCCATGTCGCTGGAGCAGAACACCAAGGTCTACCAGTGGGGCACATTCGTACACCGCGAGCACCGCGGCCACCGGCTCGGCCTGGCCACCAAGGCGGCCAACCTCCGCGCCGTCCAGGCGGCGCGCGGCGACCTGACTCTAGTCATTACCCAGAACGCCGAGACCAACGGCCACATGGTCTCGATCAACGAGCGGATGGGTTTCCGACCGATAGAAATCGCGGCCGAGTTCGTCAAGCACCTCTAGTCGAGGGTCCAAAAACCTCTGAACATCGGCTCTCTCCCGACGCCCGCATACATATACCCGAGGCAGAGAGTGCGCTCACGCGGCGGTGTGACGCACCTATGTCGCGCGCTGAGCGCGGCGTGGTCGGGCGGAGTCCGTATGGCGGCGTGGTCGGGCGTTCGCAGTCCGGCCCTGCGTGCTGAGCAATGTGCCGAGGTCGGCTATCTGGTCACGGTCGAGCCCTTGCTGAAGGACGGCGCGACCCTGGAGTTCGACGGCTGCGGTCGGTTCCCGAGGAGCTGGCGAACGCCGTCGAGGTGCTGATGCGAGTGACCGGGTGAACAAAGTCCGCCACCGCCATACGGCGTTGTCGTATGGCGCTCGACCCGTTCGTAGCAGTGGTGAGGGGGGCGCCCACCAGGCCGCCGTCACGACCACAGGAGATGACACAGATGCAGCATCCGAAGCCCGTCGCTCGCCGTCTCTTTGAGCTCACCGAGCCGATCTCGCTGGTCAACTTCTTCTCCGCGGAGCCCAACGACTCGATGGCGGCGCTCGGCTTCGGTAACTACTGGGACGGCTACTTCGCGGGACGCTCTGCGCCGCTCGGCCTGGTCCCGGCCGAGGTGGTTCACGCGGCCTTCTACACCTTCGCCGACGGTGAGGTGGCCGGCCACATCCCCAAGGTCTGGGACACGACCACACCCGAGGCGGCGCACGCCGCGCGTGAGCAGGGCTGCGTCAAGGCGCTGCGGCGGATCCTCAGCGACCTCGTCGAGACTCCCGGGCTGGTGCGCGCCGCCGAGCTCCTCGCCAAAGCCTCGACGAGCGCCCCGACCGAGGGACGGGTCATGTACGCCGCGCTCCGCGCGCTCCCGATGCCCGAGGAGTCCGTGGCCCGGCTCTGGCACGCGGCCAACATGCTCCGCGAGCACCGCGGGGACGGCCACATCGCTGCCCTGGTCTCGGAGCGGATCGGCGGAGCCGAGGCGCACGTGCTCAGCGCGCTCGACATGGGCATCTACCCGGCGGAGTCGTTCGGCCGGATCCACCACCTCCCCGAGGCCCGCCTGGCCGAGGTCATGGACGGTCTGCGCGACCGCGGCCTCCTCGATCCCTCCGGCCGCCTCACCGACGCCGGGCGTGCGACCAAGGGCCGGGTCGAGTCACTGACCGACGCCCTCGCAGAAGCTCCCTACGACGGGCTGGAGCCGCTCGAGCCCGACCAGCTGATCGCTCTGCTCGAGCCCATCTCCAGAACGCTCGAGGCCACAGGATCGACGTAGGACACTGCGTGCGGCGTTCGTTCATTCCTACGGCAGGGGCGCCCGACTCTCGGCAGATCCGGACGCTTCGCAGAGCCGCATCGCGGCGAAGTGACGCATCACTCGGGTCGGCGAGCCGAGATGCCATAGCCATCCGCCACGAAGGCTCCGATGTGTGCGTCGGGGTTCGTTCGTCGTCTCTTGGGCTAGCGTGCGGAGGGTGAGACGCGCCCCGCACGAGAACGTCGCGACCGTGCTGGTGGATCCATGCGTTCTCGAGGATCTCGAGCTTGAGCTGATGGCGCTCGATATGACGGTCTGGCCGGTCCGGACCGCGCCGATCTGCGAGGACGGGCCGCGGCAGGCGTTCCAGATCCGGCGCCGATTGCTGATGGCGCGGCGCGGCGGGTGGGACCTTGCCACGGACTGGACGCCGGTGTGGATCGGGTTCGGGCAGTCGTGGCGCGACGGTGACGAGCCACTGCCCTGGGCGGCGCACGCCGCGCTCTGGCGGACCCTCGACAGCCACCGCGACCACGTCCGCTTCCACCGCCGGCTCGGCGGAGTGCATCGTCTGATGCCGGCCAACGAGCTGCTCTGACCCTCCGACGAGCGGCACGACATACCGGAGTCGGGACGGTTGCGACGTCAACAGATGTCGGCTGGGTCTATGCCGTGCACCCCACGATCCCATCCGCACGTCGGCGAGACGTCTACGTTTGGCCGACGCGGTCCCCACCAATCGCGCAGAGACGACGGATCCGCTCGCGGCGGGATGACGCACTCGCCATATTTCGTGTCGCAGGCCATGAGTGGGCAACGTGGGCACGGTCCCGCGCGGTATGCCGCTGTTATCGTGGCGACGTGTATCGGTCGCTCTCGTTGTATCCGACGTCTGCAGATCCTGCTCAGGTCGAAGAGCTCGTCGAGCGCACCGCAGCGGCTTTCAAACAGAGCCCGGGATTCCGTTCGTTCACGACCAGTGTTGACGCTCTCATGGGGCCAGGTGCGCGAGATCGCGAAGTCGGTCGTGTGGTGGTGGTCGACTTCGACACGCTCGACGACGCGCTGAGCGCCCTCAAGGCCGAGACATTCCAGGAAACTCGAACAGCCACCGAAGAGCTCGGGACCAGACACTTCCTTTTCGAGTGCCGCGCGGCGTGAGCCACCACCTGTGGGCAGGACCGTCCAGGACCCGCATGAGCGGACGTCGGGAGCGTGACCAACAGGCGGCGGTAAGACGCACTTCCTGCCGTGGGTGGTTGGGTGATCAGCCTGCCCGGGCCACCAGCCGCTGGAGGTTCGAGACGGCGTGTGGGGCGAGCCTCCTGATTCGCTCCCGCGACTCGATGACCACGGGGTCGTTGTGGTCGGACGACACCGCGTTGAAGGGGTTCAGGCGCGTGGTGCTCATCCACTCGGCCAGAACCGGGTGCCTGCGTCGGGAGCGCTCGCCATCCAAGGTCACAAGCACCGAAGACAGGAAGTCAAGATTCCGGTCCCAGTAGGTGATGGGCGAGCACAGCGCGTTCTTGTCCTCGTCGTCCTCGATGACGGCCTCCAGGACACCGAGGGTGGCGAACGCGTAACACGCGAAAGTCCATGCGAACGGCTGCATGGTCAGCAGGCCAGCCTCGAAGATCGGGCGGACGGGTCGACGTGGCAGGGCCCCGACCGCGCAATGGATGTGCAGCGTGTCAGCACACGTCGGCACGCAGCCCTCGTCCAGGATGATCTCGTTGCGCTCGATCCGTCGCACCCGTCCCAGACGGACGACGTCCTCGATCCGCCGCAGCAGCCCGAGCTCTGCTTCGCTGATGACGGCCCCGCGAAACATGGTCGGCGCGACGTCGGGGTCGACGCGCAGGAAGTAGCCGTCCGCCTCGAGCCGGGCGAAGACGTCGTCGATCGAGTCGGCCTGTGCGATCGCCTCGAACTGCAGCGCGGAGCCGCGGTGGAACTCCGGAGCGAGGCCGTACGGCTGCTGGAAGTGCCGGTTGATCCACCAGGCTTCACGTGGCTTGACCCAACAGATGCGGTCCGCCGACACACCCTGCTCGAGCAGCCACAGGCAGGCGTCGAGCGCGGTCTTGCCGGCACCGATGATCACGTACCGGTCCGGTCGCTCGTCGAGCCGGGCGAGTGCCCCGATCGGCACGCAGGAGACGCCGTCGGCGACCTCGAACGGGGGACGGGTCGTCGCCGGGATCGCGGGCTCGAGGTAGCCGGTGTCGACGACCTTGCGTCGGACCCGGACCCGGAACGAGGCGCCGGTCAGCCGGGAGACGAAGCGGTGCTCGCCCACGTAGTCGCAGTTCGGGAAGTACCGCACGCGTCCGGTGGGCAGGAAATGCCGGTGCATGGCGCGCTCGAAATGTGCGCAGATCTCGTCGCGACCGGCGAGTTCGTAATAGCCGGCGTTCGTCCCCACGCTGTCCAGGGCGCCCTGGCCCAGCGGCACCGAGCTGACCCCGTAGAACGCCGAGGGCTGGTGCAGCCGCACGAACGGGTACGCATCCACCCAGTGCCCGCCCGGTGCATGCCGGCGGTCGACCACCGTCACGGTCGCATCGGAGTGCGCGAGCAACTGGTCGGTGAAGGCCATC
>DASQKI010000111.1:0-73995 GCA_035630615.1 Nocardioidaceae bacterium
TGATCATCCTGGCCGACAAGATGCTTCCCCCTCGCAAGCACGGTGTCCTCATCCCCGGGCCCCAGGCCCACCTGATGAAGCTCGGCTTCGAGAAGTACTTCTTGTGGAAGATGAGACACGGCTACGTCCAACTGCCCTGACTATGTGCAATGCGCCGGCGTTGTAATCCACGCGGTGCCGTGCAGGGCGCTTGGATGGTTCTACGGTACCGACTGGCCACGCCAGGGGACGAGCGGTCAGTAGGACATCGCCCGATTCCGAACTCAGCGACGAGGACGGAGACTGGACGGGTGAAGGAGCCTATTGAGCTGTCGTATGACCGGTGTCGTGAGTTGTTGTCGAGCGCCGAGGTTGGCAGGGTGGCGCTGTGCTTCGACACCGGTCCTATGATCTGGCCGGTAAATTACTCGGTCATGGAGGACGCGATCGTGTTCCGCACCGCTCCCTACAGCATGCTGGGGGCGCGAACTTGGAACAGCCGACTCGCCTTCGAGGTGGACCAACTCGACCTCGAACGTCGGCAGGGGTGGAGTGTGGTAGCTACCGGGGCCGGTGAGATGGTCTCAGACCCCGGCGAGTTGGCGATGATCCGGACGTTTCGAGATCCGCATCCATGGGCGGGCGGCACGTTCAGGTCGCTGTACGTGCGGCTGCGCTGGGACCAGCTCACCGGTCGTGAACTCGGCTGAACAGCCGGGCGGGCGGGTCGGTGTGCCTCGACCGAGATTGAACAGGGGTGGGTCATGGAGATCCCACGAGAACTAACGCCAGAACGCGCCGCCGAGCTGATAACGCCTGACGGCATCGGCCGGTTGGGCCTGTGCACAGCAGACGGACCGCACATCGTTCCCGTGAGCTACGTGGTCGACGGTGCGTCGGTCGTCTTCCGCACCTCTGCCCACGGCGTCGTCGGCAACTACGACTGGAACCGTGGCCAGGCCGTCTTCGAGGTCGATCAGCTGGATCGAAAGCGTCGCCGGGGTTGGAGCGTGGTCGTTCGAGGTCATGCACACCGGGTGGAGGATGCCGAGGAAGTCGACCGGATCGCAGTCGTACACGATCCGATGCCCTGGGCGGGCGGGATGCGTCGCGTGTACGTCCGGCTTCCCTGGTCGAGCATCACCGGCCGGGCTGTTGGTGACGATCTGACGGAGCAGACGCCACGGCCTCCCAGCGTTCTCGAGGACATCGCCGGCGACGAATGCGTCGCCCTTCTCGAGAGCGCGAGCCTCGGCCGCGTCGCCTTTGTCCGATCAACCGGGCCAGTGGTCATCCCGGTCAACTATGTGTGGTCTGAAGGACGGCTCATCTTCCGCACGTCACCGAACAACTCGTGGGTCTGGGTCCTGCGCCACGGTTCGGCAGCCTTCGAGGTCGAGGACATCGATGAAGTTACTCACTCGGGGTGGACGGTCCTCGTCCAGGGTCAGGCCACCCACCTGGACCCGAAGGAGGTCATTGACCCGGCTATACAGCACCTTCGTCCGTGGGCGGCCGGTGAGCGGCCACTCCACATCGCCATCACGCCCGCTTCCATCACCGGCCGTCGACTCCTACCCCACCGTTGACTCATCGGCACGGCCGCACAGCGGCAGCCGTCCGCTTGGCCTCGGTTCGGGCCGAGCGGACCGTGATGTCGCGCATGGACTGGTCGAGCACCGCCATGCCAGATGCCCGCCGCGGCGGTCGGATGCTCGCGCCCGATTGGCATCCTCCTACGATGCATAGGGAGCTCGGGAGGACCAGAGGCGATCGCGGCCTCCACTGGAGCCTGAGCTAATCATTAGCCCGGCACACCGGCAGCAGGACCGTGGGGATCCGGGGTGGTGCGAGCGGGTGTTGGCCCGCCTTCCTCGGAGGGCCAACACCTGGATCGCTGCACCACGTGGGCTGATGGTCGAAGTCGGTTTTCGCCGGCCTGGCTAGCACCAACCCTCACAGGGAACGTTCTTCCACTTGGCTCCCGGGAAGGCGACGCCCACCAGGTATGCAGCGTCCACCCAATCCGCATCGGGGTGCCGCAGCGCCTCTCGCCGGTACTTCTCGGTGATGACCGGCATCAATTCAAGCGTGCCGCCCTGAACCTGGTAGTCCCAGGTGTAGTCACCGATCCGGAACGTGTCCGAGTCAACGATCACATAGGTGCCGTCGTCCACCTGGTTCTCGTACTGGTCCAGCGAGCCAAACATGCCGTCCTCGGTGAAAAAGTGAGAGTGGAGTTGAGGCTTAGCTCCTGAGCACAGGTCATCCTTCGCGAGCAGTTCTTCGCGTGTCTGATTCGGAAAGAAGCCGCCGACCGAATATGGCGCTAGTACGCCAAGGCCTTCGGCTTCCAGCGCATCGACGAATTGCTGGCAGGTCTGGTTTAGTTGCCAGCGACCGACGATCGGAGCAACCTCCGGGATGATGGCGCCCAGATCGTATGGCCGTGGGACATGCCGAAAACCTTTCTGGCCATCGGCATCGACGGCCGGTGGAAGTTCCTGTTGATCCACGACCGTGGACGGATCGTCGGTGGTGTCGGCTGCGGAGCCGCCACAAGCGGCGAGGCCGCCGATCAGAAACAGCACGAACACTGGGATTGAATACTTCTTCTTCATTTTGGGTTTCCTTTCCCCGTTTAACTCCCCGAGTGATGGCGAGCCGACTGTTTTACGGGCTTCAGGGCCGCGTCGATGGTTGATGAGGCGATGGACTCACGGGCGAATGTGACGGCCATTGGTCAGCTCACCAGCTCGAAGGGTGCCGCTTCCCACGCGCTCATCACCCAGGGATCTGGGCTGACCTGGAACGTGAGACGATCGCCGATCCGTTCGAAATTCCAGGTAACGGGGCATCTCAACGTCGGGCCGGTGCGGTTACAGAGATAACCGGCGGGGTCGTCGACTCGGATTGTGTCCTCATCGACGAGCGCGTAGGTTGCGTTGACCTCGCACAGGCCGCTGTCGGGCTCACACAAGGCGAGCGCCCCCTTATCGAAACGAGCCAGGAGCACCGTCGACGCTTGGTTGCGGCAGGGGGCAGCCTCCCAACCCAGGCAGCGCAGCTCTCGGTCCGACAACCGGGCGTGTACCACACGCGCAGATTGCTTGCAGGTGAACTCGGTTTGCCATTCCCCCGAGAGCGGATCGGCGGCCGCGGCCGACGACGACTCCTTCGCCGCTGTGCGTGCCCCGGGGCCTGTCGAGTCGCTGTCGCCGCCACCACACGCGGTCACCGCCAGTGAGAAAAGTGTCACCGCCGCGCCGAGCATTCCGGCAGTCGCATGCGGCCATGGCGAGCGTTGTGTCATGTCGCGTTCCTTCCGACTGCCCCGTTCTGATGACCGGGTCGCACCCCACACGGAACGTCGATCACCTCGCAGCCCGCATGCAAAGTCCTTGCAGAAAGCCAGACAGGCGCTCAGACTTCGAGTTGTTCCCTGCTCCGAACCGATGCCTGGCCACCGTCGATTCATTTCCGACGGGAGGGAGGACGGATTGGAGTTCCGCGTTCTCGGGCCGCTAACAGTTGTCAACGACGACGGGCGGGTCCCACTCGGCGGGATGAAGCAACGCTCAGCACTGGCGATCCTGGTGCTAGGTGCCGGCCACGTAGTGTCTCGGCAACAGCTCATCGACGGCATTTGGGGCGAGTCCCCTCCACCGAGCGCGGGGCCGGGGCTCGACACGTACATCTCCCGGCTCCGGCGCGTGCTGCCAGCCGACGGGACTGCTCTGGTGACGCAGGCGCCGGGCTACCGCCTCGAGCTTCCGCCAGGGGTGCTGGACCTAGAACAGTTCGAGACCCAGGTGGCGACGGCACGCAAGGCCCTCGCGGACGGCGACGTCCAAGTCGCGGCGGACGCGTTCGATCAGGCGCTCGCGCTCTTCCGGGGAGAACCGCTGGAGGACTTGGCGCAAGCCCCGTTCGCGGATATGGAGATCCGCCGTCTCGAGGAGCTACGGCTCGGCGTGCTGGAGCAGCGACTGGATGCCAACCTCGCCCTGGGCCGGGATGCAGACGTCATCGGCGAGGTCGAGACGCTCGTCGCTGCCCGCTATCCGCTCCGCGAGGGTCTCTGGTCGCGGCTGATGCTGGCGCTCTATCGATCCGGACGGCAGGGCGATGCCCTACACGCCTTCGACCGGGCCCGTCAGGTCCTGTCGGAGGAGCTGGGCCTGGACCCCGGCGAGTCGTTGCTGCGCATGCACCGCCGGATCCTCCAGCAGGATCCGTCTCTGATGGAGGGCGTGGCGACGGATGGCGCCGTGCGCGAGATCCCTGCGAGCCGAGCTCCGAGCGACGCCCCGCCGGGCGAGGCACGGCTGACCGACCCGAAGAGTCCCGGACGGCCGGCGTCGTCGCGGAGGATCCCGGCGATGACCGGACGACGGCGGCTTCTCCTGGCTGCGGCCGCCGTCGTCGCTGTTGTGCTCGCTCCGGCATCCGTGATTGTCCCTGGCCTCACCGACAAGGAGGCGGCCGTCAGTGCGCCGACCCGCCCGAGGACTGCCGTTATAGACGCGCAAACGGGCGAGGAGGTCGGCTCCGTGCCGATCGCCGAGCTCGCGGTCTCGGCCTATCCGGTATATGGCGACGGGACCTTCTGGGTTCAAAACTTCTCCCCCAACTCCTTTGTCGAGATCGACCCAGATAGCGGTGCCGTCATCGGGCAGCTGACATACCCCTTCGCATCGCCGACTGGCAGCTCCGAGGAGTCAGCGACGCTAACACCGTTCGACGTGGACGGAGATTCCCTATGGGTGGGCTCTGGCCACGACCTCGTGAGGCTGGACATGTCCCTCGACCGAGTCATCGAGCGCTTCCACCTCGACCAGTACGTCGGAGGCGGCGCCAGCATTGTCGAAGGGGTCGCCATCGGCGACGGATCGGTCTGGGTGAGCAGGGACGTCGGCGGCGGACAAATCGTCCGGCTCGACCCTTCATCAGGTCGGGTCCAGCATCGGTTCGACGCCGTCACCGCACATCTGCAATTCGCCTTCGCGGATGGATCGCTGTGGGCAGCCGACGACGACGGATTGATCCGCATCGATGCCGCCACCACACCGTCGTCCGAGTGCGGGGAATCGAGGGAACCGACTGGGTCGCCGCCGGTGCCGGGTTCGGCTGGACCAGCGATCCGACCAAGGGCCTGGTCTTCAAGATCGATGAGTCGGGTCGTGTCGTCGAGACCTACGAGACCGGTCTCGGTGCCGGCTTCATGGGATTCACCGACGGTCGGCTGTGGGTCGCAAACCGCGACGAGGGCACTGTCACGGGAATCGATGCCGTCACCGGCGCTCGGACCGTGTTCGGATTCGACCACCCGACGGAGACCTTGGCCGCCGGCGGTGGAAGCCTGTTGGTGTACGTCGTCCCGGGTTCGACCGTGTCCACCTTCGCGGACGCTCTGCCAGTACCGAAGGCCATGTTCCTTGCCGCCCTGTATCAGCTCGGCCAGGGGGATGAGCCGGCGCTGAACACCTATCCTGGCGCGATCCAGATCGACAATGCCACATGCGCTCAACTCCTGCGCCACGCGGATCGGCCGGGGCCGGGCGATGGGCCGCTCTACGCCGAGGTGGCAACGGCAATGCCCACCGTCTCGCGCGACGGCAAGACCTACACGTTCACCATCCGAGAGGGCTACCAGTTCTCTCCGCCGTCCAACCAGGCCGTCACCGCAGGCACGTTCCGGTACTCAATCGAGCGGGCGCTTTCGCCCAGGATGGCGCATAACCCCACGGGACAGGTTCCTCCGGGGCCGCTGTACGTGACCGACATCGAAGGTGAGCGGGCCTTCCGGAGTCGCATTGCGGAGCATATCTCCGGCATCAAGGCTCGAGGTGACGTCCTTCAGATCACCTTGGTCGAACCGGCCCCGGACTTCCTCGAGCGGATCTCGCTTCCCTACTTCTGTCCTGTGCCGTTGGGCACCCCCTTCGTGGCAGGTGGGCCCGTGCAAGAAACCGCTGGGGGTTCTCAACATTCCATTCCTTCCGCCGGCCCGTACTACGTCAGCGATTACGTCAACGGGGAGTACGTCGTACTGCAACGGAATCCCCACTATCCGGGTCTGCGCGAGACTCACTTCGAGACCATTGCAATGCTCGAAGGTGTGGGCGCCACCACCGCACTCGAATGGGTCGACGAACGCGGATGGGACGGAGTCACCAGCATCTTCGACCCCGCCCTGGCCCCAGGGGGTGCGGTCGATGAACGTTGGGGTGCAGGCAGCCTGGCGGCGGAGCAGGGGCAGCAGCAGTACTTCCTGACCGCACTCCCACGCACGCGCATGTTCGCCTTCAACTCTGCTCGCGGAATCTTCTCGCACAGATGGGCACGCAAGGCGGCGGCACTCGTCCTCGACCGGGAAGCCTTTTCGACGGCGCTGGGCTACCAGCCGAGCGACCAGATTCTCCCGCCCGCCGTCAGCCGAGTAGGCGAGACTCCCGTGTTGCAGCCGAAGGTCGAGAGGGCCCGGACGCTTATGCACGGACGGACCGGACAAGCTGCCACCCCCGTGCCGCCCGGCTGCGGCGACTGTTTTGACGTAGCGAACATAGCGAAGGAGAACCTCGCGCAAATCGGGATTGAGTTGGTTATCCGGCGAACGGAACCGGCTCGCGGTGATTCTCAGGCATGGAAGTCGTTCGACATGGCGGACGTGGAGATCGGGCTTCCCTACCCCGACTCAGCGAGCCTTCTGCGGCAAGTGCTGGCAGACGTCCCCGCAGGCTGGCTCGCTCCGAGGATGGAGTCACAGATCCTGGACGTCACCAGCCTCGACGGGCACAAACGGCATCGGCATGCGGTGACGCTTGCCGATGACATGGCTGGCGGCGAGGTATCCGTGGTCGCGTTCGGGTCACCTCAGATCGCACAGGTCATCGCGCCCTCAATCGGTTGTCGCGAGTTCGAGGCCTTCGCATACGGACTAGATCTCGCGGCCATCTGCCCTGCGGATGGGTGACGATAGTCCACCCGGCGAGGCGGCGGGTCATTTCGGCCTATGCGGGGCTTGAGTTGGCAGCTTGGCCGGCGGCGCCAGTAACACCTGAGGCCGCTACGACCGGTATCTGTAACGGCGACCCCTCGGCTGATCCCTCAGAGAGCCGGGGGGCCGTCCGATGACCGGTCGAGATTACCGGCCAGGAGGAGCTGTCGGCGCCAGGATCCGTGTTCTTGCAGGTCATTGGCGGTGGCGGTGGGATTCGAACCCACGGTGGGCGTGAACCCACACGCTTTCGAGGCCTGCGACGACCGTACAGCAGCGTCCACGGCCGTCCATCCCGCGCGGAATCCGCGATCGCGATCGCCGATGAACATCCGCGGACGTCAGCGAATGAGACCGAAGATGAGACCGGCACCCCCGCCGTCCGTACACCTATTGGGACTTCCAGCACCCACCGCGCGCTGGCTTCGCGGCCACGGATCCCACCAGGTCTCAGTCGCGTGGCTTGGTTCAAATGGGGCTAGGAACCTACCGCGTCTGAGTGACCGATGTCGTCCACCACTTCAGGCAGCGGTGGGAGCCGCCCGAGGTGCTGTGACCGGGCACGAACGGGACGGTTCCCGTGCCCGATGCAGGTTCGACCCCACACCGGGAACCCCGTGATCTCCTGATGACTCTAATGCCCACGCGAGCAAAGCTACACACGAAACCAGCTGCGCAGGGGCGGTTCCGGTTCAGCTCAGGGTGACCTCGAGGATCGTCGTGCCGCCTGCCGTTCCGGCATCGATGCGAACCTCGGCGCCGCGCGCCGTCTGGACAAGGTCGTAGTCCACGGGCTGGCCGTCCAGCGACACCCCTTCGACCACGGCGCCTTCGGGTACGACGTGGCCGATGGTGAGGGTGGCGTCGAGCCCGTGTCCGGTGACCTCGGTAGTCAGCGTGTCGCCCGCCCGCGTGGCTGCGACATCGACCGCACCGCTGCCGAGCGCGATATCCCGGCCGGCCAGATGCTCTTGCGCCTCGGGAATCTGCGGAATGACGGACAGCCGGTTCCGACCCATGTCGGGCGAGAGACCGAGCTGGTGATGGATCACCGGCCAGAGGATGCCGTACGCACCCCATGCCTGCAGCACCATGGACCGGTCATAGAGAGGTCGCTCGATGTTGGCGACGAAGTCCGGGCTGGGTGCAATCTCCGGCATGGCGCCGGGCAGCTCCCACACCGACGGGTCGAGCTGGATCTCCGCGTTGGCCGTCGTGTAGCGCTGCTGCTCGTCGGTTCCCAGACGACCGAAGTTGCCCTGCGCTACGGCCATGATGGCGGTGTTGAGGCCGAACGCCGCCCGTTCGCTCTGCACGGTCGACACCGCCGAGTCACAGGACGGGCCTCTGTTTCCGTCTGGGTGTGAGGTCGGACCAGTACCGGTGTGGAACAAGCCGAACCTGCCCGAGTAGCAGTCCTCCTGTCGCTTCTCGATGCCGGCGTGGCCGTGGGCGTCGTTGGCAAGCGGCCGGTCCGGTTGCCCCGGCCGCACGAGTACGGCGTCCATCGGCGTCAGCCCGATCCAGTGCCGCTGGAACACCTTCTCGTTGTCGGGGTTCTTCAGCGAGTCGGCGTACTGGTCGGTGTCGCCGCCGAACCACCACGCCGCCTCGAACCGCTTCTCGAGGTTCGCGGCGCGCGCAGATGCCCACCTCGCGGTACCCATGTCACCCTTGCTCCGCGCCATGTCCGCGAGGTCACGCAGGCCGCGGATTGTGTAGACGGTGTTGTCCAGTTTCTCTTCACCCATGCCGGCGCGCTCGACGTTGCCGAGCCCCTCCGGCCAGCCGTCGTCGTCCTTGTCCAACGTCTCGTAGATGTACCGCATGTTACGGACCATGAAGCCGTACATCTCGTCGCGGAACGCGTCATCGCCGGTCCACCGCCAGACCAGAGCGACCGCGGACGGGAACTTGGACGTCTCGTCGGTGTTGCCTGGGTCGGCGTTGCCGCCGAAGTACACCGATCCGTCCGGCATCACCTCATGTACGACCTTTCCGGACCGCTGGTTCACGATCTCGCTCACGTCGCGCAGTGCCCGCAGGTGCTGCTTGGTGGTCTGGAACTGGCCGGCGGCGACCGAGGCGAATGCGGTGTACTCGCCGTCGGTGCCGAACAGCCACGGGTAGTCGGGCCATCCGGCACCGAACCAGCGGGCCTTGGCCAGGCTGCCGGCCGAAGGCGGGTAGGCCCTGCCCTCCTGGACATGACGGAGGTCGAGGTCACGTGCTTCCTGGACAGAGTCGGCGAGGTTCTGCTTGCTCCAAGCGACGCTGCTCTCGAGCATTGGGTCGCCGGGGATGTCGACGTCGCTGCGTGCATCGACCTGCTCGCGTGACGCCACCTTGGCTGCCAAGTGTCCCGCCGGGTCCGTCAGTGCCTTCCCGTACTCCGCACGCGCCTCGGCAAGACCGTTGTCGGAGCCCGCGACTGCGAACCAGACGGTTCGCGGCTGGCCGGCCACCAGGTCTACCTCGTAGGTGAGGCGACCGCCGGTGCCCTTGCCGGCTGCCGAGTCGTCGCACCGCTCGGGCGCGGGCCCGTCCGAGGGACAGACCACCGGCGGCTGCTGGGGCCCACGGAAGCCCACGCCGAGCTCATGGCCAGTCGGCGTCAGCGAGGACCCGACGACGCCGGCCCAGTCGTGGTGCTCGGCGTTGGCCACCGGGGGCGTGCCCTGCTCACGGAAGACGAGGGCTCCGCCGTCGTATGCACCCGAGTCGGGGAGGTTGAAGGTTGTGGCGTTCGGAGTGGTCCAGCCCCATGGATAGGCGGACATCAACTCCGAGTGCGCGTCGACGTCGAGTCGGACGGTCCTGTCGGAGTCGGCGGTGAGGGTCAGCCCGACCAGACCGGCCCGCAGGCCGTCCGGGGAGGTGTCGGTCCGCGCGACCGACAGCCCCGCACCGGCGTACTCGACCCGTGTGTATCCCCAGCCGCTCGTGAACCGCTGAGCCTCGACGTCAGCGCCCAGCCAGTCGCCGTCCAAGGCGAACCATAAGCCGTCCAACACCTTGATCGGTGACGTCCACATCCCTCCCATCTCGGCACGGATGTGCCAGCCGGCGCCCGGGTACAGACCATCGGCCGTCCCCATCGTGTAGAAGCGGTCGCCGATGGTGACAGCCCGACGATCGTCCAGCCTCGTGGTCACCGACAGCTCCGGAGACCGAGCCAGCGCGGCATCGAGGGCAGCGTCCTCGCCTTCTGCCGAGGCGGAATGCGTCGCGAGAAGGGTTGCCGCGAGCAGCGTTGCGCAGACGGATGCGAGGACGGGCGACCGATGCATGGAAGAACTCCAGATATGACCTGGAACCTGACGGTAAGCCATCATGCCGCTTAATACATCTCATGTGAAGACCGTCTACTCTGAGTGACATCGCCCCCGGACGTTGTCTCAGTGACCGGCGTCAAGCGCACCACACCTCCGTCGATACACACCTCACATGGTTGGCCCAGAAAATGAGACCACGGCCTTCTGAAGCGGCTGAGGCGCGAACCACGAAGGGAACAAACGCCCTGGTGACATGGCGGTGGCGGTGGGATTCGAACCCACGGTGGGCGTGAACCCACACACGCTTTCGAGGCGTGCTCCTTCGGCCGCTCGGACACGCCACCGCGGGTGAGGCTACCGGAAGAGCGAGCGACGGCTCTAACCGGTTGGGCCCGGCTCACGCCGAACGTGGCATCGCACTCCGCAATGGACTGCGACGCTGCGATTGAGGAGCCGCGCCGACGATGAGATCGCTTACCAACTCGGTCAGCGCGGATTCAACCCGAGTCTGTCCGATCTCATAGAGGTCCCGAGGAATCGCGATCGCCGGAACCGTGTACGTCAAGCTGGAGCCCCGCGCGTGCTTGACGCGCAACGCCGCGTTCCCCCGTGCCAGCATCGCGGTGCCGAACCTCTGGATAGCCTTGAGGTCAGCCGCATGCACCACGGCCGCGGTCGACACGGTCAAGGCCTCGCCGATCGCACGGCGACGGCACTGCTCCAGATCGGCGGCCAACGTGCCCGGACCGTCGCATCGCGCGTCATGGACCAGCTGCGCGGTGGCCTCGACGTACTCGACGGTCGACGCCACGGTGAGTGCGGCCGTGCGGTGTGCGAGGTACATGCACTGCTGGTAGTACGTGACGCCTTCGATGAACTCGACGGGCGTACGGTCGCCGTCCCGTCCGTCAGGCCGGTTCTGTGTGGCGAGCAGGATCAGGCGCTTGAAGAATGCCGTCTCCCACTCCGACTCGCGCCATGACCACATGTAGCCAAGCTGTCGGTCACTCATGATGGCCTCCTCATATCAGGCGGGCCTGACTAGATGGTCGCTGCTGATTAAGGGTTAGTCAATAAATCTTTAGCGATACGTATTGTGGTATCGTGATGAACCTGTTCAGGCATGGAGGACAACGACATGACCGACGTGGCACCGTGGATGCCGTTGACCGTATCGACGCCATCCGCACCGGAGGGACGCCTGAACAACGCGCGACGGACGTCGGTGCGACTCGCCCGCAACGTCGCGGTCCTGTTTGGAATCGACGTGCCCGACTCCGCCAGCGGCTCGAAGCCCCGAATGAGCGACTACAACGCGCTGACCAGTGCCGACGTCGGTCGGGGCGCGCCGCCTGACGCCACCCGCCCCGACAAGACGCCGATCGCCTCGGCGACGCTCAGCAAGTTCGGCCCGGAGACCAAGGCCGCGCTCGTACTGACGGGATCCAACGAGCTGTTCGCATCGGTCGAGGAGACCATGCGTGAGGTGCTCGGGCTCGTTGGTCAGTCGGACGATGCGCGGCCACTGGCCGACTCGATGCGCATCACGGCTTGGGCGGCCATGTTGCTCGACGTCTACGAGGCGCAGCCAGCGCTCCTGGTCGCCGCATTTCAGGCCCGCGCGATCCAGCGTGCGGCCCTGATCGACTGGGCTCCCTGGGTCGACGAGGACGCGGCGCCGAGCTCCGACAGCATCGAGTTCGGCACCTCACGCAATCGAGCGGGCCACGGGGCCGATCGTTCGCGTGAGGCGAAGACTCTCGACATCCTCGACGGGCTCATGCAAGACGAAGTCAAACCGCTCGCCCTCAAGGGGGACTACGAGGCCAACAACCCGCTGCTCGCTGACGATCTGGTCGACCGCTTCGCCAGTCAGTGGCTTCGAGGCTCGATGGAGACAGGCTTGGCGCGCCTGACGGTGGATGAGCAAGGCAAGAAGCGCATCGACGTGGCGCTGCCTCGGCTCAGCCTGCTGGTGGGCTTCACCGAGGCCAACATGCAGACCTATCACATGGTGGCCCCCTACAAGGAGTCCGGACGCAATCCCGGCAGTCGAGACGATCGCGAAGCCTACGATCCCGAAAACCGGGACCACTGGCGACGCCTGCTGCCTCGAATCCCGACCACGGCCGAGCTCGCCCGGCAAGACACCGATGTCGCGTACGCGGCGATCCGAACGCTCACGATCATGCTGCGCGTGCTGCGCGTGACGCGGAAGGGCCCGCGGGAGATGCGCACGACCTGTCGAGCTCGCCTGGGTGAGCTGGCCACGTTGGCGGAGGCGTACTTCGGGACCGACTCCTACCCAGCCCTCGAGGCCAGAGCGGCTCACCTGGCGGCGGTCGCCAGCGACCTTCGCTATCGCAAGTTCGAGGAATTCGACAACCCGTACGAATCGACGTTGCACGCTGGCAAGGCGCTCTTCGACGTCTACACCCAGGTGAGGGACCGCTACCGAGACGTCATGAATCCGGGCGCGTGGCTCGAGTTCATCGACATGGTGTCCGCACGCATCGACGCGTGGGCCCGCGAGATCGGCGAGGCCGGCGACCTGGACCAGTGCCGAGTGCTCCAGCGGCAGTTGTGCGACGACTGGGAGGACGCGTTCACCCGACTCGGCATCGACCCGCTGACTCGCCCGCCGCATGTCCTCATCGAGCGGTGCAAGGGGCTCGCCTCCCACTTGCACGATTGGCTGGCTCTCGCGATCCGGATGACCGACGACCCGAAGCTCTATAGCCGGGCACTTCTCATTGCCCGCGAGGTTGTCGTGCCGATGCGTCGTGAGCTCGCCATCCGGCGTGGAAACGATCGGCCGTATCGGCGCACCCTCGAAGAGGTCGCTCTCGGCATCTGCGACGGTCTCGCTTCGCTCCCGCCGGGAGAGGCAGCCGATGCGCTCGACCAACTCGCGTACATCGGTCGCGAGCTGCGCGGGACCTCGCGCGTCGAGCAACTACTCGGCTACCTGACGGCCCCACCCGGATCCGACCTGACCGAACGCGACGCGGTCGCCAGCATCACCCTGGCCCAGACGTACGTAACACTCGACGAGCACAACATGACTCCGAACGGACTCCTGGCCCCCGACGAGATCGGGAAGCTGCTCGACATCGCGCATAGTGCACTGAGCGAGGTCGCGGAGGCCAGCGAGCCAAAACGGAGTCGCATCATGCGCCGGTTGGACCAGCTGGAGACCCGACGGACAACGCGCTAATCGGCCGGACCCAAACGCCGCCGATCGCGGCTGGTGGCGAACGTACGCCGGTAGGCCGACGGCGAGGTCTGCATGGCCTGGCCGAAATGGTGTCGGTAGGTCACGCCGGTCTCGAAGCCGACGGCGACCGCGATCTGCTCGATCGGCGCGTTCGTCGTCTCGAGCAGCGGCAGGCTCGCCTGGATCCGTTGGGCAATCAGCCATCGGATCGGGCTGGTCCCGGTCGCGTGCGAAAATTGCCGCAGGTACGTTCGCGGCGACATGTGCGCTCGGTCGGCGAGCGTACGAAGGGTGATGGGCACGGCGAGATGCTGCAGGGCCCACTGCATGCTCTCGGTGATGCGGTCGTCGTCGAGGTCGGCGACGACCGGCGCTTCGATGTATTGGGCCTGCCCGCCGACCCGGTGCGGCTGGATCACGAGGCGGCGAGCGATGGCGTTGGCGACGTCGCCGCCGTAGTCGCGTCGGACGATGTGCAGGCAGAGATCAAGGCCAGCCGCGCACCCGGCGCTGGTGAGTACGCGTCCGGCGTCGACGTAGAGCGGCTTCGGATCGACATCGACATGTGGATATCGACGCCGAAGCAGATCGGCATAGCGCCAATGCGTGGTGGCGCGGAGTCCGTCGAGCAGGCCGGCCGCCGCCAAGGCGAATGCCCCTGAGCAAATCGACACCAGACGGGCTCCATTGGCGTACACCAGCCGCAGCGCCGCGATCACCTCGGGCGTCGGATCGCCGGTGTGGTCGGAGACGCTCGGCACGATCACCGTGTCGGCACGGGCGAGCTCGTCCAGACCGTGCGGAGTGTGCAGCGTGGCACCGCCGATGACGCTGACCGAGCCGGGCCGATCGGCACAGATCGTCAGGTCGTACCACGGCACGTCGATGTCCGGCCAGCGCAGCCCGAACACCTCGGTCACGATCCCGGTCTCGAAGGCGGACATGCCTTCGTACGCCAGGACCGCGACGCGTCGGCCTTCGGAGGGTGTCATGGCGAGATCTTAGCGGCCAGCGTCGTTAGAGCCACTTCTGCTCGGGCGGCCCGCCGGCGAGCGTGGTGCCATGACGGCCTCTCCCGACGCGCCGACCGCCGTCCGTCCGGTCGCACCCGAATGGCAGATCGCCCTCGCCGGCCTGACGGTCATCGCCGTGAGCTACGGCTTCGCCCGCTACGGGTTCGGCTTGTTCGTGCCGCAGCTCCGCGACGAGTACAGGCTGTCGACATCGACGCTGGGAGTGATCGGAAGTGCGACGTACGTGGGCTATCTGACGGCATTGACCTTGGTCGGTGTCCTCGCCACCCGGATGGGTCCTCGCCCCATGCTCATGTGTGCCGGCTTTTCCGCGACGACGGGGATGGCCCTGGTGGCGATCGCCCCGACGACGAGCGTTCTGGTGGTCGGCCTCGTGCTGGCCGGGACGAGCTCGGGCTGGGCATGGGCGCCGTACTCCGACGTCGTCGACGGCATGGTGCGGCCGGAGCGACAGCAGCATGTCATGGCACTCCTGCCGGTCGGGACGGCGTTCGGAGTCGCTGTCGCCGGCCCGCTCGCTCTCCTCACCCACGGTGGGAGCTGGCGTTATGCCTGGGTGGCCTTCAGCGTCGTGGCGCTCCTGTCTACCGTGTACAACGCGAGGACGCTGCCGCGCGGCGTGGGTCGACGCTCGCCGGACGGACTGGCGCCGGTCGGACTGCGATGGTTCTTCCGACGTTCGGCCGTTCCGCTGTACCTCACCGGGCTCTCGTACGGGTTGGTCGGCTCGGTGTATTGGACCTTCGCGATGGACGCGATCTCGACGGCCGGCACGATCGGCGGGGGCCGAGAACCGTTGTTCTGGACCCTGATGGGAGTTGCCGGCATCGCGGGCCTGAGCACCGGGGCGTTGCTGGCCCGACTCGAGCTGACGGGCTCGCACCGCGTGCTGTTCGTCGCGCTCGCCCTGGCCGTCGGGCTCCTGGGGGTGACGCCTGGAGTGCCGGGCCTGGTGGCGATCTCGGTCGTCGTCTATGGGCCATCATTCATGGCAGTCTCGGGCCTGCTCGCCGTCTGGAGTCATCGGCTGTTTCCGGATCGGCCGTCTACCGGTTTCAGCGCGACCGTCTTCTTCCTCGGCCTCGGGTCGATCGCAGGTCCGCTCGCCGTGGGCCTCGTCGCCGATCATCACGGGCTCAGGGCGGCCTTCGCGCTCACGGCGGCGATTGCGGCCGTCACGGTCCTCGCAACGCCTCGAGCCGCTGGTTGCACGCGCACGCCGGGTGGGTGAAGGTGTTTCGGTGACCGAGTATCGAGCCTCGTTCGACGGCGTCATTCGATTCAGCAACGGGGGTGACCTCACTGCCCGCGGGTTCCGCGTCGATGTCCCGTCCAGGGACGTCGACGAGGCTGAGGTCGCTGCCCTGTTCGTCGCGTCGCTCGGACTGTTGATGACCGACTCGGTTGAACTGCGCAATGTCGAGGTGTTCGCCGAACCCCACAAGGGAACGCGAGGAGGGCCATCGGATCGGGCGGCCGAACTCGCACACACATCCGGCGACTTGATTGAGCTGAACCATGTCATTCGAGCGGGCATGGTCACCTACCCCGGACTTCCCGGACCCACGCTCACTCCGCACCTCACCCGAGAAGCCTCGCGGGAAATCTATGCGCCCGGCACCGAGTTCGCGATCGACCGGTTGAGCCTGGTCGGCAACACCAGCACCTACCTCGACGCGCCGTTCCACCGCTACAGCGACGGTGCCGATCTCAGTGCCACAACCCTCGACCAGACCGTCGACCTACCAGCAGTGATCGCACGAGTTACCGGCTCTACTCGCCCGGACATCGATGTAGGCGCTCTCGCCGCGTTGGACGTTCGCGGCGCGGCCGTACTCCTCCATACCGGCGACGACATTCGGTTTGGCACCCCGGCGTACGCAACCGATCACCACTTCCTCACGGCTGACGGCGCCGATTGGCTCGCACGGCACGGCGCAGCACTTGTCGGCATCGACAGCGTCAACATCGACATCGACGACACCGACAGCTCCGAACGACCCGCACACTCCCGCCTACTCGATGCGGGAATCCCGATCGTCGAGCACCTGACCGGTCTTGATCAGCTACCACCAAGCGGCGCTCGCTTCACCGCAGTGCCACTCCGCGTGGAAGCGCTAGGGACCATCCCGGTCCGCGCCTTCGCGCGACTCCCCGCAGCAGCCACACCTTGACCGTCCCGGACCAAGGATCCGAACGACGCAAGCCTGGATGCCGCGGCTAAGAGACCAGTGCGAGTCAATCCGGCCCCGTACGCCGATCGTCGAAGAACTCGGCCAGGACGGCTCGGCACTCGTCGGCTCGTACGCCGGCGATCACCTCGGGCCGATGGTTGAGTCGCCGGTCGCGTACGACGTCCCAGAGCGAACCGACGGCACCGGCCTTATCGTCGTACGTTCCGAAGACCAGCCGGTCGACTCGGGCCAAGACGAGCGCGCCGGCACACATCGTGCACGGCTCGAGCGTGACCACGAGGGAACAGCCGTCGAGCCGCCATTCGCCTCGGGCCGCGGCGGCGTTGCGGAGGGCGACCAGCTCGGCGTGCCCGGTGGGGTCGGCGTCGCGCTCGCGTACGTTGTGACCGGCCGACACCACCTCGCCGGCGGCGTCGACCACGACGGCACCGACCGGTACGTCGCCGCCGTCGAGGGCCGCTCGCGCGTGATCGAGCGCGACCCCCATCGCGTCGTGCCAGGGTTGGGTCGGCGTCACACCGAGACCGAGTCGACGACGGTGTCGAACTGCGCGCCGATCCCGAGTCGGCGGGCGATGTCGCTCAACGCCTCGTCGGGATACATCTCCGGGTCGTCGCAGAGCACGCCGAGGTCCATGGCCGAGACACCAAGGTCTGCCAAGAGACCAAGGTCGCCGGCAGGCTGGCGTTCTTCTTCGTCGTCAGGCTCGGGCAGGTCAAGCAGGTCGACCACCCCGCTGGCCAAGGGCCATTCGGTCGCCGCAGTCACATCGGAGAGCAGGACTCGAGCATCCGGACCCTGCACTCGTGCGACAACGAAGAAGTCCTCGTCGACCGAGACGAAGCCGATGGATCCGACGTCGGACGGCAGGGGTCGGAGGATCTCGACCAAGGCATCGATGTCGGTGCCGACCCGATCCGGCAGCGACTCCACTTCCCAATCGCCGTCGTCGTGATAGGCCACGACCGCGAAGTCGACCGCGCTCTCCGTCATCTCGCCTCCGTTCCGCTCCTCGTGGGCGTCTGTCCTTACTTCGATAGTCGCAGAGGACGTCGCTCAGCGCGATCCAGTTCCAGGCGCCGATGCACTACCGTGACGCAGCATGCGGATCCACGTCGCCGATCACCCTTTGATCGCCCATAAGCTCACCGCACTTCGTGACAAAAACGCCGACTCTCCGACGTTTCGCCGACTGGTCGAGGAGTTGGTCACGCTTCTCGCGTACGAAGCGACCCGCGACGTGCGTACCGAACCCATCGAGGTCGAGACGCCGGTCGCCCCGTCAGCCGGCGTACGGCTGAGCAACCCGCGGCCGCTGATCGTGCCGATTCTGCGGGCCGGGCTCGGCATGCTCGAGGGGATGCAGCGGCTGCTGCCGACGGCGGAGGTCGGCTTCCTCGGCATGATACGCGACGAGGAGACCCTGCAGGCATCGACCTACGCCGAACGACTGCCGGAGGACCTGGCCGGCCGCCAGTGCTACATCCTCGACCCGATGCTCGCCACCGGCGGCACGCTCGCATCGGCGATTGACTTCCTCGTGCAGCGCGGCGCCGACGACATCACCGCGGTGTGCCTGCTGGCCGCCCCCGAAGGCATCGACCGGGTCGAGCGGTCGACCGCCGGCACCGCGATCCCGGTGTCGCTTGTGACCGCGGGGCTCGACGAACGGCTCAACGACAAGGGCTATATCGTCCCCGGCCTCGGCGACGCCGGCGACCGCCTCTACGGCCTCGTCGACTGACCCCCAGCCCACTTCCTTCGCGCCGACCTTGCGCATCCCGCCCGTTTCTTCCCGCCGACCTTGCGCGTCCCGCCCGGTTCTTCCCGCCGACCTTGCGCGTCCCACCCACTTCTTCCCGCCGAGGTTGCGCGTCCCACCCACTTCTTCCCGCCGACCTTGCGTGTCCCACCCACCTGTGGATATCCGACGTCGTCGATTGAGCGAACCGACCATCCTGTATGGCCGTGGAGATCTTCACGCACGCGCACTGGCGCGCCCGCGGACTGAGTGAGCGAGCACTGCGCCGCGCACTCGAGTCGGGCGCCGTGTGGCGCGTACTCAAGAGCGTGTACGCCGACGTGTCCGTCCCCGACTGCCTCGAGACACGGGCGCGCGCCATCGCCCTGATTCGTCCACGCGAGACCGCGGTTGGACGACAGACGGCCGCATGGCTATCCGGACTCGATGTGCTGCCACCGGGACGGTCGGTCGTGGACGAGCCGATTCGACTGATCGTCGCGCCCGACGTCACCCCTCCTCGCCTGCCGGGCTGCCGCTCTTACCAGGCGCCGCTACCCGAATCGGACATGGTCGAGCAACACGGCGTGACACGTACGACCGACCTGCGGACCGCCCTGGACCTGGGCCGCTTCTGTCAGCGCGAGCAGGCAGTAGCGTCGCTGGACGCCTTCCTCCATAGCGGCCGGGTGTCGCTGATCGAGCTGTGGCAGCGGGCGAGCATGCTCGTTCGAGTACGAAACTGCCGCATCCTGCGGGCGAACCTCTCTGATGCGGATGCCGGCGCGGAGTCCTACGCCGAGAGCGTCCTGCGCGTGGTCTACGTCGACGGCGGTCTGCCACGGCCCGAGACCCAGATCGCGGTGTCGGACCGGTCGGGCGCACTGATCGGCTTTCTCGATCTGGGGTGGCTGCGCTATCGCGTGGGTGCGGAGTACGACGGCGAAGAAGGACACGACACCGACGAGCAACGTGAGCATGACGAGCGCCGGCGGGCAACGATGCGGCGCGAGGACGACTGGGTGGTCGCAGTGGCTCGCAAGAGTGAGCTCTGGGGGCATCGGGCCGCGCTGGTGAAACGTACCGCGGAGTTGCTTCTCGAGGCCGGCTGGTCACCAGACGACGCCACGATTCTGGAGCAGATCGTTCGCGCCGATGAGTTCGAAGCCCGGACCGGCCAGCGGTGGCAATGGATGCCGGTCAAGGGCGGTCGGGTGGCCTGACACGCGCTCGCATAGCGGGCGGGACGCGCAACCTCGACGCGAAGAAGTGGGCGGGACGCGCAACCTCGACGCGAAGAAGTGGGCGGGACGCGCAAGGTCGGCGGGAAGGGGTGGGCTAGAGGGCCTTGACGGCGTTGAGCAGCTTGCCCATCGAATCCTTGGCGTCGCCGAACAGCAGCGACGTCTTCGGGTCGAACAGCAGCTCGTTCTCGATCCCGGCGAAGCCCGGCCGCATCGAGCGCTTCATGAAGACGATCTGCTTCGCGTCGTCGGCGTTGAGGATCGGCATGCCGTAGATCGGCGCGCCCGGCGTCGTACGCGCGGCCGGATTGACCACGTCGTTGGCGCCGACGACCAACACCACGTCGGCGTTCTTGAAGTCACCGTTGATCGAATCCATCTCGATCAACTGGTCGTACGGCACCTGCGCCTCGGCGAGCAGCACGTTCATGTGCCCGGGCATCCGGCCGGCTACCGGGTGGATCGCATAGTCGACCCTGACGCCGCGCTCGCCAAGCATGTCGACGAGCTCCCGAAGCGAGTGCTGCGCCTGGGCGACGGCCAGTCCGTAGCCCGGCACGATGATGGCCCGCTCGGCGTAGCCCAGCAGGATCGCCACATCATCGGGCGTCATCGACTTGACCGGCCGGTCGCTGACCTCGCCACCGCCGAGCGTCGACCCACCCTTGAGCGCGCCGAAGAGGATGTTGGGCAGCGACCGCCCCATCGCCGATGCCATCAGCTTGGTGAGGAACGTGCCGGACGCGCCGACGAGCGTGCCGCCGACCAACAGCAGCGTGTTTTCGAGGATGTACCCGCCGGCAGCCACGCTGAGTCCGGTGAACGCGTTGAGCAACGAGATCACGATCGGCACGTCGGCGCCACCGACCGGGAGTACGAGGAGGATGCCGAGCACCAAGCCCAGCAGGCAGATCGCGACCCCGATCCACAGCGCGGCGTCGAGCACGATCACGACGGACAGTCCGAGCGTCACCAGGAGGGTGGCGCCGAAGGCGAGCGGCAGGCCGTTGAAGATGACCGGACGTCCGGTCATCAGTTCCTGAAGCTTGGCGAACGTCACCATCGAGCCGGAGAAGCTCACCGAACCGACGATGATCGTGAATGCCGTCGCGGCCAGGGTGAACTCCTCGACGCTGTCGGCGACCGGCACCAGCGTGTCGAGCTCGAGCAAGGCCACGAGCGCGGCAGCGCCGCCACCGACGCCATTGAACAGCGCCACCAGCTGCGGCATCTGCGTCATCTTGACGCGGCGGGCGCCGACCGCACCGACGACGGCGCCGATCGCGATCGCGATCAGGATCGGCGTCACGTGCTCGAGGTCGTCCCGCTCCCAGAAGACGACGACACAGGCGATGAGAGCGCCGGCGGCGCCGATCAGGTTGCCGCGCCGGGCCGTACGCGGTGACGACAACGCTTTGAGGGCGACGATGAAACACACTGCCGCGAGCAGGTACGCGAGCTGCACCCAGGTGGGGGTCACGCCGACTCCTCACCTTCGGCGCGGGCGGCCGGTTTCTTCCGTACGCTGAACATCTCCAGCATCCGGTCGGTCACGACGAAGCCGCCGACCATGTTGAGCGTCGCGAGCACGACAGCCGTCAGGCCGACGACGAGGGCGCCGGTCGAGTCGGCCGTCCCGGCGACGAGGATGGCGCCGATCAGGATGACGCCGTGGATCGCGTTGGCTCCCGACATCAGCGGTGTGTGCAGCGTCGACGACACCTTGGAGATGACTTCGACGCCGACGAAGACCGATAAGACGAAGATGGTCAGCCAGACCACGGACTCGGTCACGCTTGGGTCCCTTCCGCTGCTGCGGTCGTCTCGTCGGCTTCCGGCTGTTCGGCCGCCGCTTCGTCGGTAGCGCCACCGGTCAACAGCTCCCGGGTCGGCCCATGCCGTACTTCACCGTTGTGCGTGACACAGCATCCGGCCACGACCTCGTCGTGGAAGTCCGGTGCGAAACCGTTGTCGCCCGTCATCAGGCTGAGGAGGTTAACGATGTTTTGGGCGAGCAGTTGGCTGGCCGGGCCGGGCATCTGACTCGGCACGTTGAGCGCGCCCCAGACCTGAGCGTTGCCGATCTTTACGGTCTTGCCGGGCTCGGTGCCCTCGACGTTGCCGCCGCCCTCGGCCGCCAGGTCGACCACGACCGATCCGGGCCCCATCTTTTCGACCATGTCGCGCGTGACCAGCACCGGGGCTCGCTTGCCCGGCACGGCGGCCGTCGTGATCAGCGCGTCGGCGGCCGCGATGTACGGCGAGAGCAGCTCGCGTTGGCGGCTGGCCCGATCTTCGGTCATCTCGCGCGCGTACCCGCCGGCGCCTTCGAGCGTGTCGAGCTCGAGGTCGATGGCCTGGGCACCCATCGACTGGATCTCCTCGGCGGCGGCCGCTCGTACGTCGTAGGCCTTGACAACCGCACCGAGGCGCTTGCAGGTCGCGATCGCCTGGAGTCCGGCGACACCGGCGCCGAGCACGACGACCTCGGCCGGTGGGACGGTGCCGGCGGCCGTCATGTTGAGCGGAAACATCCGCCGCAGCAGCCCGGCCGTGACGATCGCGCAGCGATAGCCGGCGACCAGTGCCTGCGACGACAGCGCGTCCATCGACTGCGCGCGCGAGATCCGCGGCACCAACTCGAGCGAGAACGAGGTGATCTTGCAGTCGCGCAGTTCGACGACGCGGTTCCATTCGCCGACCGGCAAGAAAGAGATCGTCGCCGCTCCGGCTCGGAGCCCTCGGACCTGATCGGCCCGCAGCGGCTGCACCGACAAGACGATGTCCGCGACCGAGACGGCGGCACCCGTGACGGCCGCGCCGGCGTCGCGATAATCCTGGTCGGAATGGCCCGCGCTGAGCCCCGCTCCGGGCTCGACGGCGACGTCATATCCGAGCCCCGTCAGCTTGCCCACGAGCTCCGGAACGAGCGCCACTCGATGCTCCGCGTCGGCGGTCTCCTTCACGACTGCGATGTTCACTCGCCGAACCGTAGTAGAGCGTGTACGCCCCGACTACCTATCGAGACGCTCGTCTCACCATAATGTGAGACAAATTGAGCACAACTCACGATCGCGTTGAACCTCCTCGCCGCCTGCTGTGTCTGGATCTGTAGATCGCAGTGAAGGAGTGACGATGCGCAAGCCGAGCTGGGAGGCCGACTTCGTCGCGTTTTACCACGCGCGGAGCCGCTCGCTGCGACGCACGGCGTACGCGATGTGTGGCGACTGGGCGCTGACCGACGACCTCGTGCAGCACACGTTCACGCGGCTCTACACCCACTGGCCACGGATCAAGAACGACCGCCCCGACGGATACGCCCGGCGCACGCTCGTCCCAGATCGGCCCCGGCACCGACGCGGGTCAGCGCCCGACGCAGCCCGGGCCGGTCGCGGGGGGCCGGAGCAGCCCGACGTCGACGCCGGATACCAGCAGATCGCCGATCGCGTCGAGACCGTCACGCGGAGCCACCTGCCGGGCATCGAGCCACGGACCGACGACATCTACCCGAGCGACTGGACTCGCGACACGGCCCTGCCGGAGCAGCGGTGGGAGGACGCGACCGAGTGGCACGGTCTCTTCACGGTCGCCGCGGCGGCCGGCGATCAGGACCTGTGGGTGAGTGCGATGTACATGCCGGCTGGTGATCGACCGAGCCTGGCGAGCGATCGCGCCTATTGCGACAGGCAGCAATCGACCCGATGCGAGGTCGACGGGACCGCCAACGCATGGACGACCATCGACGAGATGCTCAGCAGCGCCGATGGCGTCAACACCTACTGGCTTCGAGTACGCGCAGCCCGGGACGGCGGGGCCTACAGCAACCTCGTTCGCATTGGGTTGCGCACCTCCTCGTTGCAGCAGGCCCGAGAGCTCTGGGCCGTCGACGTCGCACAGCTGCGGGCGATCGCGACCGATCCGGATCTCGCGATCCCGCGCCCGGCGGCGTGGCCTCCGCCGCCGCACGGCGACTAGGGCGACGTACGGTCGGAGCGACCGCGCCGGGTCGGGTCGACGGTCGATGACAAGCTTGCTTGACATTCGGTGCACGCGCCTGCAGACTCGGAGTTGTGACAAGCAAGCTTGACATCCGGTCGCGACACTGATGCGCAATCGGGTACGGGAGCTCCGGCACCAGCGCGGACTGTCACAGGCCGCGCTCGGCACCGCGCTCGGGGTGTCCCGACAGACCGTCAACTCGATCGAAACCGGGCGCTATCTGCCGTCGCTACCACTCGCCCTCGAGATCGCCCGGCACTTCGAACTGATCGTGGAGGAGATATTCGATGTCGACGAATGACACCGCTCGCCGATCCGTTCAGCAGTGGGCCGTCCCCGGATTCGCCGTCGCGATCGGCATCGCGTACTTGGTGGCCGGCATCGTCGGAGACGAGACCACCTTTGGCGTTTTTGGCCTCGTGCTCATGGTGTCGATCGCGATCGGCGTTCTCCTCGTACGGCGACACAGCGAAACCGTGCAGGGCATGCTCGACCGACGCGACGAGCGCATCGTGCAGATCGACGTCAAGGCCACCGCGTTCGCCGGCAGCGTGGTGATCATGGCGATCCTGATCGCGTTCGTCGTCGAGATCGCCCGCGGTCACGACGGCGCGCCGTATGCCGCCCTCGGAGCCTTGGCCGGCGTCGCCTATCTGGTCGGCGTCGTCTGGCACCGACTGCGCGGGTAAGGCAATGCGCGCGACACCGGATGCGGCGACCCGTACCGTCGGGGCGTGACCCACCCGTACTGGCCGCTGTTCGACCTGACGCTCACGACACCGGATCTCGAACTGCGGGTCGCGACCGAGCCCGTCCTGCTGCGGCTTGCCGATGTCATGCCCGACGATGTCGACGTCGACCCGTCGCTGCCCCGGTATGGCGACCCCGACTCACGGATGGCTCTCGGCGCCGGCCTCTTTCAGTCGTATTGGCGGGCCTTCGGCACCTGGCGACCCGACTCATGGGCGATCCCGTTTCTCGTGTTCCGGGGCGGCGACCTGATCGGGATGCAGGCGCTCGAGGGCGACGACTTCGCGACGCTGCGTACGGTCGACAGCTTCTCCCTGCTGGTACGCGAGGCTCGCGGCAAGGGGTACGGCAAGCAGATGCGCGACGCCGTACTCGCACTCGCCTTCGGCCCACTCGAGGCGGTTCGCGCCGTGACGTCGGCTTGGCACGACAATCACGCGTCGCTCGGTGTCTCGAAGGCGCTCGGCTACGTCGACAACGGCGAGGTGCTGCACCGACGTGACGACGGCGTCGACGTCATGGTGCACCTGCGCCTGTCTCGGGAGGCGTGGCTGGCCCGATCGGATCGGCCGCCGGTCGACATCGCCGGCTTCGAACCCTGTCGACCTCTCTTCGGCGCGTGACCAGCGGCCCTCTCATTCGCGCCGAGATTGCGCGTCCTGCCCGCAGAAGTGGACAGGACGCGCAATGTCGGCGCGAAAGAAACGGGCGGGACGCGCAATGTCGGCGCGAAAAGGTGCGGACCACGGCGTACGACAGATGCGGCACGTGCCGTCCATGCGTGTGCGATCGCAACCGTCAGTACGCCGAGGTCCTCGAGCCGGTCGCAGAGGGCTCGCACACACCGCGAGCGCCATCGTTCGTCGGCTCTTAGTAGTAGTACGGGAATCGGGACCAGTCGGGATTGCGCCGCTCCAAAAACGCGTCGCGGCCCTCGACGGCCTCGTCGGTCATGTACGCCAGCCGCGTCGACTCCCCGGCGAACAACTGCTGCCCGACCAGCCCGTCATCGATCAGGTTGAACGCGTACTTGAGCATCCGCTGCGAGGTGGGGCTCTTGCCGTTGATCTTGCGACCCCATTCGAGGGCGACTCGCTCGAGCTCGGCATGCGGCACGACCGCGTTGACCATGCCCATCCGATGCGCGTCGTCGGCCGTGTACGTGTCACCGAGGAGGAAGATCTCGCGAGCGAACTTCTGCCCCACCTGACGCGCGAGGTACGCCGAGCCGAACCCGCCGTCGAAGCTCGCGACATCGGCATCGGTCTGCTTGAACATCCCGTGCTCGGCCGACGCGATCGTCAGGTCGCACACGACGTGCAGACTGTGCCCGCCGCCTGCGGCCCACCCCGGCGCGACGCAGATGACGACCTTGGGCATGAAGCGGATCATCCGCTGGCATTCGAGGATGTGCAGCCGGCCGAGTCGGGCTTGGTCGTCGGTCGTGGCCGGTCCGGCGCCTTCCTCGTACTGATAGCCCGACCGACCGCGGATGCGCTGGTCACCGCCGGAGCAAAACGCCCAGCCCCCGTCCTTCGGCGACGGGCCGTTGCCGGTGAGGAGTACGCAGCCGACGTCGCTGGTGGTGCGCGCGTGATCGAGTACGCGCAGCAGCTCGTCGACCGTGTGGGGTCGGAAGGCGTTGCGTACCTCGGGCCGGTCGAACGCGACCCGGACGGTGCCGTGCTCGACGGCGCGGTGGTACGTCAGGTCCGTCAGGTCCTCGAAGCCTGGCACCGGCCGCCAGGCGGCGGGATCGAACAGCTCCGAGACGGGGGCGGCAGCGTCGGTCATGCGGACAGGTTTCCACACTGCCCCGCACCGACAGATGTCTGTGCGTGCCGACCGGATTTCGTTCAGGTGTCCGGTGACTGCCGGCCGGTCCGTCCGTAGCGTCGCCGACATCGGACGAGAGGACCGGCCATGCGGGCGACCATCGCGGCCATCGCGGCAATGACGACGACGGCCGTGACGGCGTTCGTCGTGACGACGCCACTGCCGACCCAAGCAGCCGAAGGGCCGGAGATCGTCGTGGCAGGCGGGGTGACGCAGCCGGTGTTCGGCTACTCCGACGCCATCCGCGAGCGGGTGTGGGTCGACACCGACGTCGACAGCGACCGCGACGGCGTCGACGACGTGATCCGCGTCGACATCATCCGGCCGGCCGCGACCGAGCAGGGACTCAAGGTCCCCGTCATCATCGACGACAGTCCCTACTTCACGACGCTGTGCCGCGGCAACGAGGGCGAGTGCAAGGCCGACGTCGATGGTGACGGACTACTCGACCGCTGGCCGCTCTTCTATGACAACTACTTCGTGCCGCGCGGCTATGCGGTTGCGCTGGTCGACATGACCGGCACGGCAGGCTCCACCGGCTGCCCGACGATCCAGGGGGCGAACGAGAACCTCTCCGGGCCGGCCGTGATCGACTGGCTCAACGGCCGCCGATCGGCGCACGACGCCGCCGGCGATCCGGTCAGCGTCGACTGGCACAACGGCAGGTCCGCGATGATCGGGAAGTCGTACGACGGCGCGATGGCGATGGCCGGCGCAGTGTCCGGTGTCGACGGCCTGTCCACGGTCGTCCCGATCTCTGGTCCGTACAACTACTACGACTACACGCGCAGCAACGGGATCGTCATGCGGGGCAACAACTATCCTGTGTCACTGGCGCGAGCCATCACCGACGACGACCCCGCTCGCCAGGCCCGCTGCGCACCGGTCTGGGACGAGCTGGCAGCCAACGACGGTGACGAGCACGGTGACTACACGCCGTTCTGGAGCGAGCGCGACTACCTGAAGAACGCCGACGACATCGACGCAAGCGTCTTCTTGGTGCACGGCATCCAGGACGAGAACGTCCGACCCGACCACTTCAGCAAGTTCTGGCGCGCCCTCAAGGACAACGGGACTCCCCGGAAGCTGTGGCTCGGCCGGATCGGCCACGTCGAGCCGTTCGACTTCCGACGCGCCGTGTGGGTCGACACCCTCCATCGGTGGTTCGACCACTGGCTCCAGGGCGTCGACATCGGGATCATGGCCGAGCCCAAGGTCGACGTGGAGACCTCGATCGGCGTCTGGGAGCAGCACGCCGACTGGCCGATTCCGCGGACCGCGAACGTCAACGTCTGGCTCCGCGCCGACGACGAGGGCGCTGGGTCGCTGGCGCTCGCGCCGCCCGTGGGAGGACCGCGGACGCAGTCGTTCGTCGACGACCCAAACCAGTTCGAGACGGCGATGGTTGACAACCCGGACCAGTCGACCGGCAGCCGACTCGCCTATCTGTCGCAACCACTCACCGACGACCTGCGGATCTCGGGAACGCCCGTCGTCGACCTGACCGCGTCGTCCAGCCTCGACCAGGCGTACTTCGGGGCGATCCTCGTCGACTATGGGCCGAGCACCCAGAACGACCGAGCCGGCGACGGAGTACAGCAGACGACGCTGCCCGAGGAGTGCTACGGCGCGTCGAACCAGTACGACGACGGGTGCTACCGGCCGATATCGTACCGACCGATCAACGTGACGCAGTGGCGGGTGACCAAGGGAATCCTCGACGGACGGAACCGCGACTCGATCACGACCCCGGAGCCGATGGTGCCCGGCCAGATGTACGAGATCAGGTTCCCGCTGCTGCCGAACGACTTCACCTTCTCGGCGGGCCACCGCATCGGCGTCATCGTCGTGGGGAGCTATCGAAGCTACGGAGCCGAGCGGATCTTCTCCCGCCCGACGATCACCGTCGACACCTTGGTCAGCCGCATCGCGCTGCCCATCCTCGGTGGGCGGTCCGCCGCTCAGAGGGCCGGGATCCCGGTCAACTGACGAGTGGTGTCACCCCGCACGGGTCGAAAGCTGATGCGGGCCGACCCTGCGCCTGACGTATCCGTTGGCGCCGTCGTAGTCCCCCGTCATCCGGGCGATCTTGATAGTGAGGTGCAGGGCCAGGCGCTCCAGGCCGTTCTTCAGGTCGGTGTTGGCAAGCTGCTCGACGCGCTGCAACCGGTAGTAGAGCGACGTCCGGTGGAGGTTGAGCCGCTCGGCGGTGACCTGGGCGTTGCCCGCGACATCGAGGTAGGTCTCCAGCGTCTCGATCATCGGCTGCGCCTCCGGCGAGTCGAGGAGAGCGTGGAGTCCGGCATGGAGGACGGGCGGCTTCTCGCCCATGCTGGCCAGCTGGACGACAATCTGGTTGACGCCGAGCCCGGACCAGTACGCCAGATCGGCCATGCCAGGCAGCACCGTCGCGGCGTCGACCGCCATCCGTGCCTCTCGGTACGACTCGGCGGCGAGCTCCAGCCGGGGTCGGTGACCGCCGACTCCGACCAGCACCGACGCCCGCGTGCCTCGAACCCGAAGCTCGGACTCGACCGACTCCGTCAGGGCCGCGATCAGGCCGCCGAGTCGATCGGGGCCATCCGACGGCGAGGCAATCAGCAAGACGCCATGGTCCTTGCGGACCAGGTGCAGGGACGGATCTCGACGCCGTAAGCCCACCCAGCCGACCAGCGCCTCGGCGAGCGCGTCCTCGATGTCGACCGTCCAGTCCGGATCCGTCGTCGCGCCCTGCACCACCGCCACGACGACGCCATCAGGTGCCGCGAAGTCTCCATCGGCCTCGAGGATCCGAGCGGCGTCGACCGCGTTCGACGCGGAGGACAAAAGAGCCTGGACCGCATCGGTCAGCCGGGCCGCGGTCAGCGAGCTGGCCACGCCGTCGCGATGCAGCAAGACCCCCAGCTGGTCGGCGTGTTGGACGCACAGGGCGATCTCGTCCGGTCCCATCGACTTGTCGGCGTCGACGAGCCAGAGGTGACCCAGCACCCGCCCCTTCCACGGAATCGGAACGCACAGCCGCGACAACATGCCCAGCTCGAGATTGGCCGGCACTCGGGTCGGCCGCCGGGCCTGGCCGACGCCCAGATCGGTGAGCCAGCGAGTGACCTTGGGCGACGCGCGCCGGCTCAAGATGGAGGCTTCGCGGACCTCGTCGACGGGCTGATCATGCGCGCTGTAGGCGATGAGGCGGAGCGCCCGGTCTTCCATGACGACGGGCCGACCAAGTCGTCCAGCGAGGCTGTCGACGATCTGCTGCACGGTGGGTTCCACGGCGCCTCCGGGACCGGCAGAGCACGGACGCAACCCGAGAGACATTGTGAAATGTCACATGTCGCATCCGAATTGTATGAGGCCGGCCACCTGCCGACAAGGTACGAAACGGACGGCGAAGGCACTCTGTCCTGTTGTCAGACGCACACGACACATTCGTCAGCGCCCGCTCGGTCAGTCCGCCCCGCCCACCCCGCGTCGGACGTGACCGACATGGGTCCGAAGCAACGCCTCCAGGGCCGCGGGTTCGCGGGCCGCCAGATGGTCACACATCGCGACGTGCTCGGCGGCCGAGGCCATCAACCTCTCCCGGCGGGGCAGCTCCGCCAGTCCGTACAGGCGGGTCTGCGATCGCAGGTCGCGGACGATCCGGACCAGCCGCGGGTTCCCGGCCAGTGCGAGGAGCTTGGCGTGAAACTCGCGGTCGGCATCGATATAGCTGATCAGGTCGTCGTTGGCCGCGGCCTCAACGATGGCGTCGGCCACTGGCCGGAGCTCGGACACTTCCCTGATGGTTGCTCGGCGGGCCGCGATGGCACCGGCCGGCGGCTCGAGTAGCAGGATGATCTCGGTGATCTGATCCAGCTCGTCGTCGGAGACGGCGGTGACCCGGAAGCCTTTGTTGCGGACCACCTCGATCAAGCCCTGCTTCACCAGGTCGAGCATGGCCTCGCGTACGGGAGTCGCCGAGACGCCGAACTGCACGGCGAGTGCCGGCGCCGAGTAGATCCTGCCGGGCTCCATCTGGCCGGTGACCACGGCTGCGCGCAGCGCGTCGGCGACCTGGTCGCGCAGGTTGGTCCGGTGCGAGAACGACGGAAGTCCGAGCTTCGCCTCTGTCGTCATCGCGTGGTCTCCGGCCGCGATCTCACTCCTCCTAGAGGCCGGCGCAGTCACCACTGTGGCTGCCGCGGATCACGTTGTCGGCTCCGAAGTCCTTGGCGTCGGCGCTGTTGCCGGTACAGGCCATTTGACCGTTGATCGTGTTGCCGGCCAGGACCGGGCCGTAGGCTCCGGCGAGCCGGCTGTAGCGCTCGTTGGCCGACACCTGGGTGTTGTCGGTCATGCTGACGTCGCCGTTGAAAATACTGCCGGCGACGGTGACGTCCCGCGTCGTACCGGCGATCCGAGTCGCACGGTTGACCGTGCTGCCGAACAGCTGAACTGCCTCAGCTCCCGTTGTCCGCAGCACTCCGGAGATTGTGCTGTCTGTGACGACCAGCGACGCGCCCGCTCGAACGGTCACGGCACCGGCGACGATCGCCTCCTCCAGACAGGTGACACCGCTCGACACCGTGACGGAGGCCTGAGTGCCGGTCAGTGTGCGGGTGCACTCGGGCGACCCGCCGGGGAGCACGGTCGCGCGGTACGACTCAGCATCGCCGTAGTTGCCCGCCGGGTCGATGGCCCGGTGCTCGACGAAGTGGGTGCCGAAGCCGGGGATGAAGCCGCCACTCGGATGGTCGTCCGGCAAGGTCTGCTCGAACGCCGCCCGGGACAGCCCGCCGGTGCCGAGGTTGCCGTACGTCAGCGCCTTGATGACCGTGCCGGAGTGGCGGAACTGGAACGGAGCGTCCTTTTGCTCGGGGAACCCGAAGTAGTTGAACCAACCGTCCCGATCCAGCCGGAGCTGGCCGACGACGAACCGCTCCTCGTCGTAGCCGGTCTGGTCATCCTTGGGATCGAGGCGCATGTCCCACCCGTTGAAGTAGACCGGGTGCTCCAGATCGTCATCGAGAGTTGTCACCGGCTCGGAAAGCTCGCGATGCGCCGTCGGCAACACGTTGTCGATCGTCCACTCCACGGTGTCGGAGACGCCACCGGGATCGGCCGGGTCGGTCACCGTCGCCGTCAGCGAGTACGTGCCGGACGCGAGGTCGAGTTCGCCGAGGTCCAGGGTCCGGTTATTGGTCGGGTTCGGGATCTCCATGCCACTGAGCCGCCACGTAACGTCGAGAACCCGATCCGACGGGTGGTTGGTCTCGACGTAGACGATTTCGTCACGCGCGACAGGCTGCGAGGTGATCGACGACAGCGTGATCTCGGCCGCCGGAGCAGATGGCTCGACAGTTCTGCCGCTAACCATCCACTGTCTGCTCTGGACGAACCGCGGACCGTTGTAGCCAGAGTCGGTGGGCGTGTTGCCCGTCGACGGGTTGCGCACCCAATCGATGCCGTCCGGGCCGACGGGATCGCGAGCCTCGACCGACACGACCGTGCCGGGCGAGAGGTTGAGCTCGCCCAGATCGAGACTGTCGCTATCGTCGGTCTCGACGACCTGGCCCTCGACCCGCCACGTGACGTCCACCTGGTGCCACCGGGGATGAGTGGTGTCGACCCAGAGCACGCTGTCGCGGGGAACCGTGCCTTCCGGAGTGCTGTCCAGCGCCATCTGGCCCTTGCCGCGTTGGCCGGTGATTCGGGCGACCATGTGCTCGAGGCCGACCTGGTCCAAGTCGAAGCCGATCCACCGCATCATCGAGTGTTCGCTCGGTCTCCGTACTCCACACGGCCGCATCCGGCCGCCCTCGTGAAGGCCGATCGTCCCGCCCGACAGGCTCTCCTCGCCCAGCCAGCGCCACCACTTGACCCGGTCCTGGATCATCTGCTGCTCACTGGTGTAGAGCGTGTGGTGGAAGCCGGCCTGCGCCTCGGTGCCGTTGAAGCAAGGCTCGACCACATCGCGCGATGAGTACGGATACTCGTCGACCAGGGTGCCGAGTGAGTGGCCGAGCTCGTGCATCGAGATGAGCGGACCCTGGGGCGAGCCGCCCGAGGTGGTCGCCTGGGTGCCGCCGATGCCGCCGTAGGTGAACGTGTTGAAGATCGCCAGGGTCTGTACGCCGTTGTCCGGAGTCGGTTCGATGCCCAGCTCAGGCTGCACGTAATCCCGCAGGATGCGCTCGTGTGCCGCGTCGCCGTCCTCGCACGGATCGACGCCTTCGGGGTAGTAGTCGGCGTAGTCCGCGCAGTTGAGCGGCGCCGGACCGTACGTGGTGCCACGCGCCAGCGGGTTCGTCAGCCCGTCGGAGTACCACAGCCGCAGGGCCGTGTTCTTCTCGTCGATCGGCCCCTCGCGTACGCCGGTGTCGCGAATCGTGCCGTCTGGGTTGCGGCACCGGCCGTCCGGGTCGCGGCGAACTCCGTAGTCGATCGAGGCGATCTCGACGGCGTACACGTTGATGTAGTTGCGGTAGGTGCGGTACGGCTCGGTCGACCACAAGACCGCCAGGTTGCGGTCCACATCGCCGAAGAAGAGGCTCTGCTGGTCCGCCTGGTAACCGTCGCCGAGGATGATGAGATTCAGCCGCTCCGACGGCGGCCCGGTGACCTGGATCTCGTGAACCTTTGGCTCCGGCAGCGGCAACGGCGGATCGGTCGGTTGCGCATTGCAGACGGGCGGTGGGTCGGCGAGTGTGGCGGACACTGCCGACGCCGCCGACCAGTGGGCGCTGCTCAGGAAACCGACCAGCAGGGCGCCGATCGCCACAACGGAGGCCGAGCGTCTCATCGCCATTCCTTTCAGCGTTACACCAGATCGCGGAGGTCATCGGCGACCGACAGCAGCGCCGCCTTCGCGAGCACGTCTCGCACCTCGGCGGATACCCGGGTCGAGAACTGGTCGAGAGCCTCCAGTGCGTCGTCCTGGTCGCCTCGCTCCGCCACGGTCAGCTTGGCCTTCAGCCAGCGCTGCTGCGTCTTGTTCAGATCGCCGTCAGCCGCGTAGGCGTCGACCAGCCCGCGGGCTCCGTCGAAGCTGACCTTGACGTCCGTGCTGGTCAGCTCGATCTCGGTCGTTGCCGACTTCGACGGGTCCGCCTCGCTGGTCGCGGTGATCGTCACCGTTGCCGACTCCGACGCCCCGTCGCCTGCGGTGGCGTAGATCGGCGCGGTCACGGTGTCGCCGGCGGCCACGGCCTTTACCTCGTACGGCAGGTGCACCGACCATCCGTCGCCGTCCACAGTGGTCGACAGGCGGTAGACGTCGGAGTCGAAGAGACCCGCGCCGGCCGTGCCGGTGTTGGTCAGCGGCACTCGGACGAGCCCGGTCGAGTTTCCGACGGCGAAGGTCGCCGGGTCGCCCAGCGCCACGTTGCGATTGAAGTTGCCGGCGCCTTGCAGGTTGCGAACCGCGATGTCGTAATAGAGCACGCCGTTCGCGTTCCGGTACGCGTCCAGGACGTAGAAGTGCAGGTTGTTGGGCGCGTCTACGTACTCGTACAGGCTTCCGGAGTCGGTGCCCGCCTGGAAGGTGGCGTCGTCGAGCTGACGCGGGTCGCCGCGGACCACCGGCACCACGGTCCCGTCTGGCCGGACGAAGTCGACCCGGTGGATGTCCTCCGGGTTCGCGTCGACGACCCACTCCCTCGGAGTCCCGGAGTCCTTTGTCTGCGCCAGGAGCACACCATGACCGGCGGTGAACGAGTCATTGCCGACCCGGTCGACGACCTCCATCGTGAAACGCTGCCAAGTGGTGAGGTTAGGCGTACACCAGAACGCATCGGATACCCGCTCCCTACACGTTCCCGGCGTGAACCCACCGGCACCGAGGTTGACGGTCAGGCCGACATTGTCGTTGCCCGGCACGTACTCACGGGCCTTGATCGTCGTGACAGCGATCCCCTGCTGGGGCAATTCGTTGCGCTCGAGGATCACCTGTTCGTCGTTCCGTACGACGCCAAGCCGCTGGTTGCCGACGCTCTTGAAGTGCAGCATGTGATGCGGGCCCAGCGCCGAGCCGCCGGCATTGGGAATCTGCCATCGGTTGTGGGTCCCTCCCGGACCGTTGAACGAGCCGCGACTCATCATCTCCCAGTAGCCGGTGTAGGCCCTGGTGGCCTGGTCAGGCTCGGCGAACGGGTTGTTGTAGTTGTCCGGCAGGTTGCGCAGATGGCTGAACTCGTGGGCGAACACCGACAGCCCCGAGCTCTCCGCCTGTGTCGAGGTGCCGCCACCCGCGTTGGGCCAGTGGTTCGCCGCCGCCAGCCACGAGGTCCACTCGACGTATCGAGTAGCCGCCCAGTTGGGCAGGGCCGGGTTGGGGTTGCCGAGCACGTCGGGGACGTCTTCCTTGTCTTCGAACTTCATCTCCCCGAACTCCTGCCAGGTCGACGACTCGTCGTGCCCGGCGGTGACGTAGAAGCCGTTGTCGAAGCCGCACAGGCCCTGGTCGCAGCCGATGTCGTTCCGCCAGGCGGCACCGCCGTCGGTGCGGATATCGAGGTCGCAGTCGTGCACTCGCGCACCGTCGCGGACCGTGGGTACCGGCTGGTCGAGCACTAGGGTGTGGTCGTCGGGGATGGCAACGACGTTGCGATCGACCGGATCCGGCGCGGCATCATCGTCGAACGCGTCATGCCGGATCGTGACCTTGTCGCCGACATAGAAGAAGTCAGTGGTCTCGACGTTGAGGTTGGTGACGTCCGTCCCGCCGGTCGGGATGTCCGACTGCGCCGGGCACGCGTTCGAGCCGATATCCGTCGCGCCCCACTCGCTCAATCCGTACTGCCACCAGTGGTACGGCATCTTGTACGGCCCGAACACCTCGACGTCGACGCCGATCCGGCCGTGGCTGTCCTCCATCCAATAGCCATGCAAGGTCTGGCCGCCGTTGTACTGGTTCGGGACCGCGTAGTAGTCGTTGAACCACTGGTTGACCTGGTCCTGCGGCACCGGATCCCAGGGGGCCTGCGGGTTGCCGAAGGCATGGGAGCCGGCCTTCTGGGTGATGAGGAACGGCTGGTCCTTGAAGTCCATCAGGATCACGGCCGTCTTGTACTGGACGTCGCTGCCCTGGCTGGTCTCGGCGGAGTTCCATGCGTCCGGCCGGATCGGCTTGTAGTCGTCCCAGGTCATATGGGCCTGCTCTTCCCAGACCTGCTCGTCGACCGGAACGATCGGACTCGGGTCGTCGCCCGCGGCGGGACCGCTCGCGGACGCGGTGTCGACCGGGCCGAGCGTCGCCAGCAGCCCGACCGACAGCGTCACCGAGCCGACGATGCCGCCGACCCGCTTCCTCGAGAGTGACCGGCTCATCGTCAACGGCATGTCGTCTCCCAGCCTCGAGGCGGGGTCACCGCCACCAACCGCCAGGCCACCGTAGGCGGCCCTCCGGCCTGCGGTCACCGAACACCTGCACGGAGTTCGGGCCGGCGATTAGGACATCCGTCGAGAGGGTCGCCCCGGCTACGGTGGTCGGCGTGCGGCTGCCGGACGATCTGCCCGTCGTCGAGCGCCACGTCCTACGGCTCGTGGTGCTCGATATCGACGGGCGCGTGCTGCTGTTCCACACCAGGGACTCGACCGATCCGAGCCTCGGCACCTGCTTGGGAGCTTCCAGGCGGCGGCATCGAGCCCGGCGAGACGCAGGTCGACGCGGCGGTACGAGAGCTCCGCGAGGAGACCGGGATCGCGGCCACGGCCGGACAGGTCGGCCGATCGACGTGGCGTCGCGACGCGACGTACCGCTATCGCGGCGAGCGCCGGCTGCAACACGAGCGGGTCGTCACCGTACGACTGCCTAACCCAACCCCTGCGGTCGACTCCTCGCAACGCGACGACGACGAGCGGGCGGACAGCTTCGACTGGCGATGGTGGGATCTGCGCGACGTCGTCGAGAGCGATGACCTGTTCTATCCGGGCCGACTTCCGCAACTGCTGCCGCGGTTTCTCGCCGGCGACGAGATCGACGAGCCGTTCGAATGCTGGTCATGACACCCGGACGCGGTGGTGCGGGGCCCCGGCACCGAACCCGTCGATGCCAGGACCCCGCCGTCGATGCGGCCCGCGCCGCGCCGCGCGGGCCGGTGGGCGTCACTGCTCCCGAAGCGCGCCCTCCCGAGTCGCCGCAACCCCGGAGGCGCCAGTGCAGGTCAACATCGTGACGTCGTCGACGTACCACCCGTCGACACCGGTGCAGCCGTCGCGGCCGAAGTCGAACCGCAGGCTGACCGAGTCGCCCGGGCTCACGCCGACCATCGACAGGTCGATCTGCGACTGACCCCAGCTCCCGGTGACCTCGCCGCCGTCGGTGCCGGTGAAGCCGGCCTGGCCGGCCAGCGGGTTGGTGTTACCCGCCTCAGCGGTGTTGAGGGTCGAGTTGTAGTCGTTGAAGACGTACGCGCCAGCCGGCACCAGCTCGAAGCCGCCGCCGTTGACGCTGATCTTCAGGTTGCCGCCGTCCCAGCCGGCCTCCGTGGCCACGTAGTGGTCGAAGGTCAGCCGCAGGGCACCGTCGCCGACCGGGATGTCGACCGCGGGACTGGTCAGCTGCGAGAGGCCGGAGGCGTCGCCGGCGCCGCCGCTGCAGTTGCCCTCCTCCGGGTCGGGAGCGAACGCTGCCGCACCCTCGCGACCGCCGGGCAGCGTGCTGCTGGCCTCCCAGGCGATCGCCTGCGTCGGGTCGAACACCGCCGAGCTGTCCAGCGTCCAGCCCTCGAGCCCGTCCTCGAAGCCCTCTTCGAAGAACGCGCTCTGCGTACCCGAGCCGCACACGGGCGGTGCGTTCGGGTCGAGCAGTGGCTGGAAGTTACATTGCGTCGGCTCGGTACGAAGCTCGACCGCCTCCGCCATGGCGCCTACGGCGGCGCAGTCGGCGGCGCCGATGACCTCGCCCGACACGGCGCTTTCGTTGGGATCCGTGCTGAGCTCGTTGATCGGCTGACCGACCAGGTCGGTGCAGGAAGCTTCCAGCGCGTCGGCGTGGTCGGTGAACTTGGTCGTCGGCGTCTGGTACTCCGTCATCGCCCGGAAGTAGATCGCGGCCGCCTTGGTGAGCCCGATCCCCGGTACGGACACGCCGTTGTAGGCGCCGCCATCGACCAGCAGGGCGTACCCATGGTTCGGGATACCCGAGTTGCTGTGGACGCCGCCGCCGTCGTCGACGGCGCAGTGGTACTCGGCGTCACTGACCTTGCCCGGGTCGTTGATGCAGGTCGGCGACCACATGTCACGGATCGCACCGCCGAACGCGGTCGCGTCCTCGCCGATAAGCCAGCGGAAGCTGTCCTCTCGCGGAGCGGCGTCCGGCCGCAGCGTCACATTGACCGTATCGCCGGCGTCGAGGGCGTCGGTGATCGCCAGCCGGTTGGCCCGCGAGATCGTCAGCGACGGGATCGTGATCTTCCGGTCCGCCCCACCCATCGTGGCCAACGCGGCACGCGGGTCGATCTGAGCGACCACGGCCGCGATCGCGCCGGCCCGCTGCGCGTTCCTGACCTTGACCGCGAAGCCGCAGGTGCCTCGGTCGACCAGGGCGATGTTGCCCTTGATCTGTTTGCTGTTGGTCAGCGACGTGCAGGCGTCGGTCGGGCTCGGCCCATTGTTGTTGGCCACGTCGCGACCGAGGACGATGTCGCCGGTAGTGGCCGAGTCGATCAGGGGTCCGAAGGCCGCCCCAGCCGCCACGCAGGTGCGCGCGATCGAGGCCGGGCTGTTGATCAGCAGCTGCGGTCGCGGCGTGGTGTGCGTCGAGCAGGCGCCGTCGGGTCGCTTGGCGGTGATGTCGCCCTCGTCCTCGTCCATCCGGCCGTTGATCAGGTCGACGGTCTCGCCCCAGATGTCGGAGTACGACTCGTTCAACGCACCGGGCTGCCACTGGTAGATCAGGTTGTGGGTGAACTCGGTGTACGCGTGGCCCCACTCGTGGGCGACCACGTCGTCGGACGTCACACCGTTGCAGTAGTTGGTCGTGACGCCGTTCCAGTTCGCGTTGGGGCAGTTGATCCGGCCGTCGTTGTTGACCGTCGTCATCGAATGCCCGGCTCCGTCGTAGGAGTCACGACCGAAGGCGTTGCGGAAGAACCAGTACGCCTCGCCGGTGCCGACGACCTCGTTCTGCTGGTCCTCGTTGAGGTCTCCGGGGAACGGGTCGCCCTCCTGCCAGACCTCGACGAAGGTCGACGGGTCGGTGCGGCCGCCGGCCTCGATCAGGTGCCGCTCCAGCGCGTTGTCGACCATCGAGTAGCGGTTTACTGGCTTGCCGGTGACCGCAGATATGAGGACCATGTCGCGAATGTTCGACCGGTTGGTCACCTCGACCTGCCACGCCAGCTCGCTGTCACCGGTGACGCCACGAACCAGGCCGTCGCGGTAGACGATGAGGCGGCTCGATGCGGCCCGGATGCCCGTCGTGTCGGTGCGCTTGCCGCCCGGCGGGTCGGCCCGAACCGTACGGACTGCTCGACCGGCGGCCGCCGCTTTGCCGAACACCGGGTCGACCGAGAGGTCGAGGTTCGGAACGGCGACTCCGTTGACGCTCGTCAGGTCGCCGCCCCGATCGAGGTGCGCGAGCAGCATTGCTCCGAAGACGGGAACGCCCTGGTAGCGCTGGGCGTAGGTCACCGTCGAGCCGTAGCGGTCGGTTCGCACCGACTGGCGGACGATCTGGCCCGCGCCGGCGCCGACCAGGGCGCCGTACTCGTCGATGAACGCATCGGCCTTCGCCGCCGGTCGGGCATCGCTGGTCGGCAGCAGGTCACCGTTGCGACCGGCTCGGATGAACCCGATCCGCTGGGTGGCACTGTCGCCCGAGACTGTCACCGACCCATCCGCACTCTGCCGGAGCTGACGAAGCAGGCCCGGCTTGCCGTCATCCCCCTGCTGGGGCTGGGCGCCGACGGGTCCGGTCGCGGAGACCGCCGTCAGACCGGCGCCCAAGAGGGCTAAGCACGTGAGTTGTTTGAGCAGTCGCAACGTGTCCTCCCAAAACCAAGCGGAGACTGGAGTCCCGCGTACGCCTTGCCGCCACTGCGGGCCCCTGCAGCGACTGTGCCGTGAGTCACAGTATGGGTACGGAGCGTGTTGGTCTAGGGATTGCGTCGGATCAAACTCGTTCGAAGCGACAGAAGGGGCGATAAGGATCGGACTACGCGTCCTAATCCGTACGACCCGACCTGGCTACTGACGCCGAGGTTCGGATACCGTCGGTATTCATGACGTACGACGTGAACGGCAAGGTCGTCTTGATCACCGGCGCCGCCCGCGGCATCGGCGCCCAGACCGCACGGCTGCTAGCCGGACGCGGCGCCCGGCTGGCCCTCGTGGGACTGGAGCCGGACAACCTGGCCGCACTCGTCGAGGAGCTCGGCTCGGAACACGCCTGGTGGGAGCTCGACGTCACCGACCAGGAGGCCACCGACCGGGTCATCGCCGCGGTGGTCGACGAGTTCGGCGGCATCGACGTGGCGATGACCAACGCCGGGATCGCGTCCTACGGCACGGTCCGACAGATCGACCCGACGGCGTTCCAGCGGGTGATCGACATCAACCTGACCGGCATGTTTAGGACAGCGCATGCTGCTCTTCCACACCTGGTGGAGCGACGCGGGTACATTCTGGTCGTTGCATCGCTCGCGGCGTTCTCACCGTTGGCCGGGATGGCCGCCTACGACGCGTCGAAGGCCGGCGCCGAGGCGTTCGCGCTGTCGATGCGCCAGGAGCTGCTGCATCTCGGCGTCGACGTCGGCGTCTGTCATCCGTCGTGGATCGACACCGACCTCGTCCGCGACGCCGAGGCCGACCTGCCGAGCTTCCGCGAGACCCGGAGCAAGCTGCCCTGGCCGGCCAACACGACGACCTCGGTCGAGGACTGCGCCCAGATGATCGCCGACGGCATCGCCCAACGCGCCCGGCGGATCTACGTGCCGAAGTCGGTGGTCGCCGCGATGCTCGCCCGACCGCTGACCGGATCGGGCATCGCCGAGCGAGTGATGCGGCGTCAGCTGGCCCGGATGGTGCCGCGCATGGAAGAAGACGCCGAGGCCCTCGGCCGCTCCTACGGCAAGCATCAGACGATCAACGAGTCCGGCTGACCGCCGTTCGACGGTTAGACGGCGGCGCCGCGGACGGAGGCGGCAAGCACCGCGAGGTGGCCGAGTCGGGCCAGCTCGGAGTCGAGCACCTCGGGCCCGCCGCGCCGGCCGAACACGACGATCTCACCGGTACTGTCGATCGGCGCCGCGGCGAGGACCGTGCTGTTCCACCCCGGCACCGCGTCGAGTCGCTGTGCCCGGTCGATGTCGAGCCACTCCTGCGACTGCTCGGGCACGTCGGGTGCAGCCTCCGTGGCGCGAACAAGCACCGGGCCGTCATCGCCGCGGCGCAGCCCCATCGCCCAGTCGCCGCGGAACGTCTCCGGGACCACGTCGATGAGGCGCTCGTAGGCCCGCTTCGGACTCGCCGTCAATACCTCGACCGCCTCGAGGTCCATGCGGAGACTGGCGCCAGCGGCGTAGCGGGAGATCCACTTGACCCGGACCCCGTCGAGTCGCTGGCACGCCGACACGATCTTGTCGGGTAGGGCAGACGGGGGTAGCTCGAGGAGTACGTCGTCGAGCGCCAGCCCACCGGGGAGATGCTCGACGATCTCGATGGCTTGGATGTCGGCTCCGGCCGCACCGATCGCGGTCGCTAGCGCGCCCAACGATCCGGGTACGTCGGGCAGCTCGACGCGCAGGAGAAACGACATGTCTCCATTGTGCGTCGCCGTCGATGTGGTCCGAACCGACGTCCGCGAGCTGGCTACGAAACCGCTCCGTCGAGCCACTGAGCCTCGTCCCAGCTCGCCCGCTCGAGCCGCGTCACACTGCGGAAGATCCGCTCCAGCTCGGTCGTCAGCGGAACCGCGTCGACCAGCACACAGAGATCCCGCACGTACCGGCGCTGGTAGTCGTTGCTCCACAGGTCGATGAACCGCCAGTAGCGGTGATCTGGCGTGACCTGCCGCCGCACCCATGACCAGGTGTCGTAATAGAGCGCCTCGATCCCGAAGGTCGCAATCAGGCCGCGGGACCACCCCTGCGCCGCGGTCGCCATCACGAACGACGAGTAGTCCATTTCCTGCGCCGTCGGCTCGTAGACCAGGTCGATCCCCTGCTGCTCGGCGTACTGCTCCGACTCCTCGATCTCGTAGTCGGTGGACTGCAGGCCCTTGACCATCACCGTGCTGGAGCGAGTGTCCGGCGCGAGCGTACCCATGACGATGAAGAAGCGCCGGTACGTACGCAGAAACTCGGTGTTCATGACGATCCAACGGTCGAACACGGCGTCCTCGATCGTCCCGTCCGCGGTCTGGGTGATGAGGGAGTGCTCGATCGCCCGCGTCCACTCCCCTGCATGGTGCTCGCGCAGATAGACCGACGTGGGCTCGCCGACGGCATTGGCCACGTCGCCATCCTTCCAGGTCCGGAACCCCGTGGCGAAGCGGTGAGAGATAGATGTATGATACATGTAGTTGCTTGTTACACACATGACCTATCGGGAGCACCGTTATCTCTGACATCGATCGCCTCATCAACCAGATGGTGGGCTTCAAGCGCCTGATCCATCGGCTCGGGGGCCAGTCGTCGGATGCGCGACGACAACGCTCGGCCTACGGGCTGCTCTTCACGATCCGGCACCGCGGACCGATCCGCCTGGCCGACCTCGCGACGGCGTGCTACATCGACGCCTCCACAGCCAGCCGACAGGTCGCCGAGCTGGTGTCCGACGGCCTGATCGAACGGCAGGCCGATCCCCACGACGGACGCGCATCACTGCTCGCCCTCACCGACAAGGGCGAGCAGGCCATCCAGGAACTGATCCGCAGGCGCGACGCGTTCTACACGGCGGCACTGAGCGACTGGAACGCCGACGACATTCGACAGCTCGCCGACCTCCTCGAGCGACTCAACCGCGATCTCGACGAGCAGGCGGACTCTGACGTACCCGGCAGCACACCTGACACCAACGACTCACGAAAGGTGACCACATGACCTCGGAGGCGGCCTCTCGGGCGCCCGCGGGCGCGGACGGCAGCTTCACCCACCGCCAGATCCTCACCATCCTGTCCGGCCTGATGCTCGGCATGTTTCTCGCCGCACTCGACATGACTGTCGTCAGCGTCGCGATCCGGACCATCGCCGACGAGCTCCAGGGCTTCGAGCTTCAGGTCTGGGCGACCACGGCGTTCCTCATCACGTCGACGATCTCGACTCCGTTGTACGGCAAGCTGTCCGACATCTACGGGCGGCGGCCGTTCTATCTGCTCGCGATCACGATCTTCGTCGGCGGCTCGATCCTGTGCGGCATGGCCAGCTCGATGTACGAACTCGCGATGTTCCGCGCCGTCCAAGGCATCGGCGCCGGCGGCCTGATGTCACTCGCGCTCGCGATCATCGGCGACATCGTGCCGCCCCGTGACCGGTCCAAGTATCAGGCCATGTTCATGGGTGTGTTCGGCACGTCGAGCGTGCTCGGACCGTTGGTCGGCGGTGCGCTCGCCGGCACCGACACGCTCTTCGGCATCTCGGGCTGGCGATGGATCTTCTACCTCAACGTGCCGGTCGGAATCGTGGCGCTGATCGTCGTCGCCAAAGTCCTCCACCTGCCGCACAAGCGGCTGCCGCACCGGATCGACTGGCCGGGCGCGGTGTTGCTGCTGGTCACGCTCGGGCCGCTGCTGACCGTGGCCGAGCAGGGCCGCGACTGGGGCTGGGGCTCGGGTCGCTCGTTGGCGTGTTATGCCATCGGCGCCATCGGCCTGGCCAGCTTCTTGCTGGTGGAGCGGGCGTACAAGGAGGAGGCGATCCTGCCGCTGCGGCTGTTCACCAACCGATCCTTCGGGATCTCGAGCGCGAGCAGTTTCATCGTCGGATCCGGCATGTTCGGCGCGATGGTGGTGCTGCCGCTCTACCTGCAGATCGTCCAGGGCTCGACGCCGACCGAGGCCGGGCTCCAGACGATTCCGCTGGTGATCGGCATCCTCGCCGGCTCGATGACGTCGGGCATCGCGATCTCTCGGACCAGCCGCTACAAGCAGTGGCCAGTCATCGGGTCGTCGCTGATGGTCGTGGGGCTCGTGCTGTTCCACTACATCGGCGCAGACACGCCGCTCTGGCAGACGATGCTGATCATGCCGGTGTTCGGCGTCGGGCTCGGCTTCAACATGCAGCCGGTGATCCTGGCGGTCCAAAACGCGGTCAACCCACGACAGATCGGGGTCGCCACGTCGTCCGTGACGTTCTTCCGGCAGATGGGCGGCACACTCGGCGCCGCCGTGTTCTTGTCGGTGTTGTTCAGCACCGTCGGCGGCAACATCAGTGACGCGCTGGACCGTGCGCAGGGCACGGCCGACTTCCAGGCGGCCGTCGCAGCCAACCCAGATCAGCTGCAGGCGCTGCAAAACGCCAACGCCCTGGAGGACTCGTCGTTCATCAACGACCTGGCGGCGCCGATCGCGCACCCGTTCAAGGTCGGCTTCTCCGAGTCGATGGATCTGGTGTTCATCCTCGCGGCTCTGCTGATCCTGATCGGCGTCGTGGTCGTGGCGTTCCTGCCCGATCTCCCGCTGCGTCAGCTGTCCGGTGTCCAGGCCCGGCAGGCCGACGACGATGCCGCAGCAGCAGCCGCGGCCGCAGCCGCCAGCGTTCCGAGCGACGCTGCCGCAGCCGTCGCAGACTCGCGGAGTGACAGTCCCCGGGCCGATCGCGTCGATCGCTAGGTTGCGCCGAGCAATACGCTGGCCCCGTCACTGCCGAAGCAGCGACGGGGCCGGCGTCATTTCCTGTGAGAGCCGCTAGGCGGCTGGTGGCACGATCTGGATCAGCGCCCACTTGTTGTGGTCACCGGTATCCACGACCCTGAGCGTCGTGCCGAAGGCGACGCCGTCATCGGCCGGGTTACCCGTGCCGAGGATGGTGCCGCCGATGTCCTCGCCGTAGAGCTCCGTGGCCGGCGTGCCGTCTGGGTGGACGACGCGCGTGGTGTACGCCTGTAGGCCGACCGAAGGCACCACGACTGATCCCTGCGCGTACCGGAAGAACAGGCCGGTGTCACGCACCTCGATGCCCGGAACCCAACCGCGGTTGTCGGTGAACGTCTGCACCTGCGGCAGTCGGCCGAAGTCGGTGCAGTACTCACTGAACGGCTCGCCGGCCGCCTCGAGGCACTCGGTGAAGGCGTACGTCTCCTGCAACCCGAAGGCGGCGTCGGACGAGTTCGGCCGCGACGGCAGGTTCTTCAGTGTGGACGGATCCTTCGCGGCTGCCTCACCGGTGCGGCGCAACGGGTCGAAGTGGCTGTCCACGATCAGCAGCCCGCCCTTGGCGCCGTAGCTCGGCAGCGCCGTGAGGTTGGCCGTGACGTGGTTGACGTCGCCGTACGCCACGTCACGGAACCACACGAGCATGCCGGGGGCGTTGTACTTGACCCGCTCCACTTTCCAGGCGCCGTCGCGCTGATAGGTGGAGTCGTACGCATAGCGCAGGCCGTTGTCGAACCCGTCGTAGTTACGCCACTCGGCGAGGTAGAACTGCTCGCTGATCTGCTCACCGTCGAAGATCCGCCAGCCGGCGCCGCTGGTGTCGGTCCACGTGCCGGTTTCGGCGGTCCAGCCGTTCGCGCCGGACTCGACGTCGTCGGTCCACACGGACGTGCCGTCGCTGGTCAACTCGAAGTCGTCGGCGAACCAGCCGCGCTCCAGGAACCCGGCGTCGGTCGCCTGCCGCAGCCGGATCTGGATCGTCTGCCCGGCGTACGGCGTGAGGTCGACATAGTGGTGCGCCCAGCCGCCCGTACTGCCGGTCAGGCCGTACTTCTTGTTGCCGAAGTCAGCCAGCCGGCCGTTCGGGTCGGGGTAGTCGTCCGGCGTCGAGACCTCGGCACCGGCCTCGTCGAAGACCTTCTGCTCCTCCCAGGTCGAACCGCCGTCGGTCGAGACCTCGACGAAGCCGTAGTCCCAGTCCTCCTCGATGATGTAGTCGTTCCACATCCAGAACTTGGCGTCTGTCGAACCGGCCGGCACGTCGACGGAGCGCGAGATCTTGACGTCGGCCCAGTCCTGGTCATTGCCGGACCACCACATGTTGCTGCCGCTGTGTGGCTCGCCGAGTTGCACGACCTTGTCGGGGAGGTTGAGGATCACGCCGTCCTCGGCGCCCTTCGGGGTACGGGAAGTCTGGCCCACCTTCAAGGTGCGCCTGGCGTCGCCGGTCTCCAGAACCTTCGGGTCGGCCCAGCCGAGCACCCACTTGTCCCAGATGCCCATGTGGGTCGGCAGCGACTGGAAGATCGGCCCGGTGTGCGATCCCGAAGCCATCAGGTCCCAGAAGTCGACGTCGGAGTCGGCCGCACCGGAGGTGTCGTAGAGGTCGGGCAGTCCCAGGTCGTGTCCGTATTCGTGAGCGAAGACGCCGACACCGGAGTCCTCCGGCTGCACGATGTAGTTGGACACCTCGAGATCCGTGCCCGGGATTGGCTCGCCGCCTGCCACGTCGGACGAGTGGGCCCAGATCGAGTAGACGCCCTCGGCGCCGCCGCCGCCGGACTTGTCCTTACCGGCGTGCACCAGCACGAGGTGGTCGACGACGCCGTCCGGCTCGAACTTGTCGCCGTCGCCGTCCCGGTCGCCCTGGTCCTCTTGGTCGTAATCGGCCCAGGGGAAGTTCGGGTTGGCGGCCGCGAGCGCCTCCACAGCGTCGATCGCCAGCTGGCCCGGACCGAGCGGGTTGTCGGGGTGACCCTGCATATCCTGCGGTGCACCGGCGACCCAGTTGCCGTTCTCGTCCTGGAAGCAGCGGCTCGCGCCGTACCACGCCTCGGAGTGCGGCACCTGGATCCACGGCGTCGCCTCACCGGTCACCGTGTACGCGCCCTTGGACATCTCCTCGTACATGTTCCGCATGGTGTTGCCAGAGATGTCGATGCCGGGCTTGCCGTCCGGGCCCGTCAGATCGGGCCGCACCCGTTCGGTGATGCCCTCCTTGGTGTAGAGCATCTTGTTGTAGAACTCCGACGAGAAGTCGTCGACCCACATGCTGTTGTTGTCGAGATGCGACGCGTCGGCCGGGTTCGGGATGTTGTTGTGCAGCGGCCCGTTCTGCACGGTCCCGGGCACACACGTACGGTCCTCGAACACCGTGGACGGGACCATGGTGTTGCTGAAGTCGTCGTTCGCCTGGTCGTTGAACTCGACCAGGATCGTGAGCAGCTTCGCTTCCTGCTGCTGTGGCGTCATCTTGAACTGGCTCGGGTTGTTGCCGGTCCGCACTGCCTTCGCCTCGGACTTGGCCAACTGCTGGGCGGCGACGGGGTTGCCCTGCGAGAACTTGCGATCGGTCTTGATAGCGAGGTCCATGGCCGGAGTACGGACGTTGTTCCGCAGCCTCGGCTCGTAGGTGACGCTTTGGTCCTGGACCTGTGGCTCGACGTAGTTGATCCAGGGCTCCGGCCCGGAGCTATCGGTCGACACGAAGCCGTCGCCTGGATTGGCGGCAGCCGCCCCAGCGGTCGTGTTTCCCGCGGCCAGGCCGGCCGCGACTAAAACGGCAGCTGGCACGGCAGCTGCGACCACGCGCCGTCGTGACATCGTCGGATGAGACATTCCGCTCCTTCTCCACGCCCAGGGGTGACCGGACGTCAGGCAGACGTCGAGGGGTCGCCTCGACGTCGATACGGATACCGCCCCGAGTCGTCGCGTGCCGCGACGAGACATTTGGCCGATAGCTTGGCGGGCCGGCGCGATCCGCCGCGACTACGAGATGCCGTTCTTTATCGTTTCGAGACCGATGACGGACCCCTTTGAGCCATCTCGACTGCTTACGCCCCCATATGTTCTGGCGCACCGGCCGCGCATCGTACGATCCAGCCGTGACCGAGATCCTTCACATCACCGAGCGCAGCCTCTGGGACGCGGCGCGCGAGCGTGGGACCTACGACATGTCGACCCGGGGCCGAACCCTTGCCGGCGAGGGCTTCGTCCACTGCTCGACGCGCCGACAACTGCCGGCCGTCGCCGAGGCTCTCTACGACGACGTCGATCCGGAGACGCTCGTCGTCTTGATCATCGACGGCGACCGGCTGACCGCACCGGTGCGCTACGAGGCACCGACCCCCGGCGACGAGCGCTTTCCGCACGTCTACGGGCCGATCCCCGTCGACGCCGTCGTGCGGGTCGAGCCCTGGGTCGACTGGCAGGCGGAGGTGCCGGAGCGATACTCCGTGGCCACGGTCTACCCCGACATGTGGGTCGACCCCGACGACGATCCCCGCGAGGGCGGCCCGACGCTCGGCGACGAGCGGACCACGCTGCTCGAGTACCTCCGCGACCAGCGGCTGACCTTCGAGATGAAGTGCGACGGCCTCGACGCCGAGCAGATGGCACGACGCTCGGTGCCGCCATCGACCATGTCACTGCTCGGGCTCGTTCGGCACTTGGCCGCTGTCGAGCACAGCTGGTTTCGCCGGGTCATGGACGGCCAAGACATCCCGCGGCTCTATCGGTCCGAGATCGACCGCGACCTGGACTTCAATGGCGCGGTTGCCGACCCCGCCGTGGTCGACGACGCCTGGCGTACTTGGCGAGCCGAGATGGCCTTCACCGACGAGTGGATCGCCAACGCGCCCGACCTCGGCGTGACCGACCCCACCGGTGAGGACTCTCTGCGCGAGGTCGTCGTCCACCTGATCCGCGAGTACGCCCGACACTGCGGCCATGCCGACCTACTCCGTGAGCGCATCGACGGACGCACCGGCCAATAACGTCAGACCCAGCGGCCGAACTCCGACTGCAAGACGCCCTCGCCGTGGGACAGGGCCGCCAACCGCCGATCGAGCTCGTGTACGCGCGCCGCCGGGATCTCACCCTCGACGACGTACGAGGAGCCGTCCGGCGTCTGGGTCAGCGGCACCGCCCGTACTCGCGGCAACGCCGTCAGTACCGTACGGACCGTGTCGAGCGGGATCTCGAGCCGGAACCGATGCATCGGCTCGTAGACCCGCGTTCCGGCCTGCTTCAGCGCCCTCATCAACACCAGCGGCGTCAGTCCCCTAAAGTCACCACCGTTGGTCGACACGGAGCTCCATCCGTAGGGAGGCGGCGGCGTGTAGTCGGAGTGCGTCAGCGCGACCACGCAGTCGGTGACCTGCCAGCCACGCGGCCCGCGGCGCAGGGTCTCGTGGACGGTGTCCTCGATCGCCCGGAAGAACGCGTACGGCATCGACCCCAGCTCGATCTCGCGGCGGAACCGTATGCCGGATCCCGCCGGGCCGGACTCGACCCGCAGGCCGACGGTGGCCCGGAACTGGTTCGTCGCGTCGCCCATGTATTCGACGGCGTCGCCGGTGCCCACCGGACGCTCGATGCAGATCGTCGTGGTCTCCCGAAACGTGACGTCGAGGCCGTAGTCAGCTGCCAACGTCGCCTGGACGACCTCCTTCTGCACCTCGCCATACAGCGACACCGAGATCTCGCGCCGGACCTCGTCGTGCCGCACGTTGATCAACGGGTCCTGCTCGGCCAACTCGGTCAGTGCCGCGTGCAGCGCACCGCGGTCGGCCGGCTGGCACGGCAGCACGACCGTCTCCAGAGTCGGCGGCGCGAAGTGGGCGTCGCCGGTGCCGGGGCGCGGCGTGCCGATCGAGTCGCCGATCCGGATCTCCCCGAGCCCCGAGAGTCGGCCGATCTCGCCGGCGGACAGCGCCTGGTCGTCACGTGCGGCGAACGGGCTGACCGCGGTGACCTTGCCCTCGCGGTCCGATCCGTACCGAACTCGGTCACGGATGCGCAGCGCGCCGGAGAACATCCGGACGTACGCGATCTTCTCTCCGGCCGGACCGCGCTCGATCTTGAACACCGTGCCGGACACCGGTCCATCGACGGCGCCGGTCGATGTCGGCAGCAGCTCGGCGATGCCGCGCGTCAACGTCTCGACGCCGGCGCCGGTGACCGCGGACCCGAAGTACACGGGGTGCACCAGCGCCCGCGCGGTCTGCGCCGCGAGCGACGCACGGAGCTCGCCGTACGAGACCGCCGCTTCGTCGTCGACGTACGCGGCAAGCAGCGTGTCGTCCTGCCGCGTCAACCGCTCGACCAGGTCCGAGCGGAAATTCGGGTCGGACTGTTCGTACGCCATGAAGTCGCTGTCCCGGCCGCCGATCGCGGACGGCCGACCCATCGCGATCGGCGTCACAGCAAGCTTGTCGGCGATCGCGTCGAGTAGGGCCTCGTGCCGGGCCCCGACGCGGTCGATCTTGTTCACGAAGATCAGCGTCGGGATGCCGAGCCGGCGCAGGGTCCGCATCAGCACGCGCGTCTGCGGCTGCACTCCCTCGACTGCCGACACGACCAGGACAGCACCGTCAAGCACGCCGAGCACCCGCTCGACCTCGGCGATGAAGTCCGGGTGGCCAGGTGTGTCGATCAGGTTGACCGTGACGTCGCCGATGTCGAACGACGCAACCGCAGACTTGATCGTGATGCCGCGGGCGCGCTCGAGCGCCATCGTGTCGGTCTGGGTGGTGCCGTCGTCGACTCGGCCGAACTCGTCGATGACCCCAGCGGCGTAGAGAAGCCGCTCGGTCAGGCTCGTCTTACCGGCGTCGACATGCGCGACAATCCCTAGGTTCAGCGTTTCCAAGCGTCCTGTCCTTACGTGCGAAAAACACTCCTTCCTGAAGGGACAGCGACGCAGGGCGCATGAGCTTTCTCCTTGGGCTCAGTCAAGACGGGGGATAACGCTGACAGTGCAGCAGTCGGCGTACGCGGCGGCAACCGATTTAGCTCACACCTAAAGGCTGTTCGCCGGCCGGTGCTGGACGTGGCGCAGGTAGTCCTTGCGGTCGAGCGGGTTCGGACGGGTCCGACGACGAGTCGGCGCGGGGCCGCGAACCGGCTCGTAGCGATCGAAGGCCGACTCCAACACGCCCTCGCCGCCGGTCAACGCCGGCAACCGCTGCTGGAGTCGATGGACCCGCGCCGCCGGGATCACACCCTCGACAACGCTGGACGAACCCCGCACGACCGGGGCCTCGGGGACCGCGCCGAGTCGCGCCAACGCCGGAAGCGCCGAGCCGATCGCGTCCTGAGGCAGCTCCAGCCGGAAGCGATGCAGCGGTTCACAGACGCGAGTACGGGCCTGACCCAGCGCCTGCATCACGACGATCGGAGTCAGGTCGCGGTAGTCACTCGGCTGGCTGAGCGGCCCCCTCGTCGACGGCGGACCATCGGCCGAGCTGTAGTTGCAGTCGACCATCGTCACGACGCAGTCCGTGACCCGCCAGCCGTACAAGCCCTCCAGCAAGCCGCGCTCGACGTAGCGCTTCATCATGACCTCGAAGTTGCCGGTACTCTTGAAGACGTACAGCGGCATCCGACGCGGCTCGACCCGCAGTCGGAAGACGACGCCGCTGCCACTCGCGCCGGGCTCGACGCGGAGCCCGACCGTCGCGCTGAACGGGTTCGTGTCGGCGTTGAGGATCTCGACGGCGTCACCGCTCCCCTTCGGCCGCTCGACGCAGATCGTGCTCGTCTCGCGAAACGCGACCTCGATGCCGTAGTCGGCAGTCAGGGTCGCCTCGATGACCTCCTTCTGTACCTCGCCGTAAAGCGAGAGGGAGATCTCGTGCCGAAGGTCGTCGTGCCGCACGTTGATCAACGGGTCCTGCTCTGCGAGCTCGGTCAGTGCCACGTGGAGGGCACCCTTGTCGACGTCGCGGCGCGGCACGACGACCGTCTCCAGCGTCGGGGGCGCAAACTGCGCGTCGCTCGCGGCGGCCGGCGACCGACCGATCGGGTCGCCGATCTGGACGTCGGCGAGCCCCCAGACCTGCCCGATCTCGCCGGCGACGACCGAGGCGCGTCGGACGGCGGAGCCGCGGTCGAAGACCCGGATCGCGGTGACCTTTCCCTCGCGTTCGCCGCGCGTCGCGAGCCGATCCCGCACGCTCACGGCGCCGCTGAACATGCGGACGTAGGCGATCCGTTCACCGGCCCGGCCGCGCTCGATCTTGAAGACCCGACCCGAGGTCGAGTCGTCGACGTCGACGCTGCCGGTCGGCAGCAAGCCCTTGATGCCGTCGCTGAGCGCCTCGACGCCGGCGCCGGTCATCGCGGACCCGAAATACACCGGGTGCACGAGGGTCCGCGCGGTCTGCGCTGCCAGCGCCGTACGCAGCCGTTCGTACGACACGGTCGTCTCGTCGTCGACGTACGCGGCCAGCAGCGCATCGTCGCGGACGGCGACCAGGTCGAGGAGCGCGCCGACGAAGTCGGAGTCGGTCGAGCCGTACGGGACGAAGTCGGCGTCTCGCGTGCCCAACCGGGTCGTCGACCCCATCGACACGACGGCGGGCGTCAGCCGCTCGGCGATCGCGGCGAGGACGGCCTCGTGCCGGGCACCACCTCGGTCGATCTTGTTCACGAAGATCAACGTCGGAATCTGCAGCCGGCGGAGGGTCCGCATCAGCACGTGGGTCTGCGGCTGTACCCCCTCGACGGCAGAGATCACCAGCACGACGCCGTCGAGCACGCCGAGCACCCGCTCTACCTCGGCGATGAAGTCCGGGTGACCGGGCGTGTCGATCAGGTTGACCGTGAGGTCGTCGAGCACAAACGAGACGACCGCGGACTTGATCGTGATGCCGCGAGCACGCTCCAGGGCGAGCGAGTCGGTATGGGTGTTGCCGGCGTCGACCCGACCGACGTCGTCGATGACTCCGGCGGCGTAGAGAAGCCGCTCGGTCAGGCTCGTCTTACCGGCGTCGACATGGGCCAAGATTCCTAAGTTCAGCGTCGCCAAGGTTCATGTCCTTAAGTGAGACAACAGCTCCCTTCGAGATGGACACGAACGCTGCTCGCATGAGCTTGCTCCTCGCCTTGACGTCTTACGTGATGTCTGTAGTGGAACAGAGGGGCCGTCCGACCACAACCGAATTAGTCGGGCACCGTCGACGCGTGGCCGCCTCCGTCGTTGCCGCGGCGGCTACAGGTTGCCTGCAGGTCGTCTCCAGGGCGACCGGCAATCGTTGGAGAGCGATGCGGCCCGGGCGGGACGGGTCAAACCTGGAAGGGGGGTCGGAATGGCCGACTTCTTCGAGCACTATCCCAGCTCACCCGACGAGCTCGTCGGGATCGCCGGCGAGCTCGTACGCCATTCTCGGGGCGCAAATGTCGCGATCACCCACGTCCAACACGGCGTGAACCGGGCAACCGACGCCATCGACGGGGACCTCACGTTTCCGATGGAGCAATCGTCCCACCCGGTGGTCTACCTCGGCAGGGATGTCGCCGCCGGAGCGTACTTCGCGAGCGGCGCCATCATGCGTTTCGCGGAGGCGGTCAAGACGTACAACACCGGAGTCGACCGGCTCAACAAGCAGATTCCGGAGGGCGAGTTCGACACGTTGACGGGCGGGCGGGCCGAGACGCTGCACGTGCTCGAGGCCGAGCAGGCCCGCCTCGAAGGCGACCTCGACGACGAGGCGGGTCGGGTCGCCGCGATGCTCGAGCGCGGTCCGAACGCCAAGGACCTGGCATACCTGAAAAGCCATGGCTACCTGATGCCCCTCGACCCGAAGGATCTGCCGGCCATCCCGACGGGAAGCCCTGCGGACATTCGGGCGTGGTGGGCAGGCCTGACGCTCGCCCATCAGGCGGCGCTCATCGCGTACGCGCCACGGCGGCTCGGCAACCTCAACGGCCTGCCCGCCGAGGTACGCGACGAGGCCAACCGGATCGTCCTCGCCGAGGACTACGCCGCGCTCAAGGCAAAGGACCCGGGCAAGCTGACCTCCGTCGAGATGAAGGCGCTGGCCAACATGGAGAAGATCCTGGGCCAGCTCGCCGAGCGGGAGGCGCACAAGGATCCGATCACCGGCGAGCCGGTTCCCGTCCAGCTCTACATCTATGACCCGTACGCGTTCGACGGCGACGGCCGGGTCGCGATCGCCGTCGGCAATCTCGACGAAGCGGACCACGTCGCCGTCAACGTGCGCGGAGCCACCAACACGCAGGGCCTCTCCGCCACGCGTACGGAGAACATGTACGACCAGTCGCGGTGGGCCAGCGGTGACTCGGTCGCCGTACTCGACTGGATGGGTTACGACGCGCCCAACACCGGAGCACCGGACCACCCCGCCTGGGACATCCCCGAGACCGGCATCGACCAGCCGGACTCCTTCGGCGTCTCCAACACGTGGATGGCCGACGCCGGCGCCCAACAGCTGGCGGCCGACGTCGCCGGTCTCCAAGCCTCGCGAAGCGACGACCCCGCACACCTGACCGTGGTCGGCCACTCCTACGGCAGCACGACCGCCGCGATCGCTGCGGAGGAGTACGGGATGCGTCCGAACGACCTCGTGCTGATCGGTAGCCCGGGCGTGCCCGCGGACGAGGCCAGCGACCTCGGAATCGAGGACGGTCACACCTGGGTCGGCAGAGCCAGCCACGACTCCGAGGCGTCATTGGGCAGTGCGTTCGCGCTCGGGAACGAGCCGGCCGATTCGGACTTCGGCGCCAACCGGTTCCGGGCCGAGCACGTCGAACGGGAAGACACCGACGACAACCACAGCGCGTCTTACTACGGCCGGAACTCCGAGGGACTCTCCAACATCGCCGCCATCGTCACCGGTCAGTACGGCAATGTCGTCGAGGCTCCGCCCCTGGACAGCGAGGACGAAGAAGACGGCGAGAAGGACCCGGAGTACGACCGCAAACCCCACCACGTCGGTCACCTCCCGAAGCAACCGCTCCCGACGCCCGAGCCGACGGTCGACCGGCGATACGTGCCGTGAGCCATCGGAGTCAGCTCGCCGCGTCGTCCGCGATGAGTCGCTTGCCCATGCTGACGACCTCGTCGACCCGATAGCCGATCGCCTCGTAGAAACCGATCGCAGTCGAGTTGTCCACGCGAATCTGCAGATTGAGCTTGGGGCAACCGTAGGCCAGCAACCGGGCCTCGGCTTCGTCCATCAGGCGTCGACCGAGGCCACCGCGCCGCCGGCTAGGCGCGACCGCCAGATAGTTGACCCATCCCCGATGGCCGTCGTAGCCCGCCATCACCGTGCCCACAACGTCCCGCCCGCTCGTGGCGACCAGGAACCCGTCGGCTTGGACCGACTGCTTGCGCGCGATGTCGCGGCGCGGATCGTTCCACGGACGGGTCAGGCCGCAGGCTTGCCACAGCGCGACGACGGCGTCCTCGTCCTCGGGACGAAACGAACGGATCTCGGTCAAGGCGAGTCAGCCAAGCCGCTCGACGAGCCGGAACCGCTCCAGGACGACGCGGGTCGAGTCGTCCACGGTGAACGCGGGGTCGCCGACCGCTTCCCGTAGCTCCGCGCTGTGCCAGAAGTCCTCGTGGCCGCGCCGCCACTCCTCGACGGTCGTGTGGCCCTCGCCCTCGTCGACCGCATGGGCGAGATCGACGTCCGCGAGTGCCACGACCTCGACACCGGTCACCTCGATTACGGCCACTGGACGGTCCGCGGAGTCCACGACGACGGAGCGCTCGCCGACCCGAGGCAGGGGCTCGCTCTCGGCCTCGTACGCATCCGCGAGACCGGTCGTCGAGACCTTGCGTCCGTCGAGGATCGCGTCGACCAGCGTGTCTCTCAGAGGCCCCGGAAAAGCGAAGTACGCCTTCGGCATCGACTCGAGCTCATCGGGTTCAAAAACGCTGCCCACCCGCGCAAGGTAGCAGCCATCTCGGACCCGGACCGATGAGTTTTCGTGACCCAGCGGGTCTCTCTGTGTGACGGACCATGCGACGACGAGAGGACCGCTCATGGACCCGACCGCACGCTTTCGTGCCACCCTCGAGCTCGGCGGCAAGACCGCCACCGGTATCCACGTGCCCGACGCCGTTGTCGAGAGCCTCGGCGCCGGCCGGCGGCCGCCCGTCCAGGTGACGATCAACGGCCACTCGTACCCGAGCACGATCGCGTCGATGGGCGGCCGGTTCATGCTCCCGATGAGCGCGGAAAACCGATCCTGCGCCGGCGTCTCCGCCGGTGACGAGGTGGACGTCCAGCTCGTGGTCGACACCAGGCCGCGTACGGTCGATGTCCCGACCGACCTGGCCGAAGCGCTCGACCGCGAGGCGGACGCGAAGCGCCGATTCGGCGAACTGTCCTACAGTCATCAACGGCGCTACGTCCTGTCGGTCGAAGGCGCCAAGCAGCCCGAGACGCGCAAGCGGCGCATCGACAAGACGGTCGCCGAACTCACGGGCTGACCACGCTCCGCACCGTCGGCTAGTCGAAACTCAGGCGAGGTACGCGAGCGAAGAGGCGCTCGGGCAACTCGCCGGACCAGTCGGCTCCGGCGCGAGCCCACGCGGTGAGGTCGAGGTCGACACCATCGGCGGCCGACGGCCACCCCGACGCCGAGACCACTCTCCACCGCGAGGCGCCGGTCTCGAACACCGTCTCGGCGTCGACCGCCGCCAGGTCGACCGACCGGATGCCGGTCGCGACCACCGGTCGCAGTTCGGCCACGGAGCAAATGATCGCCGGACCGCTGAACCACGCGAGCACGAGACAACCGTCGGGAGTCGCCATCGAGGTACGGATGAAGCGAGCCGGAATGTGCACGAGCGTTGCCGGTCCGTACGTCCGTCCCTCCAACTCGAGTCGGCCGTCGAGCACGACGAGGTCCTCGGCCACCAGGTAGCCGCATGGCACCGCGCGACCGAATCCGGCCGGGAAGCGCCCCAGCATCGTGAGCGCGTCGCCGTCGGACTCCAGCGGCACCAGGTCGAGGTCGTGGCTCGCTCCGGGCATCGGGACCGACTGCCAGGGCTGATCCGGCTCCCGAAGGTCGATCTGACGCGGCCGCAGCATGAGACGCTCATCCGACGACGGTCTCGCCGCGCACCAACGACTTGGCGACGACCGTACGCAGGACTTCGTTGGTGCCTTCGCCGATGCTCATCAAGATGGCGTCCCGGTAGAGGCGCTCGACCTCGAACTCGGTCGAGTAACCGTAGCCGCCATGGACTTTCATCGCGTCGATGGCGGCGTCCAACGCCACCTCTGAGCAGAAGATCTTTGCCATCCCGGTCTCGCCGTCGGCCCGACCGGCCCGGACGGCGGCCGCCGACCAGTACGCCATCAATCGCGCCGCCTGCACTCGGATCGCGAGGTCGGCGAGCTTGAGCTGGATCGCCTGGAAGTCGGCGATGGTCTGTCCGAAGGCCTTGCGCTGCTTCGCGTACGCGAGCGCCTCGTCGTGCGCCCGTTGCGCGATCCCCACCGAGCGAGCGGCGATGTTGACCCGACCCCATTCGAGCGCCGACAGCACTTGTTGCATGCCGCGTCCTTCGACGTCTCCGAGCAGTTGGTCGGCGGGAACGCGTACTCCGTCGAGCACGATCTCGCACGACTCGGTGCCCTTGTAACCGAGCTTCGGGATGTCCTTGGTGATCTCGAAGCCGTCGAGCTCCGGGTCGACCAGCAGCACACTCATGCCGCGATGTGCCGGCGACTGATCCGGGTCGGTCTTGACCAGCACCGGCAAGGGATCGGCGTAACGGGCGTTGGTGATCCACATCTTGTTGCCGCTGACGACGTAGTGATCGCCGTCGCGTCGGGCGACCGTCCGGATGCCCTGCAGGTCGGTCCCAGCATCGGGCTCGGTGAGAGCGATGCCGGTCCGTCGAGCGCCGGTCGCGAGGTCCGGCAGGTACGCCGCTCGCTGCTCCTCGGTCGCGTGCATCGCGATCATCCGGCACGCCAGCGAGTGACTCCCCAAGATCCCGGCGATGCCCATCCAGCCACGCGAGAGCTCTTCGAAGACCAACGCGAACGACACCGGGTCGAGGTCCAGACCGCCGTACTCCTCCGGCACCGTGATGCCGAACAGGCCCATGTCGGCCATGCCCTTCACAATCTCGGTCGGATAGCGGCCGGCCTGCTCCCAGTCGCGGGCGACCGGAATGATCTCGCGGTCGACGAACGTACGCAGCAGTGCGCGAAACTCGCGCTGATCCTCAGTGAAGTCGAAGGCCATCGCTATCCCTTCGCGTCATCGAGTGGCAGCCTCCGCCTCGGGGGTGCCCGGGAGGACCTCGTCGAAGTGCTCGTTCCGCAGCGGCGCCCGGCGGTATTCCGGCCGCTCCGACCCGACCCGGACCGGCGACACCACCTGCCGCACGGTCCCGAACCACGGATGCCCGGTCTCGGCGATCAACTCACGGGCCTGCGTATGTTCCTCGCGGAGCGCGGCCGGCACGTCGTTGATCGGGCCACACGGGATGCTCGCCGGGTAGAGCTTCGACAACCACTCGTCGACTGTCCGCTCGCGAAAGATCGCCTTCAACTGGTCGAGCAACTCGTCGGCGTTGTCACCTCGGCTCGAGAAGGTGGCGTAGGGCGACCCCTGCTCGGCCCACTCCGGATGACCCACGACGTCGGCCAGTCGGGTCCAGAACTTCTCCTTGGCGCACCCGACGACGATCCAGCCGTCACTGGCCTCGAATGCCTGAAACGGCACGAGCGACGGATGAGCCGAATGCCGCGTCCGCGTCGGCTCGTAGCCCGCCGTCATATGCCAGGTCGCCGGATAGCCGAGCAGCGTGATCGCGGTGTCGTAGAGGCTGACGTCGCAGTCCATCCCGACCCCGTCGCGGCGGGCGGCATGGAGGCCGGCGAGCAGTGAGACCGCCGCCACGTAGCCGCCGGAGTAGTCGACCAGGGACAGGCCGTCGCCGCCGACCCGAGGGTCCTCGATCTTGATCACTTCGGCACCGAGGTCGGCCAGATGCAGGCTCCCGAACGGACCGGCGCCGTACTGTTCGATCGAGACGATGCGTACGTCCTGCAACGGCTTCATCCCAGGGCCTCTGTCGCCGGTCATCGTGGGACTACACCTTAGCCAGAAGGCAGATCAGCGATCTGTCCGATGTAACTCGCTGTGGTTCCGGGTCAGTAGCCGCCGCCGTACTCGTAACCGCCGTCGTTGCCACCGGAGTCATCGCCGGTGTCATCGGCGCTCGCGTCGGTCGCCGCCGCATGCCACGTGAACGAAACTCCGCCGAAGCTGTCGGTCAGGTCGTCGCCGGTCGCCTGGCCCGGACTCTTGTCGAGCTTGAACGTGTATAGCGGCGCACCGTCGAGGGTCAGCTGCTTGGCTCCGGTGTCGTCTCGCGTCACCGTGCCCAAGCCGTCGATGTCCGACGGCAGGTCGCCGGTCGCCTTGGCGGGTGACCAGAAGCCCAGACAGGCGTCGACGCATTTGATGGTGCCGTCGGACTCCTGGTCGGCGAAGTAGAGCGTACGGCCCGAGCTGTCGACGAGCACGGGCCCTACGCCGGACACGTCGCTGGCCTGCACCAAGTCGGAGCTCGACGCGGAGGCGCTGGAGTTACCGTCACTTGATCCACATGCCGCCAGCATGACGGCGAGGACTGCGGCTCCGAGCGGGCCGATGGTTCGGGAAGTTGTCGATGAATACCTCATGCCACCGATACGCGCGGCGGCGCCGCATGGTTCAAATGAACCGTTCGGGCTTTCGCCGCGTACTCATGGTGTGGACGAAACGCTGGGTCGGGGCGACGCGGCGGTCCGAGCGATGTACGACCGGCATCGCGGACCGCTGATGGGCTACGTCCTCCGCACGGTCGGGGGCGACTATCAGCACGCCGAGGACGTCGTCCAGGAAACGATGACCCGGGCCTGGCAGCGATCCGACGCGCTGACTCCGGAGGAGGCCGGGCCGTGGCTCTTCACAGTCGCACACAACCTGATCGTCTCCGGATTCCGCCGACGCGCCGCCCGGCCGCCCGAGGTGCCGATCGGGGAGCGTGACTTCGAGGCGGCGGGCGATGACATCGACCGGGCCCTGCAGTCGTGGCAGGTGGCGTCGGCCCTCCGGACCCTCAGCGACAACCATCGCCAGGTGATTGTCGAGCTCTTCTTTCGCCGCCGCACCGTATCCGAAGCCGCGACCGTCCTGGGCGTGCCGGTCGGGACCGTGAAGTCCCGGTCCTACTACGCGCTGCGAGCCCTCCGGATCGTGCTCGAGGAGCAAGGGGTGATGAGCTCATGACCTGCATGCAGACCGTCTCGCTCGGCGCCTACGTACTCGGTGCGCTGGACGCCTCAGAGCGGCTCGAGACCGAGGAACACCTCCGCGACTGCGCCCAGTGCCGGGACGAGCTGGTACGGCTGGCGCCGTTGCCCGGTCTGCTGGGTCAGGTGTCGCTCGACGACGTACTCGCACCAGAACCGCCGATGCGGCCAGCCGACGCGACTCCACCGGCGAAGCCGGCTCCACACCGTCGTCGGATCATCGCCACGGTCGCCGCGTCGGCGCTGCTGCTGGTCGGCGTCGGCCTCGCCGGTCGAGTCGTCGTCGACGACGGATCCACGACGGCTGCCACCACGTGGTCGACTCCGGTCGACGCCTCCGGCATCGATGCCACCGCGCAGCTGGCCGACCGCGGCTGGGGCACCGACATCGAGCTCACCATGGACGATCTGCCCGCTCACGCGCGGTGTCGCCTCGTCGTCATCGGGTCCGACGGCCGCGTCGAGACGGCCGGCTGGTGGACGACCGGCTATGCCGCCGAGGCCGACGTACCGGCGAGCACGTCGATCGAGAGCGATGCGATCGACCGGATGGAGATCCGGACCGGGTCCCGCGTACTCGCCGTTCTGCAGCCGACGGACACCGCGACCTGAGTCAGCTCCCGTCAGGTGCAGGGCCAGCTCGCGTCCCTGAAAGACGGTGACAAATCAGAAGTCTGTCCAATTCGACGCGTTGCCTATGGACTCGTCCGGATTCCTGGGTGTAGAAGTAATGCCGCGGGCGGCAGAGCTGGCTGAGACGAACGGGAGCGCAACGGGGCCTTGCGTCACTTCCACTCCTCGACGCTGCACGCACGAAGGGACGACCGGATCGGGACGGTCACAGCACGGCGTCGACATCAGGCGACGCTGCCGTTCTTGAGGGAGAGGGAAGCCAAGCGTGACCGTGTTCTTCCACGCGATCATTCGCCGCCAGGCAATCGGACGCGGACCCAACACCATGGGCACCATCACCATCTATCGCGACGCCGACGAATCCGACCGCGGATCCGCGTCCGGCATCGCCGAAACGGTCAAGCGACTGCGTCTCGCGCCCGGCCAAGACCCGGACGTGCTGATGAGCATGAACGGCTGGGAGAGCTGCGGCCAATCCACCAAGCGAGGCGGACTGGTCGTCGTCCCCGTGCAGCCCACCTCGTGGAGCGTAAAGAGCCGCGTGTCCTGACGCCATCTGTAGGGCACAGCGCCGCGTACGAGATTTACGTCCGGCGCCGGCCGACGACCTGGGAAGACGTGCCGGGCTGAGACCGAGATCGCGCCTGCGGGGTTGTCGTCGGGGTCGCCTATCGTCGAGTCGTGACGGTGCACGAGCTGACCAAGACCGACGCGCGTCGGATCGCCGTCCGGGCTCAGCTGCTCGGCAAGAAGCGGCCGACCGACTTGGCCGCGCTGGTGCGGCATCTGACGATGCTCCAGCTCGATCCGACGTCAGCCGTCGCGCCGAGTGCTGACCTGGTCGCCTGGAGTCGGCTGGGGTCGTCGTACTCACCGACCGAGCTCGAGGACGCGATCGCCGAGCAGAGCATGATCGACCTCGAAGGGATGGCGCGTCCAGCCGAAGACCTCGTGCTCTATCGCGCCGAGATGGCCGAGTGGCCTGGTCGTGGCGAGCTGCGCGACTGGCAGGAATACCTCCGCGACTGGGTGGAGACCAACGAGGGCTGCCGGCGCGACATCCTCGAGCGGCTGCGCCGTGACGGGCCGCTGCCGTCAAGTGAGCTGCCGGACACCTGTGTGATGCCGTGGAAGTCGTCGGGCTGGACCAATAACCGCAACGTCATCAAGATGCTGGACTTCCTCGTCCAGCGTGGCGAGGTCGCGGTCGCCGGTCGCGAGGGGCGGGACCGGCTCTGGGACCTGGCGTCGCGGATCTATCCCGACGAACCGCCGGTGCCCCACGGCGAGGCACTCCGCATCCGCGACCAGCGACGGCTTTGCTCCCTCGGCATCGCCAGGTCCCGCGGAGCGTGGCACCCGGCCGACCGCGTCGACGTCGGTGGCGTCGGCGAGCCGGCAGTGGTCGAAGGAGTCAAGGGGCAGTGGCGAGTCGACCCGGCGCAGCTCGGACAGCCGTTCTCCGGGCGTGCGGCCTTGCTGTCGCCGCTCGATCGGCTGGTCTACGACCGCAAACGCCTGGCCGAGATCTTCGACTACGAATACAAGTTGGAGATGTACAAACCGGCCGCCAAACGCCGCTGGGGCTACTGGGCGATGCCGATCCTGTACGGCGATCGGCTGGTCGGCAAGCTCGACGCCACCGCGGATCGCGACGACCGGCTCCTTCGGATCGACGCCATCCACGAGGACGAGCCCTTCAGCAAGGCGATGGCCGCCGCGATCGATCGCGAGATCAAGGACCTCGCGCGCTGGCTGGAGCTCGACCTCATGCTGCCCGGCGGTCGGCGCTCGACGTCCCGGGTACGGGCGGCCACGAGAGCTTGACGGCTCGGCGGCGCCCCTCGTTTCGGTCTGTGTCGAAGCGTTTCGACGTCACGGTGGTCAACGTCGCACTCCCGTCCATCGGCGACGACCTCGCGCCCTCGGGCCACGGCCTCGCCTGGATCGTCGACGCGTACACGGTGCCGTTGGCCGGGCTGCTGGTCGCCGTCTTGTGCATCGTCTCGGGGCGGTCGCTGCTGCACAGTCGACTTCTGACGGTGCCCGTCACCGGTCGTCGTCCTGGGGAGGCAGCGTCGGGTATTCGGTGGGATAGATGCCCACGGCGAACCCGTAGACGGTGTCGCCGGACCGCGGGAGCTCGTCGAACTCATGCACCAGCTCCATCGCCCGCGCCCAAAACTCCGACGCCCGGTCCGACGAGATCCGGGCGTGCCGGATGAACGCCCAGAGCTGCTGGGAGTCGTACGCCGCGGCCGCCTCCTTCGCAGCCACCTCGAAGTCGTTGAACCCCTGAGGCAACTCGTCGCCGCCAGGCAGGCCGACACCGTGATAGAACATCCGCGCGGTTCGGCCGTAGAAGCGCTCGTCGATGGCCCGCACCCGCCGGGTACGTACGACCCGCAGCAGCCCGGCCTCCGTGAGCACCTTGACGTGATGCGCGACGGTGCTCTTGGGCCGCTTGACCGCCTCGGCCAGCTCCGTCACGGTCGCCGCCCGCTCATGCAGCAGACCGAGGATCGCCGTCCGCAGCGGATCGCTGACCGCCCGTACCTGCGCGGAAGTCGTGAGCTCGAGCGAGTCGAGCAAGTCGTAGTCCGGCGGCGAGGGCTTGATCGACATGGTTGGATTAGACTAACATCATCGAACGTTCGAAGTTTTTGGATCAATCTCAGGGAGCATCGATGGCCGAGCTCGTGTTGTTTCACCATGTCCAGGGACTCACCGAGGGGGTAACGACCTTCGCCGACACGCTGCGCAGTGCCGGCCACACCGTCCACACGCCCGACGTCTTCGACGGACGCACGTTCGCCACGCTCGATGAGGGCATCGACTACGCGAAGGACGTCGGATTCGGCACACTCCGGGAGCGCAGCGTCGCCGCCGCCGAGCAACTCGGCCCGGAGCTGGTCTACGCAGGCTTGTCGCTCGGCGTCATGCCCGCCCAGCAGCTCACCCAGACCCGGCCCGGCGCAAGGGGCGCCCTCTTCTTCCACGGCTGCGCACCGGTGTCCGCGTTCGGCGACGCGTGGCCGGCGGGCGTGCCCGTCCAGGTGCACGGCATGGACGCCGATCCGCTCTTCACCGAAGAAGATGGCGACCTCGACGCGGCGCGAGCCCTGGTCGAGTCCGTCGAGCAGGCGGAGCTGTTTCTCTACCCCGGCAAGGAGCACCTCTTCGCCGACTCCTCGCTTTCGTCGTACGACGCGGAGGCGGCGGCGTTGCTGACCGAGCGGACACTCGACTTCTTGGCGAAGGTGTCGTAGACCTGGCACGTGAACCGTGACGACGTACTCGATCTGTGCGCCGGACTGCCAGGGTCCGTCGAGGACTACCCGTTCGGCGAGGGTGTCGCGGTCTTCAAGGTCGGCGGACGGATGTTTGCCCTCGTGCCGCTAGACGAAAGCCCAGGCAGCATCAATCTCAAGTGCGATCCTTCGCTCGCCCTGGAGTTGCGGGCCCGCCACGCCGCCGTCCGTCCGGGCTATCACCAGAACAAACGTCACTGGAACACCGTCGGCCTCGACGACTCCATCGGGGCCGAGGAGATCCGCGAGATGATCCACCACTCCTACACGCTCGTCGTCGACCGGCTGCCCCGCGCCGAGCGACAGCAACTGCGGGGCACCTAGACCCCGCCGCCCAATGTCCGGGGCGGCTCGTAGGGTCGGGCCATGGCGATCATTCACAGGACGGCGACGGTGACCCCGACCAAGCGCGACCTGGTTGCCGCCTGGCTCGACGGACAGCCATGGGGCGCCGACGGACCGGTCGAGGTGCTGGGGAGCTATCGGTTCGACGACCCGGCGGGCGAGGTCGGCGTCGAGGCGATCTTGGTGCGGCGTGGCGACCGCCTGTTGCAGGTGCCGATGACCTACCGCAGCGCTCCGCTGGCCGGCGGCGAGACGCATCTCGTCGGCACGATGCAGCACTCGGTCTTGGGGAAGCGATGGATCTACGACGCCGTGGGCGACCCGGTGTCGGTCGGCTGTTTCGTCCGTGCCGTGCGAGGCGAGCAGGAGCAGGCCGAGATGGAGCTCTGGGACCGCGACACACTCCTCGGGCGACGCGACTCTGCCGTGCGACTACGTCCGGAGCCCACCCAACCGGGTCCTGCCGCGACCGACGTTGCGGTCGTCGAGGCCGACGGCATGGAGCTGCGGGTCGCCCGCCTGATCGGCCCGGAGCTCAACGGCACGCGTCAGCTCGTCGTCGAGTGGCCCAGCGGTCGTGGTGCGGTCGCCGCCCTGGCGTGAGCGGTCCGGACCGGACTACTCGCGAGGCCGCCTCGCCTGAACAACCCGGTATGCCTCGCGAGCCTCCTTGCTCTTGTGGTGTCCGGTGAGCTCGTGGATGTCGACCGGCTCGTCTCCATCGACGGCGGGATTGAGATGGACGACGACCGACTCGAGGTGCGGAATCTGATGCAGCAACTCGTGCTCGAGAGTCTCGGCCACCTCGTGACCTTCGAGCACCGTCATCGTGTAGCCGACCGTGATGTCGGCGTCCGCCTCGAGTCGATGGCCGCTCCATCGCGCCCGGATTTGGCCGACGTCCACGACACCCGGGACGCCGGCCGCGATGGCCCGCATCCGGTCGATAACCCCCGGCTCGACTCCGTCCATCAGGCGTCGCAAGGTAACCCGAAGGGAGCTGATGAGGATCCCGATGATCACGAGCGCGATGCCGAACCCGACGATAGCGTCGGCTCGCTCAAAGCCCAGCCAGACACCCAAGACCCCCACGACAACGGCGATCGACGTGAGTCCGTCGGCACGGGCGTGCTGGCCCTCGGCGATCAGCGCGGCCGAGCCGATCCGGTTGCCGGTGCGGATGCGGTAGATCGCGACCAACTCGTTGCCGGCGGCCCCAACGATGCCGGCGGCGAAGACCCACCACAGGTTCGACAACGGACGCGGGTTGATCAGGGCGTCGACTGACTCCCAGATGATGAGCCCGGCGGACACGGCGATGATGAGCGAGATGAAGACCCCCACGAGGTCCTCGGCCCGCCGGTAGCCATAGCTGTAGCGCTCGGTCGCCGCCCGCCGGCCGATGCGGAACGCGATGATCAACGGGATAGTCGTGACGGCGTGACTGACGTTGTGCAACGTGTCGGCCAGCAGCGCGATCGAGCTCGAGACGGCCACGATGATGATCTGAAGGATCGCCGTCGCGGCCATTCCCGCCAGTCCGATCCAGGCGGCCCGGATCCCCTGCCCGCTGGACTCGTCCGCGGTCTGGATCGCTTCGTTGGAGTCGTGGGCGTGCGGCGCAAGCGCATGCTTGACCGCGCCCCAGAGGCCGTCGGTGTGGTGGTGGCCGTGACGGTGCACCGTACCTCCGTCGCATCAGTCGCTCCTGACGCCTTTGTAATGTCGCGAGGTTAGTGAGTCAAGAACTTCTACAGCCTACGGACAAACACATAGGCCGAGCTATAGCGAAGAGCTTGCAAGACCGTGCGCGTTAGCCTGAGGTCCAATGCGGTTGGCGACGTTCAACATCAAGCACGGCGCGCCGGCAAAGGACTACCCAGGGGATGCCGATGCGGCCGCTGCGGCATGCGCCGCTCTCGATGCGGACGTACTCGCCTTGCAAGAGGTCGACGACCGCGTCCCTCGGTCCGGTCTCGCCGATTTGGCGACGGCGGTGGCCCGAGTCACCGGCACGAGCGTTATCTTCGCTCCGACCATTCGGATCCGCGGCGGCCGGTACGGCAATGCTCTGCTCGCACGCGGCGAAGTCGAATACAGCGAGGTCGTACGGCTGAAGGGCGCACGATGGCTCCAGGGAAGACGCGGCGGCGGCCGCATCCTTCCCATCTGGCGGGAGCCGCGCAACGCGATCCTGGCCACCGTCCTGGTGCAGGGGCACCTGCTCTCGGTCGCGGCGACGCATCTCGCGACGCAGCATGACGTCAGCAAGAAGCAGCTGGCACAAACAGCGGCCAAGCTCCAAGCCATGCCCGAGCCGTGGATCCTGATGGGCGACCTCAACCGAACAACAGAGGACGTGCTCTCCGAGCCTCTCCTCGGATCGATGGAGCTCGTCGACGGACCACCGACCTTTCCGTCGTGGAATGCGACAAAGCGCATCGACCATGTCGCAACCCGTGGGCTGTCGGTCCGGCCGGACGGCGTACGAGCCGTGCGTTCACCCGATGTCAGCGACCACCTCGCGCTCGTCGTCGACGTGGACGTGCCCCGATAGCCAACGAGGCCGCGTCAGACTCCGATCCGTTCCCAAGGACCCCAGATCGCGAAGGTCATGCCGCTGCTCGCCTGGATGTTGACGAACAACGTGTGACCGCCAGGCGAAAACGTCGAACCCGCGAACTCGTCGGCGAACCGGGGCACGCCCGTCTGGCTGACCAGTCGGTTGAGTGCGATGTCCCAGAGCTGTCCGCCTCGTGACAGACCGCGGATGTAGTTGTCGACGGTGCTGTCCTCGCAGACGACGAGCGTCCCTCTGGGGCTGGTTGTGATGTTGTCGGGGAAGTCGAAACGGAGGTTCGCTTCGACCGGGTCGGTCGGGGCCTGGAAGATGATTTGCAGCTTCTTCGAGCGGGTGTGGTAGGCCCACACCTGGCCGTTGCCGCGCCCGAACCCGTTGATGTTGTCGTCGTCGGTGTCGTCCTCCGCGGGGCCGCCACCCTGGGTCGAGGTGAAGTAGACGACGTCGTCGTCGTAGACCTGCCCCTCGAGCCGGGAGAAGAGCGCAGCACCCTGGGCCCGCCCCTGATCTCCGACTGCGACCAGCGCCGCGTCGTTGGGGGTCGGAGCCGGCTGACCCGGTGTGTACGGGAACGTGCGGTTCGGATTGTCGATGTCGACCCATTCGACGTCGTACGTCGCGCGCTTGGCCTGTCGCGCCTCGAGGTGGATGTTCGGCCTGCCCTTGACGGCCAGCATCTGCAGCCGCCCGTTGTTGTCGAGGTGGCCGGTCTTCATCGGGTTGGTCGCTGGAATGTAGCGGTAGAAGCCCGACGGGAACTCGAAGTTGTCCTCGGTCAGATAGAGGATGCCGTCCTTCGGATCGAACGAGACCGCCTCGTGGGCGAAGCGTCCGGCCCGCGTGATCGGCTGCCGGTTGCTCTGCCCGTCGGCCGGCACTTCGAAGATGTACCCGTGCGGCTGCTCCAGCAGGACGTTGGAGGCGCCGGTGAAGTCCGGCCCGACATCGGGACCGTTGATCGTCTCCTCACACGTGATCCAGGACCCCCACGGCATCACGCCACCGCTGCAGTTGAACATCGTGCCGTTCAGGCTGGTATTCGCGTGAACCACCTCGCCGAACGGGGTCACTTCGACCGTTGTTGTACCGGCGCCAGCGTGTGGGTCGTAGGGGTCGCCGACCCCGAAGGCCGGCGTGTTGGGGTTGTTGGTGATCTCGTGGTTACGGACCAGCACGACGTTGCCGTCGGGTCCGGGGAAGGCTCCCATGCCGTCGTGGCGGCCGGGAAGCGTCGTTCCATCGTCGAGGATCACGGGGGACTGGGTGTCGTGGAACGAGCGGTACGAGAAGTCCTTGGGTAGGTGCAGCCGCACGATGCCGTCCCGCTCGTCCGGGATCGGCCGCAACTTGCGGAACGGAGCCTCGGGAGCGGCAGCTGCCGCCGACGAGCCGAGCAAGCCTTGGAACGGGCCACCCGCGAGAGCGGCAACGGCCGCTGCTCCTCCCTTGAGTACAGTGCGACGCTCAACCGACATTTGATCCCTCCGTACCTCCCCGAGTGCCGTGCCCCCACGCTAATCCGCGCGCCCGCGATGAGACAGCCCCCAACGCGGGGGATTTGCGTACACCCCCCTAAGTCCGTATCTGCCGCGTCGTATCTCAGCTATTGAACAGCGCTGTTCACGTCGACGCTCTCAATACACGGGCTTGGCGACACCTCTCGGCAAACGCCATTGCCAGGCGGTATGGCGCGAGACCGTCGGGCCACTTCTGAACCGACCTCGATGCTGGGCGGCCGCCCCACGAGTGGGTAGGCCGATCATCACGATGGCGGGCCTGGGCTCTCGCCGCGGATCGGGATCCAGTAGAAGACGTTGAAGGCGACGATGACGGCCACGCCCAAGACCGGCAGCAGAGCGCCGAGTACGGTGCCGACGGCCAGCCAGGCCAGAGCGAGCTCGAAACGTCTGCCGATGGCCGTCGCGCCGATGGGGTCGAGAGTGTCGCTGACCAGCCTCCGCCGGCGCGCATATTGCCAGACGGCATTGAACGTCAGCGCCGTCGCAACGAACGCAAGGCCGTAGAAGACGACGGCGGTCTGCTGCCCGTGTGCGCTACGCAGCGCTTCGGCAAGGACGGAGGTGGCGAACGGCAAGAACGCGACGACCATGAGCAGCACGGTGTTGAGGAGCAGGATGACTCGGTCGGCGGCCTGATCTCCAGGACGAGCAGGGTCACGGTGATCGCGAAGACGCCATCGCTGAACGCGACCACCCGTACCGTCTCGCGGTGCACCGCTGACGGGTCAGTGACCGACTTGCTCCCAGGCGCGACCGCCGGGCTCGGAGTCTGTCACGGCGTCCTCGATGAGGCGTCGGATCTGCATGGCGGTCTCGCGGGCAGCTTCGGCGGCGCGTAGAAACTCCTGCGCGGTGGCGTCGCGTCCATCGGCACGCGCTCGACTGCCGAGCCTCTCTCTCAGGATCGCCTTCTCTTCGAGAGTCTCGGCTGCGGTCCAAAGCGCGTCTTCGACCTCTGTGGACTGCTGCGATGCAAGACTGAGTGGCGACCAGGCGTGTCCGACTCGGCAGCGGTAGCGGGTCAGTCTTCCTTCACTGATTTCGTACAGCGGTCCGGAGCAATCCGGGCAGACCAGCCCGGCCGGCCGGCCCGGCGGCTCGAGGGTGTCGGCGCCGGATGTGCTCTGAGCAATCATCGTCGTCTCGATGTCGATGAGCGCTGACTCCGAGACATCGGAGGCCGGCAGTTCTTCTCCCGTCAACTCGAGCAGCAAACGAGGGATCTCGACCACCGGTACGACATGTTCGACGACGGCGGCATCGATGGCCGCCCGCGGCATGGACGAATGCTGGGCGTCGCCGGGATCCTGAACGATGCCGACACCGCCACGGAGTCGGATCGCGACCATGCCGGCGGCTCCGTCATCGAGTGCTCCGGACAGAATCACGCCGATAACGCGCGGGCCATGCGCCATCGCCGCAGAGCGGAAGAGCACGTCGATCGCAGGTCGGAAGCCGCTCTCGCGTGGCCCACTAGACAGCGACACGCTGTCCTCGATGACCATCAGGTGCTGGCCAGGTGGCGCGACAAGGACCTTGCCCGGCTGCAAAGAGTCGCCATCCTTGGCCAGCGCGACCGGTAGCTTGGCTTCTCGATCGAGGATTTGAGGCAGCGCGGTCTCGCCATCGGCGGGCAGGTGGATGACGACCAACACGATGCCGCCTAAGTCCGCCGGCAGTGCCGCGATCAGCTCCTTCACCGGCTCGATGCCACCGGCGGAGGCTCCGATAACGACGATCTCTCTTCGGCCCATCGATCACTCCGGACTGGCAGTCGTACTACCACTGCTTGTGCCCAGAAAGGTCCGCGTCGAACACCCCGGCGGTCACGCTTCGAGTTGTGGGCACGTGACCGAGGCGTGTCGTCGGACGACGGGCTGGGCAGATCTCGCGGCGCGTTTGGGCAGGCCGACCCAGGCGACCAGCCCACCGGCCAGGAACATGCCGGCGCAGATGACCATGCTGGTGACGTATCCACGATCCATGCTCGCCGAGCTCGATGCGATGTCGTCCGGCAGCCCGACGAGCGCCGGGAGGACCGCCACGACGACCAGGCCGGCGGCTCTGGCGACGCCGTTGTTCACCGCGCTGGCGATGCCGGCGCTTCGGTCAGGGATCGAGCCGAGCACGGCGGAGGTGACTGGCGGGGTGATGAGCGGGACGCCGATCCCGACGAGGGCGACCACGGGCAGCACCGAACCGAGGTAGGTGGCGTCGGCGCCGATCCGCATGGCGAGAAGCAGGCCCACGGTGCAGATGAGTGATCCGGCCATCAGTGGGCCGCGAGCCCCGATCCGGCTGGTGAGCTCGCCCCCGTACGGCGACAGGATCAGCGTCAGCGCGGTGAGGGGCAACATCGCCAAGCCCGCCTGCCACGCGGAGAATCCGGTGGTGACCTGAAGCTGGATGGGCATCAGGAAGAACAACCCGGCCAGGGCGCCGTAGACGAAGAAGCTTGTGAGATTTGCCGAGCTGAACTGTCGGGACCTGAACAGTCCCAACGGAAGCATCGGCGCCGAGCTGCGCTGCTCGACGAGCAGGAAGGCCACCAGGGCGATGAGGCCAGCCAGGCCGATCGACATCGTCGCGACGCTCGCGGCGGGATCGGTCAGCGCATAGGTTATTCCGGCCAGCGCCGCCGCGCCCAGAAACGCACCGGCCAGATCGAACCGAGGTGGCCGCTCATCGTCCCGGCTTTCCGGTACGTGGGCTTGGAGCGCCACGGCGAGTGCAACCGCTAGCGGAACGTTGACCAGGAACACCCAACGCCATCCGGCAAGGTCGACGAGGCCGCCGCCGAGCATCGGTCCCGCCGCGCCCGCCACCCCGCTTATCCCAGCCCACCATCCAACGGCCCGATTGCGATCCTCGGCGTCAAAGGAGCCCTGAATCAACGCGAGCGAACCAGGAACGATGAGCGCGCCGCCGATGCCTTGAAAAACGCGAGCGGCGATCAGCACCTCAGGGCTTGGTGCGATCCCGCAAAGCACGGATGCGACGCCAAACCAAACCAGACCCATCAGGTAGATCCGACGCCGACCGAAGCGGTCGCCGAGGCTGCCGCCGATCAGGATGAGCGCGGACAGGGCGAGCGTGAACGCGTTGACCGTCCACTGAAGCTCCAACATCGAAGCGTCAAGATCCTGGCCCACATCTGGCAGGGCGATGTTGACGACCGTCGACTCGAGCAGCACCAACCCCGATCCGGCCGCAGTGACAAGCAGCAACCATCGCCCCGCGGGCTCGGACAACCGGACTCGTACGTCCAATGGCATTTGAGGACACACCCTCGCGGTCGAATGCGGGCTCGATCGACTACACCAGCCTCGGTCGATTCGCAGAAGCTATCAAGACGATGGCGCTTAACTGTTGATCGATGTCACACCCGTCGACACCCTGCGCCAGATGATGCGGACCCTCCCCCAGCTGGTATCGGCATCCAGTACGAGCCGGCCGTCAGGGTCGAAGGTGTAGTGGCGGAACTCGCGCCTGACGCCAGTCGTCGCTGGCAAATCTCGGCTGATCCACGCGCACCAACTGTGCCGACACTCGGTCGGAGTCGCCGTGTACATGAGGAGCCCGATCGCGTCGTCTCCGAGCGGATAGGCGACGCGGCCATCCGCACCAATCGACTCCCAGCTCACCAGCTCCCAGGCGCCCAGCAACGCGCCTCGGATCGAATCGACGATGTGATCGCTCATGCCGTCATCAAACCCGCGCGGCTTGGCGGATTCTGGCGGGTCTCGGACATGGCGCTTGTACGTCCGTGAGTCACATGCCCCTAGTTGTTCGAGTCGTTCGGCCCATGTGTCCGCATCGCACCGAGTGCTGTCGTTGGGGCAGGCATAGTCCGAAGTGGGTGACATCGAGTGAGCAGCCAGTCGTCCGACGCCGCCGAGGCTGTCACCGCGCGACTCGACAAAGTGGCAACCGCGCTCATCGCCTCCGTCACCGCAACCTCGGCGCTTCTTGCCCTCCTCGGTGTCAACGGTGAGCGAATGTGGGTTCTACTCGACGACAACTCCGCGAAGAAGACCCTGTCCCACGCAGGGTTTCTCATGCTCGCCGCGATCGTCTTGGGGTTCGCGGGATACCTGATACCCAGCAAGTGGATTGAGGTTGGAGTGCTTGCCCTCGGAGCGAGCTGCTTCATCATCAGCCTCGGCCTGATCCTTAGCGCCGCGACAGATGCAGCCGATGTCGGCGGCCGCCCATCGATCGTGGATCTCGAAGTCACTCGAGAAGCCGGCACTCTCAGTGTGATCTACCAGGTCGAGGGAGCCTCGGTCGACGATGATGAGCGGCTCGGTGTACAGCTTGTCGACGTGCCCAGCGGCACCGTCCTCACCGAGTCATATCCTCGCGCCACCGCCGGCCACATCGACATGAAGGTTGCCGTACCGATCGCGCAGGATTCCTCAGGCCTCAGGCTTCAGGTGTGGCGCATTGAGCCAGGCGACTCGTCCGTCCCCGACTGCTACGGGCCGCCGTCCTATGAAGGCGGGAGTGACTGCGTATGGGTCAACTGGTAGCCAAGGGCACCGTCGAGGCCGCTAGTCCACCCGTCGTCCCGATGGGACGCACGCCATGAGGGTGTGCATCGTCGGAGCCTCTGGGAAGCTCGGCCAGCACATGGTCCGGCTCGCGCTCGATCGGGGGTACGAGGTCGTCGGCGTGTGCCGAGAGCAAAGCGTGGTGAAACTCGACGCGTTCGAAGGCCGCATCACTGTCGTGCCGGGAGCGACCGATGACCGCGACGTCATCGAGCGGGCAGTCGCGGGGTGCGACGGAGTGCTCGTCGTGCTGGTCCCGCGGGGAGTTCACCAGTACGCATCGGGAACGGCGCAGGCGGTGCTCGACTACGCGCCTGCGGGTGCACGTCTCGTCTTCTCCTGCGGATGGCACATCACGCTCGACGGCCAGGACGTGTACTCGTGGAAGCTCAAAGCACTCGTGAAGATCGCCGGTCCGATCGCACGCCTGGCTCGCTTCGCCGACCTCGACGACCAGGTGGAGGCATGTCGGCGGGTGTTCGCGAGCGACACGCGGTGGACCGTGGTCCGCGGCAGCGACCTCGAGGAGGGCGAGAGCCAGGGTCTGCCCGTGTGGAGTCGGCACGTGGGTGATCCCATCCTCCAGAGCAACATCACGCGCCGTGTGGACTTCGCCCTGTTCATGGTCGCGGCCCTCGAAAACGACGAGCTCATCCACCAGGCCCCGGCGATCGTCGGCCGACAGACACCCTCGTCTCTCGCGTACGCCACCGGCCCATGACCATCGGACGACTGTCAGCGCCGACGGGTTTGTTAACTCGCCGGCAGGGACGTCAGAAGGTAGTCGTCGGCGTCGTCGTCCCATTCGAGGTGGATGGCGCCAGTGGTGTCGGCGGCGCGACAGAACTGGAGGAAGCTGCGGTAGCCGAGCGCCTTCTCACTGAAGCCCGGCCGGGCCCGCCGGATCTGGTCTTTGAGCCCGGACAGCGCGGCCCGGCCGTTCTTGTCGATGAGGTCCTCGACCACCGATCGGAGCAGGTCGAACGCTTCCTCCTGACCGTTGAGCGCGGGGAGAAGAACTTCGGGATCGCCCTTAGTCGGACCTTCGGCCAGTTCGATGACGTCGCGTTGATCCAGATGACGCAGCAGCTCGCCGAAGGCACGGAAACCGTAGTCGGCCTCGTTGAACGTCGGGTCCTTGCGCAGGAGGGTGCGTTTCAAAGTGGACGCGGTCACCTGGCTGCTGGTGCGCTGGAGCCCGGCGATGGTCTGTGCGACCACGCCGGCCAGGTCATCGAGGTCGCGGGACTTCTGGACGTCGGCGACGGGATCTTCGGCCTCCGGCGGAGCCTCCCGCGGGGTGGACGCCGCAGCCGGACGTCGTTGGCGTCCGGACGAGCGACGTGCCGGCGCGGGCTCGATGCCGTCGAGATCGTCATAGTAGAGAAATTCGTCGCACGCGGGTGGGAGCAAGGCCGACGTCGACGCACGGACGCCGACCCCGATCACGCTCTTGTTCAGCTCACGGAGCTTGTAGACGAGCGGGGTGAAGTCACTGTCGCCCGTACAGACGACGAAGGTCGACACGTAGTCGCGGACGAAGGCCAACTCGACCGCGTCGACGGCCATCTTGATGTCGGCGGCGTTCTTGCGTGAGAACCCCATCCGCTGCGGCATCTCGATCAGCTCGACGTGCGATCGGGTGAGCATCCGGCGGTCCTCGTCGAAGTTGGACCAGTCGGCGTA
>DASQKI010000112.1:0-96779 GCA_035630615.1 Nocardioidaceae bacterium
GAAACGTGGTGCGGGCATTACGGTGAGACACGAGAGCCTCCAGGGTGGAGTGCGACCTTTGACAAGCCACACCCCACCCGGGGGCTCTCACCTCGTCAACCCGACTCGCCCGCTACCAACCTCCTGGCCAGGTACAGCTAGACCGTGTCGTGCACATGGCGCAGGCGGCGCCAGGCAATCGAGACTGTGGCGTTCGCCGAGCAGCGTCGGCGGGCCGACCTGGCCGGCGGCGCCTCCGTCGACAGCGCCGGTCGAGCGGCGGCCCTCGAGGTCGCCATGGCGCGTCGGGTGTCGAAGGCGGCGGTGGACTACCAGCTGGCCTTCGCCGAGCCGTTGGTAGCAGACTTCCCGCACTTGTCGGCCGCCTTCTTGGACGGCCGGGTTTCCCAAGCTGCCGCCAAGCACATCGTGAAGGCGTGCGAGACGCTCGACTCCGACCAACGACGGGCGATCGATCAGGAGCTGACCGCGCTGGCGGTCGGGTTGACGCCGGGCAAGACTCGCAAGGCGGCCGACCGCCTGGTCGCCAGCACAGACCCTGACAGTGCGGCCAAGCGAGCCCGCGCCGCCCGAGCGTGCAGGAGGTCCGGGCGATCGTCAACGGCGACGGCACCGGCAGCCTGATCGCCACGCTCCCGGTCGAACAGATCGTCGCCTGCTGGCAGGCGCTCGACCACCAGGCCCGCAGCCTCCGCGCCGACGGCGACGGCCGGTCGATCCGCGACATCATGAGCGACCTGTTCGTCGAGCGGCTCACCGGACAGGCCACGGCGACAGACCTCAACCTCGAGGTCGGGGTCGTCGTGGCGGCGTCCTCACTGTTGGGGGCAGACGACCAGCCGGCGAAGCTGATCGGAAACCGAGGCGGCGATTACGGAGTCTTGCCGGCGCAGCTGGCTCGCGACCTCGCGACATCCGACCAGGCTTGGTGGCGACGGTTGGTCTGCGACCCGGTCGACGGGCGTCTGCTGTCGATGGACACCAAGACGGCACCAGTCGCCGACCGCATAGCGACACCGCGATCAATGACATCGACCACATCGACCCGCATGCCAACGGCGGACCGACCTCGGCCGCCAACGCGCAGGGACTCGGCAAAACCGATCACCCGGTTCGCGACCTACCCGGGTGGGCGGTCGAAGCGGTCGACAGCGATGCGGCCGCGGGCGTGCGCTGGACCACGCCCACCGGGCACAGCTACACCTCGACGCCACCGCCGATCCTCGGTCACGGCAACACTCGGCGAGAGGTTCCGCGCGGCGGCCCGGAGCCCCAAGCGACGTCGGTCGGCCTCCTCCTGCTCCTCCTCAGACTCTGGCCCTGGCGCTCCCGTCGCCGACGGACCGACGAATAGGCCGTCGCCTGTTGAGTAGTTCTACGGAGCATCTTCCGGGTAGTCGAACCGATGCCCCGAGTACGTCGCGAGCCAAGACTGATGTGCATCGACCTGCGTACTCAAGGAGACCAGATGAACACCTCCCCCATCGACGGCCGGATGAGGGCACTCCGGGCGTTCGGCTGGTGTCTCGGCATCGCCGGCGTCACCGCCACCGCGACCTACCTGACGGTGACGGCCTGGCTCGTCCTGACGCTGGCGCGGGTGTGACCATGCTCGATCCCTTGCTCGTCCTGCCCGCTTTCGTCATCTGGATGGCTGTGTGCGCGACTCGGGCGAAGTCGCCCACCGCCCGAGCCGTGGCGAAGGTGTTGTGCATCGCGTCCGCGCTGGTCACGGTCCTGGGCGCCGCGTTGCTCTGGTGGTTCTTCGCCAACTTCGAACTCGCCTGGTGACGCTAGCGTGCTGCCTGTGACCGCCTCCGGCACCGACCGCCACGACGACCTCGTGCTGCCGTTGTGGCGGGCGCTGGTCGTGTTTCGGCTCGTGACGTGGTGCTTCGCGGTCGCCGGGGTCTATCTGCGACGCGACGAGATCGACCATATGGCCGGGGCCGTCGCTGTGCTGACCGTGATGGCGGCGTGGACCGGAGTCGTCACGGTCGGATACAGCCGCGAGTGGGGTCGGCGGTGGCCATTCGCCACGGTCGACCTCGGCGTGACGCTGATCTGCATGGCCGGCACTGTCCTCGCCTACTCGCTCGACCGGATCCACGGCGGTGCCGCGATCCTGACCTCGGTCTGGGCCGCCGGTCCTACCCTCGCCCTGGCGGTCGCCGCCGGCCGCAACGGCGGCCTGATCGGCGCCGGTGTCACGAGCGTGGCGCTGGTCGCATGGCGCCAACGCATCACGCCGGTCGAGATCAACAACATCCAGCTGCTGGTGATCGCCGGACTCGTCGTAGGCTACGCCGCGACCGCGACCCGCCGCGCCAGCGTGAGGCTTCGCGCCGCCCTGGCTGCTCAGGGCGCGGCGGAGGAGCGGGTCCGACTGTCGCGGTCGTTCCACGACGGCGTCTTGCAGGTGCTGGCGCACGTCAAGCGACGCGGCTCCGAGCTGGGAGGCGAAGCCGCCACCCTCGGCGTGCTCGCCGGCGAACAGGAGATCGCGTTGCGGTCGCTCATAGCCCAGCGCCCGCAGATCGCGAGCGGGCGGTCCGACCTATGCTCGGCCCTCACCGGCCTCCAGACCACAACGGTCGACGTGGTCGTGCCCGCCCAGGCCGTGTTGCTGGAGCCGCATGCCGTGCACGAGCTGACGGCAGTCGTCGGCGAAGCGCTGGCCAACGTGCGCCAGCATGCCGGGCCGGACGCCCGGGCGTGGGTCGTCGTCGAAGACCTCGGCGACGCCGTCGCCGTCTGCGTGCGCGACGATGGCATCGGCATCGCGCCCGACCGGCTCAGCCAAGCCGAGCGAGAGGGACGGCTCGGTGTCGCCCAGTCGATCCGTGGCCGTGTGCGTGACCTCGGTGGCAGAGTCGACCTGCATACCGCACCCGGGGAGGGCGCCGAGTGGGAGATCACGATCGACAAGCCGCGCGATCCATGACGACCCGGGTGATGATCGTCGACGACCATCCGATCTGGCGCGATGGGGTCGAACGCGACCTGACCGACCGGGGCTACGACGTCGTCGCGACCGCGGGCGACGTCGGGGCGGCCGTACGAATCGCATCCGCCGCCCGACCGGACGTCGTGCTCATGGATCTCCAGCTCGGCGAGGGGTCCGGCGTCGACGCCACGCAGCAGATCCTGGAGAGACTCCCGGACACGCGCGTCCTCGTTGTGTCGGCCAGCGCCGAGCACGGCGACGTGCTGGCCGCGGTCAAAAACGGCGCCTCTGGCTACCTGGTCAAGTCGGCGTCCGGCGACGAGCTCGACGACGCGGTACGCCGCACCGCCCAGGGCGATGCGGTGTTCAGCGCCGGTCTGGCCGGGCTGCTGCTCGGCGAATACCGTCGGCTGCACGACGAACCCGAGCCCGACGCACCGACGCTCACCGCGCGCGAAACCGAGGTGCTGCGCCTCGTCGCCCGCGGCCTGACCGCACGGCAGATCGCGTCCCGGCTGACGCTGTCGCACCGGACCGTCGAAAACCATGTGCAAAACACCCTGCGCAAGCTGCAACTGCACAACCGGGCCGAACTGGTGCGCTACGCGATCGAGCACGGCATCGACGACGAAGAGTCGAGCTAGCTCATCCCACCACCGTCGGCGGCGCCACCGTCAAAACCGCCACCGTCGAAGCCGCCGAAACCACCACCATCGAAGCCGCCAGGATCCCCTGCCGAGCCACCGTCGAAGCTCGACATCTCGAACATCGCGATGGCCGCGTAGCTCGACCCGGCCCAGTTGCCGACGAAGTAGCCCTTGGCATAGGGCGCATACGCCGCGCCCGCCTCCCAGTAGGGCACCCGCCGAGCGCCCACGGACACGTAGCGAACGTCGGGCCTCTCCGCGGCGGCGACCCGCGCCGCGTCCTGCGAACACGCCGGCACCTTGCGGGTTCCTCGTCCGGCGGGCGTCCACATCACGTCCATGACCGACGGCCCGTGCTGCGGATTGAAGAAGCAAGGCACCCGTCGCTCCGGGATCGGATCATCGGCGAGCCGGGCGCGCACGCAAACCATTGAGTACCGGCCGTTCGCCAGGGTGTCGGCGATCGTGCTGATCTCCTCGACATCGGCCATCCGGGGTACGGCTCGCTGCGCCGACTCGTAAGCGTCCAGGGCGCGTTGGTAGTCGAGGCGGGTGTCCTCGTCCAGATCGACGCCGGCGATGTCCATGCCAAGCCGCTGCAGCTCTTCGCCCAGCAGGGTCACGTCCTCGTTGGCAAACCTCTTGACCTGCTCGAGATCGTCGGACGCTTCGGCCCGCACCCCTCGTCGGCGCCACAGCCGCTGTCCGAGAACCGCGCCGCCGGCACCAACCGCGATGAAGACGAGCCACTCCATCGGAACCTCCCCAAAGGCCTCGGAGACCCCAGCCTAGCCGGCCGGCTGGGGCTCACCCTCCGCCTCGTCGACCTGACCGTCGTAGGGCGAGGAGCAGTCCGGCGCGACGACGGGCTCGGGCTCCGGCTCGACGTGCGGTGCCGGCGTCCGGGGGCCGTGCGAGACCGCGACACCGGCCAGCACGATCAACGCTCCCAGGGGCTGATACCAGGTGACGCTCTCGCCGAGCACGAGGATCCCGACGGTAACCGCGAAGACCGGCACCAGATAGGTCACCATCGACGCCCGGCTCGCGCCGATAAGCCGGATATTGTGCATGTGGATGACGAACGCCACGCCGGTGCCGAGGGCACCCAGCGCCACGACACTCGCCACGACCTTGAAGGAGAGGTCGGTCGGGTTGGGCGGCGCACCCGCGATCAGCGGGGCGACCACGAGAAGTTGCACCACGGCCGCGATCAGCATGCCCGCTGACAGGGCAGGCCCGGACTCCTTCGCGTCGGCGATGAACCGCTTTTGGTAGGGAATCGCCACGCCGTAACACGCGGCCGCCGCCAGGCACAGCATCTGCCCGGTCAGCTCCCCACCCCCGACGCCGCGCCAGACGCCCAGCACGGTCAAGCCTCCGACGAATCCGAGCACGAGACCCGCCAAGCGGTAGATGGTGAGCCGTTCGGTACGGAACACCAGCACCGCGAGCGGCAACACGACCAGCGGCGTCGTGCCGTTCCAGATCCCGGCCAACAGTGACGGGACTCGCTGCTCGCCGTACCCGAACAGCGTGAACGGCAAGGCCACCCCGATCCCGCCGAGCAGGAACAGATGCGCCCACAAGCGCGGCGAGCGCGGCAGCGACTGACGCGTGATGCCAAGGATGATGAGCAGGGTGATGGCCCCCGTCAGCACTCGACCGAGCGTCACGTAGGTGGGATGGAGCTCCCGGATGCCCACCTCGATGAACACGAAGCTGCAGCCCCAGATCGCCGCCAGGCCGACCAGACCGGGCAGCCAGATCCCCAGGGCGACGTGGTCGGACGAGGTCGCGGAAGCAGGTCGTGTCGGCGTCGTCACCACATCAGCATGGACCACACCACCGACATCCGTCTGGCGGTTTTCGGTCGTCGGACGGTCGATCTAGGCCCGGACCCCGAAATGGAGCGCGACGATGCCCCCGGTCAGGTCGCGCCAGCCGACGTCGCGCCAGCCGGCGGCCTCGATCCGCTTGGCGAGCGCCGCCTGGTCGGGCCAGGCCTGGATCGACTCGGCGAGATATACGTAGGCATCGGGGCTCGACGAGACCCGACGGGCGACCGACGGCAGCGCGCGCATCAAGTACTCGAGATAAACCCGTCGAAACGGCACCCACGTCGGGTGGCTGAACTCGCACACGACCAACCGCCCGCCGGGCCGCGTCACCCGGGCGATCTCACGCATCGCGGCGTCCGGATCGACGATGTTGCGCAAGCCGAACGAGATCGTCACCGCGTCGAACACTCCGTCGGCGAACGGCAGCCGCGTCCCGTCGCCGGCGGTGAACCGCATCGCCGGCCGAACCCGCTTGCCCTCGCGCAGCATCCCGAGCGAGAAGTCGCACGGCACGACGATCGCGCCGGCGGCCCCGAACGGCTCGCTCGACGTGCCGGTGCCGGCAGCCAGGTCGAGGACCCGATCGCCCGGCCGCGGCGCCACGGTCCGCAGCACGTGGCGGCGCCAGCGGCGCACCTGGCCGAGCGACAAGACGTCGTTGGTGAGGTCGTAGCGCTTGGCCACCGCGTCGAACATCGCCGCCATCTCGTGCGGGCGCTTGTCCAACGTGGCTCGGGTCACGCGACATACCCTCGCACGCCGTCGGCCGTGGGCGCGCGTCTAGGGTGGTCGACTGTACAGCTGGCCTGACGTAGGGAGCGTACGTGAGCGAGCTTGCGAGTGAACCGTCCAACCCAGCGGTATCTGAGCTTGCGGCGGGGGCATCGGATGCGGCGACCGTTGTCGTACGGACGACCCGCATCCCCGACCCGGGAGGGCTGCTGGCCGTACTCCCGAAGACAGATCCGATGGCGTGGGTGCGCCGCTCCGAGGGCATCGTCGGATGGGGCGCCGCCGCCCGGATCGACACCTCCGGACCGACTCGGTTCGACGACGCCGACGCGTGGTGGCACGAGCTCGCCGGACGTACCGTCGTCCGCGACGAGGTCGGGCTGCCCGGCAGCGGGCTGGTCGCCTTCGGGTCGTTCGGGTTCGCCGATGATCCGGGCGACTCGACCCTGATCGTGCCGGACGTGGTCGTCGGCCACCGGATCGTCGACGACGAGTCGATCTGGTGGGTGACCACCGTCGGCGTCGGTGCTCTCGCCGCGACGCCGAGCATCGTTCGGTCACCGTCGCCGCTGCCGCCGGTCGGGCTCACCTACACCGACGGCGCGATGTCCGGCGCCCAGTGGGCTCACCAGGTCCGGGTCGCCGTCGAACGCATCGGCTCGACGACGCTGGAGAAGGTGGTCTTGGCCCGCGACCTGATCGCGTCCGCGACCGAGCCGATCGACGTGCGCTGGCCGCTGCACCGGCTGTCGGTGGCCTACCGCTCCTGCTGGACCTACCACGTCGACGGGCTGCTCGGCGCGACGCCGGAGATGCTGGTCCGACGCGAACGCGGTCTCGTCACGTCGCGGGTGCTCGCCGGCACGATCCAGATCACCGGCGACGACACCCACGACCTCGCGCAGGCCGGCGCCCTCGCCAAGAGCAGCAAAGACCTCGAGGAGCACGAGTACGCCGTGCGGTCGGTCGCCCAGGCGCTGGCGCCGCACTGCCGGAGCATGAACGTGCCGGAGACACCGTTCGTCTTGCACCTGCCCAACGTCATGCACCTCGCGACCGACGTCACGGGCGTCGTGGCCAGCAACGACTCGGCGACGTCGCTCGCGCTGGCCGCTGCGCTGCATCCGTCGGCGGCCGTCGGGGGCACACCGACCGAGCTCGCCGTCGACGCGATCGCCGAGCTGGAGGGCATGCCGCGCCGACGCTATGCCGGGCCGGTCGGGTGGATGGACGCGTCCGGCGACGGCGAGTGGGGCATCGCGCTGCGATGCGGTGAGCTGTCGGGATCGCAGGTGCGGCTGTTCGCCGGCTGCGGCATCGTCGCGGGGTCCGACCCGGAGGCGGAGCTGGCCGAGGCGCAGGCGAAGTTCGTCCCGGTGCGCGACGCCCTCGGCCGCTGACGATCCGGGGGAATTCGGTAGCGATGGCGACCCGAATCCCTCAAGAATCGGCGGATGGACCCTGACCGAACCGAGGTGCAGCGCCGGCTCGATCGGGTGCTGCGCACGGCCGGCACACCCGACCTGCTGTCCGCACTTGCCGAACGACTCACTCCGACCGACCTGCAGACGCTCATGCTGGAGGTCTACCGCCGGCGCGCCGACGCCGTGACGCCGAGCCGACTGCTGGCGCAATACGAGACCAACCGCTTCGCGCCCCCGTCACCGGTCGCACCGCTCGACCTGGCCCGCATCGACGTGGCGATCCATGAACAGCTGGCGGCCGACGGATTCACCGGGCTCGCGCTGTCGCCGGTCTGCCCACTGGGTACCAACTCCGCCATAGCGGCCGTGGACCAATACAACGTGCTGACGACGGTGCGCAACACCGAGGTCGTGGCCGATGCGACCAACGTCCTCGCCCTCGAGGCCGCGGTCCGGCGCCGAGCCCGCCTACGATCCGATCCGCGCTCGCCCGACCGGATCCGCCTCGGCGCCACTCACAGCGTGACTCGGGCCCAGGCGTTCGAGGGACGCGGCACGATGGCGCACTTCGGCTTGCTCGCTCTGTGCACCGCCGGTCGCGACGAGGGCTCGTTTGGCTTCGAGACGTCCGCCATCGCCGAGCAGATCGGCGTCCACCTCGAGGTCCTCGACCGCGCTCGCGACGTCGGCTACGAGTCCCACGACGTACGGGTGACCGTCACCGACCTGACCGGCGATCGGCATCGGGCCGCGATCGAGGAGCGGGTGCTGGGCCGGATCGCGGCGGACCATCCCACCGTGTCGGTCGGCTTCGACGACGACCGGGAGCACGGGGTCGGCTACTACGTCGACGCCTGTTTCGAGATCCGTGCCCGCACGCCGGACGGGACCGAGCTGAGCCTGGCCGACGGTGGCCTGACCCGCTGGACCGCTGACCTGCTCAGCAACGCCAAGGAGCGCCTCGCGACCAGCGGTCTCGGCGTCGAACGGCTGCTCGCGGAGTTCCGACCGGTAGCCGTCTAGGTCGGCTCAGCCCCGGAGTCGGTCGCGCGGACGGCTTCTTTGACGACAGGTACGGCCGGCGCCGCGACGCTCAACTCGCGGACGCCGAGCCGAACCAAGGTCGGCACCGCCTGCGGGTCGGCCGCGAGCTCGCCGCAGACCGCCACGGTGACCCGGTCGCCGGCGCCGACACACGTGGCCTCGATGAGCCGCAGCACGGCGGGATGCATCGGGTCGACGAGTCCCGCCACCCCTTCGTTGCCGCGCTCGGCCGCGAGAGCGTACTGGGTCAGGTCGTTGGTGCCGATGCTGAAGAAGTCGACGTCCGGCGCGAAGGTCGCCGCCGTCAACGCGGCGGCCGGCACCTCGATCATGATGCCGACCTGAAGCGCTTCGGGCTCGCCGCGCCCGACCCGTTCGACGGCGTCGGTCAGCAGCCCCCGAGCCGCCGCGACCTCGTTGGGTGAGGTCACCATCGGAAACATCACGCTGACCGGCGTCCGGTGCGCGGCCCGAACGATCGCGATCAGCTGTTCGGTCAGCAACTCCGGCCGGGCCAATGCCAGCCGGATGCCGCGCAGCCCGAGGAACGGGTTGGCCTCGACCGGCATCGGGACGTAGCCGAGCGGCTTGTCGCCCCCGACGTCGAGGGTCCGAATCGTGAGGCGTCGACCGCCCATCGCCTCGGCGAGCGCGAGGTACGCCGACTCCTGTTCGTCGACGTCAGGCGCGGTCGTACGCCCGACGAACAGGAACTCGGTGCGCACCAGCCCCGCAAGATCGGCACCCGCATCGGCGGCGGCCCGTGCCTCGTCGACCGATGCGACGTTGGCGGCCACCGTGATGGCGACCCCGTCGCTGGTGTGGGCCGGCTCATGCGCATGTGCTCGGGCCGTTTCACGCTCTCGTCGCTGCGCGGCGGACCGATCGGCGAAGCGCTGCCGCGTCTCGGAATCCGGGTCGACGACCAACTCACCGGCGCCGCCGTCCATCGCCAGGGTCGTGCCGGTCGCGATGTCGAGCGCGGCGGCGCCGGCGGCGACCAGCAGCGGAATGCCTCGGGCTCGGGCCAGGATCGCCGCGTGCGCGGTCGGACTGCTGTGGGCGAGCACGACTCCGATCGTCCGGTCCGTGTCGAGAGTGGCGGCCTGGGCCGGAGTCAGATCGGCGGCGACCAGGATGCCGTCGCCGACGACCGAGCCGACCGACTCGCCGGCGAGGGACCGACTCACCTGGTCGCCGACGGCCCAGATGTCCGCGGCCCGCCCCGCCAGGTAGTCGTCGCCGATGGCCTCGAGGTCGCGGGCCGCGGCTGCGACGGCGGCCGACCATGCCGATGCGCCGGGCGAACCCGATGCGATGGCGGTCTCGGCCGGGGCCTGCAGGTCGTCGAGCAGGAGCACGTGGGCGTCGAAGATGCCCGCCTCGGCGACGCCGGCCGAGCGGGTCGTTGCGTCGCGGGTCCGCTGCAGCTCGGCCCGCACGTCCTCGATCGCGGACCGCAGTGCCGCACGTTCGGCGGCGGGGTCGCCGGCCGGTGCGGGCTCGCCGGGGTCGCCGGCCGGCGCGGGCTCGCCTGCCGGCGCCGCGTCGGTCTCGGGCGCCGGTCTGTCATCGAGCCGCCACGCCGGTCCGATAGCGACACCGGGCGATGCCGCAAGCGGGCCGGTGTCCACAACTGCCGACGCCGGAGGCGGCGACGCGTCCACGTCGTCGAAGTTGCGCGCGGCCAGGTCGCGGACGAACGCCGCCGCCTCCGCCGCCTCGGGGCCGATCGCACGCAGCTCGACCCGGTGCCCGCGCAGTGCGCCGAGTGCCGTGACACGGGTCAGGCTGCGCGCGGGCGCCGGACCGGTGCCGGTCGTGAGGTTGCGCAGGGTGACGCCGGCGTCGAAGCCGGCGAGCCCGCTGACGAGCCGGGCGGCCGGCCGGGCATGCAGCCCGTGCGCCGGCGTGACCTCAAACGCTTCGACCGCCTCAGGACCGACCGCCTCAGGCCCGCCCCCCTCGCGCCGCTCGGCGCCAACGGGGTCGGCGCCAACAGGGCCGCCCAGGGCCTCCTGCTTCGCGGCGAGCGCGTCGACCGCTTCGGCCATGACGTCGGCTCGACTGGCGCCGCCGGCGGCCGCCACGGTCGCGGCGAGCAGCCCCTCCACGAGCGGCGCGGGCACCAGGCTCACGCGGTCGCGCTGCTCCTCGGGCAGCAACTCCAACGCGAGTTCGGCGCTCATGACGGCGCTGCCGATGTCCATCAGCACGACCGCGCCCGCGCCCGTGTCGACCTCTTCGATCGCGGCGCTGATCCGAGTCGCGTCAGTGCCGAACGTCGTTTCGTCGAGACCGGCCGCCAGCGCCACGCGTACCGCCCGATCCGTGCCGGCGAGCATCTCGGCCGCGAGCTCGTGGGCGGCCGACGCGAGCGCATGGCTGTGCGACACGACGACCAGCCCCACCGTCGGGATCGCATCTTGAGGGGTTTGGGCTGCCACAGCTACCCGAACTCAAGATCCGTCGGAGCCGGCCACCGCATCGGCGAGCGTCTCGAGCAGCAGCGTGGACGACGCCGCGCCCGGATCGAGATGTCCGATGCTGCGATCGCCGAGATAGCTCGCCCGTCCCTTGGTGGCGAGCATCGGGATCGTCGCCTCCCGGCCCGTGCGGGCCGCGTCGGCGGTGGCCTTGAGCGCATCGGCAAGATCGTCGCCGCCCTCACCGATCGCGGCGTCGAACGCGTCGGCGGCCGGCAGCAGCGCGTCGAGCATCGTCTTCTCGCCGAGCGCGGCCTTGCCGCGAGCCATGACCCCGTCGCAGCCGGCGCGGAACGCCTGCGCCAGTCCGGGGCCGTCGAGACTCGTCGCGTCACCGGTGGCCGCGGCCAGCCGCAGGAAGAACGTGCCGTACAGCGGGCCGCTCGCCCCGCCAACCGAGCTGACCAACTTCATGCCGGTGCGCTTGAACAGCGTGGCGAGGTCGGCCGGTTGGTCCCCAGAACCCGATGAACGCAGCTCCTCGTCGACCGCGCTCATGCCGCGATGCATGTTGATGCCGTGGTCGCCGTCTCCGATCGCGGAGTCGAGCTCGGTGAGCCACTCCTTCTCGGCGGCTATTCGCTCGGCGAACCGGCGCAGCCAGGCGGTCGCGGTGGCGACGTCGAAGGACTGGCTCACTAGGCCCCCCACCGCAGCCCTGGGGTCGATACGGGGGCGTCCCACAGGCGCAGCAGGTCGTCGTCAACCTTGAGCAGGGTGACCGAGCAGCCGGCCATGTCGAGGCTGGTGATGTAGGGCCCGACCAGCGAGCGCGCGATCGGCACGCCGGCCCGATCGAGCAGCGACGCGATCTCGGCGTACATGATGTAGAGCTCGAGTAGCGGCGTCGCCCCCATCCCGTTGACGAAGCAGATGACGCCGTCGCCCCCGGTGAAGTCGTAGTCTTCGAGGACCGGTTCGACGAGCATCCTGGCGACGTCGCGGGCCGGTGCGAGCTGGACCCGCTCGCGGCCGGGCTCGCCGTGGATCCCGATCCCGATCTCCATCTGGTCGTCCGGCAGGTCGAACGTCGGTTTGCCGGCCGCTGGCACCGTGCACGACGTCAGGGCCATGCCCATGCTGCGGCCCTGGTCGTTGACCTTCTTGATCACGTCGACGACCGCGGCGAGGTCGCGCCCCTCTTCGGCGGCGGCACCGGCGATCTTTTCGACCAGCACGGTCACGCCGACGCCGCGACGGCCGGCTGTGTAGAGGCTGTCGCGCACGGCCACGTCGTCGTCGATCACGACCGACGCGACCTCGACACCGGCCTCGGCCTGGGCCATCTCGGCGGCCATCTCGAAGTTCATGATGTCGCCGGTGTAGTTCTTGACGATGTGGACGACGCCGGCGCCGCCGTTGACGGCCGTGGTGGCGGCGAGCATCTGGTCGGGCACCGGTGACGTGAACACCTCGCCGGCACAGGCCGCATCGAGCATGCCGGGGCCGACGAAGCCGCCGTGCAGCGGCTCATGGCCCGACCCGCCGCCGGAGACCAGACCCACCTTGCCCTGAACCGGAGCATCGCCCCGGATCACGAGTCGGTGCTCCCGGTCGATCCTCAACTCGGGATGGGCCAAGGCGACTCCAGCAAGGGCGTCTCGTACGACGGCCTCCGGGTCGTTGATCAGCTTCTTCATCGTGCGACCTCCGGGTCGTCGAGGGCTGGCGATCCAGACCGTACGCGCGCTACCTCGCCCGCGCTAGGGCCGATTCGACCGCGACCCGAAGTCGATGGTCGAGATTGCGTCGGTTGGCCCGATCCAGGGTGACGGCGACGACCTCGATCCCCTCCGGTGTACGGGCCAGCGCCGCGCGCAGGGCATCGGCGTCGGCCACGCGTACGCACGGCACCTGATGCGCGGCACAGAGGGCCGCAATGTCGGTCCGCGTCGGGGTGCCGAACAACCGCTCGAAGCCGGTCGCGTACGCCGGGTCGCCGGACTCGATCACGGAGAAGATGCTGCCGCCGCCGTCGTCGGCCACCACGATCGTGAGGTCTGGTCGCGGCTCGTCCGGGCCGAGCACGAGCCCGTTGGCGTCGTGCAAGAAAGTCAAGTCACCGACGTATGCGAGGGCGCGACTCGACCGGCGGGCGACGGCGGCTCCGATCGCGGTCGACAGCGTGCCGTCGATGCCGGCGAGGCCGCGATTGGCGACGACTCGGCGTCGCTCGCCGACCGGATGCGCCACAGCCATCAGGTCGAGGTCGCGGATCGGATGCGACGAGCCGACGACCAGGAGCCCCTCCCGCGGCACCGACTCCGACACGACGCGCGCGGTCTCGTAGGGCGTCAGCACCGGCTCCGACGCGAGCTCCTTGGCGATCGCTTCGGCGGCGACGGCGTCGGCGACCCGCCAGGCGGCGAGCCAGTCGTCGGCCTCCCCCTCGCCGGTGTCAGCCGCGGACCCGCCGACGGTCGCGGCCTGCACCACCCGAGCAGCGCGGTGACCCGGATCGTTCCAGCGGCCGCTCGGATCGACGACGATCAGCTCGACGTCGTCGCGCCCGAGCAGCCGGGTCACGGGACGCGAGAGGGTCGAGTGGCCAAAGGCGACGACCCGCTCGATCCGCCCGCCGAGCTCGGGATGGTCAAGCAGCAGGCGGTAGGCGCCGATCGGGTGGGTTCCCGTCCGCGCGCCGGACGACGGCTCGGCGAGCAACGGCCAGCCGGCTCGTTCGGCGAGCATCCGGGCCGGCGGGCCGGCGTCGTCGCCCGCGACCACGACGGTCCGAGGGCCGACCGGCAGCTCGACCGGCCCCGACGCCGGCAACCGGTCGACGTCGGTCCAAGGTCGTCCGTCGGTGCGACCCACCGGCCAGGCGTCGTCGCCCGGGTCCGGCATCAGTGGCTCGACGAACTGACAGTTGATCTGTACCGGCCCCGGCGTTCGGGTGCGAGCGCCGGTTGCGGCGGCGACCGCGCGGGCCGCCAGCGTACGGATGCCGGGCCCGTCGGTCGGCGAAGCGGGGAGGTCGGCGAAGAGCCGTACCGCTCGGCCGAACAGGTGCACCTGGGTGGTGGTCTGGTTGGCCCCCGTCCCGCGCAAGGTCGCCGGGCGATCGGCGGAGAGCACGAGCAGCGGCACACCGGCGTGGTCGGCTTCGAGGACCGCCGGATGCAGGTTGGCGACGGCTGTGCCCGATGTCGTCACGACCGGCACCGGACGCCGACGCGCCTTGGCCAGACCCAGCGCGGTGAACCCGGCACTGCGCTCGTCGACCCGCACGTGCAGCCGAAGCCGGTCGCCCGCGGCCGCGGCGTGCAGGGCCATGGCGAGTGGGGCCGACCGCGAGCCGGGGGCGACGACGGCGTCGCGGACGCCGAGCCGGATCAGCTCGTCGACCAGAGTCCGAGCGACCAGCGTCGAAGCGTTCGTCATCGGCCGGCGGACTCCAGGAACGCGTCGGTGGTCGCGACGAAGGAGTCGGGGTCGTCGAGCCAGGGGTAGTGCCCGCTCGCCGGTTGGACGACGAGCTCGGCGGTCCTGAACAGATCGGCGTACTCCGCGGCGGCGGTCGGGATGGTATTGACGTCGTACTCACCGGCCAGCAGCAGGACCGGTGATTCGAAGCTCGTGAGCGCGGCCCGGGTCGCCGCCGGGTCATACGCGCCCTCAGCGTTGTACGCTCGGGCGGCCTCGTCGTTGCGCTGCTCGTCTAAGGCGGCGTCGTGCGCCTGCGCGGCCGCGTCCCACCGGCCGTAGAAGAACGGTGAGATCGCCGCCCAGTCTTCGTCGCGGTCCGACCCGCCGGTCACGGCCTCGAGCGCCGCGTACGCCGTCGGGAACCAGGGCTCGCCCTCGCGGGCCCGTACGATCTCGCGCCGGGAGGCTCCGTCGACGTCGATCCCGACGGCACCGAGGCCAGGCGCCACCAGGACCAGTCGGCGGACGCGATCGGGATGGCTGGTCGCGTACAACACCGCGAGATTGCCGCCCGCGGAGTGGCCGAGCAGGTCGATCCGCTCGAGGCCGAGATGCTCGCGCAGCGCCTCGACGTCGTCGACGAGCCGGTCGCATCGGCAGTCCGCCAGGTCGTCCGGGGTCACAGACCCGCCGGTCCCGCGCAGCTCCAGCACGACCAGCTGGCGACGCACGGCCAGCCCGCCAAGGTCGCCGAGATAGTCGGCGTCGCGCATCGGGCCGCCGGGAAGACAAACAACCGGCGCGCCCTCGCCGAATACGCGATAGCTGAGCTCGGACCCGTCAGCAGCGGAGAAGGTGGCCACGACCTTGGAGTCTGACAGCGGCCGAGCGGCCGGACAACGTCGCGCGCATCAGATCTGATGCACGCGCAACAGATCTGATGCGCAGGTTGTCGAGTCAGCCGGCCAAGCGCTCGACCCTCGTGAGTCGCTGCCGCCAGCGTTCGGCGTCGGCCGGTTCGGGGCGGCAGGCGGCCAGCGCACCCTCGTCGGCGTCGGGCCGCACCACCGGCAACGCGCCGTCGACCGGCCGGAGCGGATCCGCCACCACGTCGGCTTCGAGCAGGGCGCCGGTGGCGAGACCGCAGGCGTACGGCAGGTCCGGCAACGCCGCCGCTAGGGCCACCCCCGCCGCCAGTCCGATCGAGGTCTCCAGCGCGCTCGACACGACCACGGGCAACCCGATCTGCTCGGCGATCCGCAGGCAGGCCACGACGCCGCCGAGCGGTTGGACCTTGAGCACCACGATGTCGGCGGCGTCGAGTTCGCGGACCCGCATCGGGTCGTCGGCCCGGCGGATCGACTCGTCGGCCGCGATCGGCGTGGTGACGCGCCGGCGTACCGCGGCGAGCTCCTCGACCGAGGCACACGGCTGCTCGACGTACTCCAACCCGCCGGCGGTCCGGTCCAGCGCCTCGATCGCGGTGATCGCCTGGCTCACCGACCAAGCGCCGTTGGCGTCGACCCGGATCCGGCCGGCCGCTCCGAGCGCCTGGCGGACCGCCTCGATCCGGGCGAGGTCGTCGGCGAGGCTCTGACCGGCCTCGGCAACCTTCACCTTCGCGGTCCGGCAGCCGGAGCTGCGGCGCACGATCGCCGCCACCGCCTCTGGTCCGACGGCGGGAATCGTGCAGTTGACGGGGATCCGATCGCGCAGCGGCGCCGGCCAGCCGTCGTGAGCCGCCTCGCGGGCCGCCGTCAGCCACGGCACGCACGTCGGGTCGTCGTAGTCCCAGAACGGGCTCCACTCGGCCCATCCGACCGACCCGCGGGCGAGCATGCCTTCACGTACGGTGATGCCGCGAAACCGGGTCCGCATCCCGATCGCGTACGCCGTCCACTCCACAAACCGACCCTATGGCGAAGTTGTCAGGCATATGTCGAGTCCCAGGACGAAATATGCCTGACAACTCACGTGGGGATGGCGGGGAACGTTGCGCAGAGCGCGCGCACGCGGTCGGCCTCCGCTGCCGAGACGCTCGGATCGGCGCAGCGCCACGCGGACACCTCCGGAAGCACCGTGGCCACGGCCGAGACATCGACGAGGGCGAGCAGCGACTTCGACAGCGCGCGCCGGAGGTGAACGAACTCTTTCTCCTCGACGTGCCCGGCCTCGGCGGCGGCCACACTGGAGTGCAGGATCCAGGTCATGGCGAGGTCTGCCTCGGGCGGGCCGGCTCGGGCCATCGCCCAGTCGATCAGCACCGGACCGTCGTCGCCGCTGATGACGTTCAGCACGTGCAGGTCGAGATGGAGCAGCCGGTCTCCGTCGAGCGTGCGGCGCGGCAGATCCGGAGGAGCCGGCACCGCGTGAACCGCGTCGTGGAGGTCGACCAGTGTTCGCATCGCCGCGTCCATGGACACCGCGCCGACCAGAAGCTCCTCGCCGAGCGTCCGGCCGTCGACCCGGTCCATCACGATCTCCCCGGCGGCGGTCACGTCGTGGACCGCTGGGACCGGGACTCCTGCCGCGTGTGCGTGCGCCATGACGGCCGCTTCGGCGGCGAGGCTCCGACCGTCCATCGCTCGGCGCAGCACGCGCCCGCCGCCCAGGTCGAAGATCTCGGCGTCTCGCCCACGCCCGAGCAGGCGTCCCACGTCGGTCATGTGCCCTCCTCGGCCAGCCGGCGCAACGCCAACCGGTCGACCTTGCCGCCGGGCAGTCGCGGGACCGCGTCGACGGGCACGACCGATCGCGGCGCCCACGCGCGCGGCAGTCGGGTCGCCACGTGTTCGCGCACCTCGGCCAACTGCGGAGTCGGCCCGTGACATGCCAGACAGGCCACGACCCGTGTGCCCCATTCGTCATCGGGCAGGCCGACCGCGACCGCGTCGGTCACCCCGCCCAGGCCCACGAGAGCCTCGGTAACGGCCGGCAGTGACACATTGGCCCCGCCGCTCACGACCACGTCGTCGAAGCGGCCCAGCACGACGAGCCGACCATCGTCGTCGAGTCGCCCCAGGTCCTCGGTGACGAACCAGCCGTCGACCAGCGCCCGCGACGTCGCCTCGGCATCGCCCTCGTACCCGTCGAACAGCACCGGCCCGGCCACGTGTACCCGACCGTCGGCGGCGATCCGGACGCCGACACCGTCGAGGGGTACGCCGTCGTAGACGCATCCACCGCAGGTCTCGGTCATCCCATACGTCCGGACTACGCGGACGCCCTCGTCCGCACAGCACCGCATCAGGTCAGCGCGCACAGCGGCTCCGCCGACGAGCACGGCGTCAAACCGGCGCAGCACCGACAGTCGGCCGGAGGTGGCGAGCCTATGCAGTTGGGTCGGGACGACGGCGGTGTACGCCCGGTCCGCGTCGACCGCCGCCACGGCCGCGTCGTAGGTCGGGTGCTCCGAGGCCACGACCGGCTCGGTGCCGGCCGCGATCGATCGGAGCAACACCTGCAACCCGGCGATCCGGTCCACCGGCAGGTCCAGCACCCACTGGCCCGGGCCCCCGAGCCGAGTCTCGGTCGCCGCGACTGATGCTGCCAGTGCCGCCCGAGACAGCGCGACCCGCTTGGGCTCGCCGGAGCTGCCGGAGGTCGACATGACCAGCGGCCCGTCCGGCGCGTCCCACCAGGAACGCAGCCGACGCAGCTCATCCGCGACGTCGGCATGGTCGCTCCCTACGTCGATCACGCCGACCAGCGTGCCAGACTGTGCGCTCGTGGCCACAGTCGCGCAGTGGGTCGAGGGAGCTCGTCCGCGGACCCTGCCGGCGGCGATCTCCCCGGTCCTCCTCGGCACCGGCGCCGCCATCCATGCCGACGGCGAGGTCTGGTGGAAGGCCGTCCTGGCTCTCGTCGTCGCCCTCACACTCCAGATCGGCGTCAACTACGCCAACGACTACTCCGACGGCATCCGCGGCACCGACGACGTACGGGCCGGACCGCTGCGCCTTGTCGGCTCGAAAGTCGCGAGCCCAGCGTCGGTCAAGACGGCCGCGTTCGCGAGCTTCGGCGTCGGCGCCGTTGCCGGCCTGATTCTGGCCGCCACGTCCGGCTGGTGGCTGATCGCCGTCGGGGCGGTCGCGATCGTCGCGGCATGGTTCTACACCGGCGGCGCTCAACCCTACGGCTACAACGCGCTCGGCGAGGTCAGCGTCTTCCTGTTCTTCGGGGTCGTCGCCGTCATGGGGACGACCTACGTCCAGCTCGGCGAGTTCACCTGGCCGTCGGTCGCCGCCGCGGTCGGCATCGGCGCGGTCATCTGCGCGATCCTGGTCGCCAACAACCTGCGCGACATCCCGACCGACACGGCCAGCGGCAAGCGCACCCTCGCGGTGCTCCTCGGCGACACCAACACGCGCCGGCTCTACGGCGCGCTGCTGCGGGCGTCGCTGCTCGCCCTCGTCTGGCTGGCCATCCTCGAACCGTGGACGCTGCTCGGGCTGGTGGCGGCCGCGCCGGCGATCCGGGCGTACCGTCCGGTCCGCGCCGGAGCGGTCGGACCGGCGCTGATCCCCGTACTCCGTGACACCGGCCTGACCGCGCTGGCGTACGCGATCGGCGTCACGGTCGGCCTCGCGCTGGGCGCCTGACCGACCGGCCGTCTCACCACCGTGCCCGAAAGGCATGGAAAGTTGGCATGTACACATTTCGTCGTCTTTGAGTCACGCTCCGGATACTCGCCCTCCGAGGGCCCAGGAATCCAGGGAGACACCATGATCAAAAAGCTGACTCTGTCGGTCGGGGTTGTCGCTGCGGCGATGGCCGCGGCGTTCGTCGGCCCGAGCGCCCAAGCCGTCGACGCCGACCACTCACACAACGCCGCGATCACGGCGGCGCCGGAGCCGGAAGCCATCACGGCGGCCGACCTCAAGGCGATGGCCAAGCACCAGGGCGACGCTGCGGCTCCCATTCCGGGCTGGGACGTCCCGTGGGCGATGAGCTTCTACCTCGAGTCGTCCTGCTCCCCGTACGCCGGTGCGATCCGCCAGGGCGCGGCGGCGTGGAACCAGCTGTCCGAGGGCGGCGGCAGCCCGGTCGAGTGCCGCACCGACTACATCACCGACTGCGGCGGTGGCGGCAACATCGTCGGCTGCAACTGGGGTGCCGGCCAGCGGATCGCGCTCTTCCCGGGCGGCGTCAACGACGACGCACTGCTCGCCGCCCATGAGTTCGGCCACGACTGGTACGGCCACTCGAGCTTCCAGTGCGCAGGTTGGGGAAGCCCGGCGGAGGTCATGTCACCGACGATCTGCAACCTGGCGCTGAACGGCGGCTCGCAGGGCCGGATGTAACAACGGTTTGGGGCACCGCCGGACCGACCATCCGGCGGTGCCCCTACGCGTCACTGATCCACTCTCCGGTCGCCTCGAACTTCTCCAGCGCCGCGGCGTACGGCGCGATGTCGAGCCCGTGCTCGCGCAGCCAGCCGTCGTCGTAGTACGTATGCGCATACCGCTCGCCGCCGTCGCAGAGCAGGGTGACGACGCTGCCGTCGCGGCCCTCGGCCCGCATCCGGGCCACCACTCCCAGAGCGCCCCAGAGGTTGGTGCCGGTCGATCCGCCGACGGGCCGACCCAGCAGGTGGCTGCACCAGCGCATCGCGGCAACGGATGCCGCGTCGGGCACCTGGAGCATCTCGTCGACGACCGTGGGGACGAACGACCGCTCCACCTGCGGGCGGCCGATGCCCTCGATGCGGGACCCGAGACCGGTGGCGTAGCTCGGGTCGCCCCGCGCCCATCCGTCGTAGAACGCCGAGTTCTCCGGGTCGACGACGAGGATCCGCGTGCCATAGCGCCGGTAGCGGACGTACCGCCCGATCGTCGCCGACGTACCGCCGGTGCCGGCGCCGACGACGACCCATGTCGGGATCGGATGCCGCTCCTGTGCAAGCTGCTCGAAGATCGACTCCGCGATGTTGTTGTTGCCCCGCCAGTCGGTCGACCGCTCGGCATAGGTGAACTGGTCCATGAAGTGGCCATCGCACTCGGCAGCCAGTCGCCGCGACTCGTCGCAGACCGCGGCCGGGTCGTCGATCAGATGGCAGCGTCCGCCGTAGAACTCGATCAGCGCGATCTTCTCGAGGCTCGTCGTCGCCGGCATCACGGCCACGAAGGGCAGTCCGAGCAGCCGCGCGAAGTAGGCCTCGCTCACCGCCGTGGAGCCGCTGGACGCCTCGACGATCGTCGTGTCCGGCCCGATCCAGCCGTTGCACAACGCGTACAGGAACAGCGACCGGGCGAGCCGGTGCTTCAGTGACCCGGTCGGATGGACCGACTCGTCCTTGAAATAGAGGTCGACGCCGTCCGGGCCTGGGAGCGGGAAGACGTGCAGGTGCGTGTCGGCGCTGCGGTTGGCGTCGGCCTCGACCCGCCGGATCGCCTCATTGACCCAGGCACGGTCAGTCGACATCGTCGACGTCTTCTTTGCTCCGGGCGCGCTCCAGTCGGGCCGTCATCTCCTCCGCACGGGCGCGCGCCACCTGGGCGAACCTGTCACGTAGCCCGCGCAGCAGGTAGAGCGACCCGATGGCCGAGAGCACGATCGCGAGAACGCCGGTCCACATGATGTTGCGGCTCGTCCAGGGCAGGAAGAAGCCGGCCACGAGCCAGATCAGCCCGAAGGCCGCGAGGAACAGTCCGAACCGGGCGGCTGTGTAGAGCAGGAAGCTGCGCACGGGTACGTACTCCTTCGATGCCGTTATCGACGCTGCGAGCGTACGTCAGGCGATCGCGGCGGCGAACGCGGCCGGGTCGACATTGCCGCCGGACACGATGGCGACGGTGCGGCCGAGCGACGCCCGATCCGGATGCGTCAGCCAACCCGCCGTCGCGACCGCGCCGCTCGGCTCGGCGACCAACCGAGCGCGTCGGGCCAGATAGCCCATTGCCTCGGTGATCGCGGCCTCGGAAACGGTGAGCACCTCGTCGACATGGGCCTGGATGTGCGGCCAGGTGAGCTCGCCGATCACATCGGCGCGCAGGCCGTCGGCACTGGTGCGGGCGACCAACTCCGCTGGCCAGGTGACCCGCTGCCCGGCGGCGAAGCTCTCGGCCAGGTCGGCGGACAGCTCCGGCTCGACAGCGACCACACGGATCGACGGCGACAATGCCTTGACGGCCACGGCGACGCCGGAGATCAGCCCCCCGCCGCCGACCGGGGCGAGGACGGTGTCGACATCGTCGGCGTCGGCCAGGATCTCGAGGCCGACCGTGCCCTGGCCGGCGATGACGCGAGGATCGTCGTAGGGCGCGATCAGCCTCGCGCCGGTCTCGTCGGCGATCTGGTCGGTGGCGATGAACCGTTCGTCGACCGGCACCGTCACGATCCGGGCGCCCCACCGCCGGGTCGCCGCGACCTTGACCGGCGCCGCGTTGTCGGGCATCACGACGGTGCACGGCACTCCGGCCGCGCGAGAGGCGTAGGCGACGGCCTGGCCGTGGTTGCCGGACGAGTGGGTCACGACGCCCGCGGCCCGCTCGTCCGGGCCGAGTTGCGCGACTGCGTTGGTGGCGCCGCGCAACTTGAACGCCCCGGTCGGCTGCAGCGACTCGGGCTTCACCCGAAGCGCGTGGACGTCGTCGTCCGGGCCGGCCGTGAGCAGCGGCGTTCGTACGCAGGTCGCGGCGATTCGCTCCCGTGCCGCGCGTACGTCGTCGAGATTCACCAAGCCGGTGTCGAGGGTCATGCCGTCACTCTGACACGGGCGACCTACTCTGTAGACGTGGGACGCGTATTCATCGTCGTCATCGTCGTGGTGCTGTCTGTTTACACGCTGTTCGACGTGCTCGCCGCCGACCGTCAGCGGGTGCGTGGCATGGCCAAGCCGTTTTGGGCCCTGCTGGCACTGCTGCCGCTGATCGGCCCGGGCTTCTGGCTCGCTCTCGGCCGCCCACAGTCCCGGCGTGGGCCTACGCCCGGTCAGCAGCGTCGTACGCTGGCGCCCGACGACGACCCCGACTTCCTCTGGAAGCTGGACCGAAAGCGGCGGCAGAAGCCCGACGACGACGGCTGAGCGGGCGAGAGCTCCTCAGAGGCCGGAGTACGTGTGCTGGCCCGACGCGATCAGGTTGACCCCGATGAAGTCGAACAGGAACGTCGCGAAGCCAATCAGCGCGATGATCGCCGCGCCCTTGCCGCGCCAGCCGGCCGTCGCGCGGGCGTGCAGGTATCCCGCGTAGACGACCCACGTGATGAACGCCCAGACCTCCTTGGGATCCCAACCCCAGTAGCGGCCCCACGCGTGCTCGGCCCAGATCGGCCCGGCGATCAGCGCCGCGAACGTCCACACCGGAAAGGCGAACGCGTGCACCCGATAGGCGAGCCGGTCGATCGCGGTCGACGACGGCAGTCGCCACAGGTAGCCGGTGCGCTGGTCCTCCGGCGTCTCGCGCTCGGCCTTCGCCTTGAGCAGGTAGAAGATCGACGCTCCCGCCCCGATCGTGAAGGCGCCACCGGCGGTCGCGGCCGCCGAGACGTGGAGCAGGAGCCAGTACGAGTCGAGCGCCGGCACGAGCGGTCCGGCCGGGACGTAGGCGAGGAACGCCAACCCCAGCATGCAGACGGCGAAGCCCGTGACGATGCCGCCCAGCCACTGCGCCTTCATGAACCGCACCAGGCCGAGGTAGATCGTGACGACCACGAGCAGGCCAAGGGTGGCGAACTCGTACATGTTGCCCCACGGCGCCCGCTCGGCGGCGAAGCCCCGCGAGACGACGCCCACGAGGAGGCAGGCCGCCGCCAGCACCGTCAGCGCGATCCCGAGCCGCCCGAACCGCGCCACCCGCTCCTCGTCGGCCCCCAATTCTTCGCCCGCCAACTCGCGCCGAGATTGCGCGTCCTGCCCGCCGTCGAAGGCGCCTACCTGTCCCGCCGAGACTGCCTGGCGGGCAGGACGCGCAATCTCGGCGCCAACGGTCTCGGCGCGAGAGGTGTCGGCGCCAGAGACTTGGCGGGTGATCGACCACTCGATGAGGTGGGCGATGCAGGCCAAGCCGAAGACGACGGTCGCCGCCGCCACAGCGTTGTTGGACAGCGTGGCCCACTGCTCGGTGCTCATGTGTCTGCCTTTCCTTCTGAGGTCGCGCTGCCTTCTGTGGTTGCGCTGCTGGCGCGCAGGTCACGGACGAGCGCTTCGACGTCAGCACCGAGATCGGCGCCGGAGACACGGTCCAGTCGGGCCACCTCGACGAGCGTACGACCGTCCCGCCGGCGGGTCCGAATCCAGGCGCGTCGCGGCCGGATGAACAGCGACGCCATCAGACCCGCGATGCCGAGGACGGCGGCGCCGAGCGCGATGGCCTTGGCCGGCGAGTGACCGATCTGGAAGCGGGCGAACTGTCGTACGCCGTCGAACGAAATCGTGCCGAGACCGCCCGGGATCGCGGCGGTGTCGCCGGGCTGCAGCAGCAGCCGGACCGGATTGCCGTCGGGGCCGCGCACCTGGGTGAGGCCGCGCTTGTCCAGCGCGAACACCGACTGCGGCAGCCCGTCGCCGAGCCCGAGGTCGCCGGCGTAGACGAACAGCGCGAGCGCTGGGTTGGCCGCGGCCGGGTGAGCCGAACGCGGGACGCCGTTGACGTCGACGGCCGTCGGCAGGAAGAAGCCCTCGAAGCCGAGCTCCTCCGGCACCGATTGCGGCACCTTGATGACGCCGCTGGAGGTGTAGGACGCGTCCTCCGGCAAGAACGGCACCGGCCCGGAGAAGACCAGCTCGCCCTCGCCGTCGCGGATCGTGATGACCGGCGCGTAGCCCTGCCCGACGAGAAACACCGAGCTGCCGCCGACGTCGAGCGGGTGGTTGACCTGGATGTCGAACGGCGCCGACTCGGCTCCCGGCTCGGGTACGTAGCTGCCGCGCGCCTCGAACTCGCGGGGCTGTCCCTGCTGCGGGCCGTCGATCTCGAACCGCGCGTCGAACCGGTCCAGCTGCAGCGAGAACGGTGTCAGCGCACTGGCGTCGAACAACCCGCCCGCCGAGAAGTCGTCGTACTGCGTCAACGTGTTGGAGAACCCCTCGCCCTCGACGACGATGACGCTGCCCTTGTAGCCCCACAGCGACCCGATCGCAACCGCCACGAGCACGCCCACCGCCGCGATGTGGAAGGTCAGGTTGCCGGCCTCGCGCAGGTAGCCTTTTTCGGCCCGTACAACACCGCTTCCGCCGGCGACCGCGTCTACGTCGACGCGCCAGCGCTTCTGGCGAAGAACGGCCGCGGCCCGCTGCAAAACCGCGTCCGAGTTCTCGTCAGTCTCGTACGACGCCGACGCCGGCAGCCGGTCGAATCGCGACGGCGCCTTCGGGGGCCGGGCCCGTAGCGCTCGCAGGTAGACGAACGTTCGCGGCACGATGCAGCCGACCAGCGAGAGCATCAGCAGGATGTAGATCGCGCTGAACCACGCGGACGAAAAGACCGAGAACAGCCCGAGTCGATCGAAGATCGGCGTCAGCGTCTCGTGCGCGCGTCCGAACCGGACGACCGCCGCCGGGTCGACCTTCGTCTGCGGGATGAACGACCCCGGGATCGCGGCGAGGGCCAGCATCAGCAGGAGCAGCAGCGCCGTCCGCATCGACGTCAGCTGCCGCCAGAACCAGCGGGCGAACTGCAGCGGCGGCAGCGGCGGGGCGGTCCGGGCGAAGTCGCGGGTCCGGGCCGTGTCGCGGCCGTCGGACTTCTGGTCTAGCTCGGTCACACGACCACCTCGGTCCCGGCGGTCCATTGCCGCAGGTCGCCCAGGATCGTGTCCCACCAGCCGGTCAGCAGCAGGACGCCGACCAGCACGATCATCCCGCCGCCGATCCGCGACACGGCGACCTGGTGCTGTCGGACCCAGGCGATCGCGCCGAGCATGTGACGGTACGCCAGAGCCGCGACGATGAACGGCAGACCCAGGCCCAGGCAGTACACGATCGTCAAGAACGCCCCGCGCTCGGCGCTGGCCTCGTTGGTCGACAGGCTCAGCACGGCCGCGAGCGTCGGACCGATGCACGGAGTCCAACCGAGCCCGAACAGCACGCCGAGCATCGGCGCCGCCGCGACGCCCACCTTCGGCACCGCGTGGATGCGCAGGTCGCGCTGCCCGAACGGCACCAGGCCCATGAAGACCAAGCCGACCACGATCGTGACGATGCCCAGCACGGTCGTGAGCGTGTCCTCGTAGCGCAGCAACTCGCGGCCGAAACCGCCGAACAACGCGCCGAACGACACGAACACGGCCGTGAATCCGAGCACGAACAGCAGTGTTCCCGCGAGCATGCGGCCCCGTCGTGCCGACTCGAGGTCGACCGCCGACAGGCCCGACACGTACGAGACGTAGCCCGGCAGCAACGGCATCACGCACGGCGAGAAGAACGACACGAGGCCGGCGATCGCCGCGACCGGGATCGCCATCAACAGCGAGCCGGAGTAGGCGGTCTCGCCGAACCACTCACCCACCGCTGCCACGCACCTCGTCGACCAGGTCGACCAGCGTCTCGACGGTCACCTCGGCGAACACCCGCGCGGCCAGCCGGCCCTCGGAGTCGACCACATAGGTCGTCGGTGGCGACACCGCCATCATCGACTCGGGCAGGTCGAGCAGGGTGCTGCTGTCCGGGTCGTAGATGCTCGGATAGTCGATGCCGTATTCCTTCTGAAAAGCCAGCGCGCTCGCGGTCTGGTCCCGGATGTCGATGCCGAGGAAGCTCACGCCTTGCGGCGCCAACCGCTTCGCCGCTTCTGCGAGGTCGGCGGCCTCCGCGTGGCACGGCCCGCACCACGAACCCCAGACGTTGACGACCACGACATCACCGGCGCTGTTGTCGATGACGTCGCCGAGTGAGATGTCGGCGCCTTCGAGGGTCTCACCGGCGAAGTCCGGGGCCGGCTCCCGATCGGCCGGCGGCACGACCGTGATCGACCCGTCGGCACTGATGTAGCCGCCGCTTTCCGAGTTGGTCGCCAGGTCCGACGTACAGGACGTCAGGGCGATAGCGAGGGCAAGCGCCGCCCACCCCTTCGCGCCGAGATTGCGCGTCTTGCCCACCTCTCCACGACGACCTTGCGCGTCTTGCCAACCGGGTGGTGGGCGAGACGCGCAATCTCGGCGCAAGAGGGGTTCGCGCATGACGCTTCAGGCCCCCGCCACGAACTTCTTCGACAGGGGCGGCAGCAGGTCACGGGCCGGCTCGGTGTAGCCGACCGAGACGAGTGCGTCGCCGGCGTACGCGAACGACGTGACGCTGGCCAGGCTGCACTGCCGCCGACGTGGGTCGTGCACGAAGCGCCGACGGCCCTCGCCGGCGAGTCGGGCCACCCAAACCGGTAGTTGGTGCGACACGATGACGGCCTCGTGGCCGGCAGCCTCGTCGCGCGCGTCCGCCATCGCCGCGTGCATCCGGCCGGCGATCTGACGGTACGGCTCGCCCCACGAGGGCCGCATCGGGTTGCGCAGCATCCACCACACCTGCGGGCGGCGAAGGGCGCCGTCGCCGACGCCGAACACCCTGCCCTCGAAGAGGTTGCTGGCCTCGATGACCCGATCGTCGATCTCGACGTCGACACCAGTGCGCGTAGCGATCGGCTCCATCGTCTCCCGTGCCCGCTCCAGCGGGGACGACACCAGGTGCGTGATGTCGCGTTCCTCGGCCCATTCGGCGAGCCGCTCGGCCATCGCCCGTCCCAGGTCGGACAGGTGGAAGTCCGGCATCCGCCCGTAGAGGACCCCGGTCGGGTTGGCCACCTCGCCGTGGCGGATCAGGTGCACCACGGTGCGTGTGGCATCGGTCATCGACGTACGTTCCCTCGCTCATCCCCCGCTCGGCGGCACCGAGTCGGGCCGCGCCACGGCTGCCGCTTTCGCGGCAACCGGCAGCGCGGAGTGAATACGGTCCAGCGCGGCGTCGTCATGAGCCGTCGACACGAACCACGCCTCGTACGCGCTCGGCGGCAGGTATACGCCGTGGTCCAGCATGACGTGGAAGAAGTCGCGGAAGCGATGCAGGTCCTGACTTTGGGCCGCCGCGAAGTCGCGGACCGGCTCGGTCGGACCGAAAAACACACTGAAGAGGGTGCCGCTGCCCTGGACGACGTGCGGTACGCCCGCCGCGGTGAGCGCCTCGGCCGCCATGTCCCGCAGCCGCTGCGCGGTGGAGTCCAGACGGGCGTACGCAGCAGCGTCGGCCAGTCGCAACGTGGCCAGACCGGCGCTGGCGGCGACCGGATTGCCGGACAGCGTGCCGGCCTGGTAGACCGGCCCCTCGGGCGCGAGCTGGCTCATGATCGCGGACCGACCGCCGAACGCGGCTGCCGGAAATCCCCCACCCATGACCTTGCCGAACGTCATCAGGTCCGGCTGCCAGCCCTCGATCCGGCCGTCCAACCCCCACTGGCCGGCCTCGCTCACCCGGAAGCCGGTCATCACCTCGTCGCTGATCAAGAGGGCACCGTGGCGGGCGCACATGTCGGCGAGGAACGCGTTGAACCCAGGGTCGGGCGGCACCACGCCCATGTTGCCCGGCGCCGCCTCGGTGATGACGCAGGCGATCGAGATGCGGTGGTTGGCGAAGGCGGCCTCGACGGCATCGCGGTTGTTGTACGGCAGGACCAGCGTCGCGAGCGTCGATCCGGCCGGCACACCCGGCGTACCCGGCAGGCCGAACGTAGCGACACCGGAGCCGGCCTCGGCGAGCAGTGCGTCGACGTGCCCGTGATAGCAGCCGGCGAACTTGACGACCAGCTCACGACCGGTCGCTCCGCGGGCCAGCCGGATCGCCGACATCGTCGCCTCGGTGCCCGACGACACAAGGCGCACCTGGTCGACCGGCGTGCGGGCCACGATCTCCTCGGCGAGCGCGACCTCGGGCTCGCTAGGTGTGCCGAACGACGTGCCGCGGGCGGCGGCGGTCGTGACGGCGTCGATCACCTCGGGATGGGCGTGGCCGTGCAGAAGGGGGCCCCACGAGCCGACCAGGTCGACGTATTCGCGGCCGTCGACGTCGACGAGGTACGGGCCGTGACCCTCCGCCATGAACCGCGGCGTACCCCCGACCGCGCCGAACGCGCGGACCGGAGAGTTGACGCCGCCCGGAGTGACCTCGCGGGCACGGGCGTAGAGAGCTGCGCTTCGGGTGAGGGCTTCGGACTCGGGCACCCGCCTATTGTGCCCCATCTCCTACAGCCTGTAGGAGATGGGGCGTCGACGCTCGAGATCTCAGATTGCGAGACCTCCGAGGCTCGCAAACCGCTGCGGATTTCGTCGTCGGGCACCGGGATCGCCGTCGATCCTCGTGTTTTTCTCGATGATCACAGACCGTACACTTCGGATATCAGTGACATCTCGGCACGAGACGCCCTGACCGTCCGGGCCGAGTTCTCTGCCCCGCGTCACCAAAGGATGCGTGCCCCGTCTTTATGGACGTAATCTCTGCGTACTGCGGGTAAAACGGGAGGGCTGCATGTTTACCAAGGGGAGCGCCGACGACCGGCGAGCCCGGCTAGCCGGTTGGCAGAAGGCCATGGCGATCGTGCCGTTGGCCCTGCTCACGGGCTCGCTGACGTCTGCGGTCGGCAGCCCGCCCGACGAGCCGGACTCCCTTGGCGACGACTCAACGGCCAGTGTCGTCGCGCCGGTCGTGCCGACCACGCCCTTCGAGGAGCCGGCCAGTGTCCAGCTGACCGACTCGTTCCCGACCGGCGTCGACCCGCACGCCGGTCCCGACGGCACCGTCTCGACCATTTCCTCCAACGGCATCCCGACCGCCGCTCTGATCGCCTACCAGCGCGCCGCCACCGTCCTCGCCGAGGCCGACCCGAGCTGTCGGCTCGAGTGGCCCCTGATCGGCGCGATCGGCCGCGTCGAGTCCGACCACGGCCGCGCCAACGGCAACGTGCTCGGGTCCGACGGGCTGGCCCGCCCCGGCATCTACGGCGTCCCGCTCAACGGCCAGGGCGGCACCGCCAGCATCAGCGACTCCGACAACGGCGTCTACGACAACGACCCAGCTTGGGACCGCGCGGTCGGGCCGATGCAGTTCATCCCGACCACGTGGCAGGTCGTCGCGGTCGACGGCGACAACGACGGGGCCAAGAACCCGCAAGACATCGACGACGCGGCACTCGCGACCGCGGTATACCTGTGCGCCGGCGAGGGCGACCTCAGCACCGATTCGGGCGCCCGGACGGCGATCTACCGCTACAACCACTCCACCGACTACGTCAACCTGGTGATGTCGATCGCCGAGGCGTACGCGATGGGCGACTACTCGATGGTGCCCAACGGCACGACGACGCCCACCGTCCTCACCGATCTCGACCACGACGCGCAGCAGCAGGACGGCGACCAGACCAGCGGACCGTTCAACGGCCCGCCCGACAGCCACGGCAACCAGGGCGACGACGACCCGTCCGGCGGCGACGACAACGGCGGCTCCGACGGGCCGAGCGACAACAACGGCGGCGGCGACAACGGTGGGGACAACGACGGCGGTGGAGACAACGGCGGCGACGGCGGCTCCGACGGCGGAGACAACTCCGGCGGCCTCCAGGATGTCCCCGGCGATGTGAGCGACGGCGTCGGCGACACCGTCAACGTCCTCAACACGCTCGCCGAGGCGACGAAGTGGTGCCAGCGGCAGCTCGCCGACGAAAACGGCATCACACAGGCCGACATCGGGACCTGCGCCGATGCGGTGGTCGGCCAGACCGTCACCGAGGCGGCCGACACGCTCAGCGGCCTGCTCGACAGCCTGCTCGGCGACGTAGTCTGCGGCCTGCTCGGCTGCCAGCGCGAAGGGGACTAACGCCGTCGCGGCTGCGGTCAGCGGAGGCGGTGTGCGACCTCGGTGGCCCAGTAGGTGAGGATCACCTCGGCACCGGCCCGGCGCAGGCCGATCATGATCTCGTCGATCGCCCGATCGCGGTCGATCCACCCTTGGGCGGCAGCTGCCTCGACCATCGCGTACTCGCCCGAGACGTTGTAGGCCCCGACCGGGACGTCGACCGCCTCGCGTACGGCGTGGACCACGTCGAGGTAGCCGAGCGCCGGCTTGACCAAGACGATGTCGGCGCCCTCCTCGACGTCGAGCCGAGCCTCGCGGATCGCCTCGCGCCCGTTGGCCGGATCCTGTTGGTAGGCGCGCCGGTCGCCGCGAAGCGATGACGCCACCGCCTCCCGGAACGGCCCATAGAACGCCGAGGAGTATTTCACCGCGTACGCGACGATCCCGGTCGACACGTGTCCCGCGTCGTCGAGGGACGTGCGCACCGCGCCGACCTGGCCGTCCATCATGCCGCTGGTGCCGAGCAGGTGCGCCCCGGCCTCGGCCTGGGCGACTGCCATCCGGGCGTAGTGTTCGAGCGTCGCGTCGTTGTCGACCTCGCCATGGTCGTCGAGGACGCCGCAGTGTCCATGGTCGGTGAACTCGTCGAGGCACAGGTCGGCCATGACCACCATGCCGTCACCCACCTCGGCCACCGCGTCGGCGATCGCGACGTTGAGCACACCGTCCGGGTCGACAGCACCGGACCCGACGGCGTCCTTCGAGGTCGGGACGCCGTGGAGCATCACACCGCCCACGCCGGCCGACGCGGCCTCCGCGATCGCCTTGCGGGCGGAGTCGCGAGTGTGTTGGACGACGCCAGGCATCGACTGCACCGGCACCGGCTCCGCCACGTCTTCGCGGACGAACAGCGGCAGGACCAGCTGTCGCGGCGACACCGAGGTCTCGCCCACCAGACCCCGGATCGCGGGCGTCCGGCGCAATCGACGCGGCCGACTCGACGGGAACCCCATGGCGGCCGCCTCCTACCGCGCCGCGCGCCGGGTCGTCGAACGGCGGGCCGATCCACGACGCCCCGACGGACGCCGCTGCGACGGACGCAGCACCGGCTCACCGGACTCGAGAAGCGTGGCCCGACGCTCGGCGCCGAAATCGGCCAGCGCATCGGCGAGCTCGTTGGCGGACGGGTTCGGCGCCATCACGTCGACCCGCAGGCCGTGCTCCTCGGCGGTCTTGACCGTCTGCGGTCCGATGCAGGCGATGATCGTCGTCGCGTGCGGCTTGCCGGCGATGCCGACGAGGTTGCGCACCGTCGACGACGACGTGAACAGCACCGCGTCGAACTTGCCGGCCTTGATCGCCTCCCGGGTCGGCGCGGGCGGCGGCGCGGCCCGCACGGTCCGGTAGGCCGTGACGTCGTCGACTTCCCAGCCGAGCTCGACCAGGCCCGCGACCAGCGTCTCGGTCGCGATGTCGGCCCGAGGCAGGAAGACCCGGTCGATCGGGTCGAGCACCTCGTCGTAGGGCGGCCAGTCGTCGACCAAACCCCGCGCCGACTGCTCGCCGGACGGCATCAGGTCGGGCTGGATGCCCCACGTACGCACGGCGTCGGCGGTCTTGTCGCCCACGACGGCGATCTTGAGACCCGAGAACGCTCGCGAGTCGAGCCCGTACTCCTCGAACTTCTCGCGTACGGCCTTGACCGCGTTGACCGACGTAAAGGCGATCCACTCGTACCGGCCCTCGACCAAGCCCCTGATCGCTCGGTCCATCTGCTGCGGATTGCGCGGCGGCTCGACCGAGATGGTCGGCACCTCCTCGGGCACGGCGCCGTAGGACCGCAGCTTGTGGACCAGACCGGCCGACTGCTCCTTGGTGCGCGGGACCAGCACCCGCCATCCGAACAGCGGCTTGGTCTCGAACCACGACAGCGTCTCGCGCAGTTCGACGACGTCGCCGACGACCATGACGACCTGGCCGGCGAACTCGGCCTCCTTCGCGGCCGCTGCCAACTCGTCGAGCGTCGACACCACCGTCGTCTGCTCGGTCGTCGTGCCGTGCTGCGTGATGGCGACCGGGGTGTCGGCGTCGCGGCCGGCATCGATGATGGTGGTCGCGACCTCTTCGATCGCGGCGGCGGAAAGCAAGACGACGAGAGTCTGCTTGCCGACGTGCGCCTGCCAGTCGATCCGAGCGTCACCGGCGCGGACGACGGCGACATCGCGACGGTTGCGCGTGGTCAGCGGGATGCCGGCGTACGCGGGCACTCCGGATGCCGACGACACCCCGGGAACGACCTCGAACGCGATCCCGGCCCTGCGGCAGGCCTGCGCCTCCTCGGGCCCGGTTCCGTGCAGGAACGGGTCGCCGCCGAGCAGCCGTACGACGCGGCCGCCGGCCTTGGCGTGCTTGACGACCAGCCGCCCGCGAGCCGCGTGGGTCAACGCCACGCCGTCCTCGCCCAGGCCACCCTCGACGAGCTGGACCTCCTCGCCGTCACGAAGATCGGCGACCAGGTCGGCATGGCTCGATACCTCGGTGATCACGACATCGGCGCCACGTATCAGGTCGGCCGCCTTGACCGTCAGAAGGTCGGGGTCACCTGGACCGGCGCCCACAAAGCTCACCCAGCCGACCGGGGTCCGCGTCGGCTTTGCCTTGGACGCGCCCGAGTTGGTGGCGGTCTGCTTTCGCTGCGTGGCAGACATGGTCACGGCGGTCTTCTTCCTTGTTTGCCGTAGGGGTGTTGCGGTCACGAAACCCGCTCCTTGTACAGTCCGGCGGCTCCATCGGTCAACAACTGCTCTGCGAGGCGGCGCCCGATGCCGACAGCATCGTCTGGTGGGCCGGCGGCGGACGCCCGGATCTGCGAACGCCCCTCAGGGTCGAGAGCAACGGCACGCAGCCACAGCTCGTCACCGTCGCCACCATCGGCGATCTCTCCCAGTGCCCCCACGGGTGCCGAACACCCCGCCTCCAACGTGGCCAGCAAGCTGCGCTCGGCCGTGACGGCGGCCCGGGTCTCCGGATCGTCCAGCGCCGCGCGAACCTGCGCGACCAGATCGTGGTCGCCGGCCCGACACTCGACCGCGAGAGCTCCCTGTCCAGGTGCGGGAAGCATCTGCAGCGGATCGAGCACCTCCGTGACGTCGTCGAGTCGCCCCAACCGAGCCAAACCGGCCCTTGCCAGGACGACGCCGTCGACCTCACCGAGTCGCAGCGCCTTGTCGATCCGGGTGTCGACGTTACCGCGAATCGCGACCACGTTCAGTCCGAGTCCAAGAGCGTGCAGCTGGGCCGCCCGACGCGGCGACCCGGTGCCGAGCGTCGATCCGGCCGGCAGCTCACCGAGACTGAGACGGTCTCTCGCGATCAAGACGTCGCGGGGATCCTGTCGAGTCGGGACCGCCGCCAAGGCGACGTCGACGTCGGTAGTCGTGGGGAGATCCTTGAGCGAGTGGACGGCGACGTCGACGTCGCCGCGCAGCAACGCATCGCGAAGCGCCGAGACGAACACGCCCTGGCCCCCGAACTCGGTCAGCGGACGGTCCGAGGCATCACCTTGGGTACGCACCTTGACCAGCGTCGTAGGGTGGCCGGTCGCGGCTGTCAGGGCGGCGGCGACCTCGGTGGCCTGGACCATGGCGAGCTGGCTGCCGCGGGTGCCGATCCGGAGGGGGGCCCGCGTCATGACTCTGCCCCCTCCGGCCGAGACGATCCGTCGCTCGTGGTCAGGCGATCCGCGCCTTGTCGACCAGGGATCCGCTGCGAGTCGGCGGATCGCTCGACCGCGAGTGACGGTTCGTCTACGCGTGTGACGGCCTCGACTGCGCCCTGGTCGAGCGAGAACAGCTCGGCCAGCGCGTCCGCGTACGACACGGCGCCGGGCCGGTCGGCGAGCTCCTTGATCCGGACCGTCGGCGCGTGCAGCAGCTTGTCGGCGACCCGACGTACGGTCTGCTCGAGCTCCTTGTGGGTCGCTGGGTCGAGCTCGGGCAGTCGGCCGTCGAGCCGATCGAGTTCGGCCGCGACAATCTCGGTCGCCATCGACCGGAGTGCGACCACCGTCGGCGTGACCCGCGCGGCCGCCCGCGAGGCACGAAACGCCGCGACCTCACCGGCGACGATCGCCCGCACCTGCTCGGCGTCGGCGGCCACCGGCGAGTCGGCCAGCGCTCGCACCAGGATCTCGATGCCGATGAGACTGACGCCTGGCAGGTCCGCGACGGCCGGGTCGACGTCGTGCGGCATCGCGAGGTCGACGATCGCGTACGGTCGGTCCGCCGCCCCATCGCCATTGCCACGACTGCGCAGCGCGGCGGCGACGGGACCCGCGTCGATCACGACCCCGGTCGCGCCGGTGCAGGACACGACGATGTCGACCTCCGTCAGCAGCTGCGGCAGCGTGTAGAGAGCGGCGGCCTGGCCACCGACACCGGCCGCGAGGACCTCGGCCCGCTCCTGAGTCCGGTTGACGACCAACACCTCGGTGGCTCCGCGCCGGTCGAGTGCGGCAACCGCGAGCCCAGCCATCGCGCCGGCACCGACGACCAACGCCCGACGGTCGGCGAACGGACCGACGGTCGACTCGGCGTGATCGAGCGCCGCGGCCACGACCGACGGTCCGGCTCGGTCGATGTCGGTCTCGGCGTGGCCGCGCTTGCCGACCCGCAGCGCCTGCTGGAACAAGACGTTGAGCGCCGGACCGACGCTGCCGAGCCCCTGGGCCGACCGCAGCGCGCGGCGCACCTGACCGAGGACCTGGCTCTCACCGACGACCATCGAGTCGAGTCCGGCCGCGACCGAGAAGAGGTGCGCCACGGCGGCTTCGTCGTAGTGCACGTACAGATGCTGAACGACATCGGCGGTGGTCATGTCGGCCCGCTCGGACAGGAGGCGCGAGACGTCTTCGACACTGCCGTGGAACCGATCGACCTCGACGTAGATCTCGACTCGGTTGCAGGTCGACATCACGACCGCCTCGGTGACGTGTTCGGTGTCGAGCAAGTCGGTCACGAGCTTGCGTACGCCGTCGTCGTCGAGAGTCAGCCGCTCGAGCACCTCGACCGGTCCGCTCTTGTGCGAGACGCCGACGACCAGGACGCTCACGATGCCTCCACCACCTTCGAGGTCGGATCGGTCATGGCCGGCGGTACCTCGGCGCCGTCGACGGTGGCCTTGCGCTGTTCGTGGTACGCCAGGATCTGCAGCTCGATCGACAGGTCCACCTTGCGTACCTGGACGCCCTCGGGGACGTTGATCACCGACGGCGCGAAGTTCAGGATGCTGGTCACCCCGGCCCGCACGAGCCGGTCGGCGACGTTTTGCGCCTCGGCAGCGGGCGTCGTGATCACGCCGATCGACACCTGGTGCCGTTCGATGAGCTGCTCGAGGTCGGCCATGTTCTCGATCGTGTGGACGCCGATCTCGGAGCCGACCAGCTCGGGGTCGGTGTCGACGAGCGCGGCGATCCGGAAGCCTCGTGTCGTGAAGCCGGCGTAGTTGGCCAGCGCCTGGCCGAGGTTGCCGATGCCGACGATGACGACCGACCAGTCTTGGGTCAGCCCGATCTCGCGGGAGATCTGATAGCGCAGGTACTCGACGTCGTAGCCGACCCCGCGGGTGCCGTAAGAGCCGAGGTAGGACAGGTCCTTGCGCAGCTTGGCCGAGTTGACGCCGGCCGCGGCAGCGAGCTGCTCCGACGACGCCGTGGCGACGCCCTGCTCCGCGAGGACCGTCAGGGCACGCAGATAGACCGGCAGCCGTGCCACCGTCGCCTCGGGGGTGCCACGCTGTTGGCGCAGGTCGGCGGCCTGCGCCGCGCGTCGATTACGTGAGTCAGTCACCATGGTCCTGACCGCGCCCTGGATGCGGCACGAGATTCGTCCCGACGGGGCGGCGGTACCCCCCACTCTAGGATTTTGTGAACGCGAGAACAAAATCGAGCAGGTCGGCGCCGGTGCGGCCCCGGGCGTAGAAGCCGGTCAGGCGAGGGCGGCCCGAAGGCGCTCGGGGTCGACCCGCCAGAAGTCGTGTTGGCGGCCGTCGACGAACGTGACGGGGATCTGCTCGCCGTAGCGCGCCATCAGATCGGCGTCGTCATGGATGTCGACCGACGTCCACGAAGCCCCGATCTCGACGCAGACCCGCTCGACGACGGCGTACGCGTCGTCGCACAGGTGACAGCCGGGCTTTCCGTAGACAACGACCCGAGCCTCGGTCGGTTCGCTCACCCGAGCCCCAACACGTCGCGGCGAGCCTGCGCCCGCAGTCGGCCCTTCGCCACCTTGCCGGTCGCGGAGTGTGGGAGGCCTTCGACGACGGTGATCCGCCTCGGCCACTTGAACCGGGCCAGCCGGGTCTCGCAGTGAGTACGCACGGCGTCGACCAGGTCGTCGCTCGACGCCTCCGAATCGGTGGCCACGATGAACGCGTGAACGGCCTCGCCGGTCTCCTCGTCGGGGGTCCCGATCACCGCGCTCTCAGCCACGCCGGCCACCTCGGCGATGACCTCCTCGACCTCGGTGGGATAGACGTTGAAGCCCGACACGATCACGAGCTCGCGCAGCCGGTCGACCAGCACCAGATCGCCCTCGCGCGCGATGACGCCGATGTCGCCGGTCGCATACCAGCCGTCATCGTCCGGGCCGTCCACGCCGTCGGGCCAGTAGCCGGAGAACAGGTTGTCGCCACGGACCCAGACCTGCGCCGGGTCGTCGCCGGCCACGGGGCGCCCGCTCGCGTCGCGTACCTCGATCTCCACACCCGGGATGGCGCCGCCGACCGAACCCGGGACAGCGGCGCCGCCCGTCGCGGTGAGGGTCGACGTCACCACCGGCGCCGCCTCGGTCAACCCGTAGCCCTGATGAACGACGACGCCGGCGGCCGACTCGAACTCGTCGGCGAGATCGGCATCGAGGGGCGCCGCGCCGGACAGCACGAAACGCACCCCCGACAGCTTGTCGCGCAGGTCGTCGCGGCCGGCCCACGCCGCAATGACCGGCGGCGCGATCGGCAGGTTCGTGATGCCGTGCTCACCGACCAGGTCGAGCGTGGCGTCGGCGTCGAAGTGGTCGAGCAGCACGAGTCGAGCGCCCTGGGCCAGCACCTGACCCAGCACGCAGTTGAGACCGTAAACGTGAAACAGCGGCAGCAGCCCGAGGACGACGTCGTCGGCTCGCATCGGCGCTGGCTCGATCGCGGCGGTCTGCGCGACGTTGGCGAGCAACGCGCGATGGGTCAGCATCGCGCCGCGCGGTCGGCCACTCGTGCCGGAGGTATAGAGCAGCAGCGCCAGCGCCTCGGCGTCGGCTGGACTGACGATGGGGCGTCCGTCGCCGGACAGCAAGGCGTCGAAGCTCAACTCGGCGCCGATCGTGGCGCCGTCGGCCAAGACGATCCGCGGCACGTTCGACCGAGATCGCAGGTCGTCGTCGGCTCCGCGCAGCGCGTCCTCGAGACCGGCGACCGCCGATCGTACGACCGTCGCGGTGGTCCGGTCGGCGACGACGACGAGCGATCCCGAGTCGGCGAGCATCCGCATCAGCTCACCGGTCGCCGAGCGCGGGTTGGCCGGAACGGCGGTGAGCCCGGCGCGCAGGGCTCCGAGATACGCGGTGACGAAATCGACGCTGTTGATCATGGCGATCGCGACCCGATTACCGGTGACCAGGCCCAGCTCAGCAAGCGCCCGGGCACACCGGTCGACCCGGTTCTCGAGCTCACCCCAGGAGATCGCGCGGTGCTCTCCGTACGCCTCCACAAGCGCCGTGTCGTTGGGCCGATCGGCGGCACGCAGCCGCACCAGATCCGCCACGTTGGCGCAGGAGAGCGGGGTGTAGCCGTCGGACTGCGTGGCCGATGCCGAGGTCACCCGAGCCAGTCTGGCACAGAGTTGTCAGACGCAATTCGCGCTATAGCCGCACTCGCGTCTGACACTCGGCGCGTCATGGCCGTAGGCTCGGGTCCGTGAGCCCGAAGACGTACGAACCACCCCGAAACCTTCGGGCGCGGTCCGTACTGGCCGGCCAAGCCTCGGCCGCCTCGGCCGAGGTCGAGTCGGCGCTCACGCCGCCACCGGACGAGCGGGCCGCCGCGTTCTTCGACGTCGACAACACGATCATGCAGGGCGCGTCGATCTTCCATCTCGCTCGCGGGATGCATCGGCGCAAGTTCTTCACGACCCGCGACATCATCAAGGCGGCCTGGCAGCAGACGTACTTCCGCCTGATCGGCGTCGAAGACCCCAACCACGTCGCCGATGCCCGGGCGTCGGCACTCGCGTTCATCGCCGGCCATCGGGTCGAAGAGCTGGGGCAGATCGGCGAGGAGATCTTCGACGAGGCCATGGCGCACCGGATCTGGCCGGGTACGCGGGCGCTTGCCCAACTGCATCTCGACGAAGGCCAGCGGGTATGGCTGGTGACGGCGGCCCCGATCGAGATCGCCGCCATCATCGCCCGCCGGCTCGGTCTCACCGGCGCGCTCGGCACGGTCGCCGAATCCGAGGACGGCGTCTACACCGGCCGACTGGTCGGCGATCTGCTGCACGGGCCGGCGAAGGCCGAGGCCGTCCAAGCCCTGGCCGATCGCGAAGGGCTCGACCTCACCGCCTGCTCGGCCTACTCCGACTCCTTCAACGACCTGCCCCTGCTGTCCCTGGTCGGCGACCCGTGTGCGGTCAACCCGGACGCCAAGCTGCGCTCGCACGCACGGGCGCAGGGCTGGCGGATTCGCGACTACCGGACCGGTCGCAAGGCAGCCCGAATCGGCGGCTTCGCCGCGGGCATCGCGGGCGCCGCCGTCGGGAGCGTCGCGGCCGGGCTGGCCTTGCGGCGGCGCATCCGCTGACCGACATTCCGGTACGCCTGACGATATCGACCACGACGGTAGTCAAGATCGGTACTCGCGAGTAGTATCCGGCGAAGCGGCCTCGGACTCAGCGTCAATCGTTTTCGGGGCGGAGGGAGCACGATGCGGCCGAGTTCGCGGCCTGTATTCGTCGGGGCGGCAAACCTCGACGGGCTGCGGCATGCCCTGGCAGTCGCCACGATGAGCGGCGGGAAAAGTCCGACCGGTCCGACCCTGGCACCGGATCGCGGCGACGTCGATCCGCCGTCCGACGCGTCCGAAAACCGCCGCATCGTCGCTCTGGTCGACCTGGCCCGAGGCGGAGATGCCGAGGCCTTCGGCCAGCTCTACGACCACTACGTCGAGAGCATCCACCGCTACCTCTACTTCCGGCTCTCGAGTGTCAGCCTCGCCGACGATCTCACCAGCGAGACGTTCTTTCGCGCGCTGCGCAGCATCCAGTCGTTCCGCTGGCAAGGCAAGGACTTCGGCGCCTGGCTGACAACGATCGCGCGCAACCTCGTCACCGACCACTACAAGTCGAGCCGCTCCCGCTTCGAGGTCGTCGCCGACGAACTCCCCGAGCAGGTCGAGGAGTCCGACGGCCCCGAGGACGGCGCGCTCGCCACGCTCACCAGCGAGGTGCTCGCTCGGGGACTGCGCCGACTGGCGTCGGAGCAGCAGGACTGCCTCGTGATGCGCTTTTGCCAGGGGCTCACCATCGCCGAGACCGCCACCGCGATGGGACGCAGCGAAGGCGCCATCAAGCAGCTCCAGCTGCGCGCCGTACGCAACCTCGCCAAGCATCTCCCCCGGGATCTCATATGACCCGAAACGTAACCTCCGGCGACCTGACGTCGTTGTCATCGGCGACAACGTCACAACCTGACCATGCCAGGGGGATCGATCCATGAGATCGCGACTATCACGCCGCGACGTCGAGTTCTTCGCCGACGCCGTCGATGGTCGCACCCCGGCTCGACGGCACTCGCGGACCTCCGATCGGCTGAGCGAATACGTCGAGGTCGCGGAGTTCGTACGAGAGACGTCCGTGGAGACCGCGAGTCGGGACTTCGTGGCAGATCTCCGGGCCGAGCTGATGGCCACGGCCGCCGACGAGCTCACCTCGACCGAACCTGTCCCGCGCGGCGACCGCGTGGCGGTCGAGGGACCACGCCTTCGGCGCCGGCTGGCGGCGGCCGCGGGCGCGTTTGTGGTGGTCGGCGGCTCGCTCGGTCTCGTGTCGGCCAGCGCGCAGGCCGTGCCGGGCGACATGCTCTACCCGGTCAAGCGCGCGACGGAGCGGGTCGAGCTCATGCTCCGCGACGGCTCCGACGAGGGCCGCATGCTGCTCAACCACGCGTCGACCCGGCTCGACGAGGTCGAGTCGCTAGCCGCGTCGAATGGCCGCGAGGACCTGATCGCCGAGACACTGAGCGACTTCACCTCCGAGGCCGACGCCGGCGGCACACTGCTGCTCGACTCCTACCGAAACGGCGGCTCGACCGGGGAGGTCGAAGGGCTCCGGATCTTCCTCGCCGACTCGGCGCAGCGCCTGGAGCAGCTTGCCGACGACCTACCGTCTGCGGTCGCCAACGAATACGCCGACGCCGCCCAGACGATCGGCGGCCTCGACTCCGCGGCGGTCAGCGAGTGTCCCACCTGCGCCGACGGGAGCCCGCCGCTCAGCGTCGACGACGAGCTGATGGCGGCGGTGTCCTACGTTCTCGACCCGAATGGGGAGACGACCGACGACACGACCGCGAGCGACGACCCAAGTTCGACGCATCACCGTCCGCCGCTGCTCGCGGTGCCGCCCAACGTGCTCGACCTGCCCAACGGACTGGTCGACAACGACCAGGAGGCGAACGACTCCGACGATGGCGACGATCTCGGCGACGTCCTCGGCGACGACTCGAGCGACGGCGACACCGCCGGAGACGATAGCGATTCGACCGACACCGACGGCCAGGACCCCGTCGACGACGTGACCGACGGCCTGGATGAGACGACCGACGATCTGACTCCGGGCGACTCCAACGGCCTCAACAGCCTGATCGAACCCATCCAGGAGCCGCTCAGCGAACTCCTGGGCAACACGCTCGGGATAACCCAGCCGTAAGGTCGGCTCACTCCGACGGATATCGCGCCAGGCCGCGAAATCGCACCGGCCGCTCGGCGAGCTCCTCGACGCCGTGCGCGGCCCAGCCTGCGATGCGCGCCACCGCGAACATCGGCACATCCGGTGCGAGGCCGCCGAGATACGCGAGAACGCCGAGGCCGAGGTCGACGTTGGGTGGCTTCGCCAGACGCAGGCTGGCCTCGCGCAGCACCTGGTCGACGACGGCACGATCGGAGTCTGTGTGCCGCAGCCGCCAAACCGCCTCGAGGATCGGATCGAGCCGCGGATCGCCGTTGCGATAAACGGTGTGCCCGAAGCCGGGAAGCCGCCGGCCCTGGTCGAGACGGCGCGCGATCGCGTCGTGGGCTCCGTGCTCGGCCGCATCGCGCAGCAGGCCGAAGGCAGCCTCGCCGGCCGAACCGTGCAGTGGACCGCTGACCGTGGCGAGCCCGGCGGCGAAGGCGGCGTACGCGTCGGCGCGGACCGACGTCGCGATGCGGACGGCCAACGTACTCGTGGCGAGCTCGTGGTCGGCCAGCAGGATCAGCGCCCGATCGAGCGCGGGTCCGAGCGCCGGGTCGGGATCCTGATGCCAGCGTCGGGCCAACCAGTCGGCGAGGCCCGCGGGGTGCGGCCGATCGGCCTCGGCCACGACCATGAGGAGGCGGCGGGCCGCGGCCGGCGGATCGTCGTCGGGATGCCGGGCACCGAGAACCGGCGCGATTGCGAGCAACCGCTGGAGCGCCGACCCGCCCGGGCCGAGCGCTTCGACGGCCCGCCGACTCGCCCGGAGGTCGTCCGGCTCGGCCAACGGCCAGTCCGGTCGTCGGTCCGGGAGCACGCCGGTCCACAGCAGCTCGGCGACCTGCTCGTACGTCGCGGTGCGGGCCAGCTCGATCGCGTCTCGGTCGCGATAGCGCAGGCGGCGCTCGTCGAGCCGCGTCACCGCGGACGAGATCTGCACGTCGATGCTCGGTCGCGGCTGCGTCGCCTGGCGGCGGGAACGAGCCCCGAGACGGTCGAGGTCGTCGACCGAATACATCGACGTCTTGCCGTCGATCGCGGTGCGGCGCTCGACCAGGCCGCGGCTGACGTAGGCATACAGCGTCGCGCGGCTGACGCCGAGGCGATGGGCGGCCTCGCGGGAGCCGACGTACAGGGTCACGGATCCCAGCATGACCGGCCGATGTTGCGAGATCAACGTTGATTCAATCAATGTTGATCACGATCGACGCCGGGGCGACACTCGAGCCATGACGACATCTGCGCTCGAGGTACCCGACGGCCTCAACGGGCTGGCGGTGGCCGCGACCTCGCTCGGCGACGTACGCGGCGAAGAGGGGTTCTTCCACTACCGGCAATACGACGCGACCGTGCTGGCCCGCACCCGCGGCTTCGAGGACGTGTGGTTCCTCTTCGCCGAGGGTCGGTTGCCGGATGCGTCGGAGGCGGCGGCGTTTCGCGGCGCGATCGCCGCCGAGCGGGTCGTCCCGGACCAGCTCCGTCCGCTCATCGCCGCAGCGGCCGCGGCTCCGGCGGCGCCGTTGGCCCGGCTCAAGACGGTTCTGGCGGCCAGTGCCCCCGCGCTTGGGCTGAGCCCGCTCGTCGACCTCGATCCGGCGAGTCGCGCGACCCAGGCGCTGCGGATCTCGGCCCTGGCGCCGGCGGTGCTGGCCGCGCTGCATCGAGCGACGCGAGGGCTGCCGTCGATCGAACCCGACCCGACGCTCGGACACGTCGCGAGCTACCTCTACGAGACGACCGGCGAACGGCCGAGCGCCGCCGCGGTCCGGGCGCTCGAGCAGTACCTCACCCTGACCATCGACCACGGATTCAACGCGTCGACGTTCACGGCCCGCGTGGTGGCGTCGACCGGCGCCGATCTCTCCGATGTCATCGTCGCGGCCATCGGGGCGTTGGCGGGTCCCCTGCACGGCGGCGCCCCGAGCCGGGCACTCGACGCTCTCGACGCGATCGGCACCGCCGATCGAGCCGGCGCCTACGTGCGATCAGAGATTGCGGCCGGGCGCCGGATCATGGGGTTCGGCCACCCCGTCTATCGGGCACCGGATCCGCGATCGACGCTGCTCCGCGAGGTCGCCCTCGGGCTTGGCGGCGAGCTGGTCGATCGGGCGGTCGAGGTCGAGACGGTCATCCTCGAGACGCTGGCCGAGCTCAAACCGGATCGGGCGCTGCCGAGCAACGTCGAGTACTACGCCGGCGTCGTGATGGCGACCCTCGGGCTCCCGCGCGAGATGTTCACGCCCACCTTCGCGGTGAGCCGGATCGTGGGATGGTGCGCACACGCCGTCGAGCAGGCCGCTGTCGGCAAGATCATCCGGCCCGCGTCGCTCTACGTCGGCCCGACGGTCGAGCGCGGCTGACCCGACGTACCAGTCTCAGAAGAAAACGCGCTGCCGGGCGACGAGCAGGCTGTGCAGCGTCTGCTGGATCGTCTCGCGCACCTGGTCGGTGACGTTGAAGACCAGCATCGGGTCGTCGGCCGCGCCATCGGAATAGGCGTCGGTGCGGATCGGTTCGCCGAACTCGATCAGCCACTTGCTCGGCAGCGGTACGAGACCCAGCGGGCCGAGCCACGGGAAGAACGGCGTGATCGGGATGTAGGGCACACCGAGCAGCCGAGCCAGGGACGGGACGTTGCCGATCATCGGATAGATCTCCTCGGCGCCCACGATCGAGCACGGCACGATCGGCACCCCGGTCCGCATCGCCGCCGAGACGAAGCCGCCGCGGCCGAAGCGCTGCAGCTTGTAGCGCTCGGAGTACGGCTTGCCGATGCCCTTGAATCCCTCGGGCCACACGCCGACCAGCTCGCCTTGCGACAACAGCCGCTCGGCGTCGGCGTTGCAGGCCAGGGTCGCGCCACCCTTCCGGGCGAGCTCCGACACGAAGGGCATCGTGAACACCAGGTCGGCGCCGAGCGAGCGCAGACCGCGGCCGGCGTGGTCGTGCACGGTGAGGATCGTCATCAGAGTGTCCATCGGGATCGTGCCCGAATGGTTGGACACGACCAGCGCACCACCGTCGGCCGGGATGTTTTCGACGCCGCGGACCTCGATCCGGAACCACTGATTGGCGATCGGCCGCAACGCCGTCATGAGGAACCGACTCGTCAGCTCGTGGTCGAAGCCGAAGTCGTCGACCTCGTAGTCACCGGTCAACCGGCGCCGCGTGAACGCCATGAGCTCGGCGGCCCGTCGCTCCCAGTCGTCACCGAACACCTGCTGCGCGGCATTCACCAGCGCGGCAACGATCTCGGTCACGGGCACACCGGACGACGATCCGTCCCTCGTGGCCCGCTCATCCGCCGACTGAGAAGGGATAGTGGGAGGCGACGTGGCAGATGACGTGGCCTCGAGTGACGGATCGTCTCTGTCAGGCGACTGAGGCCCGGACCGGGGCTTGGACCCGGCCACCGCCCGGGCCGCCGCGGACGGAGTCGCGCGACCGCCTCGGCCAGGTCGGCCGCGGACGCCGAGCGGGATCACGTTCGCCCCGTCCGGGTTGGAGCTATTCACGGCTCTCTCCGATCCCGGTCAATGCCCCGATCCGGGCCTCGGCGCCCCGGATCCGATCGGCCCGCAGGGCGCCGGGCGGGATCGTCGCGGCGAACTGCTCGAGGGTCTCGTCGGTCGTGTACCGGGGCCGGTAGCCGAAGGAGTCGACGAGCGCGGTCGTATCGACGCCGCGACCGTAGGTCAGCAGATCGACCAGGTCGGGCGGGATGTCGACGCGTACGGTGCGCGCGATGACCTGGCCGACCGCCGACAGTCCGAACGGCGGCACCGGCAACGTCGGCCGACCAAGCCGCCGAACCGCCTGCGACAGCATGACGATGCCCGGACCGGCGACGTTGAACGTGCCGGCGATGTCGTTGGCGACGGCCCGGCGCAACACGGCCAAGGCGTCCTCGTCGTGGAGCACCTGCAGTCGAGGGTCGAAGCCGAGGACGGTCGGAATCACCGGCATCCGCAGGTAATGTCCGAGCGGCGACTCGATGCGCGGACTGAGCAGCCGGGCCATCCGCAGGGTCGTGATCAAGATGTCGGGCCGACGCCGCGCCAGACCGCGAACGTAGCCCTCGACCTCGACCGTGTCCTTGGCATAGCCGCTGCGCGGCGTCCGCCTCGCCGGCATGTCCTCGGTAAAGATCGCCGGGTCGCGTGGCGAGGCGCCGTAGACCTCGGTCGACGACTTGAGCACGAGCTTGCGTACTCCGGCGGTCCGCTGGCACGCGGCGAGCAGCTGCATCGTGCCGATGACGTTGGTCTCTTTCATCGACGAACGGGCGCCGCTTCGGGAGGTGGGCCGGACCGCGAGGTGGACGACCGTGTCGACGTCCTCGACGGCGAGGACCTTGCCGACGACCGGATTGCGGATGTCGGCTCGGACGAACTTCACCCCGTCGAGTTGGCGTCGGGGTGGCACGACGTCGATGCCGACCACCTTGTCGACTTCGGGGTCGGCGGCAAGGCCACGTGCGGTGCCCGCACCCAGGTCGCTCGAGACTCCGGTGACCAGCGCAACCCGACCCATGTCGTCCCCTACCGATCCTCGATTCGGATCATCGACGCCGTGTGTGTCGTTACGGCCGAGCCTACGTGCCGAATGGCGCTACTTGCCCTGGCGCCTGCGTTGCACACGCGTCTTTTTGAGCAGCTTGCGGTGCTTCTTCTTCGACATACGTTTACGGCGCTTCTTGACAACCGAACCCACGGTTCACCCTTCACTGGTACGAGATCAGGCGGCAGCCAGACAATCCAGAGTAGCCGTACACCGGTCGGGGAGCCGACTTGGTCGGTCAGCCAGCCTGGAAGTAGGACTTGCGCAGGTACTCCTGCACGGCGTGCTCGGGCACCCGGAACGAGCGTCCGACGCGCACCGCCTCGAGAGCACCGCTGTGCACCAATCGGTACACGGTCATCTTCGACACCCGCATCGTTGAAGCCACTTCCGCAACCGTGAGGAACTTGACTTCGGATACGTTGCCGTCCTGCCTACTCGACGAGGCCATGGCACACCGTTCTTCCCAATCTGCGTACGCCCGCCCGGCTTCCCTTCCGGTGACGCGGGAGTACGTGTACTGGCGTGAGAGTAGTGCCTGTTGGGGCGAATGGGAAAGTCTTGGGCCAAAATCAGCCCCCTTATGGCATCGGATCGATCCCATGCAGCGGAAACACCGCCGACCGGGTCGCGACGACGGCCCGGTCGAGCGCGGTCGCCGGGTCGTAGCCGCCGCTCCAGTCGCGAAAGTCCACCGGCTTGCCGTCGGTCATCCGCTCGGGTCCGGGCCGACCTATGAGTGAGCGGACGTGGTCCTGCCAGGCGTCGGGGACGACCGTTTCGGGGTCCAGTGGCTCACCGGCCACGATCGCGAGCAGGTGGGTCCAGGCTCGCGGCACCACGTCGACGAGCGCGTAGCCGCCGCCCCCGGTGGCGAGCCACCGCCCGTCGCACACCTCGTGCGCCAGCTCGTGCAGGGCGACATAGGACGCCCGCTGACCGTCGACACTGAGCAGCAGATGGGCCAGCGGATCCTCACTGTGCGAGTCGCAGCCGTGCTGGGTAACCAGCAGATCCGGGTCGAACTCGCGAACCAGCGCAGGCACGACGGCATGGAAGGCGCGCAGCCAACCGGCGTCGGCCGTGCCCGGCGGGAGGGCGACGTTGACCGCGCTGCCCTGGGCACTGGGTCCGCCGCACTCGGTCGGCAACCCGGTGCCGGGAAACAGCGTCTGAGGCGACTCGTGCAGGCTGATCGTCAACACCCGAGGGTCGTCGTAGAACACCGCCTGCACCCCGTCGCCGTGATGCACGTCGACATCGACATAGGCGATCCGTTCGGCGCCCTGGTCGAGCAGCCACTGGATCGCGACCGCGACGTCGTTGTAGACGCAGAAGCCACTGGCGTGGTCAGGCATCGCGTGGTGCAGGCCGCCGGCGATGTTGGCCGCGTGCAGCGCCTCGCCGGTCCAGACCCGACGGGCGGCCTCGACGCTCGCCCCGACGACGTGCGCCGACGCGTGGTGCATGTCGGCGAAGGTCGGGTTGTCCTCGGTGCCTAGACCGTGGCGAAAGTCGCGGTCGTCGGCCGAGGTGATCCGCGACACGGCGTCGATGTAGTCGCGGGTGTGGACCGTGCCGATCAGGTCGTCGTCGGCCAACGGCGCCGCGACGGTGGGCAGTCCGCCGGCGCCCACGACACCGAGCGCCTCGGCGAGCCGGACGGTGAGGTCCACCCGGATCGGATTGAGCGGATGGGTCGGCCCGAAGTTGTATTGCGTCAGCTCGGGGTCGAAGACCACACACGCGTCGCCCGCCATGCGGGCACCCTACTTGGCGTACGATGAACTCATGTGTTGCGTACGAGTAGCTGCGTGGTGGCCCGCCTGACGGCGGCCGTCCGATCACGTACGCACACCCGATCCCGACCGCCTCGACGTAGGCGGTCGTCGCATGTCTGGACCCGGTCGAGGCGCCAACCCGTCCGGAGGACACCATGACACGGCAACTCAGCGGCATCACCCCGAGCGGTCATCTCACGCTCGGCAACCACCTCGGCGCGTTGCAGCGTTTTGCCGGAGGCGACGGCACGTACTTCGTCTCCGACCTGCACGCCCTCACGACGCCCCACGAACCGACCCGACTCCGGGCGCTCACCCGTGAGACCGCGATGCTGTTCCTCGCCAGCGGCATCGACCCGGAGCGGTGCACGGTGTTCGTCCAGTCGCACGTACGCGAGCATGCCGAGCTCGCCTACCTGATCGAGTCCACGACATACGTCGGCGAGCTCGGCCGGATGATCCAGTTCAAGGAGAAGGGCGGCCGGCCCAAGACCCGGGCCAGCCTGTTCACCTATCCCTGCCTGATGGCGGCCGACATCCTGCTCTACGACACCGACCTGGTGCCGGTGGGCGGCGACCAGGATCAGCATGTCGAGCTGGCGCGAGACGTCGCGATCCGGTTCAACGGCGTCTATGGCGAGACGTTCGTCGTGCCGGAGCTCGCACGGGCGGCCATCGGGGCGAGGATCGCCGACCTCGCCGATCCGACGGCCAAGATGAGCAAGTCTGCGCCGGACGACGCGGCCGGCGTGATCCGGATGCTCGACGACCCGGACGTCGTGCGCCGCAAGCTGATGCGGGCGGTCACCGACAACGTCGGCGAGGTGCGTTACGACCCCGAACGCCAGCCCGGCATTGCGAACCTCCTCGAGATCCTCGTCTGCTGCGGCGGTGACACCGACCCGCATCGACTGGCGGCCGGCTACACCTCGTACGGCGAGCTGAAGCGCGACGTGGTCGACGCCGTGACCGAGACGCTTCGGCCGATCCAGAAGCGATACGCCGACCTCGCCGCCGATCCGGGTCACGTCGACCGGGTACTCGCGGCGGGCGCCGCACGCGCGTCCGAACGGGCGAGCGTCGTCCTCCGCCGGGCGCAGCAGGCGATGGGAGTCGGCTGATCACGAGGCAACCGTCCGCGGTGTCGAGGTCGTCAGTTCGGGGTCGAGGCGTGACGTCTCGCCAACCGATCCCGTACGGAAGACCCTGATGACCACTCGACTCGCGCCGGCCGCGGCGGTCGTACTCCTCGCCTCGGCGGCCGTCGCCGTCGCGGCATCCCCGAGCACCGCCGCGACCGCATCGTGTCGCGGCCACGCCGCCACCATCGTCGGCACGTCAGGTGACGACCAGATCTTCGGCGGCGAAGGCAACGACACCTCGGACGCCGGCGCCGGCGTCGACACCTCGGCGGGAGTCGAGCAGGCCGTCGACTGCGAGGACGTCACCTAGCCCGCGGTGAAACAGAGAAGCAACCGCCGATCGATAGACATCGTCCATCAAGGAGAGCCGCGCACCCGGCTCGATCGAACGACCTCTGGGGAGAAGACATGAAGATCCGATCGATGGCCCTGCCGCTCGGCGCGGCAGCCCTTCTGACGCCCACCGGGCTGACGGTCGCGGCGACTGGCGGCGCGTTCGCGGCCGACCCACAGCCGGCCTGTCACGCCGAGGGCGCGACGATCGTGGGTACGGACCACCGTGATCACCTGGTCGGCACCGCCGGCCGCGATGTCATCGTCGCCAACGCCGGCAGCGACGTCATCGAAGGCAAGGGCGGCAACGATCTGGTCTGCGCCGGCAAGGGCGGCGACAAGATCCTGGGCGGCACCGGCAAGGACCGTCTCTTCGGCGGGGCCGACACGGTCCGTTGGGACGAGCCGCCGGAGTGGATCGGCGACACCTTCATCGGTGGGCCGGGCAACGACTACTTCGACGGCGGCGAGTTCGAGGCCAAGGACATCGCGGACTACAAGGGCGCCGACTTCCGCATCGTCGCCGACCTGCGCGCCGGCACGGTCAAGAGCGGTGGCGACACCGACCGACTGGCGAACGGATCGATCGAGTCCGTGATGGGCTCAGCACACAACGACCGCGTCCTCGGCAGTCACGAGAACAACAGCCTGACCGGCGGTCTTGCGACGACGACCTCGTCGGTCGCGGCGGCAGCGACGGCATGTCTGGCGACTTCCTCTACACCAAGAAGGGCGGCAACGACACGCTAACCGGCGGCGTCGGACGCGACGCTCTGCAAGGCGGACCGGGCAACGACAAGGCCGATGGCGGCGAAGACACCGACTTCCTCTACGGCGGCAACGGACGCGACACGCTAGCCGGCGGCGCTGCGTTCGACGAGATCTACGGCGACGACATCTGCTGCGTCGGTATCGGCGACGACCCCGACACCATCCGAGGCGGCGACGGCGGCGATTACATCGAAGCCGCGGACGGACCCGACGACGTCAACGGCGGAGCCGGCAACGACCAGATCACCGACACCGGCGGCGGACGAGTGTCCGGTGGCGCCGGCAAGGACGAGCTGACGTCATGGGACGTCACGGACGGCGGTGTGATCTCCGGCGGCGAGGGCACCGACCAGCTCACCATGTTCTTCTACCGCAACGGCGATGAGGTCGGATGCACCCTCGACCTCGCCAGCGGTCAGCTCACCGATCCGGTCGACGCGACGATCGACTCGATCGAAGACGTGTCCGGCAGCGACGCGGCCGACACGATCTACGGCTCGGCCGCCAACGAGTCGTTCTATACGTTCGGCGGCGACGACACCGTCGTGGCTCGTGGAGGCGACGACAGGATCTTCACCTACGGCGGTGACGACCAGATCGACGGCGGCGACGGCGACGACAAGGCGGGCGCGGGCGGCGGCAACGACACGTGCACCAACGTCGAGGACGCCACCGGCTGCGAAAACGCCGGCTGACGAGCTCTCAGGGCCTTCGCCGCCGCTACTTGGGTTGGTCGGCGGCGAGGGCGCGAGAGCGATCGCGGGCCGCCTCGGCGGCGGTGAGGAACGCCGCGCGAACCTTGTGATCCTCGAGCTCGCGGATCGCAGCCGCCGTCGTTCCGCCAGGCGAGGTGACCCGCTCCCGCAGCACGACGGGATGCTCGCCGGTCTCACGCAGCAGCTTGGCCGATCCGACCACGGTCTGCACGGCGAGCTCGGTCGCAATCGGCCGCGGCAGCCCCAGATGGACGCCGGCCTCGATCATCGACTCGACGACGAAAAAGATGTACGCCGGGCCGCTCCCCGAGATCGCGGTCACCGCGTCCTGCTGTTGCTCGGGCACCCGGAGCACACGTCCGGTCGAGCTGAGCAGAGTATCGGCCTCGACCAAGTGCGCCTCGTCGCAGTGACGGCCGCCCGAGATCACGGCCATGCCCTCGTCGACCAGAGCCGGCGTGTTGGGCATGACCCGGACGACCGGCACGCCGTCGGGCAGCCGAGCCTCGACCGTTGCCGTCGTGACGCCGGCGGCCAAGGACACGACGAGCTGATCGGACGTCAGGTGCGGGGAGATCTCGTCGAGCACGCCGGCCATGTCCTGCGGCTTGACGACGAGCAGCAGGGTGTCGGCCTTCTGGGCCGCCGCGGCGTTGCTGACGATGTCGACGCCGTAGCGCTCACGCAACTCGTCGGCGCGGTCTCGTCGCTTCTCGGTGAGCACGAGGTCCTCCGGTCGACGGCCGGCCCGCAACAGCCCGGAGGCCAGCGTCTCGCCCATCACTCCAGCTCCGAGCACCGCGACCACGCTCATGCGGCCATCATCGCGTACATCGTCTTGCCGCTGCGCCGTACCCACGCGGTTGTGCCGCCGAAGCAACTCGCCTAGCATTGAGTTCATCAGTCGATGAATTAGCTGACAACGGAAGGGCAGGCCATGGACACCGCAATCGAGGTCGCCGACCTCGTCGTGGAACGCGGCAAGAAGGAGGTGCTCCACGGCATCAGCACCGAGATCCCCCAGGGCAGCGTGACGGGTCTACTCGGACCCAGCGGCAGTGGCAAGACCACGCTGATCCGGTCGATCGTCGGTGTGCAGATCGTCAAGTCCGGCGAGGTGACGGTGCTCGGCGAGCCGGCCGGTGCGCCAGCGCTGCGGCACAAGATCGGGTACGTCACGCAAGCCCCGAGCGTCTACGCCGACCTGACCGTCCGGGAAAACGCCCGGTACTTCGCGAGCCTGTACGGGCTCGGGCAGGCCGATGCCGACGACGCGATCGAGCGAGTCGGCCTCGCCCGCCAAGCCGACCAGCTCATCGTCACCCTGTCCGGAGGCCAACACAGTCGCGCCTCGCTCGCCGCCGCGCTCGTCAGCCGGCCCGAGGTCCTGGTGCTCGACGAACCCACCGTCGGGCAAGACCCAGTCCTGCGCGACGAGCTGTGGAAGAGCTTCCGCGACCTCGCCAACGAGGGCAGCACGCTGCTGGTGTCGAGCCACGTGATGGATGAGGCCAACCGCTGCGACCGGCTGCTGCTCATCCGCGAAGGCGACCTGATCGCCGACCAGACTCCCGACGCGCTCAAGGCCGAAGCCGGCACCGACGACCTCGACGAGGCGTTCCTCTGGCTGATTCGCGCCCGAGACGAGGGAAACGAGAAGGTGGCGTGATGCCCGGACGCATCCTGGCCAGCACCACCAAACGCATCCTGACTCAGCTGCGGCACGACCGACGCACGATCGCGCTCATGCTGGTGGTGCCGGTCGTGTTGATGGCGATCGTCTATTACATGTACGAGGACGACGCGCTGGCGTTCGACCGGATCGGGCTGATCATGCTCGGGGTCTTCCCCTTCATCATCATGTTCCTGGTAACGAGCATCGCGATGCTGCGCGAACGCACCACGGGCACGCTGGAGCGGCTGTTCACGACCCCGGTCCGGCGGATCGACCTGCTGTTCGGCTACGGCATCGCGTTCGGACTCGCGGCCACGGCCCAGGCCGCCATCGCGTCGATCGTGGCGTACTGGATCCTCGGGCTCGACACCCTCGGCAGCTCCGCCCTCGTGATTCTGATCGCGGTCGGCAACGCCGTCCTCGGCGTCGGCCTCGGCCTGCTGTGCAGCGCGTTCGCGCGGACCGAGTTTCAGGCGGTCCAGTTCATGCCGCTCGTGGTGGCCCCGCAGATCCTGCTGAGCGGGCTCTTCGTGCCGCGCGACGAGATGGCCGGCTGGCTCAACAGCATCAGCGACGTGCTGCCGCTGACCTACGGCGTCGACGGCCTGCTTCAGGTCGGGGCGCATTCCGAGCCGACCGCGACGATGTGGCGCGACCTGCTGATCCTGTTCGGGGCCGTCGTCGCCGCCTTGCTCCTCGCCGCGACGACGTTGCGACGCCGCACGCCGTGACCGGTCGCCGCACGGGACGCCGGCCGGGCAAGCAAGACACCCGGCGGCAGATCCTCACGGCGGCCCGGGCGACGTTCGCCGACCGCGGCTTCGACCGGGCGACGATCCGACAGATCGCGACCAGCGCCGGTGTCGACCCGGCGCTGGTCCACCACTACTACGGCACCAAGGAGGCCCTCTTTCGGGCCACGATCGAGGCGCCGATAGATCCCGCGGTCGTGCTGCCGGCGGTGCTCCACGGCGACCTCGAACACATCGGCGAGCGGCTCGTGCGTACGTTCCTCGGCATCTGGAGCGATCCCGATACCGGGCCGGCGATCCGTGCGACGGTACGCAGCGCCGTCGCCGACGAGATGTCGGCCAACCTGCTCAGGGAGTTTTTCGCGACCCAGATCGTCCGTCGCATCACCCACGAGATCGGGGTCGACGAGCCACCGGAGCGGAGCGCGATGCGAGCGTCGCTCGTCGCGAGCCAGATGTTCGGCCTCGCACTGGCGCGGCACATCCTGCGTCTCGAGCCGCTGGCGGCGATGCCGTCCGAGGCGATCGTGCCCATGGTGGCGCCGACGATCCAGCGCTATCTCACCGGCGATCTCCCGGCCGAATCGACGTAACCCCTCGCGCCGACATTGCGCGTTCGCCCCACCCCTCCCGGCGGCCGGCCGGGATGCCGGAAGGGACGAGGTCCGGAGCGAGGACGCGCAGGCCTAGTCGAAGAGGTAACGCTGGATGGTCGGCCCGATCGTGGCGGCCACGTCATCGACGGGCATCGACGCGATCGGTTCGAGGCCGACCACGTAGCGGGTCATGATCAGGCCGATGACCTGCGACGCCACGAGATTGCCTCGCCGCCGCGCGTCGTCGATGCCGGGTACGGACGCGATCTGGTCCAGGATCAGTCGCAGGAAGCCGTCCCGCAGCAGATGCGACGACGCCTCGTTGGCGATCGCGGCCCGGATCACCGCGACCAGTCGCGGCTGGCGCTGCGGGTCCTCCCACAGGCCGAGGACCGTCCGTACGATGCGTTCGCCGATCTGATCGCGCGGGCCGTCGACGACCGAGCCGATCAATGTACGCGGGTCGAAGGGCACCTCCATCGCGGCGAGGAGCAGATCCTCCTTGCCCTCGAAGTAGTGATGCACCAGCGCCGGGTCGACGCCGGCGGCACGGGCGACCGCGCGCATCGACGTCCGGTCATATCCGTTGGCCGCAAACTCCCGACGAGCCGCCTCGAGGATCTCGCCCCGAGTGTCCGGCGAACCCGGCCGCCGTCCCGGACCGCGGCCCGTACGAGTGGCCACGGTCAACTCCCCCGCGGATCACGACGTACGTCGTCGAACTCGAACGGGTGCTCCTCGACCGATCCCTCGGATCCGACCACGAAGTCCGCGTGGGTGGCCGCGGCCAGGTGCAGCCGGGTGAAGGCCAGCGCCTCGGCCAGGTCCTCCTCGCGCAGCGACCGGTTGGCGGCCCGACGCGTGTTGATCTCGATCACGACATGGCCGCCGTAGCCTCGACTGGCCAGCAGTTCGAGGAACTCAGCGCACGGCTGTGTGCCACGGCCCGGCACCAGATGCTCGTCGCGGGCCGAGCCTGATCCGTCGCCCATGTGGACGTGCCGCAGCCGCGAGCCGAGGTCGTCGGCCATCTGCATCACGTCGGACCCGGCGGTCGCCGCGTGCGACAGGTCGAGCGTGACGCTGGGGTAGTCGTAGCCGACCGGGTCCCAGCCGGGCGCATAGCCCTGGATGGCGCGTCGCACCGTACGCCAGGGGAACATGTTCTCGACGGCGAAGGCGACGCCGGTCTCGTCCTCGAGGCGACCGATGCCCTCGAGAAAACCCTTGGCGTAGTCGCGCTGCCACCGAAACGGCGGATGGACGACCACGACGTCGGCGTCGATGCGCTTGGCCATCTCGGCACTGCGTTCGAGCTTTCGCCAGGGCTCGGTGCCCCACACGCGCTGCGTCACGAGCAGGCAGGGCGCGTGGATCGCGACGACCGGCAGCTCGTGATAGTCGATCAGATGCTCGACGGCCTCGATGTCTCGGCTGATCTCGTCGATGCCGACCATCACCTCGACACCGTCGTAGCCGAGGCGCGCGGCGAGCTCGAAGGCACTGGCCGTCGACTCGGGATAGACCGATCCAGTCGACAGGGAGACGTCAGCGGCAGGAACCTCGACGGCGGCGCGGTCGTCGTCTCCACTCACATCAGGTCCAACCACTGCAGGATCACGCCTTCGCGAAGCGCCCAAGGACAGACTTCCAGCTCGGGCAGGTCGAACAGGTCGAGCACAGCGTCGGCGACGACCGCGCCGGCGGCGACCTGATGGGCCCGGGTGGTGCCGACACCGGGCAGCTTAGCGATCTGCTTGGACGTCATCGCGGTGAGCTCGGGCAGGCGTTCGGCGAGTTCGTCGCGAACGAGCATGCGGCGCGCGTACGGGCCCTCCTTCGACCCCGCCGCGCCACAGATGCGGGCCAGCGAACGAAAGGTCTTGCTGGTCGCGATCGCGTGATCGGCCCGGCCCATCCGGAGCACGTCGACGGCGTCGCGGGCCACCTCGGCCCGAACGTGCTTGCGCAGCTCCCGAATCTGCTTCGGGTCGGGCCGCTCCTCACCGAACCATTCGCGGCTCAGCCGAGCGGCGCCGAGCGGCAGCGACTGCGCAACGTCCGGGGTCTCGTCGGCTCCGGCCGCGATCTCGAGCGAGCCGCCGCCGATGTCGAACACGATCATCCGTCCGGACGACCAGCCGAACCAACGGCGCACGGCGAGGAACGTGAGCTTCGCTTCATCGCCGCCGGGCAATACGGCGAGCTCGACGCCGGTCTCATCGCGCACCCGGTCGAGCAGGTCGTCGGCGTTGGCGGCGTCCCGTACCGCAGACGTCGCGAACGCGCGCACGGTCTCGCAGCCCTTGTCCTCTGCGACCATCTTGGACTCGCGGACGAACTTCACGAGCGCATCGGTGCCGGTCGGGTCGACAGCGCCGGACGTATCCAGGTGCTCGGCGAGCCGGAGCGCTTCCTTGTGGGAGTACGCCGGCAGTGGGGCCGCACCCCGGTGCGCGTCGACCACGAGCAGATGCCCGGTGTTCGACCCGATGTCCAAGACGCCCATCCGCATGGGTCACACGCTATCCCGTGACCACGCGATCAGGCGTCTTGATCGGTCAGCGGACCCGGACCGTGGCGCGGAGCGGTTGGTCGAGCATCGGCGACGTAAGCCGCAGGGTGAGCGCCTTGGGGTTCGGGTGCGGCGGATGCGCCCGTGTCGGCACCACGAAGCGAGTCTTCAGCTCGCCAGCCTTGATCGACGCGAACACCCTGCTGAGCCGCTTGGCCACCGCGCTGCGCGCCGGCGCATCCTCGCCGAGGTGCCGGCGCGCCCACTTCTCCGGCACGTCGGCGACCCGAAGCGGCCGGAAGCGGTCCAGGACGACTCCGGTGAGTGACACGCTCAGGCGGTAGTCGACGGGAGCGGCCAGCCGCGTCACGAACACCAGGTCGTCGCCGTATCCGACCCGCTTCCGCTCGACGCCGAACGACAGCCGCGGTCTCGGATCGTCGTCGTTGATGATGACGCGACCGAAGTAGTCGCCCATCGCCAGGCCGGTCAGCGGCACGCCCATGACGGTCTCCCCCGTCTGCGCGCGGTCGTCCCGTCGGTCGGCCTCGTACGGCACCTCGATCACGCCTTCGGTGTCCCCGGGCGACACGGTGACGACCTCGTACCGATTAGGTGTCCGTCCCTCGAAGCTGCTCTGGGTCATCGCGACGCCGAACCGAGCCGGGGCGGCGACGTCGCCGACGACCGTGTACGGCACCTCGGCAACCGCCTCGTCACCGTCATCGCCCTCCTGGACGCTGACCTTGCCGATCCGGATCGACGGCAGCATCGCGTCCGGAGCCGGTGACAGATCCGGGCGGCGGGCCGACGCGTCGAGCAGCCAGACCCGACCGGTGTCGCTGCGCCCGATCAGGTCGATGGAGCGAATGTCGGTCAGATCGAGGTCGGCCGCGGCGTCGTCTAGTCCGACCCGGACCGTCCGGGCCCACAGCGCAACCAGGTTGTTCGAGCCCGGGAGCCGGCGCAGCAGCGTGTCGGGCGCGGTCCAGCTGCTGTCGGAGTCGGACAGCCGGACCGCGATCCGGGTCGGACCCTGCGCCGGATCGGACACCACGCGCAAGTCCAGTGTCGATCCGGACGGGCTGAGGTCGAGCGGCTCGTCGAGGCTCAGCCCACCCACCGTGTCGGGTCGGCTCCACTCGAGTTGCAGCTGCCGGGTGAGGCCGAGCCGGCGGTACGGCGTCGCCGGACTCAGCCACCAGGAGTACGCCAGAGTCCAGTGCAGCTCGCGGTCGTAGGCCCCCGGCCCACACAGCGGCAGCGCCTGCCGACCGAACGGCGACGTCGTCCCCGATCGACAGGCACGCGCCGCGCCCGTGACATGAGCACCGGCGCCGACCCGTACGGTGTCGCGATCACCGCCGAGCGCGTGCGTCCACGCGACTGCGCCACCGGCCGCAGGCAGCTCGACCGGGCGGTCGGCGTCCAGGACGTCGAGCGCGGCCCGATCGTCGGCGTCGAAGCCCTGCACGGCGGCACCGATGAACGTCCGGGCGGCCCGGCGCTGCTCGGCGGCACTCAACCGCGTCGGCGACGCCTTGCGACCGCAGAGCGGGTGCTGCTGGTCGTACCAGTCGTCGTTGCTCGGCGCCTGCGAGATGCCCGGCGTCCATTCGGTGTTGAAGAAGTTGTGGTTTGCCCCGCGCATCAGCACGCTGCTTCGCAACGTCGGATCGTCGGCGGTCAACGTGCCGGCAGCATCGACGTAGCGCTGGCCCTGGAGGTCGTAGACATCGCCGTCACAGTAGGGCAACAGCACCACGGTCGGCATGTAGCCCGCGGTCTGGTACGCGAAGTCGACCGGACCGATCAGCACCTGCCCCTCGATGCGGTAGGGAGCGGCGGCCGTCGTGTCGATCACGGCTTGGTCGACGCCCTCTCCGCCACGGCTGTGGCCGACCAACACGACGCGGTCGAGGTCGATCTCGCCGAACCATCGCGGCCGATCGGGGTCGACGGCCCATTGGGATAGCAGCTTCAAGTGATGACGAACCAGCGCCGATCGCGCCGACGCTCCGCCGTCGGGGGACACCCAGTCCTGCTGGTTGATCGCATTCGCCGCAATCGACACCGTCGCGTAGCCCTGCGAGGCGAGCATCCGCTGCAGGTAGTCGTACCCCAGCTGGCTCGGCACCGGCTTCGACTGGCCGTGGCAGGGCCAGCTGCCGTTGTCGCCGCGGCCATAACACGCGACGTGGCGCCCGTGCAGGAACAACACGAGCGGCGCGTTGTCTACGTCCTCGGGAAGGACCGCGTGCCCGAGCACCTCCATCGGCCCCTCGTACGCCGGCCACGGCAGCGGGTCGGATCGATAGTCGAAGCCGACGAACGGATGGTCGCCGTGCTCACCCGGGTCGTCGGCCGGCGTCGTGGTCGGTCCGACGGGGACGGGGGCGGTATTGCTTCGAGGAAGGTCGACGCGTCCGGCCGCGTCGAGTCGGTCGGTGCCCAGCCACACCTCGACGCGCTCGGCTTGCCGGTCGGTGAGGTCGACGTCCGACAGGGTCAGCGTGCGCCGGTCGGACTCGATCTGGGGATACCCGAGTAGGCGATGGCCCAGGCGAAACTCCGGCCGCGCGTCGCCGATCGGTAACGGCGCCGGTGAACGCCAGGTCAGCTCGTCGCCGTCCCGGAGAGGCCAGGCGCCACGATCGGTGCCGTCGGGATCGAGTCGGTCGGTCGACCGAGGGGCGGATGGTTGAGCATTGGTCGGCACCGCCGGCGCGACCGTGATGACCAGCGCGACGCTGACCAGTCCGACGAGACGCTTGATTGCCATGGGGCTCCCTGACTTCGACGCGCTGACCCTACGTCCCTCCAGACGCCGGTGTGCGAGCTACGGTTGTCTGGTGCCCGAAGTTGCGCTGGGATTTCCGCGAACCTTCGTCGAATTCCCCGACCCCGATGACGACAACCAGGTCTTTCGCTGCGATCTGACCTGGCTGACGTCGCGCTGGACCTGCATCTTCGGCGCCGGCTGCAAGGGCATCTACGCCGACCGACCCGATGACGGCTGCTGCACGCTCGGCGCCCACTTCGCCGACGCCGACGACGAGCAGCGGGTGGCTCACTTCGTCCCCAAGCTGGCGGCCAAGGACTGGCAGCAGCGGGCCGAGGGCCGGTCCAACGGCTGGATCGAGGTGGACGACGACGGTGACCGCAAGACCCGCGTCGTCGACGGCGCCTGCATCTTCTTGAACAGCCCGGACTTCCCCGGTGGCGGCGGCTGCGCGTTGCACCGATGGGCGCTGCGCAAGAAGGTCAAGCCCCACAAGGTCAAGCCGGACGTGTGCTGGCAGCTGCCGACCCGACGGCAATACCGCGACGTCGAGCGTGGCGACGGCACCTCATACACCGAGGTGTCGATCGGCGAATACCAGCGCGCCGCCTGGGGAGCCGGCGGCCACGACCTCGACTGGTTCTGCCCGTCGGCCACCGAGGCGCACGTCGGCCTCGACCCGGTGTACGTGTCGATCCGCGACGAGCTGATCGAGCTCATGGGCAAGGACGCGTACCGCGAACTGGTCCGGCTGTGCGAGGACCATCTGGCCAGCGACCATCGCGCCACCCGCCACCCCGCCGACCCGGACTGACGCCGCCGGTCTGGAGTGTTGGCGCAGATCCGCGCCAACATGGCCCGTAGACCCGCAGTTCTACGCCAACACTTCGGCGCGACGTACCACACCGGAAACCTGAAGGTGACGCGGCCCCCGCCAATCGCTCGGCTTCAGACGGCGGCGACAATGCCGGAATGCGCCTGGACCATCTCTCTTATGCGGTGGGCCCCGACGGCTTAGAAGGTACGACGTCCAGACTCTCGGCGCTGCTGGGCGAGTCGTTCCTTGACGGCGGGGTGCATCCCCGATTCGGCACCATCAACCGCGTCCTCCCGCTTCGCGGCGGGATTTACGTCGAGGTTGTCGCCGTACTCGATCACCCCGCCTCCGACAAGGTGCCGTTCGGCCAAGCCGTACGCGATCGCTCGGCGGCCGGAGGAGGCTGGCTGGGCTGGGTCGTGGCTGTCGACGACATCACGCCGATCGAACGCCGACTCGAACGCCTTGCGGTCCAGGGCAACCGGCATCGCCCCGACGGGTTCGAGCTGCGCTGGAAGCAGATCGGCGTCAAGGGGCTCCAGGCCGATCCGCAGCTGCCCTTCGTCGTGCAATGGGAGGTCGACGGCGACGACCACCCGTCATCGGGGTCGAGCGGCGACCTCAGGCTGTGCGCGTTAGAGATCGCCGGCGATCCGGCTCGCGTGGAGAAGTGGCTCGGCGAACCGGCGCTGGCCGCTCTGGAGGACGTCAGCGTGCAGTGGGTGGCACCGCACGGCACACCCGGGGTCATCGCCGCCCACTTCCAGACGGCCGACGGCACGATCCGCATCTGACCCCCGGGCTGACGCGAGATTTGGATTCGCGGCTGCTCTAGCGACCACAATTCCAAATCTCCCGTGCCGTACGCCGCGACCGTCGGTGGGCTCGCCTAGGGTCGCCACTATGAGCTCGACAAAGGCCCGCACTCGCCAGGCCAGTTTCCGTTGCACCGAGTGCGGGTGGACCAGCACCAAGTGGGTCGGGCGCTGCGGCGAGTGCCAGGCCTGGGGCAGCGTCGAGGAGAGCCAGATCGGGTCAGCCACGGGCGCCAAGGTGCAGAGCGCCGCCGTGCCGATCGGCGAGGTCGACGCGCAGGCGTCGGCTGCCGTCAGCTCCGGCGTCGCCGAGCTCGACCGCGTCCTCGGCGGCGGCGTGGTGCCAGGGTCCGTGCTCCTGCTCGCTGGCGAGCCGGGCGTCGGCAAGTCGACGCTGCTGCTCGAGGTCGCGGCGTCGTGGGCCCGATCGGGCCAGACCACGCTCTATGTCACCGGCGAGGAGTCCGCCGCTCAAGTACGCCTGCGGGCCGACCGCACCGAGGGCATCCAACCGTCGCTCTATCTCGCGGCCGAGACCCACCTGTCCGCGGCGTTGACGCACATCGAGCAGGTGAAGCCGTCGCTGCTCATCATCGACTCCGTCCAAGCGATCGGCGCCGACGGCGTCGACGGGGTCCCCGGCGGCGTCACCCAAGTACGCGAGGTCGCCGCGACCCTCATCCAGGTTGCGAAGCGGCACGGCATCGCGACAATCCTCGTCGGCCACGTGACCAAGGACGGCTCGGTCGCCGGTCCGCGCGTCCTGGAGCACCTGGTCGACGTGGTCTTGACGTTCGAGGGCGAGACGACGTCGCGGCTGCGGATGATCCGGGCGACCAAAAACCGGCACGGTCCGGTCGACGAGGTCGGCTGCTTCGACCTGGCCGAAGACGGGATCGTCGAGGTGCCCGACCCCACCGGCCGATTCGTGTCCCGCCATCCCAGTCCGGTGTCGGGCACCTGCGTGACCGTCACGATGGAGGGTCGCCGCCCCCTGCTCGCCGAGATCCAGGCGTTGGTCGCACCGTCACCTGCCGGCACGCCCCGACGGGCCGTCGTCGGCATGGACTCGGCCCGGATCAACATGATCCTCGCCGTCCTCGAGCGCCGGGCGGCGGTCGCGGTCAGCGGCTACGAGGTCTACGTGTCGACGGTCGGCGGCGCCCGGCTGGTCGATCCCACCGCCGATCTCGCGATCGCGATCGCAGTCGCATCTGCGGCGCGCAACCGAGTGCCGCCGCATCATTTGGTCGCAATGGGAGAGGTCGGACTCGCCGGCGAGGTCCGACGCGTGCCGCACCTGTCGAAGCGGCTTGCCGAGGCCGCCCGTCTCGGCTTCACCCATGCCCTCGTCCCGTCCGATCTCGGGCCGCGTCCGGAGCGACAGCGACCGGTCTCCGGCATCACGACGCTCGACGTGCCCGATCTCGGGTCGGCGCTTCGGGTGCTCGGGCTGTCTCAGTCGGTGGGCAGGCCCGAATAGATCGCGGCAAGCCGCATGTTGGAGGCAAACAGCGCGTCCCGCGCCTCCTCGGTCAGGAAGTGCAGGTGACCGTACGCCTCGAGACTGGTGAAGCCGTAGAGCGCTGACCAGCAATGCAGGATCGCCTGAAAGGTCTCCGGCGGAAGATCCGAGTGGTCGATCATTCCCTCCTGCTTGTCCTTGAGGTGGCCGAGCAGCGACTCGTCGACGTCGCGGATGAGTGGCCGGCCGAGCTTGCCCTGGTCAAGGGCCTCGACGAAGTACGCCTTGAGCCCGGTGATCGCTCGCGTACAGGCTTCCGCCACCGGACCCTCCTCCGGCATCACGAAGCCGGGGACGGGAGGGCCGAAGATCAAGGCGAACTGCTGCGGCTCGCTGTTGGCCCACGTGCGAAAGGCCCGCGACACGGCATACCACCGGCCGGTCGGGTCGTCGACGGGCACCCGCAAGCGTGCGGCTTCGACCGCATCGGCCAGGTCGTTGTAGGCGTCGGCCACGAGCGCGGACAGCAGCTCGTCGCGATCGCCGAAGTAGCGATAGAGAGCTGGCGCGGTCATCCCCATTTCGCGGGCGATGTCGGAAAATCGGAGGTCAGTGCTGCCCTGGTCGTGCATTAGCCGCAAGGCCGTCGCCTTGATCTCGTCAATCGTGGCGGCGCGTACGCGCTCCCGCCTGGTCGGGGTTCGCTTCTCCGACTCATTGGACATCACGGACACAAATCGGCGCTCCTTGAGAAGAACTCGTGAATCATCGTTACAGAAGTAAAGCGGCTTGACAAGTAACGAGACCTCGGGTTTGCTATGCGACGTAACTGAAATGACTCGACGTCACAGGCGTCACCTTTCTTTCCGCCAAGGGGTCTCGATGACCAACGCACACCACCCGTCAGACGGGGCGACGCGACGCGCGCACCGCCCCGGACCACTCGGTCGTCTCGCTGGCGTCGCCTTCCGCAACCGCGGCCGAATCATCGTCGGCTGGATCGCCGCGCTCGCCGTGGCGATCGGCCTCTCGGCCGCGTTCGCCGGCGAGTTCAACGCCGACTACTCGACGCCGGGCTCGGACTCCAAGCAGGCCCAGGATCTGCTGGAGCAGCGCTTCCCGGCGCAGTCCGGCGACACCGTCGACGTCGTCGTCCGCTCCGACGGATCCGTGACGGATCCAGCGGTCCGGTCCGACGTCACCGCCCTGCTCGCCGAGCTTCGTGGACTCCCCCACGTCGCAGCAGCGAGCGATCCGTACACGACACCGGGAGGGATCTCGGAGGACGGACACATCCTCCTTGCCCACCTTAATCTCGACGTCGTCAACCCGGTCGACATGCCGACCACTGACGCCGAGAAGCTCCTCGACGCCGCTGATGCGGCCGAGCGACCGGGGCTCGATATCGCTCTCGGCGGCCAGTCGATCCAGCAGGCCGAGCAGACCGAGATCGGCTCCGAGGGGATCGCCCTCGTCATCGCCGCGCTGATCCTGCTGATCACGTTCGGCACGGTGGTCGCCGCCGGGCTCCCGATCGTTGTTGCTCTCGCCGGCCTCGCGGTCAGCGGCATGCTCACCGGGCTCATCGCGGCGGTCATCGACGTGCCGGACTGGTCGACAGCCCTGGCGACCATGATGGGCATCGCCCTAGGCATCGACTACACGCTGCTCATGGTGACGAGATTTCGCGAATGGCGCGCGGTCGGGCTCGATCCCGAGACGGCCACGGTCGCGACGCTCGACACCGCCGGCCGCGCCGTCATGGTCGCCGGCAGCACCGTGATCGTCAGCATGCTCGGCCTGTTCGCGATGGGGCTGTCGTTCATGCGTGGCGCGTCCATCGCGACGATCGTCGCCGTGTTCATCGTGCTGGCGGCCGCGGTCACGTTGCTCCCCGCGCTTCTGGGCTACTTCGGTCGCTCGGTCGACCGGCTGCGGCTACCGCTGCGGCGTCGCCCTGAGGTCCAGGTTGCCCCCGGTGGTCACCTGGTGCCGACCCGGCGGTGGGCGGGCTGGAGCCGATTCGTCAACCGGCACAGCATCGTCGCGACGGTCGTCGGCGTCGGCATCCTGCTGGCGATGGCGCTGCCGTTCCTCGACGTCCGCTACGGCTTCCCGGACGCCGGCAACGACCCGGCGGACAAGTCGTCGCGCCAGGCGTACGACACGGTGGCGGAGGGCTTCGGGCCGGGCGCGAACGGCCCGCTGCTGGTCGCCGCCGACCTGTCGAGCCCGGGCGACGCCGCCACTGTCAACGCCCTGGTCTCCGACATCGGCCAAACGCCGGGAGTCTCGGCGGCGATGCCGGCGCAGGTCAACGCCGACGGAACAGCGGCACTCGTCACCGTGATCCCGGACAGCGGTCCGCAGTCGGCCGCGACCGAGGATCTCGTGCACAAGCTACGTGACGACGTCATTCCCGAGACGACGGACGGCTCCGGCGTGGAGGCGCATGTCGGTGGGGTCACCGCGACCAACATCGACTCCAACGAAAACGTCTCCAGCCGCCTGCCGTATCTGATCGGCGGCGTGATCGCGCTGTCGATGCTGCTGCTGTTCGTGTCGTTCCGCAGCATCGTGATTCCGCTGACGGCCGCGGTCATGAACCTGCTCTCGGTCGGGGCGGCGTACGGCCTCATGGCATACGTGCTGCAGGGCGGCTGGGCCGGCCAGCTCCTCGGCATCGACACCGCGACACCGATGCCGGGCTTCGTGCCGGTGATCGTCTTCGCCGTGCTGTTCGGGCTGTCGATGGACTACGAGGTGTTCCTGATCAGCCGGATGCGCGAGGTGTGGACCCGCAGCGGCGACAACATCCGGGCGGTCGGCGACGGCCTCGCCGGCACCGGTCGGGTCATCACGGCCGCGGCTGCGATCATGGTGGCGGTGTTCGCCGCCTTCGTGCCGAGCCCCGACATCATCCTCAAGGTGATCGGTCTCGGCATGGCGACCGCGATCCTGGTCGACGCCACCGTCGTCCGGATGCTGCTGGTGCCCGCGGTGATGCACCTACTCGGCCGGATGAACTGGTGGCTGCCACGGTCCATCGACCGTCGACTCCCGCAGCTCTACGTCGAGGGGCGGCCGGATCAGTTCCTGCCGGCGCCCGACGACCCGCTGCTGGACCGCGACAAGGTGCCGTCACCGGCATAGCGACACCACGGGATCGTCGAACGACGGCACTCCCCACGGGTTTCGAGCCCGTGGGGAGTGCCGATTCGCCGTGGCGAGTACGCCATTAGTGTTGAGGGTCATGGCGGCCTCGGGACGACAGCAGCGACCTCGAAACCAACGGCTCGTCGGCATCGTCGCCGGCGCACTGGTCGTGCTCATCGGACTTGTCTCGGTGTCCGTGGTTCTGCTGGCCGGCGACGACACGGATGATTCCGCGCCGCGAGAGCCGACTGAGTCCGCCGAGCCGACCGGGCCGCCGGCCGAGATCGCGTTTCGCCCCGTGCTCGCGAAACTGCCCAAGACGGCCGACTGCTCGAAACCCGACGTGTGGTGTACGCCCGGACACACCGAGGCCTACCGACTGGGTCCGGCCGAGCTGCGTACGCCGGACATCGTCGAGGCGTCGGCGAGGCTCAGCGACTACGGGCCGTGGGTCGTCGGCATCACGCTGTCGGATGAGGGCGCGACGCAGTTCGAAGCGGTCACCCGCGAACTCGCCGACAAGACCGGCGCGCAGGCGCAGCTCGCGGTCGTCGTCGACGGCGTCGTGATCTCGGCACCGCTCGTCCAGGCCGCGATCCCCGGGGGAGAGATCGACATCAGCGCCGACTTCACCCAGGCCGCGGCCGAACAGCTGGCCGCCGCGATCGACCCCTAGCGCCCGACCGATCGCAGTGCTGTAATGGCTTCATGCAGCTCAACCCTTACGGTTCCGATGCGGTCCTCCTCGCGGCCGGTCTGCACCGCTCGCTGCCGCGGACGCCCGACGAGCTCGAGGCGATCTGCCGCCACTACGACGTCGTGATCGACCGCCGCGCGACCAAGGCCGACGTGCGCCTCGTCCAGTCGCTCGTCGAGCGATGGCGGGAGGTCGTCGACGCCGCGACCGACCAGGAGCGGGCCGATCGCCTCAACGTCTTGCTGAGCGAGTACGCGGCGTACCCGCGGCTGTCCGACCATGCCGGCACCGGCTGGCACGTCCACTATCGAGACCCGCACGTCCCCCTCGGGAGGGTGGTCGCCGCCCTCGTGACGGTCGGGACCACGCTGCATCTGGCCGGCCGCGGCATGCATCGGCTCGGACGCTGCGCCGCCGACGACTGCGACCAGGTCATCGTCGACGTGTCGCGCAACGGTCGACAGCGCTACTGCTCGCCGACGTGCAGCAACCGCGACGCCGTACGCCGGCACCGAGCCCGTCGCCTCGAGACGGGAGCCCACCGATGAGTCCGGCCGACGAATCCGATGGCCCCGATGGCAGCGAGCGCCACCGACATTGGGCCACGACCCTGTACAACGACACCTGGCGGCTGATGGACCAGCCGGACCGTACGCCCGACGACGACGCCCGCATGGTCCATCAGGCGCACGCGTCCGCGTACCACTGGCTAGAGATCGGCAAACCGGAGAATTTCGCTCGCAGCCACTGGCAGTGTTCGCGGGTCTACAGCGTCCTCGACCGGGCCGAGCCGGCGCTCTACCATGCCCGGTTCTCCCTAGACATCTGCCAGCGCTACGGCATCGGTGACTGGGATCTGGCCTTCGCCTACGAGGCGCTGGCCCGAGCCAGTGCGGTCGCGGGCGACGAAGCGGAGACACAGCGTTGGATGGCCGAGGCTCGACGCGCCGGCGACGACATCACCGACGCCGACGACCGCGACCAGCTCCTCGGCGACCTCGCCACGATCGGGCGCTAGCAGACCTTCGGCGTCGTACGCCCGCCGACGAAGACATACGGCGCGCCGTCGGCGAACCGATCGAACGTCACCGGAACCCACGGCTGACCGTCATGCTCCCTGAGCGCGTACCGATCACCCGACTCGTCGAGGGGCAGCAACGCGTACTCGGTCACGTCGGGCCCGGAGCTCAGTTCGGCGAGCTCGCCCGTCGAGGTCGACGTCAGCAGCAGCCCCCGCGCCTGCTCACTGATGTCGAACCGGGTGGCGGCCCGCTCGTAACGCCCGATGCGACGCTCCGGACGATGCAGCGCGACATCGGCCGGCTCCGGCGGGTCCGGCACACGAACGCCGACGTAGTCGTCGAGCACGTCGGAGACGATGGACTGAAAGAGGCCCGGTCCGTCCGGAGAGTTCGTCAGCAGGCACACGGCCAGCCGGGCCTCGGGGTCGATCCTCAGGTACGCATGTTGGCCGAGCGTCCCGCCGTCATGACCGACCAGCCGGCGACCACCCCACTTGTAGATCCGCCAAGCCAGACCGACTGCGTCACATGTCGTACTGCCACGCGGCAGCCGCACCTGATCGCCCAGCATCAACGCGGCCGAGTCGGTGCTCAGCAACCCAGCCCACGGCGCCGCGTCGCCGTCGAGCTGCAGTCGGGCGAAGGTCAGCAGATCGCCGGCGGACTGGGTGATGAGTCCGGCCGGGCCGATGCTGCGCATCAGTCCCCATGCCGAGACCGGCGCGCCGGCCTGCGGATGCGCCTGGTGTCCGACCGCGGCTCGGTGCAGGATCGCCTCCTCGGGAAGCGTCACCGTCGCCGACAGGCTCAGCCGTGCGACGACCCGTCGTCGCAGGGCTTCGTCCCACACGACTCCGTCGAGCACCTCGATGATCCGGCCGAGCAGGACGAAGCCGGCGTTGCAGTAGGAGTACGCTGCGCCGACCGGATGGGTCTGGGCGCCGGTAGCCAGCAGCTCGACGTAGCGCTCGATGCAGTCGTCGCCGCGTCCGGTGTCGACGAACACGTCGCCGTCGATGCCGCTCGTATGCGTCAGCAGCTGCCGCACGGTCACCTGGTCGGCGACGTCCTCGGCGCCCAGCCGGACGCCGGGGAGCACCTCCGCCACCGTGCTGTCGAGCTTGACCCGACCCTCGTCGACCAGCTGCATGACCATGGTCGCGGTCCAGAGCTTGGTGATCGAGCCGATCTGAAAGACCGAGTCGGCCGTGGTATCGACGCCGGTGGCTGTGCTCAACACGCCATGCGGCACGACGATCTGCTCGCCGTCGGCCCAAATGCCGAGGACCGCGCCGGGGACCTCGGCCGCCTCGGCCTCGTCGCTGAGCCGACGCGACCAGTGCTCGACACGGTCAGCCGACGTCACTCGTCCTCCTCCGCCTGCCGCTGAGCTCGCTTGCGTCGCTTGCCTTCGTGCATCGCCTGCACCCGTGCGACCGGGATCGTGTGACCCTCCTCGATCAGGTCGGCCGGCAGTGTCTGCGGCGCCGGCAACTCCTCGGCCCACGGATCCTGGTCGCCCACCATCTCGGGGACGGTGTGGATCGTGAAGTCGGACGGCGCCGCCTGGTCGAGCAGATCCCACCCGACCGGGTACGACACCGGCACACCGGGTCGGACGCGCGGACTGTACGCCGCGATCACGGTTGCCCCGCCGGACCGCGTCGAGTCGAGAAACACCTTGCCGCCACGGTCCGCCCTGACGTACGCGGTGGTCGCGAGGTCCGGATCGAGTTGCTCGGCCCGAGCGGCAATCGCCCGTGTCGCGGCGGCCGCGTCATCCATCGTCAGGTCGTCGTCGATCGGCACGAAGACGTGCACGCCCTTGGCGCCGCTCGTCTTCACGGCCCCGGCCAGGCCCGCCTCGGTGAGCGCCTGTCGTACGAGATGGGCCGCTTGGACGACGACCGAGAACGGCTGGCCCTCGGGAGGGTCGAGGTCCATGATCAGATCCGTGGCCCGATCCGACCGGCTGGCTCGCAGCAACGTCGGGTGGTATTCGACGGCACGTTGATTGGCGAACCAGAGCAAGGTCCGTCGGTCGTCGCACAGCGCGTACGCCACGTCCCGCTTGGACGCCTCGGCCCACCACGACACCGTACGAATCCAGTCCGGCGCGTACTTCGGCACGTTCTTCTGCATGAACGGCTTCTGCCCCCGCAAGGTGCGGATCACCGACAGCGGCCGGTCTCGCAACACCGGCAGGATGCGGTCGCGCATCGCGTCGAGGTAGTCGACCAGATCCCGCTTGGTCGCACCGGAGTCCTTGAACAACGGCTGATCCAGGTTGGTCAGCGCGACACCCTCCCGCGATTCCTCCACCCTGGGAGGTTACCCCCGTCGGCGACACCCGAGTCGTCGCAATCCGGGCACCGCCCGTCGGCTGCGTTCGCGGATGAATAGACTCGGTGCGTGGCTCACCAACCGCCCATAGGCGAACGCGGCACTCCAGACCCGCGGATGCGCGCGACCATGGCCAGCGTCGCGCCGGGCACGAGCCTGCGTGAGGGCCTCGAACGCATCCTGCGCGGCCGGACCGGCGCGCTGCTGGTGCTGGGACACGACCGGACGGTCGAGGCCATCTCGACAGGGGGATTCGCGCTCGACGTACCGTTCAGCTCGACCGGGCTTCGCGAACTGGCGAAGATGGACGGCGCGATCATCCTCGATCGCGACGCCAGCCGAATCTTGCGGGCTGCCGTCCACCTGATGCCCGACCCGTCGATCGAGACCGACGAGTCCGGCACCCGGCACCGAACGGCCGACCGGGTCGCCCGACAGACCAGCCTGCCGGTGATCTCGGTGTCGCAGTCGATGCAGATCATCGCGCTCTATGTCGGCTCGGCACGACGCGTACTCGAAGATCCCGGCGCCATCCTCGGTCGGGCCAACCAGGCACTCGCGACCTTGGAGCGCTACAAGCTGCGCCTCGACGAGGTCTCCGGATCGCTGTCGGCGTTGGAGATCGAAGACCTCGTCACCGTGCGCGACGTTGCGGCCGTGATGCAGCGACTCGAGATGGTCACCCGGATCGCATCGGAGATCGAGGACTACGTGCTCGAGCTCGGCAGCGACGGGCGTCTGCTCAGCCTGCAGCTCGACGAGTTGGTCACCGGGGTCGACCTGGAGCGGGAACTCGTCGTCCGCGACTACCTGCCGTCGGGTCGCCGGGCGCCGCGGACCCGCGACATCCTGAAGGCGATGGCCGAGTTGAGCTCATCGGATCTCGTCGACATCGGCACGGTGGCGCGGGCCTTGTCACTCGGCGGCGGCGAGCATCTCGATGCCGCCCTGTCGCCGCGCGGCTATCGGCTGCTCGCCAAGGTGCAGCGGCTGCCCGGCACCGTCGTGGATCGGCTCGTCGACCATTTCGGCAGCCTGCAGAAGCTGCTCGCTGCGACCATCGAGGATCTGCAGGCCGTCGAGGGTGTCGGCGAGCAGCGGGCCCGCAGCGTCCGCGAGGGGTTGTCGCGGCTCGCCGAGTCGAGCATCCTCGAGCGCTACGTCTGACCGCTCGCGGCCGTGTCGTCGTCGACCTGGTCGTCGCCGCCCTTGACGTCGTCGCTGCTCTCGTCGTCGCCCTTGGTCTTGTCGTCCTCGACCGGATCGGGGCGCTCGACCAGCTCGACGTCGGTCTCGGTGGGCTCCCCTTCGAGCACGGCGGCCTCGATCGAGTACGTGCCAGGCTCGGCGGCGGTGCCGCCAGAGGGGCACCGGCGGCCGGAGTATAGGCCGGACCAGGTCACGTCGACCAGCGCCGACCAGCGCGGCTGCAACGCGAGATCACGTGTCGGGATCGCGTCCTCGCAGTGGGTGGAGTCCCACACGTTGTCGTCGCCCGACGTGATCGAGAGCAGCAGGTGGTCGGCGTCGATGCTCAGCGAACACGCGGTCGAGCTCGACGTCGAGATGCGCAGGTGGACCGTAACGGGCTCGCCCGCGTAGACCGGTTCGGCGACCGTCGGCGTCACGAGCACCTGGGTGAGATCGCAGTGTTCGCTGGGCTGCTCGAACGACTCGGCCACGGCCCGGACCCGATCGGTTCGGGTCCGATCGCGGGACTCGTCATCGCCCGAGTCCGACCGCGTGGAGTCATCGTCGTCGGACGACGCTGCCGCCGTCGCGTCGTCGCCACCGGAGGGAGCCGCTTGCGAGCCACCCCCGCCGATCCATCGCGCCCCGAGCCAAACGAGCAGGACGACCATCGCCAACAGCGCGAGGCGCCGCACCCAATAGACCCGCGGTGGCAGCGGGCCTCGAGGACGCGTGACAGTGCTCATCGCTGGTCACGCTAGTCAATGTCGCAGGCCAGCTCGCGACGCCACTCCGAGCCATCGCTGCTCCGCTCCGAGCGGTCGGGCAGACTGGGGCGGGTGAGCGCGGCGACCGCAGACCTGCACCGACGCGTGCTTCGTTGGTACGCCGGCAACGCCCGCGACCTGCCGTGGCGGCACTCCGACGCCACCGCGTGGGCCGTGTTGGTGTCCGAGGTGATGCTGCAGCAGACGCCGGTGCGACGAGTGCTACCGGCCTACACCGCCTGGCTCGAGCGATGGCCGACCCCGAGTGCGATGGCCACCGCCTCGGTGGGCGACGCGGTCCGCGCCTGGGGCCGGCTCGGTTACCCGCGTCGGGCGATGCGGCTGCACCAGGCCGCGACGGCCATCGTCGAGCGGCACGGCGGCGAGGTCCCGAGCGACATCGACGCACTACGAGATCTTCCGGGCATCGGCGACTACACGGCCGCGGCGGTCTCCATGTTCGCCTATCGGCGACGGCATCCGGTGCTCGACACCAACGTACGGAGGGTCTTCGCGCGCGTCGTCGACGGTGCGGCGCTGCCGGGACCCTCGATGCGGGTCGCCGAGCGCGAGACGGCGCGGCGGCTGCTCCCCCACGATCGGTCGACGGCGGCGCGCTGGTCGGTGGCCGTCATGGAGCTCGGCGCCTTGGTCTGCACGGCACGGGGCCCCGCATGCGACCGCTGCCCGATCGCCGACCGCTGCGCCTGGCAGCGCGCAGGTTGCCCGCCCTACGACGGCCCTCCGCGACCGACTCAGTCCTACGACGGCACCGACCGACAGTGCCGCGGCGCGTTGCTGGCGGTGCTTCGCGACGCCGACGGACCGGTCTCGCGACGACGGCTCGAGGCGGGCTGGAAGCTCGCGATCCAGCGCGAGCGGGCGCTCGACGGACTGGTCGCCGACGGCCTCGTCGAGCCGCTCGACGGCAATCGGTTCGCGCTGCCCGGCTAAGCCGCGCCGTCGTTGAGCCGCTGGGCTGTCGCAGCGAGGTCGCGTACGTGGGCGTCCAACTGTCGCGGATCCTCGGCCATCGGCAACGACAGGTGAAATCCCATCAGCGCCGCGTCGACCAACTCGGCGACCCGGCGGACGCGACGCGGATTGGCCCCACTAGTGAGTAGGTAGTCGCGAATGGCGGCGGTCCACTCCTCGTCGCTGCGGGCGATCACCTTCCGATACGGGTCGGTCCCGAGGATGCCGAGGGCCGCGGTTTGGATGTACACCCGCTGGCAACGGTCCAGCTCGGGACCGAGAAGGGCCTCCCAGAGTCGCATCACGGCCGCCCGCACAGTTCGGGCTCGCGGCAGGGCCTCCACGACCCGAACGGACCGCGACGTCGCTCGCACCATGACCTCGGTGATCAGGGCGTCCTTGTCGCCGAAGTGATAGATCAGCATCCGATCGCTGGTCCCGAGCGCGGCGGCCAGCGGACGCAGCGACAGTCCGATCAGCCCGTGTTCGAGCACATAGTCGGTCGCCTGCTCGGCGAGCTCGTCTCGGCGTCCCATGGCCGCCCTCTCTCAAGTGTGCGAATCGCTGTAGCAGTCGCTACAATAGTCTACGTGTAGCGACTGCTACACGTGGGAGCCTAATGAGGAGTCGTCATGAGTCTGGCCGCTGTGCTGCTCGCCGTCGCGATCACCGTCGAGGTGGCCGGGACGGCTGCGCTGCCGCGTACGGCGAGCTTCACCGACCCGCTGTGGACCGCGCTGGTGCTGGCGGCGTACGCCATCTCGATCGCCCTGCTCGCGATCGTCGTCAAGCACATCCCGGTGTCGGTGACCTACGCCATCTGGGCCGGCTCCGGCACCGCCCTCGTCGCTCTCGTCGGCGTCACCATGCTCGGCGAACGTCTCGACGCTCTCAAGGTCGCTGCCATCGGGATGATCGTCGTCGGCGTCGTCGTCCTCAACGTCCGCGGCGCGCATTAAGACGCGGATGCGCAAAACGCCGCGATACCACGTCTGTGTGGTATCGCGGCGCCCTGTGCGTTTGATTAGTCCGTGGACGCCGGCTCGACGAGCGGGGTATCCGGGGCCTCGGCCTTCGGCGAGCCGCGGAAGGTGAACGTCCCCTCCGCGCCTTCACCGTCGAGGTCGACCACCACGATCTGGCCTGGGCGGACGTCGCCATAGAGCAGCTTCTCGGCCAGCGCGTCCTCGATTTCGCGCTGCACGGTCCGCCGCAGCGGCCGGGCGCCGAGCACCGGGTCGTAACCGCGCCGGGCGAGCTCCTCCTTGGCCTTCGTCGTCAGCTCGAGCGCCATGTCGCGGTCCTTGAGCCGCGTCTCGACGCCGCGGAGCATCATGTCGACCATCTCGATGATCTCCTGCTGGCTCAGCGGCGGGAACACGATCATCTCGTCGACCCGGTTGAGGAACTCCGGCCGGAAGTGCTGCTTGAGCTCCTCCGAGACCTTCGCCTTCATCGCGTCGTAGGAGCCCTGGGCGTCGCCGGCCTGCGAGAAGCCCAGGTGGACGCCCTTGGAGATGTCACGCGTGCCGAGGTTGGTCGTCATGATGATGACGGTGTTCTTGAAGTCGATCATCCGGCCCTGGCTGTCGGTCAGGCGACCTTCCTCCAGGATCTGCAACAGCGAGTTGAAGATGTCCGGGTGAGCCTTCTCGACCTCGTCGAACAGGACCACCGAGAACGGCTTGCGCCGCACCTTCTCGGTCAGCTGGCCGCCCTCTTCGTAACCGACATAGCCCGGAGGCGAGCCAAACAGCCGCGACACCGTGTGCTTCTCCGAGAACTCGCTCATGTCGAGCTGAATCAGCGAATCGGGGTCGCCGAAGAGGAACTCGGCGAGCGACTTGGACAGCCACGTCTTTCCGACGCCGGACGGGCCGGCGAAGATGAACGATCCACCGGGCCGACGCGGGTCCTTCAACCCGGCCCGCGTACGCCGGATCGCCCGGGACAGGGCCTTGACGGCCTCTTCCTGGCCGATGACGTTCTTGTGGAGCTCGTCCTCCATCTTGAGCAGTCGGCCGGACTCCTCCTCGGTCAGCTTCACGATCGGGATGCCGGTCGCGGTGGCGAGCACCTCGGCGATCAGCTCCTCGTCGACCTCGGCCACGACGTCCATGTCGCCGGCCTTCCACTGTCGCTCGCGCTCGGCCTTGGCCGCGATGAGCTTCTTCTCCTCGTCGCGCAGGGAGGCGGCGGCCTCGAAGTCCTGGCTGTCGATGGCGCCTTCCTTGCGACGACGCACATCGGCGATCTTCTCGTCGAACTCGCGCAGGTCCGGCGGCGCCGTCATCCGGCGGATCCGGAGCCGCGACCCGGCCTCGTCGATCAGGTCGATCGCCTTGTCGGGCAGGAACCGGTCGGAGATGTAGCGCTCGGCCAGCGTCGCCGCCGAGACCAGCGCCTCGTCGGTGATCGTGACCCGGTGGTGCGCCTCGTAGCGGTCTCGCAGACCCTTGAGCATCTCGATCGTGTGCGCGGCCGACGGCTCCTCGACCTGGATCGGCTGGAACCGGCGCTCTAGCGCGGCGTCCTTTTCGAGGTGTTTGCGGTATTCGTCGAGCGTCGTCGCGCCGACCGTCTGCAGCTCGCCGCGGGCCAGCATCGGCTTCAGGATGCTGGCGGCGTCGATCGCGCCCTCGGCGGCGCCCGCTCCGACGAGAGTGTGGATCTCGTCGATGAACAGGATGATGTCGCCGCGAGTACGGATCTCCTTGAGGACCTTCTTGAGCCGCTCTTCGAAGTCGCCGCGGTAGCGGGACCCGGCGACGAGAGCGCCGAGGTCGAGCGTGTAGATCTGCTTGTCCTTGAGCGTCTCTGGGACGTCGCCGCGGACGATGTCTTGGGCCAAGCCGGCCACGATCGTCGTCTTGCCGACGCCGGGCTCACCGATCAGCACCGGGTTGTTCTTCGTACGCCGCGACAGAACCTGCATGACCCGCTCGATCTCTTTTTCGCGACCGATGACCGGATCGAGCTTGCCCTCGCGGGCGGCCTGGGTGAGGTTTTGACCGAACTGGTCGAGCACCAGTGAGCTGCTGGGACCGGCCTCGGCCGGACCGCCGGCCGGGGCGGCCTCTTTGCCCTGATAGCCGGACAGCAGCTGGATGACCTGCTGGCGGACCCGGTTGAGGTCGGCGCCGAGCTTGACCAGCACCTGGGCGGCGACGCCCTCGCCCTCCCGGATCAGCCCGAGCAGGATGTGCTCGGTACCGATGTAGTTGTGGCCGAGCTGCAGCGCCTCGCGAAGGCTCAGCTCCAAGACCTTTTTGGCGCGAGGGGTGAACGGAATGTGACCACTGGGCGCCTGCTGGCCCTGGCCGATGATCTCCTCGACCTGGGCGCGGACGGCCTCCAGCGAGATTCCGAGGCTCTCGAGCGCCTTGGCGGCGACGCCCTCGCCCTCGTGGATCAGTCCGAGCAGGATGTGCTCGGTACCGATGTAGTTATGGCTGAGCATCCGGGCTTCTTCTTGCGCCAGGACGACCACCCGGCGGGCCCGGTCGGTAAATCGCTCGAACATCAGTTGCACTCTCCCCTCGGCTGATTCCATGCTAGCCCCGGTATCCACACAGGTCGCACGGATGGGGCTAATAGGTCGGCTGGTCGGCGAGCCCGACCCCTGGATACGAACTCTGAAATGAACAACCGGCGGGGTACGGACGATGTTCCGCACCCCGCCGGCATTTCGCTGAGCGCGAAACTCTGGAGGCGGTCCGCCGGTCGGCGGGCCGCTCGGCGAGCTCAGTGAGCGGCGTCGTAGGCCTCCCGCACCTCGGCCGGCACGCGGCCCCGGTCGGAGACCTCCCAGCCGTTGTCCCGGGCCCAGTCGCGGACCTCGGCCGCGGCCGGTCCGCCGGCCCGGGCAGCTGCCCGACCCCGGCTGCGGCCGCGCCGTGCCGGCGTCACCTTGCGACCGCCAGCGATGTAGGCGTCGAGAGCACTCCGAAGTTTTGACGCGTTGCGCTTGGACAGGTCGATTTCGTATGACGTGCCGTCAAGCCCGAACGAAACGGTCTCGGCGGCCGCACCCCCGTCGAGGTCGTCAACAAGCTTGATCTGGACCTCTCGTGCCATTGCCCCATTCCTTCCTTTGAGGGCTATCCGCCGAGCCTGTATCCAGCGGAATATGATGCCTGGGCGACGATAATGCCATACGCGGTCGAAATCAAAAGCCAGCGGTCTCGCTTAGTGCGGTCGCAGAAGCGGAAAAAGAATTGACTCGCGAATTGTCCTGGCGCCCATCAGGAGGGCGATGAGCCGATCGACTCCCATACCGAGACCACCCATCGGAGGCATCCCGAACTCCATCGCCAGCAAGAACTCTTCGTCCAGCTCCATCGCTTCCGGATCACCGGCCGCCGCTAATAGCGACTGTTCGACCAACCGTTCGCGCTGAATCACCGGGTCATTGAGCTCGGAGTAAGCCGGTCCGATCTCGACTCCGTTGATCACGAGATCGAATGCCTCCACGAGGCCGGGCTTCGACCGATGCGGCTTCGCCAACGGGCGTACCGACGTCGGATAGTCGCAGACGAACGTCGGCTGAATCAAGGTCCGCTCGACCAGTTTCTCGTAAAGTTCGTGGACAATCTCGGCGGCGACCCACTCTGCTTGAAGCTCGACCTCGTGTTTGGCGGCGATCTGCCGCATTGTCTCGACGTCGGTATCCAGCGTGATCGACGCGTCGACCGCATCCGACACCAGCTCGAGCAGGCCGGCGCGGCGCCACGGCTGGGTCAGGTCGATCTCGCTGCCGTCCCGCGCCGGCACGACAGTCCGGTCGAGCGCCTTCGCCGCTTCGAGGATCAGGTCGTGTGCGAGATCCATCATCGTGTTGTAGTCGCCATAGGCCTGATAGGCCTCGAGCATCATGAACTCGGCGCTATGGGTCGAGTCGATGCCTTCGTTGCGAAAGGTCTTGCCGATCTCGTAGACCCGGTCGACGCCTCCGGTGACCGCACGCTTGAGATCGAGCTCGAGGGCGATCCGAAGCAGCATCTCCTGGTCGTAGGCATCGAGAACAGTACGGAACGGCCGAGCCGCGGCTCCACCATTGGTGAGCTGCAACACCGGAGTTTCGACTTCGACGTAGCCGAGCCGATCAAGAGTCGACCGCAACGATTTGAGGACGGTCGCCTTGGCCCGCACCATCTCGCGCGGACGGTCATGCTGAATCATGTCGACATAGCGCAGCCGTACTTTGGCTTCATCCGACAAAGGTCGATGCTCGACCGGAAGTGGCCGCAAGGCTTTGGCCACGAAATGCCACGATGTCGCGCGTATAGAGAGCTCGCCGCGTTGGCTGGTCACGACCTCACCGCTCACCGAGACGAGGTCACCGATGTCGACGAGTGACTTCAAATCGGCCAGTGACTCTTCTCCGACATCGGCTTGCGAAACCATGGCCTGCAGCTCGGTGCCGTCGCCTTCGCGAAGCCGCAAAAAGCACAGCTTTCCGGTGTCGCGTCGGAAGATGATTCGACCGGCCACCGACACCTCGTCACCAGTACGGCTATCGGGCTCCAAGCCGTCGGATTCGTACTTCTCCCGGATTTGTCGGAGCGTATGCGTGCGGGGCACCGTGAGCGGATAGGGATCGACTCCGCGTTGGATCAGCTCGGCCCGCTTGTCGCGACGCACCCGCAACTGCTCGGGGAGATCGTCTTCGTAGCTCAATTCGTCAGGCGGGCTCATGAGGTAGAAGCGTACGACCCGTCCTGCTACGTCGAGGATGCGCGGGTCAGCGCGGGGGGTATCACGTGGTGTTGCGCTCGAACACGAGCCGGAGGCCGTGGAGGGTCAGCCAGGGCTCGTGGACGTCGACGGCGACACACTCGTCGAGGATCACCGGCGCCAGTCCGCCCGTGGCGATCACGGTGATGTCGTCGCGGCCGACCCCCAAAGCGGCCACGATCCGGGTCACCATGCCCTCGACCTGGGCGGCGAACCCGAACACAGCCCCCGCCTGGAGCGCCTCGACGGTGTTCTTCGCGATCACGGAGCGTGGTCGCAGCAGCTCCACCCGGCGCAGCTGGGCGCCCCGCCGGCCGAGCGCCTCGAGTGAGAGCTCGATCCCCGGGGCGATCGCACCGCCGACGTACTCACCGCGAGCGCTGATCACGTCGTAGGTCGTGGCGGTGCCGAAGTCGACGACGACGCACGGCCCGTCGAACAGCTCGGCCGCGGCCAGGGCGTTGGCGATCCGGTCGGTGCCGACCTCGCGCGGGTTGTCCATCAGCACCGGCACGCCCGTACGTACCCCTGGCTCGACCACGACCTGATCGATGTCGGCCAGATAGCGCGTCAGCATCAGCCGTATCTCGTGCAACACCATCGGCACGGTCGAGCACACCGCGATGCCCGACACGGTGCAGCCGGCCCGCTCCAGCAGGCCGGTGACCAGCACGTGCCACTCGTCGGCCGTCCGCGCCTCCTCCGTCGACACCCGCCAGTGGTGCACGAGCTTGTCGCCGTCGAAGACGCCGAGCACCGTGTTGCGGTTGCCGATGTCGACGCAGAGGAGCATCAGGCCGGCCTCAGGTCCATCGCGATGTCGAGCACCGGGGCTGAGTGCGTCAGCGCGCCGACCGCGAGGTAGTCGACGCCGGTCGCGGCCACCGCCGGCGCCCGATCGATCGTGAGCCCGCCGCTGGCCTCCAGCCGGGCCCGGCCGGCGACCAGGTCGACCGCCCGGCGCATCTCGGCGACCGCCATGTTGTCGAGCAAGACCTCGTCGGCTCCGGCCTCGACGGCCCCGACGGCTTGCTCCGGCGTGACGACTTCGACCTGGACCTGGAGATCGGGGTAGCGCTCGCGCACTCGACGGTAGGCCTCGACGACCCCACCGGCCGCCGCGACATGGTTGTCCTTGACCAGGGCGGCGTCCGATAGACCCATCCGATGGTTGACCCCTCCGCCGCAGCGGACGGCGTACTTCTCGAGGCTGCGCAGCAGCGGCGTCGTCTTGCGAGTGTCGCGGATCTGCGCCTTGGAGTCGGCGACCGCCGCGACCCAGCGGCTCGTCAGCGTCGCCACCCCGGACAGGTGACAGAGCAGGTTGAGCGCGGTCCGCTCCGCCGTCAGCAGGCCGCGGCCCGGCCCGACGACGGTCAGCAGCCGGTCGTCGCGGCTCACGACGTCACCGTCGTCGACCCAGCGGCGCACCTCGACATCAGGCACGGTGAGGGCGAATGCCAGCTCCGCGACGGACAACCCGGAGAGGACGCCGTCGGCCCGGGCGACCACGTCCGCGGTCACCGGCTGGTCGGTCATGGTCGCGGCCGACGTCACGTCGTCGCCGCCGCGCAGGTCCTCGGCAAGGGCAGCGCGTACGAGAGCCTCGACCTCGTCCGGGCTCAGCCCGGCGTTCGCCAGCTGCTCACGGGCCTCACTGATCGCCGACATCGTGTGCCTCCACGGTCAAGGTGCCGTCCTCACTCCGAGTCACGTCCAGGTGGACCGACCAAGAGTCGTCGTCGCGTACGGGGAAGTCCTCTCGCCAATGGGACCCGCGGGTCTCCTGACGTACGTGGGCGGCCAGCGTCAACGCGGCGGCGACCGTCAAGAGGTTGGTCGCCTCCCAGTCGGCCGTCTCGGGCCGACCCGGACGGCCGGCGGAGAGCTCGGCCAGGTGCTTGGCGGCCCCTCGCAGGCCGATGTCGGTCCGCAGGACGCCGGCCTGCGCGGTCATCGCGTCCCTCAGCGCGGGCGCGGCGGAGGGGCTGAGCAGTGCTGTCGACGCCGCCGATCCCAGCGCCGCCGATCCGTCAGTTGTGTCGCGACGGTCCGCGGGTTTGCGGTCAACGTCCCGTTCCTGTTCGGCGGATCGTCGGAGCACAACGGACGGATCGGCTCTTGCCTGGTTGATGTCGGTTGCGATTCTTCTGGCGAAGACGAGGCCTTCGAGGAGGGAGTTGGACGCCAGTCGATTGGCGCCGTGGACGCCGGAGGAGGCCGCTTCGCCGCAGGCGTACAGGCCGGGGATGCTGGTGCGGCCCCACAGGTCGGTCGCGACTCCGCCGGATGCGTAGTGGCAGGCAGGCGCGACCGGGATCGGCGCGATCAAGGGGTCGATGCCATGCCGGCGACAGGTCGCCAGGATGGTAGGAAACCGCGTCTGCCAGGTCTCCTCGCCGAGGTGCCGCCCGTCGAGCCAGACGTGCTCGGCGCCGGTCTCCCGCATCCGTCGCATGATCGCCTTGGCGACCACGTCGCGCGGCGCGAGGTCGGCCAGCTCGTGTTGGCCCTCGAGGAAGCGAACACCGGCATCGTCGATGAGGTAGGCCCCCTCACCGCGCACCGCCTCGGAGATCAACGGCTGCTGTCCGGACTCGTCGGAGCCGAGCCACAATACCGTCGGATGAAACTGCACGAACTCGAGATCGCGCAGCACCGCGCCGGCCCGCAACGCCATCGCCATGCCGTCCCCCGTCGAGACCGCTGGGTTGGTCGTCGCGGAGTAGACCTGCCCGATGCCGCCGCTCGCGAGAACGACCGACCGCGCACGGATCGCGCCGACACCGTCGCGTTGACCCTCGCCCATCACGTGCAGGGTGACGCCCGCGACGACGCCGGACGGGTCGAGCACCAGGTCGAGTGCCAACGCGTGCTCGATGATCTCGATGCGTTCGGCGCGCCGAGCCGCCTCGACGAGGGCGCGCTGTATCTCGGCCCCTGTGGCGTCTCCGCCGGCGTGCACGATGCGGTTTTGACGATGCCCGCCCTCGCGGGCCAACTGCAGCTCGCCGGTGCCCGCGACGTCGAATCGGGTGCCGAGGTCGATCAGCTCGCGCAGCGCCGCCGGTCCTTCGGTGACGAGGGCCTCGACGGCCGTGGGCTCGCACAACCCGGCCCCGGCGACGAGCGTGTCGGTCAGGTGCTGCTCCGGGGAGTCACCGGGGCCGATGGCGGCCGCGATGCCCCCTTGCGCCCACTGGGTCGATCCGGCGGAGAGGTGGTCCTTGGTCACCACGACGACGCGGCCCGCGGGCTGCGCCTGGAGAGCGGCCGTCAGCCCGGCGATGCCGGAGCCGATGACGACGACGTCGGCGTCCATGCTCCATCCGGGTGGCGGCGCAGCGAGCCGGCCGGGGAGCGCCGGCAGGCCGAGATCGGCACCCAGCCAGCTGCTCACGTACGCACGCCCTCGATGCAGTACGTCTCGAGCCGTGCGCCGTTGTTGATGTCGACGACGTGCACCAGTTCGCCGGGCAGCAGGTCGGCGGCGTCGAGCAGGTCGGGGTCAATCGTGATCGAACCGACGTAGTGCAGGTCCGCCTGCGTCACGGTCGCCCGATGAATATTGCTCTTCAGCATCGTGCGGAGCATCGTCAGTCGTCTCCCGCGTCGTCGAGGGTCAGGCCGACGTTGTCGATCAGCCGGGTGGCACCGACTCGGCCGGCGACGAGCAGCCGCGCATCGCCCTTCTGCGGTGGCGCCTCGAGCACGGGGTCGGTCAGCGCGAGGTAGTCGACGTCGACCTCGGGAACGGTGTCGAGCACGGCTTGGGCGGCCCGCAAGACCGCGGCCGCTCCGCCATCGGCGGCATCGCGTCCGGCGTACAAGGCTCGCGAGAGCGCCAGCGCCTGCTGTCGTTCCGGCGCGGTGAGGTAGGCGTTGCGGCTCGACAAAGCCAGGCCGTCGAGCTCTCGTACGATCGGCGCCCCGACGACGTCGACGGACAGGAAGAGCGTACGGACCATGTCACGGATCAAGACCAGCTGTTGGTAGTCCTTCTCGCCGAAGATGGCCCGTGCCGGCCGCACGATCGACAGCAGCTTGCAGACGACGGTGAGCACGCCCCGGAAATGCGTCGGCCGGCTCCCGCCTTCGAGAATGGTGCCGCGCTCGCCGGGGTCGACCATCGGACCGCCGTCGATGCCGAAGGGGTACATCTCCTCGGCGCTCGGCACGAAGACGACGTCGACGCCCTCGGCCTCGCAACGGGCGAGATCGGCGTCGAGGTTGCGCGGATAGCGACCGAAGTCCTCGCCGTCACCGAACTGGGTGGGGTTGACGAAGATCGACACGACGACGACGTCGCCGAGCGTTCGCGCGGTCTGAAGCAGCGCACCGTGGCCGTCGTGAAGGGCGCCCATCGTCGGGACGTACGCTACCGGCGACATCGCCAGCCGAGACGGCATCAGCGCCTCCTCCAGCTCCGCGACGGTCTCGGCGATCGAAGGGTTCATCCCGAGAGCCGCCCGCTCGCCGCCGAGTCGCCGGCGAGTCCGGCGGCGTCGACCATCTCCGCGGCGGTCGCCTCCCACACGGCGGCGTCGAAGAGCTCGACCAGCGCGCGGGCCCGCTGGCGAGACAGCCGGCCGTCGGAGACGGCGAGGTCGACCGTTGCCCGGGCCATCGCGAGATAGGCGTCCAGCGTCGGGCCGGGTACGTCGACCAGGGCGTCAAGATGGGCCGAGACCGTGGACTGATCGCCACGGACGACCGGGCCGGTCAGGGCGGCGTCCCCGTAGGCCAGAGAGTTGTCGAGCGCGGCGGTGAGCAGCGGGCGCAGGGTGGCTGCGGGGTCGGTCGACCCGGCCTGCCGCAGCAGCGCGGTGGCCTGGCTGACCAGGGTCACGAGGTGGTTGGCGCCGTGCACCAAAGCCGAGTGATAGAGGGTGCGCCGCTCCTCCGGGATCACCGTGACGGTCCCGCCCAGGTCGTCGACGAGTTGCTTGCCGACGGCGTACGTGTCTTCGCCACTGGTGAGGCCGTAAACGCAGCCAGGGAGCCGGCTCAGGTCGACGTCGGTGCCGGTGAACGTCATCGCCGGATGCAGCGCGGCGACGCGGGCGCCGGTTCGCGCGATCGGATCGAGGATCGCGACGCCGTGTCGGCCACTGGTGTGCACGACGATGTGGTCGGATCCGAGCACGCCGGAGCCGGCAAGCTCGTCGATCACCGTGGGAAGGACGTCGTCGGGCACCGTCAGCAGGAGCAGCTCGGCGATGCGAGCGACCTCGGTCGGGGCTGCGACGGGGACGCCGGGCAGCAAGGTTTCGGCACGAGTATGGGATCCGGCCGACCGCCCAGAAATGGCGGCGACGTCGTGGCCGGCCTCTCGGAGTGCAGCCCCGAGAACGGCCCCGACGCGACCGGCGCCGATCACGCCGATTCGATAGCGGGACATCTGCTACGCCTTTCGTTCCAGTCCCTTGCGGGACTGTTGCGAAGCGATCAACAGTCGAATGTGCGAATCCAGGCTAGCCCGACCGGCAAGACGGGGGATACCGGTCGAGTCGTGGGGTGGGTCACAGCCCTGGCTGCCCACACCCGCCACCTCACTGGGGGTAGCCAAATGACCGCTCTGGGGAAAGAAATGCCCGTCATTTGGCCACCCCCAGTAGGGGCGGCCGCCCGATCGCGTCGTGCGGGAGACTGGCGATGTGCGGCCGATCCGTGACGCGTGGGAGCGGGCGCTCTACGGCCCACGCGGGTTCTACACCCGACAGGGGCCGGGGGCGCACTTCCGGACGTCGCCGACGGCGTCACCCGTCTTCGCGCAGGCCATCGCCGGGCTCGCCGCCGCCTGTCGCATCGACACCGTCTATGACATGGCAGCCGGCGGCGGCGAGTTGGCCGCGGGACTAGCCGCCATCGGGCCCGACCTCACCGTGACCGGGGTCGACCTGCGGCCGCGTCCGGTCGGGCTCCCAGACGCCGTCAACTGGCGGCCCGCGCTACCCGACCGGCTCACCGGCCTCGTGGTCGCCAACGAGTGGCTCGACAACGTGCCCTGTCCGGTGGCCGAGGTCGACGACGAGGGTCGGCTTCGCGAGGTGCTCGTCGAGTCCGCCACGGGCCGCGAGACACTCGGTGACGACGTCGCCGGGCCTGACCTGGATTGGGCGCGCCGCTGGTGGCCCACGTCGGAGCCGCGGACGCGAGTCGAGATCGGGCGCGCCCGCGACGCGTGTTGGCGCGACGTCGTCGGCCGTGTCGACCGGGGAGTCGCGGTCGCGATCGACTACGGCCATGTCGAGGGGGCGCGGCCGCCGTACGGCTCGCTGCGGTCCTATCGGGGTGGGCGCGCCGTCGACGTCGCGTATGACGGGGGCCGCGACATCACCGCCGACGTCGCCCTCGACGCGGTCGCCGACGCCGTCGACGGTCGGCTGCTGCGGCAGGCCGATGCGCTGCGCTCGCTCGGCGTCAGCGGTGCCCGACCCGACCTGGAGCGGGCCCGGTCCGATCCGGCCGGCTACGTCCGCGCCCTGTCACGGGCGGGGGCCGCCGCCGAGCTGACGGCATCGGCTGGCCTCGGCGATTTCGGGTGGGTCGTTACGGCGATCGGGGTGTCGACGCCGTGGGCGGAGGGCCGGCCGGAGGCGTAGGACCCGTCGCAGGTTGGCGCCCCGTGAGGGCCAAGGCGAGTCGCCACGCCTCGTCCTGATCGCGGTGCTCGGCGACCGCTGCCACCGGCCCCACCGGCAAGTGCAGGTGAACACTGGCCAATCTGAGTGCCGATTGCAGCGGCCCTTGGCGGACGTGGACCGACTGGATCTTGCCCCTCGGCACCACGTCGGTCCGGGTCGTGAGCCGCCCGCGTCGCGTCACAGCCAGCGCATCGGTGAGACCGACCTGGAGCATGCGACGCCCGATCGGATCCAGCGGCCGCGCCCGCGACGGCGCCAGGGTCAGCGGGACGCCAGCGGGGTCGGAGGCGAGCAGCCGATGCACCAGCGCTCTGGCCTCCTCGCGTGATGCCACGGGCACCAGGGCCGACACGAGTTGCCGCTCGTCGTCGCCAGATCGAGCCACGCCCGCGACCGTCACGTCGACTCGCGCCCAGCCGAGCATCCGCCACAGCACGGGCTCGATGAAAACGACACCCTGCACACGACCGGCGGGTACGGTCTGCGACCGGACCGACAGCAGCCCGCTGCGGATCCGTAGGCCCTGCGTCGTCTCGCGCAGGGTGAACCCGAACCACGTGAGATATTGCCGGATCAGCACGGTGCCGATGGTGATGACGGCGCCCAGCAGCACCGCCGTGCCGATCCCCCGGCCGATCAGCGGGCTCAATGCCACACCGAGCGCGACGCTGAAGACGGCCGACACAAATCCGGTACGCAGCACCAGGCTGGCGAGCAACCGTCCCGGCAATGCGCGATAGAGCACCGGCCCGTCGTCGGCGGCCGGCCGGAGCGGGTCGGACACGTCGGCCTCGCGCCGCCCGCTTCGATCGAGCAGCAGCCGCCGCAACTCGACGGCCTCGACGTACGGGAGAAACGCCAACTTGGCCTCGGCGTCACCACCCGTACCCGCCGTCTCCAGACTCAGCTCGGCGAGACCGAAGAGCCTCGCCAGCCAGGGCTGCTGCACCTCGACGGCCTGCAAGCGTTCGATCCGGACCCGACGGGAACGACGGACGAAGATCCCCGACTCGATGCGGATCTCCTCGGCGTCGACGCGGTAGCGGGTGAACCACCACGAGACCGTGCCCAGCGCGAGGCCGGCGAGCAAGACGACACCGCCCGAGATCGCGATCCGGTTGCCGTTGACGCCCTCGTTGCGCGCGTCGTTGATGACCCAGCCGACCCAGGCGACGATGAACAGCCCGCCACGGAGCAGCGGAGACACCGGATGCAGTCGACGGACCGGCGCGTCAGTCACAAGCCGGCCGCCTGCGCCTCGCCACGGGCGGTGAGTCGGTCGCGCAGCCGGGCCGCCTCGTCCGGCGACAGCCCCGGGATGCGCGCGATTGTGTCCGGAGACGCGGTGTGCAGGTGCACCGTCGCGATCCCGTGCCTGCGCTGGAGAGGCCCGGCCGTGACGTCGACAAGTTGCATGCGCCCGTACGGCACGACCTCGATCCGGCGAAATGAGACGCCTCGGCGTACGAAAAGGTCGTCGTCGCGCTCGGCGTACGCCCACGATGCGGCGTTGCGGCTGACCAAGCGCCACCCGAACGCGGCAGCGACCACGGCGACCGGTATCCCGACGGCCGCGATGAGGAAGCCGTCGGACAACAGGGCCGTCACGACCACGATGGCGACCACGACGAGAACGAGTCCGCCGATGAGCATTTGGTGCCGCAGCCGGGCCAGCGCCGGGCTGACCCGCACCCACGGCGTCCCGGGCACCTCGAACAGGTCCTCCACGCCGCCAGCGTAGGCGCTCCGGCCCGCCGATCCGTCACTCGTGGCCCGCCGATCCGTCACTGGTGGCACGATGGGGCCGTGGCTGAGTCTGCGAACGCACCGCGCCAGGTCACTGTCGGCGTGGGCGACGGCGCGGCCGCCTTCGGAAGCGAGCACGGCGGGTACGAGCGCGGCGGCGGCGTCGAGCTCGCGACTCAAGACATGGTGCTCAATATCGGGCCGCAGCATCCGGCGACCCACGGCGTACTCCGCCTGCGGCTCACCCTCGACGGCGAACGCATCGTCGACTGCGATCCGGTCATCGGCTACATGCATCGCGGCGTCGAGAAGCTCTTCGAGGTCCGCGACTACCGTCAGATCATCGTGCTCGCCAACCGCCACGACTGGCTGTCGGCCTTCGGCAGCGAGCTCGGCGTGGTCCTCGCGGTCGAGCGGATGCTTGGCATGGAGGTGCCGGTCCGCGCCACCTGGATCCGGACCCTGCTGGCCGAGCTCAACCGGGTGCTCAACCATCTGATGTTCCTCGGCTCGTACCCGCTCGAGGTCGGCGCGATCACGCCGATCTTCTATGCGTTCCGGGAGCGCGAGACGATCCAGGAGGTCATGGAGGAGGTCTCCGGGGGCCGGATGCACTACATGTTCAACCGAGTCGGCGGCCTCAAGGAGGACCTGCCGGCCGGTTGGCTCGGTCGGGCATCGGCCGCCGTCGCCGCGGTACGCAAGCGGCTGCCGCAGATCGAAAACCTGATCTTCGGCAACGAGATCTTCCGGGCTCGGACGGTCGGAGTCGGCACGGTGTCGCCGGCCCTCGTGCGCGAGTACGGCGCGTCCGGGCCGATCGCACGCGCGTCCGGCGTCGACTTCGACCTGCGTCGCGACGAGCCGTACCTCGCCTACGACGAGCTCGCCTCCGACGGCGTGCTGCGCGTCGTGACCCGCGACGAGGGCGACTGCTACGCCCGGTTCTCGGTCCTGCTCGAGCAGGTCAAGGTGTCACTCGACCTCGCCGACGCCTGCATCGATCGGCTCGGCGGCCTACCGGCGGGGCCCGTCAATGTACGGCTACCCAAGATTCTCAAGGCGCCGGAGGGTGCGACGTACGCCTGGACTGAGAACCCGCTCGGCATCAACGGCTACTACCTCGTGTCGCGCGGGGAGAAGACGCCGTGGCGGATGAAGCTGCGGACGGCGTCGTTCAACAACATCGCGGTGCTGCCGCGCGTGCTGCCCGGCGCCGTCGTCGCCGACCTGATCGCGATCCTCGGGTCGATGTTTTTCGTCGTCGGCGACATCGACAAGTAGCCCGACGATCCTTGAGTTTCGACCCCACGATCCGTGAGTTTCGACCTCCCCCGCCGACCGACTTCTCGCGGATCGTCGGGTCGAAACTCAGGACCGTCGTGGGACCTAGGCCAGGCCCTGCTGCGACAGGTAGTCGGCCGCCACGTCCTCCGGCAGCTCGCGGTTGAGGGCGACCCGACCGTTGAGCTCGGTCAGGTCCTCCGTCGTCAGGACCTCCGCGAGTGGGTTGAGAACGTCGGCGACGTCCGGGTGCGCTTCGAGGAAGTCGCTGTTGACCGCCGGGATGAGGTTTTGCGCTGGCTGGATGCCCTTGTCGTCTTCGAGGATCACCAGGCCGGACTCGTCCAGGTCGGCCTGAGTGGTCGCGACCAATCCAAGCTGCGACTCGCCGCTGTTGACCGAATCGATGGTCTGTGGTGACCCGAAGCCGAGCGGCAGGATCTTCTCGATATCGATGCCGTAGACGTCTTGCAGCCCGGCCTCGCAGTCGGAGCGACCCTCGCAGTCGGGATGCGCGGACAGCGTGATCGGCTCGCCCAGCGCACCAAGGTCCGACAGGGTCGTCAGGTCGTTCTCCTCCGCATAGTCCTGCGTGACGGCGAACGCGTTTTGGTCGGTCGCCTCCGCCGGCTCGAGCATCGTGATGCCGGCTTCTTCGGCCAACGGCTGCAGCGCGTCGAGCGACGCATCCGGGTCGTTGGTCGTGATCGGATCGGCGTTCGCGCCGTTTTGCGTGACGTTGAGGAAATCGGCGATGCCGGAGATGTACTCCGGGACCACATCGACTCCGCCGTTTTCTAGCTCTGGCATGTAGACGTCGCGAGTGCCGACCAGCTTGACGGTCACATCATAACCGGCGTCGCTCAGTAGTTGCTCGTACATCGCGGCCATGATCTGGACCTCGGTGAAGTCCTGGCCCGAGATGGTCAGGCTGCCGCCCCCGGAGCTGCTCCCGCCATCGTCTGATCCGCCTTCGTCGTCGGATCCGCTGTCGTTTCCACACGCGGCCGCCGTCAGGAGGCCCAACACCGCGAATCCCGCGGCAAGCGTGCGACGCATCTTCATTTCGATGCCCTCCACCTTCTGTGTCCCGGAGGTTTGTCCTCCGCGTGTCCGGTGGGGCACCGGCAGCACCCCACTGCTATACCGACACCGTACTGCCTAGGTCCGACGCATCGTCGGAGCCTGACGGATCGTCGCCGTCTTCTCCAAGGCTCGCCGCACGACGCATCTCCCGCGCCCGCAGATGTGCCGGTTTCACCAGCCATTCGGCGCCGGTCGCCGCGATCTCCAGGACGAACGCCACGACCGCGACGACAAACGCACCAGCCAGCCCCTTGCCGTAATTGGCGTTGAAAAAGCCCGCAACGATGACATTGCCGAGTCCAGGACCGGCGACCAGCGCTGCGATCGTCGCGGTGGCCCACACCTGGACCAGCGCCAGCCGTACTCCCGTCATGATGACCGGCATCGCCAGCGGTAGCTCAACGCGACGGAACAACTGCCCACCGCGCATGCCCATGCCGTTGGACGCCTCGACCATGTCGCGGTCGACCTCGCGAACTCCCACGTAGGCGTTGGTGATGATCGGTGGCAGGGCGAACAGGACGAGCGCGATCAACGTGGCGAGTCCGGCTCGACCGTACGGCCCGAGATCGTCGGTGCCGATCGGCCCGACCGACAACAAGACCAGCACCGCGTAAGTCGGAACCGCCCGACCGACGTTGGAGATGTTGATCGCCAGGAAACCGCCCTTGCCGATGTGACCCAGCCACAGCGCGATCGGAAGGCCGATGGCGACCGCGATCACCAACGCCGTCACGGTGAGGAGCAGTTGCTCGACAAGCAGCTGCAACATGCCGCCCTCACCGGTCCAGTTGGACGCGGTCGTCAAGTAGTTGAAGGCGTCACCCAACACGGTTCACACCGCCCTCGACCTCGACCAGGGCGTCAGCAGCCATTGGATGCCCAGCAGAATCACGTCGAACACCAACGCCAGCAACACGCACAGCAGGCTCGCCGCCATGATCTCGGCCTTGAAGCTGGTTTCCACGCCGTCCTTCAGCAGCTCGCCGAGCCCGCCGTACGAGACGAGCGCGCCCACCGTCACCAGTGCCACGGTCGACACGGTCGCCACCCGCAGGCCCGCCATGATGACTGGCAGCGCCAGCGGCAGCTCGATCTTGAACAACATCCGGGTCGCGCCGTAGCCCAAACCCGTCGCAGACTCACGCACGTCGTCGGGCACGCCTTCGAGACCGGTCAGGGCGTTGCGTACGAGGATCGTCAGCGAATAGAGCGCCAGGCCGATGATCACCGTGGTCATAGTGATGCCGGTGAACAAGACGAGAATCGGAAACAGCGCGATCGACGGGATCGTATAGAGCGCCGTGCTCAGGCCGAGGATGCTCACCTTGAGCCGCGGAAATCGCCGTGCCGCGACGGCCATCGGCAAGGCGATGACGAGTCCCAGAAGAACCGCCGACACCGTGATCTGGATGTGCTGGGTCGTGGCGTCGATGAGCTCGGCCTGACGATCATCCCAGTAAGCGCCGCAGAACCACTCGTTGGTGGTCCGGGCGTAGCAGGTCGGCTCGTAGGCAGCCGCATCGGTGGCAATATCGGCCTCGGCCAGTAAAGTCACGCTATGGACCGTACCGAAGATTCGATGATTCGGCTGGACGGCGTGGGCAAGACCTACCCCAACGGCACGGTCGCCGTCCACGAGCTCGACCTCGACGTGCCCGGTGGGGCGCTGGCCGTGCTGGTCGGTCCGTCCGGGTGTGGCAAATCGACCACCCTCAAGATGGTCAACCGCCTCATCGAGCCCACGACCGGACGCATCATGCTCGACGGTGATGACGTCACAAAGGTCGACCCGGTGAAGTTGCGTCGCCGGATCGGGTACGTCATCCAGCAGGTCGGACTGTTCCCGCACCAGACGATCCGGACCAACGTCGGCACAGTGCCGGACCTGCTCGGCTGGGACCGCAAAAAGACTCGTGAGCGCGCCGACGAGCTGCTCAACCTCGTCGGCCTCGACCCCGACGTCTTCGGCCGCCGCTACCCGAGCCAGCTGTCCGGCGGCCAGCGGCAGCGCGTCGGCGTCGCCCGTGCGCTCGCGGCCGACCCGCCGGTTCTCCTGATGGACGAGCCGTTCGGCGCCGTCGACCCGGTCGTTCGCGGGCGGCTGCAAGACGAGTTCCGCGACCTCCAGGAAAAGCTCGGCAAGACGGTCATGTTCGTGACCCACGACATCGAGGAAGCCGTCCGCATGGGCGACAAGGTCGCGGTGTTCGAGCAGGGCGGACGGCTCGCCCAGTACGACACACCGGCGGCTGTGCTCGGCGCACCGGCCGACGACTTCGTCGCGGAGTTCGTCGGTGCCGATCGGGGTCTCCGGCGACTCGCCGTGACTCCGATCGAGGACGCCGACCTCGTCCGCGCGCCGATGGTCCGCAGCGACGACACGCTGGCCGAAGCGCGGAAGACGCTGGACGCCGACGGCGCCCGCTGGGCGGTCGTGCTCGACGCCGACGACCGACTGCGCGGCTGGGTCTCGCTCGAACTGGCGCAGGGCACCGGCATGGTCGGCGACCGGGCCCGGCGGATGGAGGCCTTCGTCGCCCACGACGACGCGCTGAAGGACGCGCTCGCGACGATGTTGCGACACGACGCCGGTTGGGTCGCCGTGCTCGATGGCGAGCGGCTGCGCGGCGTCCTCACACCCGACTCTCTGCACGCCGCACTGCGCCGATCGGTCCGGGCCGACGACGAAGGTGTCGACAGCGGCGAGATCGAGCTCGACCAGCCCGGTCCGGTCCGGGTCTGACGCTGGCGGCCGCGGCAGTTTGAGTCGGCGGGGCCTATGCCAGGTCGGCCTCGGCCCGACCGTCGGACTCGTCGGGGATCTCGAGGTCGCGGTCCTCCCACGACAGGAGGTCGACGACGGTCGGCACCTCGGGGTCCCAATACGGTACGGCCGGCGCACCGTCGTCGGCGTCCCCCGACGAGGCGGACTCGGCGTCATTGTCCGACGCGGTCTCAGGCTCGGTCGCCAGGTCGTCGAGCTGCGTCTGGAGCTCGCCGCGTCGGCGCGCTTCATGACGGGCACGTTGCTCGGCCAGTTCGGCTCGACGCTCAGCGAGGCGCAGAGTGCCGCGCAGCTCGCCGGCCTCGGACTTGGCGTCGTCGAGACTGGTGGTCATCAAGGTGGCGAAGGCCGTGTGCTCGTCGACCCTGCGAGCGTCCATTTGCTGGTAGGCGCGGGCCTGACCGGCCCGGTCCTCGGCCGCCGTTCGACGGCTTCGCACCAATTCGCCAAGCACCAGGCGTACCGCGCAGACGCCGGCAACGAATGCCGCGACGGCCGCGCCCGCCAGCACGACCACCTCCGCGATCAGGAGGGCGGCGATAACGACGAGACCGGCGACCACAAGCAACAGCACAGCAGCCGTAATGCGGACACTGCGCTGGCGGCGTCGGTTCGATGGCATGGTGCATAAGAGTAGGGGCTCAGCCGTGATTATTGTCCGGTGCCACGCCGCCTTCGCGACCCGACTCACCCGATTGTCCGTCGTCGCCTTCGCCCGGAACCCGGCAGGCCCGTTCGAGCAACAGGCCGCCGACCATCACCACGGCCGAAACCACCGCGGCGACGATCGAATGCACCAGCCGCTCCCTCGGCAACGCCGCGTCGTCGGCCGACTGCACGAAGCTCAGGCCGTACCCGAGATAGCCGCCGGCAACGGCCGCTCCCACCAGCGCGCTCGCCTTGCCGAACACGAGGAGATTGACCGCCCGCTGCGGTTCGATCCGTCGGTGCTGTTGATGGATCGTCCGGTACGTCGTCCAGGCGAGCCCGAGCAACACCGCCGCGAGGAAGCCGAGGGTCAGCGGCGCAGCCCAGGGCACGGTCGGCGCGATGCCACCACCGCGTTCGATCAGAGGCCGGATCACGCCGCCGATCGCGAGGCCGACCAGAGCCGCGACCGCCAGCGTCGCGGCCGATGTCGTACGCAGCCGCCCCTCGTTGTCAGAGCTCATTCAAGCCTGTGGTTTCTCGACGCCCAACGAAAGGTCTACAGGTAGATCGGCGAGTCGTCGCGGCGCTGGATGCCGGACTCATCCAGTTTGTCGAGCAGTTCGACGACAAGGCCATGCCCGGGAATGTACGCCTCGGGATCGACGTCAAGCCACGGCCGCAAGATGTAGGCGCGCCGATGCGCCGCCGGGTGGGGAAGGGTGAGGTCGTCGTCGTCGACCACTCGGTCGCCCACCACGATCAGGTCGACGTCGAGGGTCCGCGGCTCGTGCCGGACGCCGGTCCGCTCCCGACCGAACGCCGACTCCACCGCGAGACACCGGTCGAGCAGCGTGTGCACCGACAGCGTCGTGTCGACCAGCAACATCACGTTGAGGAATTTCGGCGACCCCTCCGGCGCATCGTCGGGCAACGTCTCGTAGACCGGCGACACCGACACGACTGTGACGTCCGGCGTGTCTGCCAACGCGTTGACGCCGCCCTCGATCGTGGTGAACCGCTCACCCAGGTTGGAGCCCAACGACAGGACCGCCTGCCGGATCGGGTGCATCTCGCCGGTCATCGTGTCGGTGTCGGGAATGTACGGGTTGGGCGTCTCAGTCACGTACGACTCCGCTCTATCGTGACGGCGACGTCAGCGAACGCCACCGGGATCGGCGCTTCCGGCTTGTGGACCGTGACGCGGACCCACCGCACCGGATCCACGTCGAGGACCACACCGGCGACCCGCTCCGCTAGGGTCTCGATCAGGTCCACAGGATCCGACGCCACGGCATCGTGCACCTTCTGGGTCAGGCTCCCATAGTCGACAGTACGCGATAAATCATCCGATCGGGCCGCGGCCCTCGTGTCGAGACAAAGGTCGATGTCGAGGACGAAGCGCTGGCCGTCTCGTCGCTCCTCGGGGAGTGCGCCGTGGTATCCGTACGCCTCGATCCCGGTGATCGTGATCCGATCGAGGGCGTCTCGACCGGACGCGTCGCGGCTAGCCATCGGACCAGCGTTGCACGACGCGTACCGCATCGGCATTGGGCCGTACTTCGTGCACCCGCACACACCAGGCGCCGGCGGCGGCGACCAGGGCGGTGATCGCGGTGGTCGCGTCGTCTCGTTCGGCGGCCGGGCGTGGCTGGTCGGGATCGACGGCGAGCAGCGACCCGATGAAGCGCTTGCGGCTGGCGCCGATCAGCACCGGATGACCCAGGGCGAGCAACTCGTCGAGTCGGCGTAGCAAGGCCCAGTTGTGCTCGGGCTGCTTGGAGAAACCGAGACCCGGATCGATCACCAACTGCTCCGGCGAGATGCCCGCGGCAAGCGCCGCTTCGACCTGTGGCCGGAGCTCGGCGATCACCTCGGCGACGACGTCGTCGTAGTGCGCTTCGTCGTCCATCGCGTCCGAATGGCGGCGCCAATGCATCAGGACGTACGGCACGTTCGCGTTGGCCACGACGGCGAACATCCCCGGGTCAGCACGGCCGCCGGACACGTCGTTGATCACGCGGGCGCCTGCGTCGACGGCCTGCTCGGCGACCTCGGCGCGCATCGTGTCGATCGAGACGACGATCCCGTCGGCCGTGAGCTGCCGCACCACCGGGATGATCCGGCTCAGCTCCTCGTCGACGGACGCCCGTTGCGCACCCGGACGCGTCGACTCGCCACCGACGTCGACCAGGTCGGCGCCGTCGGCTGCCATCTGGCGACCATGCTCGATCGCCGCGCCGGCCGCCAGCCACTCGCCACCGTCGGAGAACGAGTCGGGCGTCACGTTGAGGACGCCCATCACGAGGCACCGGCCGGGCTTCATCAGGTCGGCCGTATCCACCATGCCCGTACCCTAGGGCCGCCCCGACGATCCGTGAGTTCGGGCCCGACGATCCGTGAGTTTCGACCGGACGATCCGTGAGTTCTGGCTGCCGTTTCTCACGGATCGTTGGGTCGAAACTCACGGATCGTTGGGTCGAAACTCACGGATCGGCGTTAGTGGAGGATGAGGCTCATCGCCTCGGCGCGGGTGGCCGACTTGTGCAGCGAGCCGCGTACGGCGCTGGTCACCGTCTTCGAGCCCGGCTTGCGTACGCCGCGCATCGTCATGCACAGGTGTTCGGCCTCGACCACGACGATGACGCCACGCGGGTCGAGCTGCTCGACCAGCGCCTCGGCGATCTCGGTGGTGAGCCGCTCCTGTACCTGCAGTCGCCGGGCGAACACGTCGACCAGCCGAGCGATCTTGGACAGACCGGTGATCTGTCCTTGTGTATTGGGGATGTAGGCGACGTGCACGACACCGGTGAACGGCACGAGATGGTGCTCGCACATCGACCACAGCTCGATGTCCTTGACCAACACCATCTCGTCGTGCTCGAGATTGAAGACGCGCGTGAGCACGTCGTGCGGCCGGGTGCGCATGCCCGCCAACAGCTCTTGATAGGCCCGGGCCACCCGATGCGGCGTGTCCTTGAGGCCCTCACGTTCGGTGTCTTCGCCGACTGCGATCAGCAACTCGCGTACGGCGGCCTCGGCCCGTTCGACGTCAAACGGCGGATATTCGCGGTTGGGGTCCAGCAACGCCCAGTCGTCGTGCTCGACCTCGGCGCTGGCCATGTCACAGCCCCTGCGGCGGTGGCCCAGGCGGCTTGCCCGGCGCGGGCGGAACGGACCCGCCGTGGACGTCACCGTTGGTGCCCGGCGCGAGCACGATCGGCTCGCCCTCCTCTTGCGGCTCGCCGTTTTGCCGCGCCCGCTCCTTGGGCGACGTCACCGGAGGCAGGTCGCTCGGTGCCCGAGTCGGCGATCCGGTCCACGCCGGCCGCGCCGGCCGACGCCGAAGCGGCTCGAAGATCTCGGCGACCTGCGCCTTGTCGAGGGTCTCCTTCTCGAGCAGGCCGAGCACCAAGGCGTCGAGGACATCACGGTTTTCCTCGAGGATGTCGAATGCCTCCTGATGCGCCGTGCTGATCAGCGTCTTGACCTCTTCGTCGACGGCGGCCGCGATGTCCTCGGAGTAGTTGCGGGTGTGCCCGAAGTCGCGGCCCAGGAACGGCTCGGAGTTGTCCTCGCCGAACTTGATGGCACCGAGCCGCTCGGTCATGCCGAACTGCGTCACCATCGATCGGGCCAGCTTGGTGGCCTTCTCGATGTCGTCGGCGGCACCCGTCGTTGGGTCGTGGAACACGAGCTCCTCGGCCGCGCGGCCGCCCATCATGTACGCCAGCTTGTCGAGCATCTCGCTGCGAGTCGTGGAGTACTTGTCCTCGTCGGGCAGCACCATGGTGTAACCCAGCGCTCGACCACGCGGCAGGATCGTGATCTTGTGCACCGGGTCGCTGCCCGGCTGCGCGGCGGCGACGAGAGCATGGCCGCCCTCGTGATAGGCGGTGATCTTCTTCTCCTGCTCGCTCATCAGTCGGGTGCGCTTCTGCGGCCCAGCGATGACGCGGTCGATCGCCTCGTCGAGCGCCCTGTTGTCGATCATCTTGCTGGACGCGCGGGCAGTCAGCAGCGCCGCCTCGTTGAGCACGTTGGCGAGGTCGGCGCCGGTGAACCCGGGAGTCCGGCGGGCAACGGCATTGAGGTCGATGTCGCCGGTCATCGGCTTGCCCCGCGAGTGCACCTGCAGGATCTTGGTGCGGCCCATCAGGTCGGGGGTGTCAACCGTGATCTGCCGGTCGAAGCGGCCGGGGCGAAGCAGGGCCGGGTCGAGCACGTCGGGCCGGTTGGTCGCCGCGATCAGGATGACGCCGCCGCGGACGTCGAAGCCGTCCATCTCGACGAGCAGCTGGTTGAGGGTCTGCTCGCGCTCGTCGTGGCCGCCGCCCATGCCGGCGCCGCGGTGCCGGCCCACGGCGTCGATCTCGTCGATGAAGACGATCGCCGGCGCGTTCTCCTTCGCCTGCTCGAAGAGGTCGCGGACCCGGCTGGCGCCGACGCCGACGAACATCTCCACGAAGTCCGAGCCGGAGATCGAGTAGAACGGCACGGCCGCCTCACCCGCGACGGCGCGGGCCAGCAGCGTCTTGCCGGTGCCGGGCGGGCCGTACAGCAGGACGCCCTTGGGAATCTTGGCGCCGACCGCCTGGAACTTGGCCGGCTCCTGGAGGAACTCCTTGATCTCACCGAGCTCCTCGATGGCCTCCTCGCAGCCGGCCACGTCGGCGAAGGTGGTCTTCGGCATGTCCTTGCTGATCAGCTTGGCCTTG
>DASQKI010000113.1:0-29469 GCA_035630615.1 Nocardioidaceae bacterium
GGCGTAGTTGAGCAGCTCGAGATAGAAGCGCACGAAGGCGATCGCGCCGGCCTTCGTGTACTTCGTCGCCGCCTCTGGTCGCTCCGGTGCCGCCGGCCCCAAGGGTTCGGTTGGCGTCGGCTCCGTCGCGGGCGACGTGGAGCTGCTCGCGCTCGGCGACGGCAGACCCGAGTCGGGCGGCTCGTCGGAGTCGGCGTCGCGACAACCGGACAGGGCGCCGCTCAGCGCCAACGCGGCGACCGCCGTTGCCACCATCCGTCGCGCCGACACGCAGATCCCCTCACCCATCCTGCCGAGCACCCCTCGCCCATGTCCCGCCCATTGGTGCTTCACGGTATCGGCTGGGTGATTAGCCCCACAAGGTGCCAAACCGGATCTGGATGACCGCGTGCGGTCGCTACGACAACGCGGGGGCGCGAGCCCCAGCGGCGTCGCCAGTAGGGGCGACGTCAATTCCTGATCAACATTAACGACGCAATTGCCGGGCCATTTCCTTGTACTCAACAAGCGGTGCTCCCAGCATCCCGACCACCCCCCATGAATGGCCGGGCTGCTGACAGCACTCGTTGTTGGCGCGCACGCCGAGTAACCGGCGGGCGACGCCGAGCCACATGGTCTGGGTGGCGGTGCGGTGATCGTGGGCCCTGCGGTCACGTTCATCGCCAATGTACGCGCGTAATGACCCGATTCGCGCAGTCCACGTGCGTACACAAACAACTCTAAACAACCAGACGTACGCTGCGGGAGTTATTCACAGACCTTTTTGCATAACTGCCTGATGACGATGCCTGTCGGAGGGCGCGTGTAAGAAGGAGGAACAACCGCTGCTCGACTACGGTTAGTAGCAGTACGTCGTGAACCAGCGCGGGTCGGGGCACGGCGTTCAGGGGAACGGAGGACGTGGCATGAGCGCGACAGCGCGGACCGCGCCAGCTGAGGTCTCAGCGCAACTGATGCCTGCCGTCGGCCCGCCCACGCCCACCCGCCGGATGCTGGGCCGGCTCGGCATCGAGCTGGCCTGGGTCGTCGGCATGTTGGGGCTCTACAACGTCGGCCGCTATATCGCCAAGCAGCACGTCGCTCCGGCATTCGACAACGCCATGCAGCTGTGGGACTTCGAGCGCTGGATGAAGATCCCCAGCGAGCAGACGCTGCAGGCCACGGTCCTCAATGCATGGCCGTGGGGCATCGAGATGGCCAACCGCTACTACGCGACCGTGCATTTCCCGCTCACGTTGGCGTTCTTGGTGTGGATGTTCCTGCGTCGGCCGGACCACTACCTCTGGATCCGGCGCAGCCTCGTCATCCTCACCTGCGCGGCGCTAGTCGGGCACCTGGCGTTCCCGCTCGCGCCGCCCCGCATGCTGCCGCAGCTCGGCTTCGTCGACACCGGCGTTCTGTTCAACATGAGCGTCTATGGCGCCGACGGTGCCAACAGCATTGCCAACCAGTACGCGGCGATGCCGAGCCTCCATGTCGCCTGGGCGGCGCTGGTCGCGGTCGGTCTGATCACGAGTACGCGTACGCGATGGCGCTGGTTCTGGATGATCCACCCCGCACTCACGCTCGCGGTCGTCGTCGTGACGGCAAACCACTATTGGCTCGACGGCATCATCGGGCTGCTGTTGCTCATCATCGCGCTGACGGTGACGGTGCGAGCCCGACCGGAGCCCGACGCCGAGGACGCCGAAGAACCCGCCGACGACGCGCCCGTCGACACGCCGGCTAAGGCTCCTGGGACTCCTGAGACTCCTGAGGTGGCCGCCCCGGCTCCCGCCCGGGTGGGTGCCGGCGTGAGCCGCTCCGCGTTGGCCGACACGCCCAGCGACACCCTCGACACGCCGGAATTACGACCCTGACCTGCAGCGATGCAGAAAGTGTCGGAGGGGCGCGCGAAAATCTTGCATGAGCCTCACCGCTCGGCGTAGTGTCACAACATCTAGTAGTTACACCGGTGTGATTTTCCACAGATAGTGGTTCGTCACCCACAGATGGACACGGGTCGTCCACAGCGGCATCCCCAGGAGGAGCCTCAACATGCACTGTCCGCACTGCCGACACGGCGACAGCCGGGTGCTCGACAGCCGGGTGAGCGACGACGGCGGCGCGATCCGACGTCGCCGGGTATGTCCGGAATGCGAAAAACGTTTCTCCACCGTAGAGCAGGTGCAGTTGTCGGTGCTGAAACGGTCCGGTGCGGCCGAGCCGTTCAGCCGCGACAAGGTGATCTCCGGCGTCCGCAAGGCATGCAAGGGCCGGCCGGTCAGCGAGGACGATCTGGCTCGCCTGGGGCAGTCCGTCGAGGACACGCTGCGAGCATCCGGATGCGCCGAGCTGCCGGCTCATGAGGTCGGGCTCGCGATTCTGGGTCCGCTCCGCGAGCTCGACGAGGTGGCCTACCTGCGCTTCGCCAGCGTCTACCGGGCGTTTGAGTCCGCCACCGATTTCGAGACCGAGATCGCGATGCTGCGGGCCGAGCGCGAGCCGTTGCCGATGCCGCGAAGCGGATGAAGACAAACGTGAAGAGATTTGGGCAGAGACCTGCCCGGCCAGACGTTGAACATAGAAGTAGCGACGCGAAGGAGACTCGGGACATGACGGAGACGGTGAGCGGCGGGGCAAAGAAGGCGCACGCCGGTAAGGGCCTGAAGATCGAGCGGATCTTCACCACGGCTGGCACCCACCCCTACGACGAGGTGACCTGGGAGCGCCGCGACGTCGTCCAGACCAACTGGAAGACGGGGGAGACCGTCTTCGAGCAGCGCGGGGTCGAGTTCCCCGAGTCCTGGAGCGCCAACGCGTCGACCATCGTCACGAGCAAATACTTCCGCGGCGCGCTCGGCACCGACGGTCGCGAGTCGAGCCTGAAGCAGCTCATCGACCGGGTCGTCAAGACCTACGTACGAGCCGGCCAGGAGCACGGCTACTTCGCGGCCGAGGCCGATGCCGAGGTTTTCGAGCACGAGCTGACCTGGCTGCTGCTGCACCAATACTTCGCGTTCAACAGCCCTGTCTGGTTCAACGTCGGCACGTCGAGCCCGCAGCAGGTGTCGGCGTGCTTCATCCTCGCGGTCGACGACAACATGGACTCGATCCTCAACTGGTACAAGGAGGAGGGTCTGATCTTCAAGGGCGGCTCCGGCTCCGGTCTCAACATCTCCCGGATCCGGTCGTCCAAGGAGTTGCTGCGCTCGTCCGGCGGCACCGCGAGTGGCCCGGTCAGCTTCATGCGCGGCGCCGACGCGTCGGCCGGCACGATCAAGTCCGGCGGCGCGACTCGACGGGCGGCCAAGATGGTCGTGCTCGACGTCGATCACCCCGACGTCGAGGAGTTCGTGTGGACCAAGGCACGCGAGGAGGACAAGATCCGCGTGCTGCGCGACGCCGGGTTCGACATGGACCTCGGCGGCGCCGACATCCACTCGGTGCAATACCAAAACGCCAACAACTCGGTCCGCGTCACCGACGAGTTCATGCAGGCGGTCGAGCAGGGTGACGAGTTCGGGCTGCGGGCCCGCATCACCGGCGAGGTCATCGAGACCGTCGACGCGCGCAAGCTCTGGCAAGACCTCGCGCAAGCCGCGTGGGAGTGCGCCGACCCCGGCGTGCAATACGACTCGACCATCAACGACTGGCACACGACGCCCGAGACCGGTCGGATCACCGCGTCCAACCCGTGCTCCGAATACATGCACCTCGACAACTCGAGCTGCAACCTCGCGAGCCTCAACCTGCTCAAGTTCGTCAAGGACGACGGCACGTTCGACGTCAGGTCGTTCGTCAAGGCGGTCGAGTTCGTCATCACGGCGATGGACATCTCGATCTGCTTCGCCGACTTTCCGACCGATGCGATCGGCGACACGACCCGCGCATACCGCCAGCTCGGCATCGGGTACGCCAACCTCGGCGCCCTGTTGATGGCGTCCGGCCTGGCCTACGACTCCGACGGCGGTCGCGCCCTGGCGGCGTCGATCACGAGCCTGATGACGGGCGTGGCCTACCGGCGGTCGGCCGAGCTCGCCGGCGTGGTCGGGCCCTACGACGGATACGCCCGCAACGCCGAGCCACACGCCCGCGTCATGCGCAAGCACCAGGCAGCCAACGACACCGTGCGCACCCGGCACGCGATCGACATCGAGGTGCACAAGGCCGCCACGAAGGAGTGGGCCGACGGCTTGAAGCTGGGCACCAAAAACGGCTGGCGCAACGCGCAGGCGAGCGTCCTCGCGCCGACCGGCACGATCGGCTTCATGATGGACTGCGACACGACCGGCGTCGAGCCCGACTTCAGCCTGGTGAAGTTCAAGAAGCTTGTCGGTGGCGGGTCGATGCAGATCGTCAACAACACGGTGCCGGCGGCGCTGACCAAGCTGGGCTACCAGCCCGAGCAGATCGAGGCGATCGTCGAATACATCGCCGACAACGGCCACGTCATCGACGCCCCGGGCCTGCGGCAGGAGCACTACGAGGTGTTCGACTGCGCGGTCGGTGAGCGGGCCATCAAGCCGATGGGTCACGTGCGCATGATGGCGGCGGTGCAGCCGTTCATCTCCGGCGCGATCTCCAAGACGGTCAACATGCCCGAGTCGGCGACCGTCGAGGAGATCGGCGACATCTACTACCAGGGTTGGAAGCTCGGCCTCAAGGCGCTCGCGGTCTACCGCGACAACTGCAAGGTCGGCCAGCCGCTCAGCGACTCCAAGTCGCAGTCGAAGGCGACCGAGCCGGAAAAGGTCATCGAATACCGGCCGGAGCGCAAGCGACTGCCGAAGCAGCGCCCGTCCCAGACGACGTCGTTCACCGTCGGCGGGGCCGAGGGCTACATGACGGCCGGGTCCTACCCCGACAACGGTCTGGGCGAGGTCTTCCTCAAGCTCGGCAAGCAGGGCTCCACGTTGGCCGGTGTGATGGACGCGTTCTCGATGGCGATCTCGATCTCGCTTCAATACGGCGTGCCGCTCGAGACGTACGTCAAGAAGTTCACCAACATGAAGTTTGAGCCGGCCGGCCTGACCGACGACCCGGACATCCGGATGAGCCAGTCGGTGATGGACTACATCTTCCGGCGGCTGGCGCTCGACTTCCTGCCGTTCGAGAAGCGTGCAGAGCTCGGCATCTACACCGCCGAGGAGCGCAAGCGGCAGCTCGACACCGGCTCCTACGAAGAGGCCGACGACGACGTCGCTTCGGTGTCCGAGGCCGAGTCGCTGCGGGAGACGCCGCCGCGGTCGGCGGCCGCCGAGGCCGAGGCTGCGGTGGCCAAGCCGGCTCCGGATTCGGCGCACACGTCGGCCGAGCTGATGGAGACCATGGGCGCCTCCGTCGACGCTCCGCTGTGCTTTACCTGCGGCACGAAGATGCGCCCGGCCGGTTCGTGCTTCGTCTGCGAAGGCTGCGGCAGCACCAGCGGCTGCAGCTGACGCAGATAGATTGTGGCTGAAATGCCGGCCCGGCTCCCCGGTAGGGCGCCGGGTCGGCCTTCGTTCAGGTCGGAGCGGCTGTAGTCGAGGAAGGGCCGAGCGGTCAGGCGTGCCGACGGTTGTGTGCGCAGATCGTTCACCCGGCATCCCGCGGAGAACGATTTGCGCACACAACCGAAGCGCTGAACGATTGCGGACATGACCGCGCCGCTGGGGACGCCGATCCCCACGATCACACTGAACGACGGCCACTCGATCCCGCAGCTGGGCCTGGGCACGTGGCCGATGAGCGACGCCGAGGCGGCTGACGGGGTGTCGGCTGCTCTGGAGATCGGCTACCGGCTGGTCGACACGGCGGCGAAGTACGAGAACGAGGTGGGCATCGGGCGTGGGCTCGCGGCGTCCGGCGTACCGCGTGACGAGCTTCATGTCACGACGAAGCTCCGTGGCTCGGAGCAGGGCTACGAGTCGGCCAAGGCTGCGTTGGCGCGGAGCCTCGAGCGGCTCGGGCTCGACTACGTCGACACGTACCTGATCCATTGGCCGCTGCCGCGAATCGATGCGTACGTCGACTCGTACCGGGCGATGGTCGAGCTGAAGGAGCAGGGGCTGATCCGATCGGTCGGCGTCTCGAACTTCAAGCGGCACCACCTCGAGCGGCTGATCGACGAGGTCGGGGTCGTGCCGGCCGTGAACCAGATCCAGCTCTCGCCGGCGCTTGCTCGGAAAGAGATCCGCGCGTTCCACGACGAGATCGGCGTCGTCACCCAGGCATGGAGCCCACTGGGGCGTCAGCAGAGTCTCGTCGACGATCCCGTGGTGGGAGAGCTCGCCGAGGAGTACGGGCGCACGCCTGCGCAGATCATGCTCCGCTGGGAGGTGCAGCAGGGCATCGTGACCATCCCGAAGTCGAGCGATCCCGAGCGGCAGTCGACCAACGCGTCGGTCTTCGACTTCGAGCTCAGCGATGACGCGATGGCGCGGCTGGCGGCTCTCGATCGCGGCGAGAACGCGGCGGGTGACTCCGATCGGCACGAGGAGTTCTGAGCCACCGACTGCTCGGGTGGTCGAGCTGTCACCGTACGGTGGCGAAGCTGGTTGGACACCGTACGGTTACATGTCTATGCTGTAACCGTACGGTGTCAACGAGGGAGGCTGATGTGACGACGGTGCAGAGCATCCGGACGGCGGCGCTGGGTCGGCGTCGGGAGCTAGGTCTATCGCAGGCGCAGCTCGCCGAGCGGGTCGGCGTCTCGCGCAAGTGGCTGTCGGAGTTTGAGCGCGGCAAGGCCACGGCCGAGCTCGGTCTTGTCCTGCGCGTGCTCGAGAGCCTCGGACTCCAGGTCACGATCGGTCCGACCGCGGAGGGCCAACGTGCGGACGCGACCGGACGAGTAACGAACCCACCGGTCGATCTCGACGCACTGCTCGAGGACTATCGCGATGGTCGATGAACTGCTAGTCGTCCACGACCGTGAGGTGGTGGCGACACTCGCTCGCCGACGAGGCGGTGGCATCGTGCTCGAGTACGACGCTGACTACATGCGTCGGCCCGATGCGACCCCGTTGTCGGTGTGCTTGCCGACCGCCGTAGCCACCCACGCCGATGCCAAGGTGCGCGACTGGCTGTGGGGGCTGCTGCCCGACAACGACGCGGTCCTCAACCGCTGGGCGCGTGACTTCGGCGTGGCGGGGTCCAACCCGTTCAGCCTGCTCAGCTCGCCGATCGGGCTGGACTGCGCAGGGGCGTTCAGCTTCGTCCCGGCCGATCGGCGTGACGAGGCCACGGCTGGCGGAAGGAGCGTGGAGTGGTTGACCGAGACGCAGGTCGCGGACTCCTTGCGCGAGCTCGGCTTCGATCGCACGGCCTGGCTCGGCACGACGCCGCCGGGTCGCTTCAGCCTCGCCGGCGTCCAGGCAAAGACCGCGCTGCTCTGGGACGGCAAACGCTGGGGTCGACCCTCCGGCGCCACTGCGACCAGCCATATCATCAAGCCGGCCATCGCCGGTCTCGATGATCACGACCTCAACGAGCACCTGTGCCTGCGTGCCGCGCGGGAGATCGGTCTCCCGACGGTGGACACACAGGTGCAGACCTTCGAGGATCAATCGGCGATCGTCGTACGCCGCTATGACCGGATCGAGCGCGACGGCCGGCAGATCCGCGTCCATCAGGAGGATCTGTGCCAGGCGTTCGGGCTCACGCCGAACCTGAAGTACCAGGCCGACGGCGGCCCGTCCCCGCGGCGGATTGCCGACCTCTTGCGGATCGCCATGCCGGCGCTGGCGGCCGACCGGGCCGTTCGCGACTTCACTGACGCGCTGGTGTGGAACTGGATCATCGCCGGCACGGACGCACACGCGAAGAACTACTCGCTGCTGTTGTCGGGCGACAGCGTACGGCTGGCGCCCTTCTATGACATCGCGTCGGCCCTGCCGTACGACGACATGCCGATCCAGAAGCTGCGGCTGGCGATGAAGTTCGGCGGCCACTACTCATTGGAGACGATGCCGTCGACCTGGCGGCGATTGGCGGCCGATGTCGGGCTACCGGTCGACGAAGTGACGCAGCGGGCGCGGAGGCTCGTCGAGGGCGCGTCGGAGGCGTTCGCTGTGGCAGCGCGTGCGAATGATGTCGCCGATCTCGACAGTGGCCTGCCGTCGCGATTGCTCGACGCGGTGGCGGCCAGGGCAAAGCAATGTGCGAGATCGCTGTGAGCGTGCCGGGGGCGACACCGGATCGCGCCGCCCCCGGACGTTCGCTAGAGCCTGTGCAGGGCTCGTAGCCCGTCGACCAGCGGGGTGGTCGGCCGGCCGATCAGTTGGCGCAGGTCGTCGGTGGCGTCGGCCGAGACGCCGCTGGCCAGGTCGGCGTCGAGGTTGACGAGGAACGTGACGGTCTCCTCGTCGACGCCCATGGTCCGCAGCGCCGCGGCATGCTCTTCCGACGACAGGTCCTCATAGGTCACCGCGACGCCCGTGGCCTCGGAGACGGCAGCCGCCAGATCGTGATAGTTCCACGCGACGTCACCGGTCAACTCGTACGCGGCATTGTCGTGTCCGGGCGTGGTGAGGACGACGGCCGCCGCCTCGGCGTAGTCGGCGCGGGCGGCGCTGGCGACTCGGCCGTCATGGACGCTGCCGATGATCGAGCCGGTCTGGACCGCCGTCGCCAGGTGCGGCACATAGTTTTCGTGGTACGAGTTGGCCCGCAAGATCGTGGACGTCAGGCCCGAGTCGCGGATGATCTGCTCGGTGGCTTTGTGTTCGGCCGTGATGAATCTCGTACTGGTGTCGGCGTGCGATGCGCTGGTGTAGACGATCCGCGAGACGCCGGCCTGCCTCGCGGCCTCGATGACGTTGCGGTGCTGCTGCATTCGCTTGCCAAACTCGTTGCCCGAGATGAGCAGCAGGACGTCGATGCCGGCGACGGCGGCGTCGACCGCGGCACGGTCGTCGTTGTCGGCGATTCGGGTCTGGACGGTGTCCGGCAGCGCGGCCGCCTTGCCGGGATCGCGGGCGAGGGCGACGACGCGGCCCGGCTCCGTCTTGGTGAGCAGGTTGTCGATGACGAGTGAGCCGAGGGCGCCGGTGGCACCGGTGACGGCGATGAGGTCCGACACGATTACTCTCCAGGGTGAGTAGCAACTAGACTGACGGGTCCAACAAGCTAGACCCACCGGGATATTCCGTTGGTACGCAGGTAGAGTGTCCGAGATGGCAAAAACGCGGGCCGAGCCCGGTGGCACGCCGCCGCGTGGGCGGATCGACAAGCGCGAGGCGATCCTCGACGCGGCCTTTCGCGTGTTCGCCGAGCAGGGATACGACCAGGCAGGTGTCGAGGCGATCGCCGCGGAGGCCGGCGTCGCCAAGGCCACCATCTACAACCACTTCGGCGACAAGGAGAGCCTGCTCCGGGCGATCATCTCCGACCTCGCCGAGGGGGCGCTCGCCGAGCACCTGGCGATCGTGGAGCGGCTCACCGACGATCGCGACCTCCGAGCCGCTCTCGAGGATGTCGGATACGGGCTGCTGGACCGCTACTTCGACGAGAAAACGGTCTGGTTCCGCCGGCTGCTGGCCGCCGAGATCACGCAGTTCCCCGACCTGCTGGACATCGTGCGCGGGCGTACTGCCGACCGCATCATGGACGCGCTCGCCAATCGGCTGGCTCGCCTGGCTCTGGCCGGAAGGTTGCGGATCACCGATCCGGTGGTCGCCGCCGACCAGTTCTGGGCGCTGCTCGCCGGGCCCGCCGAGGTGCGCTCGATGATGGGCACCAGGCGCATCACCGAGACCGAGCTACGCACCGTCGTGAGCCAGGGTGTCGACACCTTCCTGCGTGCCTTCGGCCCACCTGGCGAGACCGCCTGAGGCCGCATTCGGGGACGGACGGACGAAGGTTCATCATCGAGGCGGGACGTTGGTCCTGAAGAGAAGGGCCGCGCGTTGATAGCTGCGTACGTGGCGTCCGGCATACGGTCCTGAGCTGACGCACCCAACCCCAGCTTGAAAGGACCGTACCTCCATGCCCAAGAACCACCTCACTCGCGCCGCCGTCCTGCTCGGCACCGGCGCTGCGCTCGCCCTCGGCTCCACAGTCGTAGCGACCACCCCGGCATCGGCCGACACGCCGGGATGCGTGACGAAGAACGAGTTTCGCAAGGTGCACAAGGGCATGAGTCGCGAGCGGGTCCAGCGCATCTTCGACAACAAGGGCCACCAGACGTACACCTACTGGATCAGTGGCGACCACTACTCGGGCCGCGACTACCGCGCCTGCCGGCACCCCCAGTGGAGCCTCGTCTCGATCGACTACCTCAACGGCAAGGTCGACTCCAAGTTCGCGTACTGGGGCTGAGGCCGCGGACGCGACGGATGGGTGCGCAGATCGTTCATCCGGCGGTCCGTGGGAAACGATCTGTGCACACAACCGAGTACGCAGCTTCTGGTGCTCGCCGGAGTCGTCGCGCACCGAGCGATCGGCAAGGCAAGTCGCGGGTTTAGCAATCGCGTTGCATCAGATGTGATGCGCACGCAACAGATCTGATGCGGGCGCCCGCGTCAGCCGGTGGAGGACGGTGGGAGCGACTGCCAATCCGGACGCGGCGGGGCGTCGAAGGCGTGGCAGGCGGCGCGGCCGGCGGTGGCGCTGACCGCGCAAGCTCGGCGTTCGAGCGCGTTGACGACCTGTGGGGTCGGATGGGCGTCGTCGCCGGCCGTCGTGGCGATGAATGCTACGCAGTGCTTGCCGTGCGGGCGACCGGGCTTGCCGAGGACCCGATCCAAGATGCGCGGGCTCAGGCTCTCGGCGCGGCCGTGATGCGGTGGCTGGAAGAACCGCAGCGGTCGCCTGGCGAAGCCGCCGTACTCCGACTTGAAGAAGTCCGCGGCGTGCTTCAGCGCCGGCACCCCGGCCTCTCCGGTGAAAAGCAGGCGGTGGTCCGCAACCTGGAGGAGCGCCACGGGCGACATGTTGTCGATCGGGCTGACCTCTCCCGCGTTGGTCAGAGTCTCGACGTGCAGGCGGCTGAGGGTTCGCTCGAAGAGCCCTGCGGCCTTGGTATGAAGCGTCGTCGACGGGAACGCGTCGTCGAGCTTGGCGGTGCGCGAGCCAGTGGATCCGCTGTCGCCAATCTCTGCCAGCAGGCGTTGGTAGTAACTCTTCGGCGGCCCCAGGATGGCGACCTGGCCATCGAGTCGGGTGACGCCGGAGAAGGGCTCGGTGACCGTCGTCCCCTCGTCGCGAGCCACCGCGAGGAGCCTCTCGAGGGCCGCCAGGTCGAGCTGGCGGGACGCGTCGGGGTCGTGCGTCTGCGGCTGGTGGACGAGCACCTCGACGACCTCGAGCTGTTCGAGCACGGCGGCCAGTCCCTCCAGGTGGCGGGCGTCTGGTCGCGTCGCGATCACGAGATCGACGGTGTCGGAGTCGTAGTAGCGCCGGATGTGGTCGACAACATCAAGGCCGGATTCGAGGTCGCCGCCACCGAGCACAACGATGGCCCGACGGTCCTCGCTCTCGACCATCAGCCGGACGGCGATCGCGCACGGCCCCAGGGCGGCGTCGCCGTAGCGGCGGCGCACAGGGAGGAAGTCAATCTCGTACACAACGACTCCGCGATCTCGCCATCGCCAGGCAGCCGCACCTGCGACGCGACGGGCCCGCGTTCGGCCACTCGGTCGGCCGGGTCGAGCCAAGGGGAGAGCATAGGCCAGCTTCCGGACAGCGGTGGCGTCGGGCGTGCCCGACTCCCGTTGTGGCGGACCTTTGGCGATTTTGGGTGGGTCGATGGTCCCGATGAGAGGGGCCCGGCGTTGATCGTGGCGGGTGTGACCGTCCACGTACGCTCGTGAGCTGACGACCCCAACACACCCGGAAGGGATAGTACGTCCATGCCCGAGACCCGGCATGTTCGCCGCGTCGGCCGGCCCGTTCGCCTGGGGGGTGAGCGGGAACCGTGTTCTGGCGCTGATCCTGGTCGGGTCGTGGTGTGCCGCCGCAGCGTCCCCACGGGCAGTCCCTCGACGGCCCATCCGATCGCCGAGTCTGGCGAGGTGCTTCGTCAAGTCGTTGTGAGGGCGGTGGAGAGCTACCCTTGCGACGGTGACCGACGGCTGGGCTGACGCGTGGACCGATGACGCGCTCCGTCGTCGGTTCGGTGAGGCGACGTATGAGCGGGGTGCGGCGTACGCCAGGGCCGGCCGGGTCGGCGGGCTGTCGACGGCCAACGACTCGCGGATGGTGGTCGCCGAGGTCAGTGGGACCCGCGAGACGCCGTACCGCACGGTCATCATCCTCGACGCCGACGTGTCGCACGCGTCGTCCGTTGTCGCGACGCACTGCACCTGCCCGGTCGGGGTCGAGTGCAAGCACGCCGCGGCGGTGATGATCGCGGCCCGAGACGACCTGTCGGGTGCGCTGGCCGGCGAGGCCGCCTGGGAGCGCGAGGTCACGGCGCTGTTGGAGTCCCGCGAGCCGGCCGGAGACCGGCCGATCGCGTTGCAGTTCGAGCGGACGACGCCACGGACGAGTTTCCGCTGGGCCGCCGGGGGAGAGATGTCGGGGCGGCTGGTCAAGATGCGCCCGGTCATCCGCGGCCGCAGCGGGCGATGGATCCGCACCGGGGCCACCTGGCAGGAGATGCGGCATGCGTACGCGACCCGCGGATACGTCGCGCAGCATCGCGACGTGATGCGGCAGCTGGTGTCGGCCTACGACGCGCACCGCAGCACGGGCTGGCGCGGCAACCAGACCGCCGATGCGGTCGACCTCGGCGACTTCGGGCCGGGCCTGTGGGGGATGCTCGAGCGAGCCCAAGACGCCGGCGTGGAGTTCGTCGCGGTTCGACCGGACGACGGGCCGATCCGGCTCGCCACGGCGACCGCCGAGGTAAGGCTCGACCTAACCCGGGCAGTGGCGGCGGATGCGACCCTGGCGGCCGAGGTGACGATCGACGGCCGTCGAGTCCCGGATGCGGCGCTCGCGCTGATCGGCAGCCCGCCACATGGCGTCGCCGATCTCAGCAAGGGCATCATGCTGGCGCGACTCGACCAGATTCCGAGCCCGCGGGTCGCCGGGCTGCTCGGACAGCAACGCCAGGTCGAGATCCCGGCCGGCGAGCTCGATCGGTTCCTCGGCGACTACTACCCGGCGCTACGGCAGCAGATCACCGTCAGCTCGTCGGACGACAGCGTCGAACTGCCCGAGATCGAGCCGCCGCGGCTGCTGCTCACGGTCCGGCCGGAGTCGCACGACGCGATGTGGATCGAGTGGTCGTTCGCGTACGCCGCTCGCCGAGTGCGGCTGGCCGGCGCCGATCGCTTCCCGGCGCGAGACACCGATGCCGAGCGGCGCCTGCTCGCCGAGCTGACGATCCCCGACGAGCTGGCCACGCGGTTGTGGACCGAGGGCGTGGGGACGCGACTCGTGCCGGCCCAGCGGCTGAGTGGGTACGACGCGGTCCTCCTCGTCGAGTGGGGCCTCGACAGCCTCCGCGAACAGGGCGTCGACGTCGAGGTGCTCGGGACGCTGCCCGACTACCGTCCCGCCGCGGAGGCGCCGGTCATCGAGGTGTCGGCGACCGAGTCCGACGACGAGATCGACTGGTTCGACCTGCGGGTGTCCGTGTCGGTCGACGGGCACGACGTACCGCTGGCGTCACTGCTCGCTGCCCTCGCGGCCGGCCAGACGCTGCTCGTACTCGAAAACGGCACGTATCTGCCGCTCGACCAGCCGGAGCTGGAGCGCCTGCGGCGGATCGTCGATGAGGCACGGGCGCTGGTCGACAGCGACGGCGACGCGATCCGGATCAGCACTTACCAGATCGGCATGTGGGAGGAGCTCACCCAGCTCGGCGTCGTCGACGTCCAGAGCGAGCGCTGGCGTCGCGCCGTCGACGGACTGATGCGGCTAGAGGAGGCGCCGGTCGAGGACGTGCCGCAGGGCATCAAGGCGGAGCTCCGGCCGTACCAGGTCGACGGCTATCAGTGGCTCTCGTTCCTCTGGCAGCACGAGCTCGGCGGCATCCTCGCCGACGACATGGGCCTCGGCAAGACCGTGCAGACGTTGGCGATGGTGTGCCGAGCCGTCGAGTCGGGCGATGCGAAGGCGCCGTTCCTCGTCGTCGCGCCGACCAGCGTCGTGCCCAACTGGACCCACGAGGCCGAGCTGTTCGCGCCGGGCCTGCGGGTCGGCGTGGTGAGCGAGACGGGGGCCAAGCGGGGGCAGTCGCTGGCGGAGGTGGTGGGGGAGTCCGATGTAGTCGTCACGTCCTACACGCTGCTCCGGCTGGAGGCGAAGGAGTACGCCGAGCTGCCGTGGAGTGGCGTCGTGCTCGACGAGGCGCAGATGGTCAAGAACCATCGGGCGAAGTCCTATCGCAGCGTCCGCATGATCCCGGCGCCGTTCAAGGTCGCGCTGACGGGTACGCCGCTCGAGAACTCGCTGATGGACCTCTGGTCGCTCCTGTCGATCGTGGCGCCCGGGCTGTTTCCGGATCCGAAGCGGTTCGGCGAGCACTTCCGCAAGCCGATCGAGCGCGGCGACGCGGAGCTGCTGGCGACCCTGCGGCAGCGGATCCGGCCTCTCATGCGGCGGCGGACGAAGGAGCAGGTCGCCTCGGAGCTGCCGCCGAAGCAGGAGCAGGTGCTCGAGATCGCGCTGCACCCACGGCATCGCAAGGTGTACGAGACGCATCTGCAGCGCGAGCGACAAAAGCTCCTCGGCCTACTCGGCGATGTGGACCGCAACCGGATCGCGATCTTCCGGTCCCTGACGTTGTTGCGGCAGTTGAGTCTGCATCCGGGGTTGGTGGACGAGAAGTACGCCGCGGTGTCGTCGAGCAAGATCGACGCGCTGGCCGAGTACTTGCTGGAGGCGGTGAGCGAGGGGCATCGGGCGTTGGTGTTCAGCCAGTTCACCGGGTTCCTTGGGTTGGTGCGGGCCCGACTGGATGCGGAAGGCATCGCGTACTCGTATCTCGACGGGCGTACGCGCAAGCGTGAGGAGCCGATCGGGGCGTTCAAGCGTGGCGAGGTGCCGGTGTTTTTGATCAGCCTGAAGGCCGGGGGCTTCGGGCTGAACCTGGCCGAGGCGGACTACTGCTTCGTCCTCGACCCGTGGTGGAACCCGGCGGCTGAGGCGCAGGCGGTCGATCGGGCGCATCGGATCGGGCAGGACAAGACGGTGATGGTCTATCGGATGGTGTCGGCGAACACGATCGAGGAGAAGGTCATGGCGCTGAAGGAGCGCAAGCAGGCCTTGTTCGACCGGGTCATGGCCGACGACGGAGCACTGTCCGGCGCGCTGACGGTTGAGGAGATCCGCGGGCTCGTGGGACTCGAGTGACCGCGCAGTGATCGAACGATTGTGGCTGCAGCCGCGCTGACGCTCGGCGTGCTGGGCTCGGCGGGCCCGATGCGTACAGTGAACGGGTGGGAGCATTGCGCCTGGTCGCGCTGATCGTCGGCGGCGCGCTGGTTGGGTCCGGGTGCGGTGCGAGTGATCCGGCCCGCGCGCCGGACGCCGCCGAGGCCGTCGCACCCGCCCGCGAGTCCGCACCGGTCCCCGCCCCAAGGCCGACGACCGATCCGTCTCCGCCGCCCGATGCCACCCCTACCCCCGCGACCACCGAGCCGCGTCGGGCGAGGCTCAGCATCGCCCGGATCGGCGTTCGCGATCTGCCGGTCATGCCGTACCGCGGCCGACCCGACGACGGACCAGGCACTCGGATCCAGAACGGCGGGTTTGCCGCCAGCCCGTACGGTCCGCGCGGCGGCGAAGGGCCCGGCGCGATCGGAAGCTACCTCGTGACCGCGCACCGTACCTCGTCGACGCGGGCGTTCGAGTTCCTGCCCGAGCTGCGCCGCGGCGACCGGGTGCGGGTCGAGGCTGGCCGGTTCCGCTTCGTCTACGAGATCGTTGAGACCCGGTCGACCTCGTTCCGGTCCGAGCGTTCGTTGCGCCAGCAGTCCGCGGCCGTGCCCGGCAGGCCGAGCGCCGAGCCGACCAAGGCGTACATCACGCTTTCCACCTGCGCGACTCCCGAGGACCACGCGGCGGGCAACTGGTGGTCCGACCGATTCGACAACCCTGAGCACCGCATCGACAAGATCGGCGTCCTCGTCCGGACGTTGCCGCTCGGCTGAGCGACTCCGAAGGCCCGGGCCTTGTCGCGTCGTGCGTTTCGCGGCGGCGTGAGGAGCCGAACGGGGCGCTCAAGCGGGGTGAGGTGCCGGGGCACTGTCCGGCGCGCTCACAGTAGAGGAGATCCGCGGACTCGTGGGGCTGGAGTGACGCTGCGGGAATTCTGGAGTGCGGCGCGTACGTACGGCCGGTAGGGTCGGCGAGGGCATGGAGTCGATGACGGACGCCCGCGAGCGGGCGCGGCACCTCCTGCAGTTCCTTCGCGAGCTGCAGGAAGTTCGCTCGCGCCCGGTCCGAAACCTGGACAAATACCCGGCTGTGCTGTGGCTGCGTGACCTTCCCGCGACTGACCCTCACGTGAGTACGGCCTGGGCGTCCGACCTGGAAGCGTCAGAGGGGATCTGGCTCTCGCTGGAGCGCGTTGAACGGAAACCGGCGCCGAGCATCCCCGAGGTGCTCGAGCCCTGGGTACCACACGCGGACATCCAGGACTCGTCGCTCGACCGTCCGCGCCTGCTGCCCGAGACAACTCTTCGGCACGAGGTGATCACCGCCGACGGAGACACTGCTGAGGAGCTCCGGACCGCACTTCTCGACGATCATCCGTACGCTTCTGAGGAGTTCGATCGTTGGGTCCCGACGTGGCTCGAGTGGGCGGAGCATGATCGACGGGCCAACGCGGTGCGCGTTCCGTACCAGACTCTCTACACGATCTTCCAGGAGCATCGAGCAAAGTCAGAGCTGCTCGAAGTCGTGCTGGGGTTGGGACTCCTGCGGACTCATTCCCATGGTGAGCCGGTGCGCCGTCACATCTTGACGGCCAAGGCTGCCATCGATCTCGATCTGGACACCGGACGCATCGACGTTCGACTTGATCCAGAGGAGCCCGAGATCCACCTCGAAGAGGACATGCTCAGCCCGACCGCGCGGGTGGCTCCCGCCGATGCGGATCTCATCCGCGACTCGCTGCTGTCACAGACAACCGTGTTCGGCGATGACGGAGTCGACCCGCTCCTCCGTGAGTGGACCAACGCGTTCTCGGCCGACGCCGCGTTTTCCAGTGCCCTTGATTCAGATGCGGAACCCAGATCGACCGTATCCTTCGCGCCGGCACTCATCCTGAGGAACCGTGGCCGCGAGGCGTACCTCCAGGCGATCAGTACGGTCGAAGCTGCCCTCGAGTCGGGCGCTGAGCTGCCGCCGAGCATGTGGCAACTGCTGGCCGATCCCGAAAGCCTGGAGAGCGGGGACGAACCCGAGGCCGACGGATTCAGTGACGGGGAGACGTACTTTCCGCTCCGAGCCAACCCGCAGCAGCTCGAGGTTTCCGATCGACTACGTCAGCACCGTGTCGTTGTCGTGCAGGGTCCTCCGGGCACCGGCAAGACGCACACCATCGCCAATCTGGTCACTGATCTTCTTGCGCACGGCAAGCGCATTCTCATCACCAGTCACAGTGCTCAGGCGCTGAAGGTCATCAAGGGCATGCTTCCGACCGAGGTGAGAGATCTCTGCGTCAGCCTGACTGACACCTCGGTCAAGGGCCAGCAGGCTCTCAAGGCTTCGGTGGAGACGATCGTCGATCAAACGACCTCGCAGTCGATCTCCGACCTCGATCGCGAACACGAATCACTCGTAGCGGAGTTGTCACAGGCCCGAGATGCGAGGCAGAAGGCTGCGGCGGGGCTCAGCGAGATTCGTGCCCTCGAAACGACCCCGATTGCCGAGGACACGTCAGGTCGGTACCGCGGTACGCCACAACAGGTGGCGCAGCTGCTCGCGGCCGATGAGCCACGCCACGGATGGATCGGCGTGGTGAATCCGTCTGCTGCTCGAGTCACGGGCACCGAGTTGCTCCATCTCGTCGCTCTGCAGTCCCGGGTTGACGAGATTCGGGAGCAGGCCAGAGCGATACCGACTCTGTCTGACTTGGTCACCCCGGACGATTTCGTCGCCATGTTCACTGAGCGGGCGGAGCTAGACGATCGTCTCAGCCGCGCCGCAGGCGATGTCGCGACCGAGGCCGCGCTGGCCAGTGCCGAACCGGGAAGCGTCGATGAGTTACAAAAGCTGGTCAGCGCGCTCGATGGCGAACTGACGACGCTCGCGTCATCCGGTGAGGACTGGGTCGGTCAGGCAGTTCGCGACCTGTGGGCAGGGCAGGACGCCACGGTTCAACAGCTGGCCTGGGAGACCGAGACCGCGTTGACGGCGATCCGCGGCGACCTCGCCACGGTGGGACCGCGGCAGGTCACCGGACTGGAGCAGGTCGATGTCGCTGCAGCGGCCGGTCGACTTCACACGCTCGCCGCCCATCTGACAGCTGGGGGCACCATACGGAGACTCGGGCGGATCCCCAAGCCCGTACGCGCTTGTGAGGCCGAACTCGCGGTGGTCCGTGTCGACGGCCGGCCGTGCACTGCTGCGGCGGAGGCCGCTGCTGCGGCGGCGGCTTGCTCTGCCGAGCTCCGCTTGCGTCACGTCGAGGTCTATTGGGGCCAGGCTGCGGCAGGAAGCCAAGGCATGCGGGCCGCCCGGCTCGATGCCCTCCTCAAGACGATCCGCCGGGTTCTCGCGCTGGCGCCAACCTTCGATGGCATCCGTACGACAACGTCCCGGATTCCTGAGCTGAAGGACGTGCCGTGGTACGACGCGCAGGCGGTTCGGCAGCTCGCAGACGTGCTTGCCAAGGACGTGATCAGACGGTCGCTGTCCGAACTTGAGTCCCGTCTCCAGTCCAGCCTCACGGCGCTGCGACGGACACAGTCGCAAGTCGACGCCGCTCAGGCGGTGGCCGCCGGCGTTCGCGCGCTCGAAGACTGGAACACGTCCGCCTATGAGGCCGCATGGGACGACATGCAGCGAGCCGACAACGCGAACCGCGAGCTCGAGGAACTCACGCAACTTCACGAAACTGCCCTCGCTTCCAGCCCCAAGATGGCCACTTCGGTGTCCGACGAGCCAGGTGAGATGGAGTGGCAGGAACGCGCCGAAGCATTGGATGCTGCCTATCTCTGGGCGGAGTGGGACGCGTACATCCGCGACATCGTCGACTCCGACAACGAGAGCCGGCTGCGACGCGGGCTCGACATAGCCCGGGATCAAGAGTCAAGGGCCCTCAAGCGCATAGCGGCGAATCGTGCCTGGCGATACTGCCAGAGCCGTATGACCCAGACGGAGCGGCAGAACCTGAAGGTCTACAGCACGAGCATGAAGAAGATCGGCAAGGGGACGGGCAAGACTGCGCCCGTCTTTCGCCGGCAGGCTCGGGAGGCGCTCTCCCAGGCGCAGACCGCCGTCCCGGCATGGATCATGTCGCTGCGATCCGTGGTCGACAGCGTTGCGTTCACCCGGCCGGGCATTTTTGACGTCGTCATCGTCGACGAGGCCAGCCAGTCCGGACACGAAGCGCTTCTGCTGTTCTGGCTCGCCAAGCGGGTCCTGGTCGTCGGTGACGATGAGCAGATCTCGCCCGAAAACGTTGGCGTCGACACCGACGCCGTCTTCCACCTGCAGCGAGAGCTGTTGGGAGACGTGCCGCGCAAGGCTCTCTACGGCCCGACCAATAGCTTCCTCGAACATGCCGAGGCCTTGGCGTTGAGTCCCGTCTTGCTGAGAGAGCACTTCCGATGCATGCCGGAGATCATCGAGTTCTCGAATCGGCTGTCGTACGACGGCAGGCTCCTCCCTGTTCGGCAGTACGGGCTCGATCGACTCGAGCCGCTGCGGACGACGTACATCGCTCACTCCTCTACCAGAGGTTCGACCGGGCGATTGATCAACGGAGGCGAAGCCGAACAACTCGTCGAGACGATTGAGAAGTGTTGCTCCGATCCTGCGTACGAGGGCAAGAGCATGGGCGTGATCACGATGCTCGGCGGCCCACAGGCCCAGTACGTCCGAGACCTCCTGATGGATCGGCTCGGCACGGCGGAGTTTGAACGTCGGCACATCCTGGTGGCGGGGCCGGCTGCCTTTCAGGGTGACGAACGCGATGTCATCTTCATGAGCCTTGTCGTCGCGCCAGACTCTGACGTGGGTCCGCGACGCATCGGTGCTCTCACGAAGCGCCCGGATCAACAGCGGATGAACGTCGCTGCGAGCCGAGCGCGCGATCAGGTCTGGGTCTTCCACAGCACCCCTGGCGAGCAGTTGCCGTCTGGAGACTTCCGACGGCAATACCTCGAGTATCTCGGCGGCACGCAGCCCCTCGGTCAAGAGGGCAACCTCGAAGACGTCCAGCCCGATCGACCGCACGACGCCTTCGACAGCATCTTCGAACAGCGCGTCTATCTGGCTCTGGTCGAGCGCGGTTATCGCGTACGACCCCAGTACCCAGCGGGACGCATACGCATCGACCTCGTGGTCAAGGGCGCAAACGCCAGTCTCGCGGTCGAGTGCGACGGGGACGAGGTCCGAGGACTGGACCAGGAAGGCGCCGACGCCTTGCGTCAAGCAGAGTTGGAACGGCTCGGCTGGACGTTCTGGCGCATCCGAGGGAGCCAGTTCTTCCGCGATCCGGCGGGATCACTGATGCCGCTGTGGGAGAAGCTCGAGGAGATGGGCATCAAGCCGTTCGTTGCCGAGCCGCCGATCAGTGTGTCCGAAGAGGTTGAGGCGCCGACGCCGTCGATCGGCGAAACGGCTCTTTCGGAGGTGGCCGAAGTCATCGAGCCCGCGACCGCGGTGCCCGGCGCTGTCCCAGCAGAGCTGCCGTCCGGGACCATCGTGGTAGGCGAGCAGTCGCTTCGGCGGCTCAGCCTCGAGAAGCAGACGATCGTCGAACGCCTCGATCACGCCGCGGCCGCCACAAGTGGAGGTGACTCGGTGGTTCGGCGCGCAGGCCAGCGCGCCTGGGAGCGTCGAGAGCATGAGCTCCGCGGACGACTGACGTGGATCCAGTACGTTCTCGACAACGCACGTTCCGTCCCATCGGATCAGTTGCCCGATGTCGTCTGGCCGGGGAGCGTGATCCGCGTTCAGGATGCGGCCACCGAGGAGCTCGCCGACATCGTGGTGTCCTCCGTCGGTCTCGATGACGACACGCTCGTGCATGTGAACCCGACGTCTCCGCTCGGACAGCTGCTCGCCAACGCCGAGGTCGGCCAGCGGCTGAGCTACGTCACCGAGAGCGGCGACCAGGTCACCCTGCACGTGATCGGCGTCTCCGACTGACTGCCCCTGCCGACCGAGCGACGAGTCAACAGCGATGGGACCTGGCGTGCTCCACGGTGGGATGCCAGCCGCCGTCGTAAATCGACTTGAACACCACCTTGTAGCGGCCTAGTCGCTTGGCCCTGATCCGCCAGTACGGCCGGGTTCACCGGGCTGACGGCGGCGTTGGTCCCGACTGGACGACAGGTACGGGAGGCTGCAGATGACGCACCAGGACTCCGTGAACTCCGGGCAGTGGCCGACCGAGACCGAGGTGCTGAAGCAATCGGCGACCTATCGACCGGTGTGGTGGTCGAATTACTGCGGGGACGATGTTGAACGTCTGCCTGGATCGCCTCCGGACGAGAACGGGTACGCCAGCATCTCGAGAGGCGACGTCCTCGCGATGCCGAAACAGACACCGGGCGACCTACGACAGCTCCTGCTCGCCGCCTACATCTGGGGAACGGGGAAGACCGCGTTCCGCATACGTCTACGGGTGCGGGCATTCACGAAGAACGGCCTATCCGTCGAGGAGTTCGGCGCTCGGCTGCATAACGCGAAGGAACTGGTGCGCACCGATGGGCCGGTGCGTGCATACGAGAGCATGCTCCGACGCGGCAACAACAACATCCGCTTCTGCGGCCCCGCGTTCTTCACCAAGTTCCTGTACTTCTCGTCCTTCGATCCAGCATCGACCGATCCCCAGCCTCTGATCTTGGATCGCTGGGTCGCGCGGTCGCTCAACATGGGTCGGAGCCCGTGGAGTCCGCAGGCTTACGGAGAATACCTGGATTTGGCCGTCGAGACGTCCGCGGGAAGGCGACCAGATCTGTTCGAGTACGGGCACTTCATGGGCCGGTGGGATTGAGGTCACGCTCGCTCTTGGATCGCCAGTCCGTGCCGGTCGACCGGCCCTGTCGGTGCCGGCGCGCACAATGCGTGCATGATCGAGGGTCGGGCAGCGATGCGGCCGCCACATCGAAATGGCGCGCTGATCGCTGGTGGTCGCGGGTACTCACTTGAGGAGCTCGCCGGGTCGCCGCCACTCCCGGACTCCGGCGGCTGGTCGAACGCGTACGTCAAGGACGCGACAGCACTGTTGCCGGCGTATGACCAGGCCAGCCGACGTACTCTCCGTAGGCCGGATCCGCAAGGTCATAGCTTCGTATCGGGTGCGTCCTCGTGCGCGATGTGGTCCGCGGCTGCGGAAGGAGTTCGAGAACGGCGAAGAGTTCTACGACAAGGCCCGCTCTCACGAGCCAATCGTCTTGCCACAGCGACGGATTGATCGACCCAGCCGCGAGTTCCTTGACGATTGACTAGCGCGCCAGCTGGTTGTGCTCTGCGAGCGCTGTTCGGTCCGGTGCGGCATACGATCTCGGTTGGCGAATCGATCGGCCGTGCAGCGAATCGTAGGCGCTGCCCCGAAGATCTCTTGCCAGTAGGACTGTGAGATCCCTGGCGTCGATGGTGAGCAGGTGGAGATCGAACAGGGTGTGGATGTCCGCTCTAAGCAGGAGTCCGTTCGTGGTTACATTCGTGTGGTCGCCTCGATAGGGCACGATGTGAGCTGCCTCCAGAGCGGCTTCGACGTCGCACGACGTGACGCAGCATGCGCCGCCGTACGCGCGGAGCAGATCATCTCGAAATTTGCGTTGGCCGCGTCGCTGCGCGATGGAGCGCTGAGTGAAACGCCTAGCGTCTTCGGCGGAACGCAGCGCTTGAAACTCAGCGTCAACCTGACTGTCGACGTCGGCCAGATGACTGAGCGTCGGATCGAACAGAGCTCGAAACGGTAGGACACGATCATCGGTGTCGATGCGGGTGACGGCATTACTGGACCTGGTCCGCTTGCCCGAGAGCTCTTGGATGACATGCCATCGGACCTCCACGGGAGGACCCGGCTCCTTCACAACCTCCATGCCGAATTTCCAGCGGTAGGGTTCGTCAGCGTGATCGGGCCAGGGCAATTGGTCGGAGTCTCGGACCCGTGTGCCATCCGTGGTAGCTCGCGCGTACGCAATCAGGCCCTCGCCAGCCTGCCAGAAGAAGAGATCATCGCCAGCACGGATGCCGAAGTTCTTTCGCATCGCCCAGATACGGTTGTCTCGGCCGAGATCCCAATTCTGGTTCTTCCCAGTGCCGACGGTGATTACATACCCAACCACGCGACCTGAAGTCCTTCGCAGGATCGCATCGGGTGGGGCGGCCCTAGCGAGGGCGCCCGTCGGGCCGTGCTCGACGGTGTCTGCCTGGGCCGATCTTAGTCGCTAACCTCGTGATCGTAAGTCCGTAGCGGCCCGACAGGCGCGTCGACGACAAGCCTCCACCCGCGCGGGGAGTCAGTGATGCCTTCCTGGGGTGGTCGTGCCGCTATATCGCGCGTCGGTCGCGCGTCTGCGTTCCGAGATCGAGGGTGGGACGCTCGTGCCGAGTCTGTCGGAGCAGTACAGGCATCAGCTGGGACGAGCAGCGCCTCCAGCCGAGGTTCGCTCATGGGAGCGGAGCTTGCAGGTGCTCTCGGCCGATCTCGTCGAGGCGGGACTCGGTCAGGTGGAGGTGCTTGTGGAATACCAGCTGCCCCTCACAAGCAAGCGCGCCGACGCTGTGCTCTGCGGGATCCATCCCGCGCGGCGCATATCGTCGTACGTGGTCATCGAGCTCAAGCAGTGGAGCCGGGCGACGATGCTCGACGGCACTGACGATGTCTGCTTGCTCGACGGGTACGCCGAACGGCTACACCCGGTCGAACAGGTGCGGCGGTACTGCACTCACATCACGGATTTCGCGGCGTCGCTAGCAGATCATTCGGATCGCCTCGTCGGCGCTGCCTACCTCCACAACGCCACCGATCTGGACGTCGATGACCTGTGGTCGTTGGCTCAGAGCGAGTTCGGCCGCATGTTCACCGGCCAACGCCGAGGAGAGTTCCTCACGTTTCTCCGGTCGCGGCTCTCGCCAGAGTCTGGCGCGGATGCCGCGGATGAGCTCCTCGGATCGGCGATCCGCCCGAGCAAGCAGTTGCTGACCTTGGCGGCGGACGAGGTTCAGCGACGGGAACAGTTTGTGTTGCTCGATGAGCAGCAAACGGCGTACTCGCTCGTGCTGCGTGCGGTGGAGCGGTCCTACCGCGCCAACATGAAGGAAGTCATCGTCGTCAGTGGGGGACCGGGCTCGGGAAAGAGTGTCATTGCGCTGTCCCTGCTTGGCGAGCTGTCCCGCCAGGGGCGAACGGTCCTTCACGCGACCGGATCGAGCGCCTTCACCCAGACGCTTCGACGAGTCGCCGGCGCGCGAGCGCCGCGGGTCAAGGGCATGTTCAAGTACTTCAACCAGTTCGTGGATGCCGACCCGAATGGTCTCGACGTGTTGCTCTGCGACGAGTCACATCGCCTTCGTGAGACATCGGCTAATCGATACACGAAAGCGGCCTTTCGTACGGGCAAGGCACAGGTGCTCGAGCTGATCGACGCGGCGCGCGTACCGGTGTTCCTTCTCGACCAGCACCAGGTTGTTCGGCCCGGTGAGATTGGGACGGTCGAAGACATCAGGGTCGCGGCGGCTGGCATCGGCCTCGACTGTCGGTTGATCGAGCTCGATGGCCAGTTTCGTTGTGGCGGCAGCAGAGCGTACGAGCGCTGGGTCCTACGGCTTCTCGGCCTTGAACCGGGCGGTCCAGTGGAGTGGGAAGGTGACGATCTCTTCTGGGTTTCGGTGTCCGATACGCCGAACGATATGGAGGCTCGGCTGCGGTCGCTGTCTGAAAATGGCTACGGGGCGCGGATGGCGGCCGGCTACTGCTGGCGATGGAGCGATCCGATTCCCGGTGGCTTGGTCCTCGATGTCGAGATCGGCAATTGGCACAAGCCGTGGAACAACAAGAAGCAGACCTCACACGCCGGAGCGCCCGGAACGCCCTTCTGGGCGAGTGATCCTGCTGGCTTCGAGCAGGTTGGATGTGTCTACACAGCGCAGGGATTCGAGTACGACTACGCGGGTGTCATCCTCGGGCCTGATCTGGTGTGGCGGAGCGGCCGTTGGGTGGCGAGGCCCGAGCACAGCCACGACGCCCCCGCCAAGCGTGGCTCTGCCGAGGAGTACGACCGTGCGGTCCGCAACACCTACAAGGTGTTGCTGACCCGGGGGATGCGTGGCTCCGTCGTCTACTCGACCGACCCGGAGACCCAGGAGCTTCTTCGATCGATAGTGCCGGCTGGCCTGCAGTCTTGAGGTGAGTCGACGTCCGCGCGGGACTCGACCTCGAGCCAGCGGATGACCGTGCGGCCTGCTGTGCCAGTCGTACGCGGACGAGCGCCTTCGCAAGACGATCGAGAGCGGTGCACGCGTACGAGCGTTGTTCCTCGATCCACATGGAGACGCGATCCGGCGACGGGAGGACGAGGAGGATCATCACAAACACGGTCACCTGTCGGCTCTCACCGAGGTCAACATCGACGCGTTGAGCCGAGTGCGGGAGAGCCTGTCGGCATCCAGTCGGGAGAGGCTGGAGCTAGGCACGTACGACGAAACCATCCGGTTCAACATCATCGTCGTGGGTGGTCACCTATGCGTGGTGCAGCCGTATCTGCCGCGAGCGCGCGGTGTCGATTCGCCGACCCTGCTGCTGCGTCGCCGATCCAGTCCTGGCACGGTGCACGCATTCGAGCGGGTCTTCAACCAACTGTGGGAACGGCGGCAGAGCCTGTGAACTATGCGTCCTTGCTGGCGATCGCTCATGAGGCGGTCGATCTGGCCGCGGAGATGGTCCGCACCCGTGGGCCTGGGGTCGTCACCGAGAAGCAGGAACGGGACCTAGTCTCCGAGGTCGACGTGGCGGTCGAGCAGGCTGTACGCAAGCATCTCGAGGAAGCCACACCCGAGGTCGGGATCCTGGGCGAGGAAGAGGGGCTGAGCGGAAGTGCCGACGTGGTGTGGGCGCTCGATCCGGTCGACGGGACGGCGAACTTTGTCCACGGCCTTCCGTTGTGCGCTATCTCCCTTGGCTTGATCGACGGCGGCCGATCCGTGCTCGGTGTGATCGATCTTCCGTTCCTCGGATCGCGTTATCACGCGGCAGTTGGTGACGGCGCATACCGCAGCGAGACCTCGGTGCTTTCCGAGGCGATCGTGTCCCTCGGTGACTTCGCGGTTGGCCAGGACGCAGGCCGTAGGAATCAGCCTCGCTTTGCTTTGACCGAGGCGCTGGCGGCCAAGTCCCAGCGAGTACGCATGCTTGGCTCGTCGGCGGTTGACCTTGCATGGGTCGCCGACGGCAAGACGGATGCGTCGATCATGCTGTCTAACAAGCCATGGGACACCGCCGCCGGCGTCATCATTGCCCGTGAAGCCGGTGCGCTGGTTGTCGATGCTCGGGGTAAACCACATACCCCTGCCGCGACCTCCACCATCGCGGCAGCGCCAGACGTCCTTGAGGACATCTTGGCGGCTATGTCCTCCGTGGGGGAGCTGGGCTGACGGCGAACGCTAGCCCGCCCGCTCGAACTCCGTCCATCGGGCGGCAAGGCGCTCTCGATCCGGCCACTCGCGCTTTCTGGCGGGCAGAGCAAGTCGTCGTCCGTGCATCTCTTGTAGCCCGTGCTGGAGCATCGGGCCGTCAGTCTCGATGAGCAGGTCGTCGTTGATGCTGACTCGGAAGTCGGGTGAGACCCCAAGCAGATTGTTGTCGAATGCCGCATGGTGGATCTTGCAGAGGCTGAGGCCGTTACGACGACTGGCTCTCCACCTTCCTCGGCGTCGCCGATTATGTGCGCTGCGTCAAGTAGACGGCCGTGGCGCAGGGTGCAGATGGCGCAGCGCGTCTCGTATGCCCGCAACACACGTCCGCGGAACTCGGCTTGATGCAGGCGACGCTTGGCCAGCCGTTCCGCATAGCGCCGCTCGGCGTTCGAGTGATGGCCGGGCTCAGTCAGGAATCGAAGGCTCTCGTCCAGTGCGAGCACGAACTGCCGGGCCGCAACGTCGTCACCGACTACGTACACGGGAAAGACAGGTACGTACACGCCGCGGTCGATCTTTCGCAGCAGAATGATCGGAAGCTTGTGTTCGTACGCCGCCCGAAGCTTGGTGTTGTCACCTGCGGTCGATCCCGCGCGGTAGTCATAGTGGAAGAGCCCGCCCTCGATTTCGGCATCGTTGTACGGACCGTCGGAGGACGAGACGACGGCAAGCGTGGCGGTGAGGTCACGTGGGTTCCAGATGCCTCGCGATTGATCGATCAGGCGACGCGTTGTATCGCCGACCGGGAATGCACTGAGTTGATCTCGTGTCACGACACCCTGCTCGGCGACTACCCGCGCGAGGGCGTCGAAGATCTTCATCCGAACGGCCAGCTCGCCTGGCATCTCCATGAGCAGAGCTTGCCACGGCCGTAGGTATGGGCAGAAGCCCGAACTAGCTGGTCTTGCCTTCGAGTGCGGCGCCATCGGGGTGCAGGAACAGCGCTGTCGCCGAGACCGTCGTGCCCGTTGCCTCGGTGATTGTCTTCTTGTACGCCGCGAGCTGTGGTGCGTAATACGCCGAGCGAGCGTCGACGGCCGAGGTAGGGATTGCGTCGGTCTTGTAGTCAACGATGACGAGGCCGCCGTCGTCGTCGCGGTAGACGAGGTCGACGAAGCCTTCGAGGACAGTGCCGTCGTCTTGGAGGATGCCGACGTACGGCTCGCGCCAATGCGGTCGAGCCGCGGCCCGGCGTACTGGCTCTGACGCGAGTGCCGACTCGACCAGCGCTCGTACGATCCCCGTGTGCTCGGTCACGCCCTCGGCGGCGCACTGGGCGGTGACCGCGCCGTCGAGGCCTGCGGCCGTGGCGAGGTCGATCGACTGCAGGACGGCGTGGACGGCGCGGCCGACCGCTGTGCCGTAGCGGCCCTTGGACCAGGGAGGTAGCTCGACGTCGCGGGCGCCCTTGGCCGCGCCTGGCGTCTCCTCCGACACTGCCGGATCCAACGCCACCGAAGGCTCGGTGCCTTCGAGACCCGATGCGCTGACCGCCGAGATCTGCTGCGATCGCTCTCGCGCCTCGGTGATCGACGCTAGCCACGCCTCCCACTCGGGCACCTCGGCCGGCTCAGATGATGGTGTCGAGACTGCGGTGCCGGCAGCCGCCGCCCCGCTCAGGTCCACCACACCCGTTGCCGCGCCCGGCTCGGCCAGGATGTCCGCGTTCGTCGACCCACCCGGCTTGCGATGCAGCGAAACCACGAGATGGTCCCGCGCCCGGGTCGCCGCAACGTACAGCAGCCGGCGCCGCTCATACGAATCCATCTGCTCGTCGATCGGCGCGACGTGCTCGAAGTCGTTGGTCTGCACGTACTTGGTCAGCCGCACCGCATACCCGTCAGCGGTCCACAGCAGCTGCACACCACGCGGGCTGTTGGGCCGCGAGCTCATGCCGGACAGCACGACCATCGGAAACTCGAGCCCCTTCGCCGCGTGCACGGTCATCACCCGTACCGCGTCGACGTCGGTCTCGGGCAGCACCGCCTCGGCCACCCGGGCCGTCTCCTCGCCCTGCCGAGCGGCCCATGCGAGGTACGCCCGCAGCCCGCCGTGCTCGGCCTCCGACCACGCCCGCGCCTGGTCGACGACGAACCGCAGCCGCCGCCATTGGTCCCGCGCCCGCGGCCCGGTCGCAGCGACCTCCAGCATGCGCCGGTCGGTGACGATCGTGCCGAGCACCTCGCTCGGCGTCATCCAGCGGGCATCGCGATGCAGGCGACGCAAGTACGCGATGCCCTCGGCGACCGGATGGGTCGCCCGCTCGTCCGGGATCGGCGCCAGGATGTTGAACGAGCCGCCGTCGCGCTTCCACGTCCACAGGTCGTCGTCGCCGCAGCCGAACCGCGGCGAGCGCAGCGCCGTCACGCCCGACAATAGGTCGCTCGGATCGGCGATCACCCGCGCGGTCGCAAGCAGGTCGCGTACCTCCGCCGCCTGATAGACCAGCGAGCTCGACTCGGCGCGATAGCCGATGCCGGCCGCGTCGAGGGCGTCCTCGAGGAACGGCAGCGACGTCCGCGCCGGCACGAGGATGGCGATGTCGCCGAGCCGCAGTGGGCGCCATTTGCCCGACTTCGCTTGCGTCGTCCAGCCCTCCGCGATGGCCTGGCCGATCACACCGGCGACGTCGGCCGCCTCGCGCTCGCGCATCTGTGCGGCGTTCGGCTTGTCGGCGTGCGCTTCGGCGCCGACCACCGCGACCGGCGGGCCGACCCCCGAGTATGGCCG
>DASQKI010000114.1:0-13055 GCA_035630615.1 Nocardioidaceae bacterium
CCTCCTCCGGCGAGTTGTCAGGCAAATGTTGAGCCAGGGCTCCATATGTGCCTGACAACGTCTCTGGGTCGGTGGGCTCGACGACGGCGAGTACGGCGCCCGCGTCGACATGGGTGCCGGGACGCACGTCGAGTTGGGCCATGACACCGTCGATCGGAGCCCGGATCTCGTGCTGCATCTTCATCGCCTCCAACGTGAGGACCGACGCTCCCGACGCCACCTGCTCGCCGAGCGCCGTATGCAGTTGCGTCACGACGCCAGGCATCGGGGCGAGCAGGGAGCCGGGCTCGGCGTCCGCGGCGGTCGGGTCGGCGAATCGAGGCAGTCGGGTCAGGGTCACCGAGCCATGCGGACCGTCGATGTCCACCGTGCCGTCGGGTGCGGCGGCGATGGAGTAGGCCTCGCGTACTCCGTCGGCCTCCAGGGTGACGAGGTCCGGGCCGACGTCGACGACGGTGACGCCTTCGGGGTCGGTGATCGCGAGCCCTTCACGGTCGGCGGTGTAGGCGACGGCGATCTCGGCGACGGAGAGCTCGGCGGCCGCGGCCCGGTAGCGGACCCGACGCGGCTGCGAGGCCAGGCTGCGCCAGGCCGGTGGGATCCGCGACTGCACCCGGGCCGCCGCCTGCGTGGCGGTCGCCTGCGCTAGGGCAGCCGCGGCGACGGCCCGATGGCGCTGGGGCTCGTCGAGCGGCGGCTTCGCCCAGTCGCCGAGGCGTTCGGTGAGCAGCCCCGTGTGGACCGCGCCGGCGGCGAACGCCTCGTCAGTCAGGATCTTGGCCAGCAAGTCTCGGTTGGTCGTGACGCCATGGATGCGGGCCCTCCGGAGCGCACTGGCCAAGCGCCGAATCGCCTGCGCACGGGTGGGGGCCCACGCGATGAGCTTGGCCAGCATCGGGTCGTAGTGCACACCGACTTCGGTGCCGGCGTCGACACCGGAGTCGAGCCGCAGGCCGAGGGGCGTCGCGAGTGGGCCGAAGGCGACGTCGACATCGGGGACGTCGAGAGCGCGTACGGTCCCGGTCTGCGGGCGCCAATCGGCTGTCGGGTCCTCCGCGTACAGCCGGACCTCGACCGCGTGGCCCTGAGGCGGTGGCGGCGCCGGATCGAGTCGGTGGCCTTCCGCGACGTCGAGCTGCAGCGCGACCAGGTCGAGTCCGGTGACGCATTCGGTGACGGGGTGCTCGACCTGGAGTCGGGTGTTCATCTCGAGGAAGTACGGCCGGGCGGCTCCTTCGACCGGGTCCACATCGACGAGGAACTCGACCGTGCCCGCTCCGACGTAGCCGATCGCCTTGGCAGCGTCAGCCGCCGCCCCATGAAGGCTGGCCCGGAGGTCGTCGGTGATGTCGGGCGCCGGCGTCTCCTCCACGATCTTTTGATGCCGCCGTTGGATCGAGCAGTCGCGCTCGCCGAGCACCCAGCAGGTGCCGTGGCGGTCGCCGAGGATCTGCACCTCGATGTGCCGGGCCGTCTCGAGGTACGGCTCGACGAACACCGCCGGGTCGCCGAAGGCCGACTCCGCCTCGGCCCGGGCCGCATCGAAAGCGGCGGGCAGCTCGTCGGGGTCGCGCACGATCCGCATGCCGCGCCCGCCGCCGCCGGACGACGCCTTGACGAGCACGGGGTACGCGTCGTTCCCATCGGTGTCGACTGCGTCCAGCACCGGCACCCCCGCCTCGCGCATCAACTCCTTCGCCCGCACCTTCGAGCCCATCGCCGCGATCGCGTCAGGGTCCGGGCCGACCCAGGTCAGTCCGGCGTCCACGACCGCGCGGGCGAATTCGGCGTTCTCACTGAGGAAGCCATACCCCGGATGCACCGCGTCGGCACCCGCGGTCCGCGCCGCCGCGACGATCAGGTCGCCGCGCAAATACGTGTCGGCCGGGGACTCACCGGGCAGTCGGACCGCGCGATCCGCCTCGCGTACAAAGGGCGCCCGCGCATCGGGATCGGAGCACACCGCGACCGTCTCGATCCCGAGCCGGCGGCAGGTCGCGATGACACGACGGGCGATCTCGCCACGGTTCGCGACCAGGAGCCGCCCGATGGCCCGTGTTTCGCGGCGCGCGTCCATCAGGGCCCTTCCTCCAGGCTGCAGGTAGCTCGGCGCTCCCGGGTAAGCGGGCAAATCGGGCGGGCGGCACTTGGGGGCTCGCCAATCCGCGCATCAGATCTGATGCGCAAGCAACAGATCTGATGCGCGAAGAAACGAGAGCTGCAGGATCGACCGTGTCGAGCCAGGCGGAGGCGACCACGAATGACGGATCGTCGCACCACGAGTGACGGATGGGCGTGCGATGACATGGCGATCACATCCGGAAGACGCCGAAGCCGTCGGCGCCGCGTACGGGGGCGTTGTGGACGACCGACAGGCAGATGCCGAGCACGGTCCGAGTGTCGCGCGGGTCGAGGACGCCGTCGTCGTACCCCATCCCCGAGAGGAAGTACGGCAGCGACTGCTCCTCGATCTGGGTCTCGACGTACGATCGCATCTGCTCGTCGGCGGCCTCGTCGTACTGCTCCCCCTTCGCCTCGGCGGCGGCCCGCGCGACGATCGACAAGACGCCGGCGAGCTGCGTCGGTCCCATCACGGCTGACTTCGCCGTGGGCCAGGTGAACAGGAAGCGTGGGTCGTAGGCCCGGCCGCACATGCCGTAGTTGCCGGCACCGTAGGACGCGCCGATCAGCACCGCCAGGTGCGGCACGGTCGAGTTGGACACCGCGTTGATCATGAGCGCGCCGTGCTTGATGATGCCGCGCTGCTCGTAGTCCGCGCCGACCATGTAGCCGGTCGTGTTGTGCAAAAACAGCAGGGGCGTGTCGACTTGGTTGGCGAGCTGGATGAACTGCGCGGCCTTCTGCGACTCCTCGCTGAACAGCACACCCTGCGCGTTGGCCAGGATGCCGATCGGGTAGCCGTGCAGCTGGGCCCAGCCGGTGACGAGCGACGTGCCGTAGGCCGGCTTGAACTCGTCGAACTCCGACCCGTCGACGATCCGGCCGATCACCTCACGCGGGTCGAACGGCGTCGAGAGGTCGATCGGCACGATGCCGAGTAGCTCGTCGGGGTCGAGGACAGGGTCTTCGTACGCACTTGCCGGCGCCGGACCCCGCTTGCGCCAGTTGAGCCGAGCCACAATGCGACGGCCGATACGGATCGCGTCCGCCTCGTCGACCGCCATGTAGTCGGCGAGCCCGCTTGTCCGGGCGTGCATCTCGGCGCCGCCGAGGGACTCGTCGTCGGACTCCTCGCCGGTCGCCATCTTGACCAACGGCGGGCCGCCGAGGAACACCTTGGCCCGTTCCTTGACCATCACGGTGTAGTCGCTCATGCCCGGCACATAGGCGCCTCCGGCCGTCGAGTTGCCGAACACCAACGCGATCGTGGGCACGCCGGCCGCGCTCGACCGGGTGATGTTGCGAAACAGCTCGCCGCCCGGGATGAAGATGTCCTTCTGACTCGGCAGGTCCGCGCCACCGGATTCGACGAGGTTGATCGTGGGCAGACGGTTTTCGCGGGCGATCTGAGCGGCGCGTTGGGCCTTCTTGAGCGTGTACGGGTTGGAGGCGCCGCCTCGTACGGTCGGGTCGTTGGCGATGATCATGCACTCGACGCCCTCGACCACGCCGATGCCGGTGACCATGCTGGCGCCGACGGCGTAGTCGCTTCCCCACCCCATCAGCGGCTGCAGCTCCAGGAACGCGGAGTCCTCGTCGATCAACAGCTCGATGCGCTCGCGGGGCAGCAGCTTGCCGCGCTTGCGATGGCGCTCGACGTACTTCGGGCCGCCGCCGGCAAGCGCCTTCGCGTGCTGCTCCGCGAGGTCGGCCAGCTTCGCCTCGAGAGCAGCACGGTTGGCCGCGTACGCCTCGGACCCCGGCCCTCCTTCGCGCCGAGATTGCGCGTCCGTCCCACCTTTGCTCATCGAGTTTGCTCCTCTGCCTCGGCCGGGTGGGACGGACGCGCAATCTCGGCGCGAGGACTCACGTCGGCGCGAGATGAGTCTGAGCCGTAGCCGAGCAGTCGGGCCGCCAGCTCGTCGAGCACCTCGGTGGCGCCGCCGCCGATGCCGAGGATCCGGGCATCCCGATAGTGCCGCTCCACCTCCGACTCCCGCAGGTAGCCCATGCCGCCGAAGATCTGCACCGCCGAATCGACGACGAAGTCACACGCTTCGACGGCCGTCTTCTTCGCCAAGACAGCGTCGGCCGCGACGTCCTGACCGCTCACGGCGCGCTCGATGACCGAGCGAGAGTACGTACGCGCCACCGCGACCCGCCGATGCATCTCGACCAGCTTGTGCCGGATCACCTGGCGGGTCGCCAGCGGTCGGCCGAAGGTCTGGCGCTGCGCCGCGTAGGCCGCCGCGAGGTCGAGACTGCGCTGCGCGATGGAGTACGCGTGCGCCGCGAGGCTCAACCGCTCGGAGACGAAGTGCCGCATCAACAGGGCGAAGCCGTGCCCCGGCGGACCGACGATGTGCGACCGTGGCACGCGTACGTCGTCGAGCGACAGCTCCGCCGTGTCGCTGCAATGCCACCCCATCTTGCGCAGCGGACCCGACTTGGTGAAGCCCGGCCGATCCGTGTCGATCACGACGAGGCTGATGCCGCCGTGACCCGGCCCGCCGGTCCGTACCACCGCGGTGACGAAGTCGGCCCTGATGCCCGAGGTGATGAACGTCTTGGCGCCGTCGACGATTAGGTCGCCGCCGTCGGCGCGGGCGCGAGTACGGATCGCCGCCACGTCGGAGCCGCCATCGGGTTCGGTGACCGCGAGGGACCCGATGCGCTCTCCCGCGAGGGTCGGGCGTACATAGGCGTCGATCAGCTCGGAGTCGCCGGCCGTGACGATGTGGGGGCAGGCGATGCCGTGGGTAAACAGCGCCGCTAACAGCCCGGACGACGCCCCAGCGGCGGCCATCGCCTCGGTCACGGTCGTGACGTCGATCAGGTCGCCGCCGCTGCCGCCGACTGCCTCGTCGAACCCGACGCCGAGCAGGCCGAGCGCAGCGGCCTTGCGGTGAAGCTCGAAGGGGACCCGGCCGGCGTCCTCCCACTCGGCCAGGTGTGGTGCGATTTCGGCTTGGGTGAACTTCGCGGCCGTCTCGCGCAGTGCGGCCCGCTCCGGCGTGGCCCACAGGTCGGCGCTCACGGCAGGTCACCTCCACTTCCCGCCGAGATTGCGCGTCTTGTCCACCCAGGCGGGCAGACGCGCAAGGTCGGCGCGAGAAGGTGGACGGGACGCGCAATGTCGGCGCGAGGGGTGTCGGTCACGATCGCCGCTCCGGTTCGTTGCCCGCCGGACCGGCGAAGGCCTGGATGATGTCGAGCCACCGATCGGCCTCGGCCCCGATCGCGTGGACGTCGACGTCGTCCCGGTGGCGCCGCCGGATCGCGAGCAGCGCGAAGCCGTAGGCGTCTCCGGCGACCGACTGCTCGGCGTCGACCGGCCCCCACGTCCATCGGTCGCCGCTCGGCCCGACCAGCTCCACCCGAAACGGCTCGGCCGGCGGCGTCAGGTCGCGCAGCGCGTACGAGAAGTCGCGGGTCCGCACGCCGAGGTGGCACACGTGACGTACGCGGTCGGTGGGTTTCGGCGACTCACCAAGTGCCTCCGCGACATCGAGCCCATGGGCGAAGGTTTCCATCAGCCGTGCGGTCGCCAAGCTGGCGGCGCTCATCGGTGGCCCGAACCACGTGATCCGGCCGCCGTCGGGGAGGTCGGCCAGGGTCTCGTGCAGCTCCGCCCGGCCGGCCCGCCAGTGGGCGAGCAGCTCCGCGGGCGCCCGGGCCGCTCCTTCTTCGGCGGCGGCGTCGACCGGACTATCCGCCGCCGTCCACAACTCGGCGGTCTGCCGGACGAACTCGTCCGGCTCCCGAATCGCGAGCAGGGCGGCCTGGTCGGTCCACGCGAGATGCCCGATCTGGTGGGCGATCGTCCAGCCGACCGCCGGCGTCGGCGTGCGCCATCCGGCGTTGTCGAGCGCGGCGACTCGTGCGTCGACGTCGTCGCATTCGGCCGCGAGGTCGGTCAGGACGGAGTCGAGCACGGTCGTCGTCATGGGGTTCGCTCCAGCTCGCGATCGAGCACGTCGGCCCAAGCGTCGAGGACGTGCTCGCGCCGCCGTCGGTCGTTCGTCAGCGTGTCAGCCAGGGCCAGGCCGCGTACGAGGTCGAGCGTCGCCTGCACCAGCTCGCGTACGCCGGGCTCCGACTCGTCGACGCCGAGCATCCGTACGGCGACCCGGTGTGTCTCGCGGCCGACCCGCTGCTCGAGGGGGCCGACGGTCGCACGCAGGTCGGCATAGGTACGCGCGGCGACCCACAGCTCCAACGCGGCTTGGAACACCGCACCGGTCATGTGGTCGGCGAGCAGGCCGAGTGCATGTCGGGTCCGGCCGGTCGACGGCATCGCCTCGGCGGCCGTCAGGAGCTCCGCACGACGCAACCGAGACAGGTGCTCGACCGCACCGACCACGAGATCGGCCTTGGTCGGGAAGTGATGGAGCATCGCGCCGCGCGACACCTCGGCCCGCTGGGCGACCATCGCGGTGCTGGTGCCGGCCCAGCCGCGCTCGACCAGGCAGGCGACGGTCGCCTCCATGAGGCGCTGACGCATGGCGCGAGTGCGCTCGGCCTGAGGCACCCGGGTCGCGGTGGTCACCTCCGCAGGATGCCTGCGATTCCCTACTTACCGTCAACCCTGACGGTAAGTGGCAACCGCGCCGCACCTCGCGCGGGAACACCGAGCCCGCGAGTGCGGTTGACTGAGGACGTGACGACGCCAGCAACGCAGGATCCTCGCGCTCGCCAGGTACCTTCGTGCGGCCGGCAACCGCAGTGCGCGGATCCGGTCGAGCTCAACTCGGCCCGTGGCCGCTGGCTCCTCGCGGCCGCGGTGCTCGGGACGGGCATGGCATTTCTGGACGGCACCGTCGTCAACGTCGCGCTCCGCGAGATCGGCTCCGACCTCGACGCGTCGATGGCGGATCTGCAGTGGGTTCTCAACTCCTATCTGCTGGCGCTTGCGTCGCTCATCCTGGTCGGCGGCTCTCTCGGCGACCGACTGGGACGACGTCGGATGTTCATCGTGGGGGTTGTGTGGTTCGCGATCGCCAGCGCCGCCTGCGCGCTAGCACCCAACCCCGAGACACTCATCGTCGGCCGGGCCGTGCAGGGCATCGGTGCCGCGCTCCTCACGCCCGGCAGCCTGGCCATGATGCAGGGCTCGTACCGGCCAGAGGATCGGGCCCGAGCGATCGGAATGTGGTCCGGGATGGCCGGCGTCTCGACGATCCTCGGCCCGTTCCTCGGCGGCGGACTCGTGCAGACAGTCGGCTGGCCGTACATCTTCTGGATCAACGTGCCGATCGCGATCGCCATCGTCGCCATCGCCGTCCGTCACGTGCCCGAGAGCCGCGATCCGCAGGCTGCGCGTCGCTTCGACCTGCTCGGAGCGGCCCTCGGAGCGATCGGTCTCGGCGCCATCACGTACGCGCTGATCGAGGCCGGCACTCGATCCGCCGCGACGATCACGATCGCCACGGTCATCGGTGTGGTCGCCCTCGTCGCGTTCGTCGCCAGTCAACGCCGGCCCGATCCGATGGTGCCGCCGTCGATGTTCACCTCGCGCGTCTTCAATGCGAGCAACCTGCTGACGCTCGTGGTCTACGGTGCGCTCGGCGCGTTGAGCTTCCTCCTCGTGCTGCAACTACAGGTCGTCGTCGGGTACGAGCCGCTCGTCGCCGGCCTCGCCACGCTGCCGATCACGATCGTCATGCTGGCCTTTTCTAGTCGATCGGCCGCTCTTGCCAGCCGGATCGGGCCGCGGATCCAGATGACGGTTGGTCCGTTGCTGTGCGCGGCAGGCGCCGTGCTGCTCGTGGCGATCGACGCCGACGCGTCGTACTGGATCGACGTGCTTCCCGGCATGACGCTGTTCGCCTTCGGACTCGTCTGCCTCGTTGCGCCGTTGACCGCGACGGTCCTGGCTGCGGTCCCGGACCGCTGGGCCGGCATCGCGAGCGGCGTCAACAACGCGGTTGCGCGGGCCGGCGCCCTGCTCGCGGTCGCCGCGCTCCCCGTCGCCGTCGGTCTCACCGGTGACGACTACGAGAACCCGATCGCATTCAACGACGGCTACCAGTCGGCGATGACCGTGTGCGCGGTACTCCTCGTGCTCGGCGGGGTGTTCGGCTGGATCGGGCTACGCGGCACGTCACCGGTCGCTCCGGCGGCCGTCAGCGACTAGCCGGTCTTGCGCCGAAACTCCTTGCGGGCCACGTCGGCATTGGCCGGACCGGTGCCTTCGCTGTGCCCCGGCTCGGACTCCGGCGTCCTCTTTCGAGACCCCTTCTTGCGATCGAGTGCCTCGCGAAACTTCCGGTGCAGCTCGTCCTCGTCCGACGGCGTCGGCTTCGATGGCTTGTCGGTCATCATGACCTCGCACGTGTGGGCTGGGTCTTCCACTTAAGCAAGACCGGACGCGAATGCCAAGCCCAATAGCGGCCGACGCATCACCGACCGCGCTGGCGCCGGGCGTACGCCGCGACCTTGGCGCGATTGCCGCAGGCGCTCATGCTGCACCAGCGCCGCCGGCCGGCGCGATCGATGAACAACCAGCCGCAATCGTCACCCGGACACGCCTTGACGGCCGCCACACTGCTGGAGGTCAGCATCTCGCTGGCGGCTCGGGCGACCACGAGAAGCGGCAGCTCCAGGCCGGTCGACGCCGGGATCTCCCATCGGGGCACCCGCGCCGGCTGTAGCCGGGCCTGCAGCGCTGCCTTGCGCGCGTAGCCGGTGAGGACACCTAACGCATGGCCGTCCTCCGGGTCCAGCACCGCCGAGTGCAGCGCCGTACGCAGGCGGCGGGCGTCAGTGAGCACAGCCTTCGCCCGCGCGGTCGCACGTGCCGCCGAGTGGCGCAGCCGTACGGCGTCGTCCTCGTCGAGCAGCCCGGCGTGCCATGCCCAGACGGCGAAGTGGTCGTAGCTCCTCAGCCACTCCCGATGTGGATTCGGTGGCTGGCCCCACCCGGCCCACGTGTTGCAGAAGTCGAGGGCCGGGTGGCCGCCGATGCAGACCGGCAGCTCGAGGTCTCCGACCGTCACCCAGTGCATGAAGCCAATTGTGTCGTGACTAGCGATCTCAGACCATGGTAGGTCGCTAACCATTGGTCCCGCTTGGAGTGGTTATCGACCCGATCCGCGATTTCTGACCGTTACCAATGCGTCTTGAACCGTGATCTTGAGGCATGGTCCGCTGCTAACCGTTAAAATAACTTCTATCGGTTAGGAGCTGACGTCATGCATCGAGTAGCAGCAGGAGCGCTCGGAGCGACCGCCCTTGTCGGCACCCTCGTTGCCAGCCTGGCGAGCTCGGCCAGCCCGGCGAGCACCGCATCATCGACGAGCCCGGACAAGGCTGCGGGCTCGGCAACCTCGGCTGAGCCGCCCTGGGTGCCGTTTCCGGAGGAGGACTTCACATATCGGGCCGACCGCTGTGGTTTCGATGTGAACGTGCACATCGTCAAAGCCGGCGAGTTCGTCAAGACCGTGACGACCTTCTCCAACGGCAATCCACAGACCCAGCTGTTCAAGGGCCCGCTGATCATGCAGTTCACCAACGCGGAGACCGGCACGTCCATCGAGCGCAACGCTTCCGGGAGAGCCTTCGAGACCTTCGGCCCGGACGGATCGTTCAAGAGCCTGACCATCCAGAACGACGGCAGCCACTTCGTGGCGGGACTGCCACCAAACAGCGACCCCGGTCCGGGCATCTACTTGGTCAGTGGCGAGTGGTCGACGCTCGTGATCAGTGACGACGGCACCCGCAACCTGGTCCTCGGCCCGAACGGCTCGGCCGAGAACCTCTGCATCCCCTTGGCGTCGTAGCCAGACCCTCGCGATCGGGCCGACTGGGTCCGATCGCGCCAATCGGGTTTTGGCGCAGGGGTCCCCAGTGCCAATAGGTTCGTCGCAGGGGACCCCCGCGCCAACGCGAGTCAGCCGCCCAACAACCCTCGTCGCCGCGCCAACGCCACCGCCTCGGTCCGCCCACCCGCACCCAACTTGGACAGGATGTTCGAGATGTGGACGCTGACGGTCTTCGCGCTGATGTACAGCTGCGACGCGATCTCGCGATTGGTTCTCCCCTGCTCGACAAGGGCCAGGATCTCCTGCTCTCGCGGCGTCAGAGACTCCTCGCCGACCGGGGCCGACGACCTCCGGCCGACTCGACTCGGTCCGCCGAGCGTACGCAGCTCGGTCAGCAACGGCTGCGCGTCGAGGCGGCGGGCGGACTCGCGCGCCGTCTCTGCCAAGGCACGAGCCTCATCGACTCGGCCGACGGCGCGCAGCACGGCGGCCAACCTGGCCTGGGAGCGCGCGACCTCGAAGACGTGCCCAAACCGCTCGAAGTCGGTTACCGCGCACTCCCAGGCGGCGATGAGATCCGACTCGCTCGGTGCGTCGATGCCGGTCAGCCAGCGCAGCCGAGCATGCTCCGCCGCAACGCGGGCGACCCATGCGTCGCCTTCGGGCCCGCGTGGTCGGCCCATGTGCTTGGTGCGCGCGAGTGCCCGGTCTGACGCGGCGACGAGCTCGTCCCCTCGGCGAGCCAGGTCGGCGTGGTCGGCGTGGCCGGCCCGGGCGGCCTCGGTCGCGAGCTGACCGAGGAGCGTCGCCCCGATCCGAGTGCGGGCGGAGAAGTCCTCCTGCCACAGCTCCGAGACGCTCGCCACGACTCGGTCATGGATGTCGATGGCGTCGTCGATCCGTCCGGCATCGCCGTAGAGGTCGATCGCGGCGCCGACGGCCTGGACCCCGATCACGGCCTCCCGCTTCCACCATTTCTCGATGTACGGCAGCAGCCGGAGCGCCCGCTGCTTGCCGCGTCCGGCCGACACCGACATCCCGACGGCCGCAAGCATCGACTCGGCGAGGCCGGGCGGCGACTGTCCGGTGACGTCGACGATGCGGAGCACGTCGTCCCAGTCACCGCGGATGAAGGCGACGATCCCGGCAAGAGCGCGGGCGTCGGAGCCGCCCGGTGCCCAGGGGCGGCCGATCTCCTCAGCACGGGCGGCCGCCGTCTTGTAGACCTCGAGCGCCTCGTCGAGATGACCGTGCTCGAAGTGCAGACCACCGAGGAAGTAGAGCCCGCGCAGTTCGGCGGCCATCTCACCGGCGGCTCGCGCCTCGGCGATGTTCTTCTCGAGGACGCGCTGGGACGACTCGGGGTCGCCGGCCCGCTCCTCGAGCTTGGCGAGGGTGGTCGTGGCATTGGCGATGACGTCGGGCAACGTGAGCCTGCGTCCGAGCTCGACGGCCTCGGTGGCCCACCGGATGGCCTCGTCGTCGCGTTGGCGTCCGAAATTTGCCCGGGCGTGGACGTCGAGCACCTGCGCCCGTAACGCGGTCGGCGGGTCGTCCGGCACGAGTTTGAGCGCCGACGTCGTGAGCGCGAGAGTGTCGACGTTGTTGTCGCTCAGCCCGGCGAGCGAGGCAACGGCGTGCATGAGACGGACCCGCTCGAGCGACGGCACGTCGTCGGACAGAGCGTTCAGATGGTCCTGCACCAGCGCCAGCGCCCGGATCGGATGCCCGGCGGCCGCCGCGGCGTCACTCGCCTTGAGAGCGAGGTCGACCAGGTCGATCGACTGGTCGGCCGCGATGCCGGTGCTGTCGTCGGCGAGCAACTCGAGAGCAAGCTCGTAATGCCGGGCGGCCTCGTCGGGCCCGGCGACGGTCATCGCCTCGTCGCCGGCCGCGATGCTGGCGACCACGGCTGTCTTGAGATCGTGGGCGGCTCGGGCGTGCCGGGCGAGCTCGGCGGCGGTGCCGTCGACGTCGTGGCTCTGGAGCGCCGTCACGTACGCCGCGTGGAGCCGCACTCGCTCACCGGGCAGGAGGTCGTCGTAGACCGCCTCCGCAAGCAGCGCGTGCCGGAACGCGTAGCTGTCGGCCCGGATGGCGATAAGCACGTTGCGCTCTACGGCGGCTCGCAACGCCTGGTCGAGCGACCCGGCATCGATGTCGACGACGTGCGCCAGGAGCTGGTGATAGACGCGACGACCCGCGACCGCCGCGGCCCGCACGACGCGGCGGGTGTCGTCGTCGAGCTGGTCAAGCCGGACCAGCAGCAGATCGGCCAGATCGGTCGGGAGCGCCTGGGCGCCGAGCTGGGTCGCGGCGACCAGCTCTTCGGTGAAGAACGCATTGCCTTCGGCGCGGGCCACGATGGTCTGCAGGCTGCGCTCGGTCAGCGGCCCGTCATGAAGGCTGCGGACGAGGGTCCGGACGTCGGGGTCGGCAAGCGGTCGCAACTCGATGCGGGAGACGGTCGGCAGCCGGGACCACTCCGCGACGGTCGCCCGAAGCGGATGCCGCCGGTGCAGGTCATCGCTGCGATAGGACGCGACGATCGACACCCGTCCGTCGAAGGGGCGAGCGAAGAGGAAGCTCAGCATTTCGCGGGTCGACTCGTCGGCCCAGTGAAGGTCCTCGACGACCAAAAGCAGGGGATCAGATGCGGCGAGCTGGTCGAGGGCCCGGTGGATCGCGTCGAAGAGCTCGGCACGTTCGACGCGTTGGGCGGCCGGCTGTTCGACGTCGGAGAGTACGCGGCGGCCGGGCATCAGACGGGCCACGGCCGGGCTGGCGTTGACGAGAGCGTCGGCGAGCGGAGGCGATTCGACCGCGAGTCGACCGAAGGCTTCGCTGAAGGGCAGGTACGGAAGAGCGCTGTCGCCGAAGTCGAGGCAGTGCCCGACGACGGTGCGCCAGCCGGCCTCACGGGCGTGCTCGCGCAGCTCCGAGAGCAGCCGGGTCTTGCCGACGCCAGCATCGCCCGCGACGAGGACGGATCCGGCGCCGGAGTCGGCGTCGAGACCGGCCAGGGTCGCGAGCTGAGTGAGCTCGTCCGCACGACCGATGAACGGGCCGGCGGCGGGTTGATCAGGTGGCACATCCACCATGATCGCGGGTACGCCAAGTTTGGCGTACTCCATTACCGCCGCCGACCCGTTGTCGGCGCTCAATTTCCAG
>DASQKI010000115.1:0-66503 GCA_035630615.1 Nocardioidaceae bacterium
CCTAGGGTGAAGGCGATCCTGCCCAACTCGACGCTTGCGAGGAGCTGCAACGCCTCGGCGCGTCCTAACGTGCGACTAGTCACCGTCATGTCCTCTTCTGCGGTGGCAGGGTCTGGGCCCCACAGACCAACCTTGAACATCCATTCAATCGCAGAACTCGCCAGCAGCGGCTAGAGGCGAAAGCCCCGGACGTGTATCCCCCGGCGAACGTCACCTCGGTTCGCCGTGATGCGCAACGGCGACTCGGGAACTCCCGTCCGTCGACCACGCTCGACCTCTACACCCACGCACAACAGGATCTAGCCCTCAGGGTCGCCGACTTTCTGCCGGCCGCGTGGGCGCGGCGAATCTGCGGGGCAGCACGACGGTCCATTCGCGTGGCGAGCGGTATCTAGCGCCTTGCGGTGTTGGGCTCGAAGCTCCAACGCGGCTGCGCGTAGCTCGGCTGCGATGGCACCGGAGCGTATTGAACGGTCCTCGATGCCGGCGGGCAGTAGCCTCGGCGCCATGGCATTCAAGATCATCTACGCTGATGGCTCGGAGAAACAGTACGAGGATGGCGACCGGTACGGCTTCAACAAGGCCGGCATGGTCGTGATCGAAAGCAGCACGGGTAGTGGGCGGAGGATCCTTTCACCGGCTGCTTGGCACGCCATCGAAGACCCCGAGGGCACGCGCACCCCTTCGTTACCTACCCCTGACCTCCTCACGTAAGACGCCACCACTGCGGCAGCGGCAAGCTGCGAGGTTGTCAACGCTTGCTCCAGCCGGGAGGAGCGATTGTGACGAAGACAACCTCGAGGGTAATGGCCGGAGTTACTGTTGCCGCGCTGGCAACAGCCGGCGTGGCCGCAGTCATCCGCTATCGCCAGGGGCAGAAGCCGGATCCCGATGAGCGTGCCTATCTGGACGAGTTGGAGGCGCGACTGTACGAAGTCGAAGTACCAGGCGAGATCATCCCGACGAGCCGTGTTGGTCGGGTCGTGGAAAGACTCCAACGCCAGCAAGGCGTTTCGGTGACACGCTTACGATTGTGGGTTTCCGCTCTCAGGAGTGGGGCCCTGAGCCCTGAGCAGGCGATCGTAGCCGAAAGCGACTTCGAGGCCCTTGAGCGGGAGGCAGATCAAGGCGGCGCGTAGCAGCTCACCTGCCAAAGACGCCAGCGCCTGCAGCCCAAGGAGCGCTCCGACGTTTGGCTTATATGCCGGAGCGCGCGCAGCTCGCGGGCCGGGGCGACGCGCTCGACTTAGATCGAGTCCCAGCCGCCGCCCGGCGCGCGCCGTCGGCCCCAGAAGTAGTGGTGGCCGAAGGTCCCGTCATGGTCGGGACGTTCGGAGGGCCCTGTCCTGCGCGGTCTACGGGCATCCTGGGCGCGGCGAGCCTGCGGGAAGGGACGACCGATGAGGGCACCCGGACACTGGATCGGCGCGGTTCTGGTCTTTCTGATCGTCGCCACTGGATGCAGTGGATCTGATGGGGACGATTCGTCAGGACACAAGTCATACCGCGATCATGATGGCGTCAAGATCCATCACTCTAAACCCTCGCCGTCCGCGCGCGAGACGCATCAGGCCAAGCCGGACGCCGAGTCGGTCGAGCCGTCGAAACCTCCGGGGTCACTGGTGCTCGACGTGGTTGATGGCGACACGGTCCATGTGGCCTACCACGGTGACACCTCGGTTCGGGTGATCGGAATCGACACCCCGGAGACCGTAGACCCCAGTCAGCCGGTGGAGTGCGGCGGCCCGGAAGCCTCCGCCGTTGCTGAACGCTTGTTGAGCGGGAAGCGAGTCCGGTTGGTCTTTGACCCCTCGCAGGGACGCTCGGACTACTACGGTCGCACGCTGGCGTATCTGACGGTGCCGGGCCTCGGAGACTTCGGGCTGGCCATGGTGGAGCGAGGGCTGGCGGCGGAATACACCTACGACACCGCCTACCAGCATCAGGCGCAATACATTGCGGCCGAACAGCGAGCGCGTCAGGCCGGTCGGGGAATGTGGGGAAGGTGCGGGGGAGTCGACGAACCGCTCCACCGGCCGAACAAGCCCCCTGAGCCGAGGGGTGGTGGCGGCAACTGCGAGGCCGGCTACGACCCGTGCGTGCCGTCGTACCCACCCGACGTCGACTGCGGCGACGTCGACGGCCCGATCCAGGTGACCGGCGACGATCCACATGGCCTCGACGCAGACGGCGACGGCACCGGCTGCGAGTCCTGACGCCCGTCTACGCGAGCGGTCAGAGCGAGGCAAGCGTTTCGCGCACGCTCGGGTAGTTGGAGTCTTCGGCCAGGATCCGTTCGAAGTCCTGTCGAGCCATGCTGGCCTTGCCTTCGGCCAGATAGGTCTGGGTTCTCCCGACGAGGGCGAAGTGTCTGATGCGGGCGTCGCGGGACTTGGACTTCAATGCCTCTTTGAATGCCTCCCGCGCAGCCGTGTGGTGGCCTAGCCCGCGTAGCGCAAACCCGCGAAACGCGATCAGGAGCGCTGACGGCTCGTCGTCATTTTTCAGCCCGTTGGTGACTGCGACGACCTCATCGTGACGTCCCGCCTCTGTGTAGAGCTCACATAGGGACACGGCCGCGATCATCGAGGGCTCCAGCTGCTCCACCACAGCGATCGCTGCATCCGTGTGTCCGGCCCCCTGCTCGAGCTCTGCGAGAGCGAGTCCAAGCGCATCGCGGCTGATAGGAAGGGTCGCGGACACTCCGTCGGCTACGCCGACAGTCACCAGGTTCGCCCCGAGGTATTTGCGAACGATTGGGTGCTGCTCGAGCACCCCGGCGTTCATCCACGCTCAGCGGCACACGTCGAGTGCTCGCGCATAGATACCGCTTTGCATCGTGGTCAGGCCATCGAGTGTGGCCGCGACCGGAGCTGCCTCTGGGAAGTGCCGAGCGATCTGTGGAAGGTCTTGAAAGCGTCCCTCTCGGACCGCCCTGTGGAGCCTCTTCTCCCATTTCGGAGCATGAGCCCTGGCCTGGGCGGCGGCGGTCGCGCGGCCGGCCTTGTGCTCCCGACCGTCGACGGGCCAGCACCTCTCGGCCCTTTGGACGAGACCGACTTCGTGTGGTAGACGCCCGACCCTGGGACTCCTACGGTTCTCGTGCTCCGCCCCGACGTGCTCTTCGTAATCCGCGCGCCACCTACGCCGGCTGATGCGCTAAGGCCGCTCCTGCTGACCGTCATCCGAACACCCGGCATGACCTTGAAGGTCTTACGCGCAACGAAACCCACGGCATGACCTCACATCGAAGCCGGTAGGCCAGGTTGGGCTGGGATTGCTCGGTTTGGCGTGCTGCGCCAGGCGAGTGGCATCAGCGGCTGACCTCACAGGCGGTGCCGTCGTTGTCGGCGTCGCTCTCGTCATTGACCCGGTAGACGCGCGGCCGCACAGCGGGCCGCAAGTGGCCGGTGGCCACCTGCCGGTCAGCGGCGCGGTCAAACCGTGCCGCACCGTGCTCGAAGGTCCGGTGCATGTGGTCGCAGTTGCGGAAGTCGGTGACCGCCTCAGCAGGAGCCGCGACAAACGTGAGCGCGCTGACCGTCAACGCCCGGCGAATACGGCCGTGGTGGCGGCACGGAACATGGAAACCTCGACTTGAAGAATTCCGATGCCCTTGTCGCTGCCTGAACCCGGCTCCTGGCCTCGCCGACGAGCCGGGGTCTGGTGGTGGTCGGCTGCAAACTTGAGTGTTTGTACTCACGACCCGGGCTCGGGCTGGCGGTTACGGTGATGATCACCATGAGGGAGTAGATCGTGAGCAGCGCTGCAATCCAGCCGGAGTCATCTGTGGCTCGAACGCGCGGCGTCGCGTTACTCGCCTTGCCAGGCATTGTCGGGTACACCCTCCCCGCGATCGGGTTCTTGTTGTCGCTGTTCTTGCCGCTGTTCGCTTCCGGAGTTCGCTCGCGGCTTTGGCCTCAGATCTCCCCGTTCAGGAGTCGGGTGTGGTCGGGGCTCGCGGTGGCCGGCCTGTGGCTGCCAGCCTTGGTGTTTCTGCTTTCGTCCGCGCGGGTTGGGTCCGGCGCCACGATCTGGCTGATCATCCCGTTGTGCACCCCGTCGGGGTCAGCGCTGTGGGTGCCGGCGCTCCTGGCGATCACCGCCTACCTGGCCGGATTGGCGGTCAGCACAATCGTCCGACACCCATGGCCGTGGGTGTCAGGTGCGTGGGTCGCGCCCTTGGCCTACGAGGCGGCGAGCCTGTGGCTGGTGGACTCCCAGTTTGTTTGCTAGGAGCTCCCAGGCCGGCAACCCGGCTTTCCGAGGCGGCGAGGGTTGCTGCTGGGCTACGAAACCTATCAAAGGCGCCTGGTCGGAGCGTGTGGCTCCGACCAGGCGCGGTTGGGGGTGGTGGGGTCAGATGTTGAAGAAGGTCCGGGAGAACGTGCCCGGGATGGATTCGGTGTCGCCACCGCCGCTGACCGTGACGTTGGTGTAGGACACCGACACGAGCACGACGTGCTGTCCGTTTGGACAGGTCAGCGTGCTGGTCGGTGGACTCAGGGTCAGGCTGTCGGTGATCTGACCGTTCTTGCCCGAGGTGAAGTCACCGCTGGCGCTGACCGGTCCGCTGACCGTGGTCTTCTTCGGATCTGAGGGGAAGTTGCCGCCGTTGTTTTGGCAGGCGTAGACGGCCGTGGCGTCGGCGGACGCGGTGACGGTGATCGTCTGGTTGTCGCCGAGCCCGGCAATCTTGAAGTTGACGGTGAGGTCGCCCGCCGCGTCTGGGCCGGATGCGCTGGCCTGGATGAAGTGCGGGTTTGCCGCCTGGGTGGGTGCTGCGAGGAACACCAGCGCTAGCAGGGCTGCCAGCAGGCTGGTGAATCCGATGCGTCGAATCATTTTGATGCCTCCGGATCGATACACAAGATCGTTGTACGACTTGGGCCCGGAGTGGATAGGCTGGGTCTGGGCCTTCCTACCCGCGGGTTGCTACGAAAGTTGAGCGCTTCCGATGGTTACCGAAAAATGCGGGTAAGGGAGGCCCTCGCGCTGTCTGCGCGATGACGAGACGCTCGTCTCGACGCGGCCTCACCGATTGCTGCCTCCCACGAACTGTTCGTTGGCTCCCCGACGCACCGCTCGTGGCACTGCCTAATCCACTGACGCTAATACGCTCCTACGGTATTGAAAACCTCTGCGATTCCCGTTCTCACAACCCGAAACGAACGTCCCATGATTTGAACACCAGCCACCGCGTGAAGGCGACGATGAAGACGCTTTTCGTGCCATGCCTGATTATTTTGTTCGAGGACGTCTAAGGTTTTACAGAAGTGAATCAATCGGATCACGCCGGGCCGATGACTCGTCGGTGACCAGGAGTGAGTAGCCGCGGGTACTGCGGTCGGTCGGACGCCAGGGTGGGAGACGCTTGTAATCGAATGTAGGGACGGCCCCCGGCGGTTTCGGAGGTCCTCGAATGTAGGGACGGCCCCCGGCGGTTTCGGAGGTCCCCACCGGGGGTCGCCTTATTCATACCGGTCGTCGCGGCCTTAGGTGTTACACATCGGCGCCGTCCGAACCTCCACGACGGGCCGCCTAGCAGCCGTAAGCTGCCGCCGCCGCGCGAGTTGAGCCGCATCCGACACCCCGACACGCCGGCACCCACCGCCGCGCCGTCGCCCATCTCTGGACGATTTTGGACAACAGGCAGCAGGCTTGGTCGGAATCGACGTCTTGGCCGGCCTTGATCAGACCCTCACAGACCAAAAATATCCTAGGTTTGTCAACAATATGAAGTAGGGATGTCCGCCGGGTGGTTAGGTTGTCGTGGTGACGGGGTGGTGCACGACGGCCCAGAAGAGGTAGCCGCCGTCGTTGAAGGGCACGGTGGCGGGTTGGCGGCGTCCGCTCTCATCGACGGCCCGGGCGAGCAGGGTGTGGTTGCCGGTGGAGGTCGGACGCCACGGTAGCTCCCATCGCACCCAACCGTTTGCCCGGTTCGGGCCGGCGAGGCGGGCCGTTCGCCAGCGTTGGCCGCCGTCGGTGCTGACCTCGACCCGTCGGATCGGTGCCTGTCCGGACCAGGAGCGGCCGGTCAGTGTGGTGACGGTTCGCGCGGGGAGGGCGGCGTTCCAGGGCAGTTCGAAGGCGCTCTTGACCGCCTGGTCGGTGATCGGTGGTGAGTCGGCGGGGTAGTCCGGACCGGTGAGCCGGTACCACAGGGTGTTCCATGGCGACGAGAGTGGCTGGTCGGAGACCTCGATCTGGCCGAGCCATTTGATGCTGGCGATGCCGATCCAGCCCGGCACGACCAGGCGTACGGGGAAGCCGTGGTCCGGTGGCAGCGGCTCGCCGTTCATCTCGTAGGCCAGCAGCGCGTCGTCGAGCGCCTTCCAGACCGGGAGTGGCCGGCGCACGTGGCCGTGGTCGACGCCGTTGGTCACGACCGTCGCGTCGAGTCCCTCGGGCATCACGTCGACCGCATCGCGGCGGATGCCGGCGCGCTCGAGAACCTCGGCGAGTCGGACGCCGCGCCATCGCGCGAGCCCGATGGCGCCCAGCCCCCATGGCGTTCCGGCCGCTGGCGTACCTTGCTGGCTGGCGAAGAAGCTTCGGCCGTTGCCGGCGCACTCGATCACGGCGTCGATCTCGTAACTGGGCAACGACCGCAGCTGGTAATACTCGAACTCGACGGCGTCGTCGAGGCCGGGGGCCCCCCGCAACCCGGAGCCGAACACGCGCAGCCGCCAGGTCGCGGCGTCGATCAGTGGCGTGGCGGTGTGGTCACGGACGAAGAAGCGCTCGTTAGGCACGCGATAGCCGAGGTCGGCGGCGGCGTCCCAGCGCATCTCGGCGTTGGTACCGAAGTCGACGAACCACTCGGGCGGCAGCGGCTTCACGATGGGAGACCCGGCGACGTTTCGACGAGCGAGGACCGGCGCCGGTGACGCCAGCGGACCGAGCCCAGCGGCCAGCGGGACCCCGGCGGTCAGCTTGAGGAATCGACGTCGCGATACGTCCACACTCCGGCGCGGTGCCATGAGCCCTCCTGTTGACAACTAATCTGATGTAGTAACTAGACTTTAGTGCATCTGGGCCCCAGCTGATCCCCGCATCGCTACTTTTGGGCCGCCGTCACTTCAGCACCCACCGGTGCTGGTTGCACCATGTGCGCCAAGCCCGCTGTGCCCGGTGTGACGGGAGGGGCGCTGGCGAGACAGCACGCGCGGAGCGCTTTGCTGGCGCGTTTCGTCGTGGGCGCTGCGCGAGCGGCCGCCGGCGTACGACTATGCCGCTCGCAGAAGGGATGCGGCCCGCCGTGCCCTTGACATCAGAGCAAAGTTCGGCAAAGCGACGTAGACCGTTGTCGCGTAAGGTCCCGGCGCCCAAGGACGGTGTGTTCAGTGAGCCCATAACTTTCGACTTGCGCTCGGCCGTTTCACGCTCAATGCGCTCTTGCGCACAGCGTTGAGCGGCGTCTGCCTTACAAAGCAGGGGGTCCGCGACTAAGACCATGGGGATCAGCAGTTGCGAAAGCACGTCAGTCGAGAGCCGCGAAGGAAGTCGTCGCTCGGTGAGTCCCGATGGCCTGGGCAGTCTGGGGCCATAGGTCCCTAACGAGTTGTGACGTTCCGAACTGCTGGGCGAGCCATCAGGAGCCCACGATTGGTGTACGGACGTGCCAAGGATCCACTCGCTTCTTGCGAAAGCCGTCTGCCTGGAGGGACATGCTCACGACCACACCAGTGTTCGGGCCGGCTACGACGACCGGCTTCCGACGGAGCGACCAAACATCGACTTCCTGTTTGTGCAGGCCCTGAGATGACGCTAGGCGAAGCAATCGAACGCACGGGCTGACGAAGCTGAAAGGGGTGCCCACTTGGGTATTTGGAGCCGGATCAGGAGCAACGCCGACCGGGCCGCGGTCATCGCGGAATACAACACCAAAATCATCCAGTCGCGAGCTCTTTTCGTAGCCGCCGTCGTAACCTGGGGTCGGGCTGTCGCCACCCCGATTCCCGACGAGATCGAGACCAAGCTCATGACTGGAACCGCCATCAAGGGCATGGCTAAGAGTGTCGTAGGACTTAGTTCCAAGGACCCCAAGGAATATGTGGCGCTGGCCCATAAGCTGCTGACACATGACGCGGTGCAGAAGTGGCGCAAGGAGCACTTCGACGTCAAGGATGACCCAATCATCTATCAGTTCGGGGGGGTTGGCTTCCAGATTCTCTCGCGGAAAGCGGGCGAACCTACCTACACCGCATTCACCTTCGCCGACCACGACGCTAGCTGGGTGCTAAAGAGGCGTGACTTGATCAAAGCGGCGCCGATGCCAATGGGTGAGGAAAAGGTTGCCAAGGGCGCATATCAGCGAGTTTTCGATCGGGTAGACGTTCTGGCGCGCAACTGTCCTCGAGGACAACGTGCCTTCGCTCAATTCATCTCCGACCATCCAGACGACGAATGTGCTCGCCTTCACCGCTCGTACGATGAGGCATGGGAGAACCTGCCCGATAAGCCAGCCATCTAGGCCCCGCGCAGGAATGGAACTGACGGCCGATGTCGCCGCCGACTAGGGCCGCCCTACGTTCGTGATGCCGCGATCTGCGTCGGCACCCTGACCGAAGGCCACGTCGCGCCATTAGGTCACTGCGAGGCTGCCGAGACGCGACGAGACACTTCAGGGCGTGTCCGGGTGGACTCAGCGACCGCCGAACGTCTCCAGCAGGATCGCCCGCTCGGCGTCGGTGAGGTTGGTGCTGATCAGGGTTGCGTCCCGACCGTGGAACCGCTCGCCCAGCCGGTCGACGTCCGCCTCGTCGGTCACCATGAACAGCGCGGAGGTGCCGGGAACGACCTCGGTGCGGATTCGTTCGAGGTCGCCCTTGGTGATACCGGTCCCGTCGGTGGCCTTCGCTAGCGCACCGATGCCGGCTCCGATGAGGGCTCCGGCGACGGGGACCATGAAGAGCGCACCGCCGAGGATTCCCCAGAGCGCGCCCCAGCCGGCGCCCCGCTTCGCGCTGTCCTGCTTGTGCTCGAGCTCAGGCTTGTCAGTACCCTCCTGCCAGCTCAGGACTGCGTGGTCGACGATCTTCACGACCCCGGCGCTTTCGGCGGCCTTCAGCGACGACGCGGCCCGAGCCGCGCCTTCCGGATCGTCGTACTTCCAGACCGTGAACGTGGTCATGATTCCTCCTCCGAGGTCGCGACGCTCCTCCCGGCACGAGGGCGTCCCGGTGTGATGCACCACCTTGAGGCATGGCGAGCGGCGACTCTGCTCCCGCGCCTGCACACGCTAGCCCGCCGGCAACTGCCTGTCTTCATCCTCAATGGATGATCCCGGCGGCCGCGGTGGAAACCGGGCCGGCCGAGTGGCTGGTCACACCTCTTGCTGAGTTGCCGCGACCAGCGCTCCGTCGGCGTCGTATCCTTCGATCCGGATGACGTCGCCTCCGGCAGCTGAGATGGTGATCTGGGTGGTGCCGTCGGAGGTGGGCGTGGTCTCGACCGGTCGGTCGTTGACGTACACGTCGATGCTGGCGACCGATCCGGTGGTGATGGTCAGCTTGCGCTTCTTGGTTCCCGCGGCGGCGGAGGTGAAGGTCAGCAGCCGCGGTTGTTCTTGGGCGAGCAGGGCGCCGGCGGCGGCCATGAGGTCTGCGTTTTCCTCGAGAAGGTCGCGCTTGGTGAGTTCGTGGACTTGGTTTGGCACCACGCCAAGGTCCTCCACGGGCTGGCCCATCCGGGTTCCGACTCGCAGGCAGCGGCGTAGCGCGACGCGCATCTGCACTCCCTTGGGCAGCTTCTTGAGTCTGCCGTCGGTCCATTCGGTGCGCAGTTCCTCGTGAGTGACCACGTTCGCGCCGCCAGCACCGGTGTTGGCCTCGACGCCGAGCACCTGCCCGATCTGGTGGTCTTGGAAGCCGGCGGCGAAGATGTCGCAGGCGCTGTAGCACTGTGCGTCGGTGATCAGCACGACCGGACCCTGGTACAGCTGACCAGCGCTGTTGACCTGGTCAGCCGGGTAGAGCGGGAGGGCGGTGGAGTATGCCGAGCCGGTGGTTACCGCCTCCTCGAGGGAGTCTTTCCAGTCCTGGTAGTCGGCGACCGTTCTGGCCAGCCCGGTGGTGCCGGGTGTGCTCACGAACTGGAACGGTTCCGGCGTGACTCGGCGAGGGCCGAGGAACTGCAACAAGAACTCTGCCGCGATCACGTAGCCGCCGCCGTTTCCGCGGACGTCGAGCACGAGACCCTCCGGCGGGAGCTTGGAGAGCAGTCGGACGACTTCGTTGAGGAACGCGTTGATGTCCTGATCCTGCATATGGAAGGTGAAGATCCGCAGATGCCCGAAGGTGCCGCTCGGGGTGTCGACGATCCGGGCCTTGAGCTCGTCGGGGCGGCTGGTCTGCACCGGTCCGGCCGCGAGCGGTGCGGCGGCGCGGGCCTTGCGGGTGCGCTCCTTCGCGTTGTTGGGGGCGGATGCGTCCTCTAGGGAGGCCGGGGCGAAGAGTCTGCGCTTCATGCGCCGGGTCAGCTCGGTGCGGAGGTCTATGCCGACCAGGTGGTGCGCTGCGGCCTCGACGCCGGCGGGCAGTGACGGCAGAGTACCGGGAGTTGTCACCTCGGCGGCGGACTCGAAGACCCGCCACGGCAGTCGGGTCTCGTGGGTCGCCCCGTCGACCTTGTAGGTGACGTCGACCCAGTCCTCGTCCGGTGGCAGCGACATGTTGATCGAGCGGAGGGTCATGTTCTGGAGGCCCTGCGCGAGCTGGGCCGCCTTGTTGCTGCCGGCCTCGCGTGCGGCGTTGGCCGCGACGGCGAGGTGGATCGGGGCGCCGTTCCAGTGTGTTACTTCGACCCCCGCCGTGAGCTGTGGATCGCCGGTGATGTGGTCGAACGTCTTGGTCACGAGGTAGGCCGTGCGGCCTTCGTCTGCGCAGCGTTCGAGGAAGATGCCGAGGAAGGCGAAGCCGGCGTAGCGCGAGGGCAGGATGTAGTTGGTGTGTAGGTCATGCAGGCCGAGGAAGATCCGCTGCAGCTGGGCGTGGAATTCTGTCTCGGTGAGGTCGGCCAGTCGGTGCCGCAGGAGGCGAAGCGCTTGTAGCGGGTCGACGGCGTGCATGGCGCGTTTGAGGGGAAGGTGGGCGTAGACCTCTCCGATCAGGATCTCGGCCTGATCGAGCACGAGGCGGCGCTGGGCATCGGTGAGTGGGCCCTGCGCGATGTAGCTGCGGAACTGCGGCATGGTGCGAATGGTGCCGAGGTTGTGGTCGCCGGTGAGGACGACGGTGTCGGGGTGGGACATGGCTGGCTCCTGGAGGAAAGGGGTTCCTCTTGTGCTGAATGCGCTCGTTGTGATGTGGACGTCCTTCTGATGCGGCGGCATCGCCTTGGGCGCGGACGTTGACGTGGGCTGGCTCTTCTAGGACTTGGGTGCTTGCCAGGTCATGGTGTGGTCGGGGTCGGTGTCGGTGCGTTCGATGGTGTTGTTGTGGCGGGGCGAGTCGGTGCGTCCCCAGTGGTCGTCGCCGATCCAAATCGGTTGACCGTACGGGAGGTCGGCGTGTGGGATTCGGGTGTAGTCGGTTTCGGTGATAGTTGCTCCGTAGTTGGGGCCGGTTTGGTCTCCGCCGGGGTCTGGGGTTACGGCGCCGCGTGCAGCCGGGATCGCGGCGGCCCATTTGGCAGCGAGGTCGGCGGCGACGTGTGCGGAGGGATGCGGGATCTCGAACGTCGGGACGTCGGGTGCGGTGTCCCAGAGCTTGAGGGCGTCTTGAGCGTTGCCGCCGAAGGCGATGATGGCCTCCAGTGTGGAATCGGTGATGAGGTCGTAGAACCGGTTGCGCCACGCCAGCTGGGCGGGATCGGACAACAGTGGGAGAGCCTTGCTGACTTTGCTGGGGTGGACTGCGAGCGGAAAGGCGTTGACCAGGGCGTAGCTGCTGGTCAACCCGAGCTTGGTTAGGAACCCCTGGACCCGCTGGCCGGCGTCCCCGACCAGGGTGCGGCCGACGAGACGTTCGGTGGGTCCTGGGTCGGAGGCGATGCCGAGGACCTTGGCGGTGCCGTTGAGTCGGCCGCGGTAGAACACCGGGCCCCAGTCGTACCAGAACAGGTCGCAATGTTCGGGGGCGATGGGTGGTAGCGCGGCGAAGTGCCGTGCGATCGCGATGGGTGGTCCTTTGTCGAACTCGATGCTTGGTGGAGCACCTGGGTCGAAGTCGATCATCGTCGACCTCCTTCGTCGGTTCGGTGTGTAGGTTTACTGGCTGCGGCTCGGGTTGTTAGGCGAAGATTGGGCCGACGGCGGGGTATCGCGCGATGAGCTTGGCGCGCATCTCCGCGAGCCGTCGTGGAGGTCCGTCGATGCCGGCGTCCTCAGGGGAGCCGAATCGGGTGTCGAGCAGCATCGGGCGCCCCCATGCGGTGACCGGTTCGTAGTCGGCTGGAGTGGAGAGTTCGGCGACCCAGTCGGGTCGGCCGTAGAGGATGTCCCCGCCGATCATCACCATCTCAACCCAGGATGGGTACGCCGAGACCACGTTTTCGTAGGGGTCGTCGAGGTGCTTTTGGAGGATCGTCAGGTCCGCGGCGCGTCCCACCTCGAGGGTTCCGATCTTGTCGGCGAGGCCGGCGATCTCGGCGGCACCGCTGGTGACCATCTGCACCAGATCCGGTGGCTCCACCGTGATGCCGGGAGTTTGACTGACCACCTGCCATGCCACCTTCATCTCGTCCAGCAGGCTCCGGCTGCCCGAGGGCATCCAGTCCGCGCCCAAGGCGACCTGCACGCCGGCGGCAAGTGCTGCACCGATGTCGGTGGTCTCGTTGTACAGACGCAGGTTGGACTGCGGCGACCACACCAGCTTCCCGCCCACCTCAGCGAGCTGGTCGAAATGCACACGGGTCAGAGCGGTCCCATGGATCATCACCGTCGCAGCGCTGAACAGCGGTGAGTCTGCGAACTTGACAAACTCATTCACCGATGTCTGATTGGTCTTCTGTCCCTCGGCGAGATGAACGTAGTGCGCCTTGACCGTCTGGGCGTCGAAGATGCCGCGGCGGATGCTTTCGATGTCGTCGTCGGCGAGGCGGTCGAAGTCCACCGTGCTGCGAGCCAGCTGGGTGCCGAAGATCAGCAGGTCGACGTTCCGCACCAAAGCCTCAGCCTTGTTCGGGTAATCCTGGGAGGCACCCTGAATGGCCGTCACGCCGCCGACCGCAGCACGGACCTCCGCGTAGCGGGTCATCGCGGTTTTAACCGACACCGATTTCCCACCCGCGGTCAACAGACTCCAGGGCTGCTTGATGAGCTGGTCGTACTCGTCACTGTCGCGCCACCGGTCGCGGTTGATGTAGATCTTCGGTGGCTCCCACGCCGCGAACACGTTGTACTCCGGATGCCCATGCAGATCGATCAGACCCGGCACGATCACACCCCCGGTGCTGATCGCAAGCTCGACATCACGCGGCTTGGTCGAGCGGACCGATACGATCTGTCCGCCCTCCACCACCACCCAGCCACTAGCAATCGATCCATCACTCTTCAGGACCGACCCACCAAAGGCCGTCGGCTCTGTCGGAACAGCCCCAGCAGCCGCCAAAGGTCCAGTTAAGGCAGCGCCAGCATCCAAAGGGATATCCCGCAGCCGCGGTACTTTTGATCGGGCCGGCCGCCGAACGGCGCGTGGCACACCGCGCCCATACGCCTCATCAAACGCGTCTCGGCCTGCCACCGCGTCCACCTCTCGTCAAGCAGGAGCCCTACTGGCGCCGTTGACTGAGTCCGAGATCGTCGAGTCCTTCGGCGCTATGCAGTCCTCACCCTTGCGAAGCAGTCACATCTGTCCTGACATTCTGATCACAAGCTCATGGTCAATGGAGGCCTGAGCGTCGACTCGGGACTCCTGGATAGAGATCAGGGACGAAGGTCCTAGCATCGGCCATTGGTCCTACGGTCGATGGCCAAGGAAGTGCAGGAGCCGGCGGGACCGGCCGATACTGCCTCGGTAAGGGCTTGGACAACGATGTGGTGATCATCGGCGGACAGCGCGTCAAGATCTGGCATGCCGGACTCCACCCATTCGGCCACCTCTTGGAAGTCCTGGTTGAGGGACTGCTCGCCCTCGGCCTCGGCGCGCTGCCAGAACGTTCGCTCCTCGTCGTCTAGGTCAGCGAGTCGGCGATCGTGGTCACGTCGGTGGCGGCGTCCGCGATCGAGCATCCGGGAGCAGGTGTCGACCGTCCATACCCGGGCCGGTCGTAGGTGACCACCCGCTGTCCCGCTCGGACATAGGCGTCTTCGACGTGTCTTTGCAGTCCGCGAGATCCCTTCGGTCGGGTGTCCGCACGATCGACGTGACGACCAACGCTCGGCCCTCACCCGCGTACCACAAGTCCCGACCAGGTTTCTCGTACTGCCCGCGTGGTTCGTGAAAGGGTGGTCTGAATCGACCCAAAGCGACCGGGGAGAAGACCAGTGAGTGACACGCCGAAGGACATCCTCGACCGCGTCTACGCGATGAAGGGATCTGACGAGGCCGAGCGCGTGTACGACGAATGGGCCGAGCGCTACGACGACGACACGGTCGCCGGCTTAGGGTACGTGGGTCCGGCGGTCGCCGCGGCCAAGCTGGTGGAGCTGGCTCGACCCGAGGTCGTCTTGGACGCCGGCTGCGGTACCGGCCTGGTCGGGATGGAGCTGGCGAAGCGTATCGAAGTCACCCTCGACGGCGTCGATCTCTCACCGGGCATGCTCGACCAGGCCCGCGCCCGAGGCATCTACCGCAACCTGACGCGGGCCGACCTCACTCAGCGGCTGGACATCGCGGACGACACCTACGACGCTGCGATCTGCGTCGGCACCCTGACCGAAGGCCACGTCGGACCGGAGGCGCTCGACGAGCTGGCCAGGGTCGTCCGGTCCGGTGGACACGTCGTTGCTCCCGTGCTCGACCGAGTATGGGAGTCCGGCGGCTACCGCGCCCACGTCGACGCGCTGGCTGCCTCGGGCGCTGTCGTGCTGCGCGAGGCCGACGCCCATCCTTATCTCGAGGCCGAAGGCTCCGGTTGTCGCCTCTGCGTCCTCGACGTCCGCTAGCGCGCGTCGACTGCCGTAGGTCCCGCCCGCTTCACCGGTGTCCCCGCAGTTCAGAACGCATCTGATCTCTGGAACGAGATTTCTTGAGGTCGAGATGCGCGACCTGGAGTGTCATCGGCGAAGCACCGCGCGCAAGCGTCGTGTTAGTGAACGTGCGCGGTTGCCGTACCGCCGTGGTCGTCCCTGCCGCACGTCGTCGTGCCCGGCTGGGGGCAGACCATGCCGATGCCGCAGCGACTCGTTCTCGAGCCGGTTGACGGCCATGATCCGCCCCATGCCGGCGAGACCGTCAAGCGCGGTCTCGAGCAGTTGAGCATCACTGACTTCGACCGACTCCATGGCGTCCGGATCCGGCGGTCCCGGCAGCAGTTCAGTCAGATCGCCGACCACGTTGACCCCAAGCTCGGCGATCTCGTCGTTCATCCGCCGAGCGCGCTTCTCGACCCATCCGCGGTACGCCTCCGGGATCTGCAATCGTGGCTCGCCGGCCGGAGCACCCTCATAGATCTGGTCGACTGGATTTCCGATGCCTCTGCGATAAACCACGTAGCTGAGATCGTCCAGTCGTATGTTCACGCGACGTAATACCTCGGCCGCGGCCACGCCGCGTGCCGGGTTCGCCCGCGCCGGCTTCGGCTTCCGATAGCCCGACGGATCGATGCCCAGGACGCCAGCGAAGCGGCGCCACAGGATCATGGGGTCGGAGGACGACCGTGGCGCCGTAACCATATGCATACGGTGTGGATCGGCCACGGCGGTCCACGATCGAAGCATCCCGGAGAGGTCTTGGAAGTCCCAGAAGTTCTTCCAGGCCACCGTCTCGTTCGGATCGTCGACGCACACCAATCGCAGGTACTCCGGCCACGTCCAGGTCCGGCGATTGCGCATGGTCGTCAGCCACCTCGAGGGGATCACGCGCGCCAGGTCCCGCCCGCTGACGATCACGTGCACTTCTTCGGCAGCGGCAGCCTGCACCAACCGCTGCTGCGCTTGCGGTGGGCGTCGGCTCAAGAGCTCCATCGACAGGAAAACGTCGCCGTCCCAGCCTTCCGTCGCCTGCTGCAACCGCCGGCACATGTTGTCGATCGTGGACGGTCTTCGGCCCGTTCGGAGGATCTCGCTCGCCACGACTCCAGCCTCGAAGATTCCCCCCACGAAGCGAACTCCCGCCGCTTCGAGGCGGTCTTGGTTGTCGGCACACAGCGCTTGGAGGTAGGACGTCCCCGACTTCATGGCGCCGATGTGGAGGAATAGCCGTTTCGCCATGGTCAGCGAAGCTACACCTGATCTGTTTCGCTGGGCGCACGGCCCGGCCGGCGACCTACTGTGTCGCTCGCAGCGATCGGAGGAGCTGGGCGAGTTCGTCGGTGGTGTCGGCGTAGGCGGGGTCGTTGTGGCGGCTGTCGAGCTGGTAGGGGTCGTTGCGCATGTCGTACAGCTCGATCTCGGGTCGGCCGCCGTCGGTGGGGAAGACCTCGGTGTACTGGAAACGCGGCGTACGGACTGCGGTGGACAGCGTTTCGCCGATGCGGGGGTGTCCCTCGAGGAGGATGGGGCGGCCCCGTGCAACCTTGGGGTTCCGGGCGAGCTGGAGGAGCGACCGACCGTCCATCGCCAGTCCCGGCTCCGCTTGCGCCGCGTCGACAAAGGTCGGGGCGAGGTCGATGTTGGCGACCTGTTGGTCGCGTGTCACCCCGGCGGGGATGCCGGGTCCGCGGAGGATGAGCGGCACTCGGGAGGCCGGGTCGTAGAGGAAGAATTTCTCGGACGGTATCCGGTGCTGGCCGTGGAAGTGGCCGTTGTCGGAGGTGAACACGACCAGCGTGTTGTCGGCCTGGCCGGTGTGAGGCTGGCCGCGTGCCGGGTCAGGTGAGTCCGGCGTCGCGGGCTTTCACTATGGCTTGTGCTCGGCCCGCCACCTGGAGTTTGGCGAAGATGTTCGAGATGTGGTTGCGGATGGTTTTGAGGCTCAGTCCGAGCGCGGCCGCGATCTCGGCGTTCGACGATTCGCGAGCGATCAGCTCGAGAACCTGTCGTTCGCGTTCGGTGAGTTGGGGGAAGGCGCGCTGGCTTCTCGAGGTCGGCTCCAACATGTCGGCGAGGCGGTCAGCCACTGCGGTGCCGAGGATCGCCTCGCCGGATGCGACGACCCGCACGGCTCGAAGCACCTCGTCGCGGTCGGCGCCTTTGACGAGATAGCCACGTGCACCGGCCCGCAGCGCGGTCAGTACGGATGCGTCTTGTTCGATCATGGTGAGAACCAGGATGCGTACGTCTGGACACTGTTCTGCCAGCCGGCGGGTTGCCTCGATGCCGCTGAGTTCGGGCATGTGCAGGTCCATGAGTACGACATCGGGCTTGAGCTCGACTGCTGCGGCGACGGCTTGGGTACCGGTCGCGGCTTCGCCAACCACCTCGAGATCGTCGGCCGCGTCTAAGATCGCCCGCAGCCCCTGACGGAAAAGCGGGTGGTCGTCGGCGATCAGGACTCGCAGCGGCGCACCGGTCATGTGCCCTCGATCGGCAGAACGGTGTGGACGCGGGTGCCGCCGGTCGGGCCGGATTCGATGGTCAGGTTCGCACCGACCTCGCTCGCGCGCTCGCGCATCGACATGATGCCGACGCCGACCCGGTGTGGTCGGCAGCCGATCCCGTCGTCGGAGACTTCGATGTCCAATCCGCCGTTGAGGCCGAGCCGTACCGAGCAGGACTGGCCACCCGAGTGCCGTACGGCGTTGGTCAGTGCCTCGAGCGCGATTCGGTAGGCGGCGACCTCAACGGCTGCCGGCAATGGCGGGAGTTTGGATGGTCCGTCCACTGTGATCGACGGTGCGCTGTCCGTCGCTCTGAGGCCTTCGGCCTGCTCCTGAAGTGCCGGCAGCAGGCCGAGCTCGTCGAGTGTCGGTGGCCGCAGCGCGTAGACGAGCGTACGGATGCTCGCGACCGCGGCCTGGAGGGTCGTTCGCAGGTCGCTGAGCAGGTCGTCCGCGCCGGGGACGTCGCCGGTCAGGTCGCGGGCGGCGTCGACTTGGAAGACGGCACTGGCGAGCGTCGGGCCTAGCCCGTCGTGGAGATCGCGGCGGATCCGGCGCCGTTCCTCCTCGCGGGCGACGACCAGGCGGTGCCGTGATCGCTGCAGGTCGGCGGTGAGGCGGACGGCGTGGACCGCGGCGGCGGCGTGCCGGCTGAGATCGGCCAAGAGCCTACGGTCTGCCGGATCCAGCGACTCACCGCGGTCGCGGGTCTCGACGACGAGCCGGCCAACGTCGACTCCCCCGAATGTGAGCGGCAGAACGACCTCGTCACCTCGACCCGATCGGCCATCGCTGGCCGCTCGCTCCATGCCGTGCTGTCCGGGCACGTCGATGGCGGCGAACGGCAGCCGTAGTGCCTCCCTGATCGTCTCCGCGATCGTGCCTAGCGTGGCGGTGGTGTCGGTACTCGCCTGCACCCGGTCGGCGAGACGAGACAATCCGAGGTACGGGTCGTCGCGGTCGCCGTACATGAGGCGGTTGACCCGCCGCTGGAGTACTGAGCGAAACGGCTGCGCTGCTGCGGCGGCAACTGCCGTGGCGACGAGCGAGACCGCCAGCGATCGACCGCCGCCGGCGAGCGCACCGAACGCCAGCACCAAAAGCAGGTAGACGGCACCCACGCAGGCGGTCAAGGCGCCGTAGACGAGGGTCCGGTTGATTACCCGGTCGATGTCGTAGAGCCGGTAGCGCAAGATGGCGATCCCGACGGCGAGTGGAATGGCCACGACCGCGGCGATCAAGAACCCGAACGTGACGACGCTCAACTCGTCGCTGGACGCCCAATCCGCCAGGCACGCGACAAGCGCGGCTGGGAGCAGCCATGCCGCGTACGCCAGCCAGAGAATCTGGAGGCGCTCGACGCCGGACGACCGGCGGTATCTGGTGACCACGGCGACGGCAGCGGCGACCAGGCTGGCCAACAAGCCAAGCAGCACCACCATCTGCAGGGAGGACACGACGGCGGGGAGGTCGGGCAGGGGGCGTGGTACGTCGGTGAACGGCGCCTCGAAGGGATCGGAGCTGAACAGCGATAGCAGGGTCGCCCCGGCGAATGAGCCGACGGCGACGACCGCCATCGGCCGCCACCGGGGCGTGGGCAGGTGACCGTCCGGGAAGACGAATCCAAGCGCGGTGATCCCGGCGAAGAGCAACGGCCAGCTGGCATCCGACCACAACACTGCGATTCGCCCACCCGGCAGCGATCCGGGCTCGGCCAGCAGCGCGTAAACCCCGTAGGCCTCGGTCGAGCCCGCGAGCGCCAGCGCCAACGCCTCCAGGGCGAGCACGAGCCCGATCCGATTGCCCGGGCGCCGCAGGCCGATGACGAGTGCAACCGCCGCAGTGGTGATGACGGCGATGGCACCAAACAGGGATTCGATCCAGGAGCCGGCATGCGACCCCGACGCCACTTCCAACCCGATCGCGACGGCCATCAACACGAGCGCCGAACCGGCACTCGCGAACGTGGCCTGCCGCGTGTCCACGGTTCGATGATCGCAGTAAAAGCCCTGCTGGGGAGCGGTCCGCCGTGATTTCCCGACCCACTAGGACCCCGGTCCCTGGTTCCCGGGACGGCAGCCGACCGACGCTGCTGCCATACGCGTCACGGATTCAAGGAGGATTCATGAGCACTCCACGTCTCGCTCGATGGGCGCCCATCACGGGAATCGGGTTTGTTGCCCTGGCCATCGCCGTCATCTCCCTCGAAGGCGAGGAACCCGCCGATAACGCCAACCCGGCCGACATCGTCAGCAGCTGGCTGGATCGCGCCGACACCGCACTTTTGTCGGTGTTCCTGGCGACCGGCGCCGCAGTATGCCTTCTCGCCTTCGGCGCCACCCTCCGGAGTGCATTACGCTCGCGTGAGTCGGGGGAGGCCTCTTCGTCGACGGTCGCGTTCGCCGGGACCATCATCGCCGCGGTCGGCCTGTTGTTCTCCGCCACCGTTTCGTTCGCCGCCAGCGAGAGCGCTGAGCAAGGCCATACCGATCCAACCGTGGCGCTCGACGCGCTGGCTTCAGAAGGTTGGATCCCGATCACGGGCGGCTTTGCCGCGATGTTCCTCGCCACCGGCATCGGCGCCATTCGCTCCGGCGGCCTGCCGAGCCTGCTCGGCTGGAGCGCACTTGTGTTGGGTGCGGCATTCGTAACACCGGCCGGCCTCGTCGCGTTCTTCCTCACCCCGCTCTGGATCATCGCGACCAGCGTCGTACTTGTCCGGGCAGGCGACCGCCGGCAGCGGTTCTCGTCGGCGCCACAAGCCACCCAGCCGGCACACTGAGCTCGTCGCAACTGAGCTCGCAGGCCACGTCAGGTGTCGACGACATCGGACGTGGCCTCCGACGCACGACACTAGTCTCAAGAGCGTGGCGGATCCGGGAGACCTCTGGGGCGAACGCGCGCGGCTGAGGCCGCGGCAGCTGGTGTTCGACCTGGTCGTCGCCTCCGCCTTCACCCTGGTGGCGCTGGTGCCGGTCAGCGGGCAGCCCTGGCTGCTGGGCGGCACGCTGGCCATGGGGCTAGCGCTCGCCGTCCGACGCGGGTCGTGGCCGTTGATGGTCGGACTGGCCGCGGTCACCGGTTTCTGCCAGGTCGTCAGCGGCGAGCTGGCGCCGGTGGCGGACGCCGGCTATGCGCCGGTCTTCTTCGTACTCGGCGCCCACCCGCACGCGTGGGTCCGCCGGCTCGGGCTGGCCGGCGCCGTCCTCTCCGCCATCGTGTTGGCGGGCGCCGTGGGCACCGGTTGGATGGGCGACGCGGTGTCGGGCGCGTCCACGACCTTCGCAGTGCTCGCCTCTGCCTCGCTCGCGCTGCTGGTCTCGGGCGGTGGCTGGGCGGCCGGCTACGTGCGGTGGCAGAACCGGGCCCGCATCAGCGCCCAGGTGCGGGGCGGCCTGGACCGGGAGCGCACCCGGATCGCGGCCGATATGCACGACCTCGTCGCGCACACCTGGGCCGTGGTCGCCGCCCAGGCGGATGGCGCGCGTTACACGCTGGGCACGCCGGAGGGTGACCGCAAGGCGGCCGAGGCCCTCGACGTGATCGCCGAGACCGCCCGCGGGTCGATCTCCGACCTGCGCGACCTGCTGGCCGACCTGCGGTACCAGGAGCCCGCCGCCCCACCCGGCCGCGGCTCGCGCGGGGCGCTGGCCGAGCGGATGCGCGCCTCCGGGATGGACCTGCGCGTGGTAGAGCACGGCGAGCCCACCGGCTCCGGGCCGCGCGCGGTGACCACCCAGCGGCTGCTGGCCGAGTCGCTCACGAACGCGCTCAAGCACGGCGACCCGGGCCACCCGGTCGAGGTCGAGGAGGATTGGCGCAACGGCTATCGTCTCGTCGTGCGCAACCGGGTAGGCGGCTCGCCTGGCTCCCTCGACCATCACCTGGGCACCGGCCACGGTGTCGCGGGCATGCGCGAGCGGGTGCAGCTGGCCGGCGGCACCTTCGTCGCGGGCGCTGCCGGTGACACCTGGGTCGTGCAGGCGGTCCTCCCGGAGCCCCCCGCATGACCGTCCGCGTGGCCCTGGTCGACGACCAGGCGATGTTCCGCGCCGGCATCGCCCTGGTCTTGGACAGCCAGCCCGACCTCGAGGTGGTGGGCCAGGCCGAGGACGGCGACCAGGTGCCCGCGCTGCTGGCCGACGTACGCCCGGACGTCGTGGTGATGGACGTCCGCATGCCCAGGGTCGACGGGGTGACCGCGACCCGCCTGCTGCACGAGGCGCTGGGCGAGGACGCACCGCGGGTGCTGGTGCTGACCACGTTCGACCTCGACGAGGCCGCGGTCTCGGCCATCGAGGTCGGCGCCAGCGGCTTCGTGCTCAAGGACGCCCGGCCTGAGCTGCTCCTCGCCGCCGTCAGGGCCGTCGCCCAGGGCAACCAGGTCGTCGCGGCGGGCGCCACGCGCACGCTGCTGGAGCGGTTTCGGACACCACGGGCCGCGCCCGGCCTTGAGTACGACGAGCTCACGCCGCGCGAGCGCGAGATCCTGTTCCGAGCAGCGGCCGGGCTCTCGAATGCCGAGATCGCCGCGGTCGAGCACCTCTCCGAGGCCACGGTCAAGACCCACATCTCTCGGATCCTGGCCAAGCTGGGCGCCCGCGACCGGGTGCAGTTGGTGGTCTACGCCTACGAGCACGGGCTGCTGTGAGGCGGGCCGCCGTACATCTCGCGATGTAGCCAAGACCAGGCTCGCGGCCGATGTCCCGGACCGCCGTCGGTTCCTACCGTCGAGGTCATGGACTCCTCGTTCGAATCGATCGTCTCCTTCCACTCGGTCAGCAAGGTCTACGGTCACGGCGCGGGGGAGGTGCACGCCCTCAACAACGTGACTGTCTTGGTGCCCCGTGGCGGCTTCACGGCGGTCATGGGGCCGTCCGGCTCCGGCAAGTCAACGTTCATGAACCTTGCCGCAGGCCTCGACGACCTCAGCTCCGGTGAGGTGTACGTCGCCGGCCAGCCGCTGCACCGGATGGACGACCGGGCCCGGACCGTGCTGCGCCGGACCCACGTCGGCTTCGTCTTCCAGTCCTTCAACCTGGTGCCGACCCTCGACGTGCGCGAGAACGTGCTGCTGCCCTTCGAGCTGGCGCGACGGCGGCTCTCCGCCGACGAGCGCGCGTGGGTCGACCACCTCGTCGACGTGCTCGGCCTGGGCGACCGGGTCCGCCACCGCCCCGGAGAGCTGTCCGGTGGGCAGCAGCAGCGAGTGGCGATCGCGCGGGCGCTGGCGCCTCGGCCGTCGGTGGTGCTCGCGGACGAGCCGACCGGCAACCTCGACACTCGCAGCTCCCGCGAGATGCTGGGGCTGCTACGCACGGCGGCCCGCGAGTACGGCCAGACCATCGTCATGGTCAGCCACGACCCGGTCGCGGCGTCGTACGCCGACCGGGTGCTGGTGTTGGCCGACGGCCGGCTCGTCGGCGACCACGCCGCCATGTCGCCGCACCGGATCGCCGAGCTGCTGATCGGCTTCGAGGCAGGTGCCGCATGACGACCCGCAGTGACCTGGTCCTGGGTTCGAAGCGGGAGGTCGGCACCGTCGGTCTGGTGGCCGGCATGGCCGGCTTCTACGCCAGCGCCCTGCTCCTCTGTAGCGACCTGCTGGCTGTCGACGCCGAGCACGCGGGCGGCAGCAGCTCGGTCGGCGTGCTGCTCGGTGCGGTGGCGTCGGTGTTCATCGCGATCGCGGTGTACGTCGCGGCCGTAGTCATCGCCAACGGGGTCGACACCGTGGTGGCCGGTCGGCTCCGTCAGATCGCGGTGCTGCGGCTGCTCGGCGCGGACGCCGGCTCGCTGCGCCGAGCTGTGGTCCGGGGCGCCACGATAGTGGCCGCCTGCGGTGCGGTGGCGGGGGTGCTGATCGGAGCGCTCGTCAGTGATGTGACCCGCGCGGTGCTGGTGGCCCGAGGGAGTCTGCGGACGGGTGACTACACGTGGTTCCCGGTGCTGGCGCTGCCGTCGGCGGTCGTGATCACGCTGGCCGCGGCTTCTGCGGCCTGGGTCGGCTCGCGGGTCGTACTGCGGGCCACACCGGCCCAGGCCCTGCTGGGCGCAACCGTCCCGGCACCGGACACCCAGCGGATGGGCCGGCTCCGGCGGCTGGCCACCGTCGGGCTGATCGGCTCGGGGGCGCTGGTGCTCGCGCTGGCCGCGGCGCTGGGGGAGTCCGGCACCGCGGTGGGATTTCTGGTGGCGGTACTGGGAGCGATGCTCTCCGGCACCGGCATCCTGGTCGGTGCGCGGCTCGTCGTCCCCACCGTGGTCGCCCTGGCCAGCCGGCTGCTCGGCTCGGACCCGGCCAGCCGGGTCGCGGCCCGCAACGCCGTGCGCGAGCCCGGCCGCACCACCCGCTCCACGATGGGCCTGGTGATCGGCGTGACACTGGTGACCACGTTCGCCGCGGGCTTCGCGGCCATGCGCGCGTCGACGTACGACTGGGGACAGACGGCGGCCCAGGCTGCCCAGACCGACGAGATCCTGCGCAACGTTTCGGTGGTGATGGTCTGCGTCGTGGTGGTGTCCTCGGCGATCGCCGCGGTCGGCTTCGTCAGCACCATGTCCCTGGCCGTCATCCAGCGGACCCGCGAGATCGGCCTGCTGCGAGCCCTGGGCTTCACCGCCGGTCAGGTGCGCACGATGATCACTAAGGAGTCGGTGGCGCTCTCGGCCACCGCGATCGCCTCCGGCATGGTGCTGGGGCTGCTGTACGGCGCGCTGGGCGCGCAGTCGCTCATCGGCTTCCGCAACGACGGGTTCGTCTGGGGTCTGCCCGGCTGGGTCCTGGGCGGCGTCGCGGTCGCCGGCGTGGGGCTGGTGCTGGCCGCCTCTTGGGTGCCGTCGTCACGGGCGGTGGCCGTTGCGCCTGTCGACGCGCTTAGGGCCGAGGGGTGAGGACCCGATAAGGGCGTTGCCCCAGCCTTGAGCACCTCGTTCCCATCGCTGGTCAGCCAAGCGAGATGCCAGTTGCGACGGTTGCGAGGGCGTTAGCTGTGGTACTCGAGAGTGTCGCCGTGATGGGCGATCGTCCAGAGTTGCTCGGCGAGCTGGTCAGGATCGATTCGAGGCAGCTGATTGGTCTCGACTTGATTGAATTGGCCTTCGTCGAATAGTCGCGCGGCAGCACTGCGTTCGATGACCTGCCCGATCTGGAGACTGGCGATCCTGACGCCGTGAGCGTGGACGTCGGCTGACATTGCGTGTAGGAAGTTCAACAGCCCGGCCTGCGGAACGCTGATGCTGGCCAGTGCTGGGTTCACGTCGCGAACGGCGATGCCCTGGGCTACGAGGAGCGCGCCGGAGCCGCGCTTGACCATGCCAGGGATCAAGGTGTGCGCGAGTTCGATCGGGGACAGCAGATTCAGCGGCAGCCAGGTGTGCAACACGCTCGCGTCGAGGGATCGTGCATCGATCGGAAACCGGCTGACATCGCCAGGGCTGTAGAGGACCACATCTGGTGTTCCTGAGTCGTCGTGTCGCGGAACGATGCCCCCATCCACCCAGCCCCCGGACTACGGCGCGATGCCCAGCGCAACCAAGACCGACTGGTCGCCGCGGCCCCGTGCGACGTTCGCCGAACACGGCCTAGGAGCATCGCTCGAGGAGATCGCCCGGAGAGCGGGCGTCCGGGTCGGCACGCTGTATCACCACTTCGGCAGCAGGGTCGGCCTCATCGATGCGGCACTCACCGACCGAGTCGAAGCTTCGAGTCGGCTGGCCGAACAGGCTCTCGACTGCGCCGATCCATGGCAAGGACTCGTCGAGCACCTCACCGCGATCGCGCGATGGCAAGCCGAGGACCGAGGCTTCACTGAGGTGTGTGTCCACGCCTTCGCAGACGACCTGGCCATCGAGAAGGCCAAGGCGCGGGGCCACGAGCTAACCAAGCAACTCGTCGACCGAGCCCACCGCGCGGGTGTGCTCCGCCCCGATGTCGGGTTGACCGATCTCGGCCTCCTGGTCTGGGCGGTAGTCAGAGCGACCAACGGCGTCCGAACGATCGAGCCCGACGCGTGGCGCCGACACTTGGCGATCCTTCTCAACGGCTTACGTCCCGAAGCCGCACACGAGCTGCCAGGTTCGCCCCTCGACCCAGACCATGTCCGTGTCGCGATGGCCTACCCAGGGTCATGACCGGCGTTCGGAGACGATCGCGTGCGTACGGCTCGACCGTCAGGTGCCGTGCGCCGGCTGATCACGCCGGGTACCAGTGTGCTGCCGCCGACGCTGACACAATGCCAGCATGTCGCTCGTGCCCGGGCTGGACACCTTGGAGACCGATCGCTTGATCCTTCGGCGTCGCAGGGTGGACGAGGCCGCCATCTATCGCCAGTTGTGGACCGAGCGGGATCCGCGGGTGCCGCCGCATCGGCGGATCGATTCCGAGGGCCGACCGACTGTGGAGGACATCGCCGCGCAGATACGCGCTGACCTTGAGGAGTCGGGGCCGGGGGTCTTGGCGGTGGAGCGGAAGGGCACGGCCGATGTCATCGGGTATTGCGGGCTGATCATTCATGGGAACGGGTCGCCCGACGAGCCGGAGTTGGCCTATGAGTTGCTGCGTACGGTTCATGGCTGCGGTTATGCAACTGAGGCAGGTCGGGCCGTGGTCACGTGGGCGAGCGAGGCGGGCTATCGGCGGTTGTGGGCGGGGGTCTGGGCCTGGAATGTCGCGTCGCGCCGGGTCCTGGACAAGCTCGGGTTCCGTCAAACTGACCGGGTGGAGACCGACGCTGTCTACGGCGACAACCTGCTGACCGTACGAGAGTTTCGAAACGGCGTTGGGTTGTCATCCGTTCCCGAGGGTGGCCTGCCGCGTCGATGAACTCGATCCCGATGCGGCTCAGAGGCCGGCGGAGCCGTCGATCGCCTCGCGGATCAGGTCGGCGTGCCCGTTGTGCCGTGCGTACTCCTCCACGAGGTGCTGCCACATCCAGCGCACCGAGATAGTTCTCTCTTGCAAGGTGAAGATCTCGTCAAGATTCGCGCCCTCGAGCGCGTCATCGACGGCCTGGCACTCGGCCCGATAGATCTCAAAGTCCCTTTGGGCGGTGGCTGGGTCGGCCTCTTCGAAGTCGGTGTACGGCGCATCGGATCGGTAGTAGAGGTCAGGTACCTGCTCGCCCCGGTAGGTCTGCCTGACCCATCCGCGCTCGGTGTCGCTCATGTGCCGGACCAGCCCGAGCAGCGAGAGGCTCGACGGCGGCACCGCCCGGGTGGCCAGCTGGGCGGCGTCCAGGCCCGCGCATTTGCGCAGCAGGGTGGCTCGGTGCCAGTCGAGCCAGTCGCGGAGCATTTCCTGCTCGGATTCGTTGCGGCGCTCCGGATAGTGCTCCGAACGCTCGACGTCAGGTGCGGTCCAGGTCACTGCGGCAGCCTATGCCGTGCCAGCCGAGCCCGGCTCACACACCCGCTACGCCGTGGAGACTTCGGCCAACCCCTCTGCGTTCACCGTTCAATCGATGTCCGATTGAGGCGTCACCAGCGTTGAAGGCGCGTTGAAGGCGCGATGAGGGCGCGATGAAGCCGCAGACGGGTTGAGTACGCCGAAATCACCGCATCACGTTAGGGCACGACATGCGTTATCTGATGCGCCGGCCCGACTGGCGAAGGGCCTGCACGGCGAGGGAGGTTGCTTCCTGATGGCCGGACAGGTTCGACGAGATCACGACCACACCCACGTCTGGCGAACCCGATCCGGACACCACACGCTGGATGGTTTCGTGCGCTACCAACACTGCGACTGCGGTCGATGGCGGATCACGGTCGCTACCGAAACCACAAATGAGATCGGTGCTTCCCTCCACCCGTAGGCGCCGCTCGTAGCGTGCGGAACGAGATGCCCTTCCCGCAAGTGTGTCGAACCATCAGCGCGGGCGGGCGACGTCGAGCGATACTGGCCGTGGAGGCGATCCTTGGGCATCGTGAGGAAGGGGCATCCGTGACACCCCACGTCCCCCGCCACGAGGACGAGCGGTCCGTCGGTCGCATCGCGCGCGGCGACGCCCGATGGCACCGTTGGCGAGCGGCAAGGGCTTCGGCGCTATCCGCGTACGGCCTTCGACCAGCTGGGTTGCATCTGAGTCAGTACTCGGGGGCGCGCTCCCGGCGGCGAGCGGCGAACCGTGCCGCAACGACAGGTGCGCCGGTGGTCGACCTGATCGGCCCCGACGGATCCATCGCTGGGCCACATCAGTTCGTCCCGCGGGACGGGATGCCGGACACGATCGCGGGGTGGAAGGCCGTAGCCGACGGCCTCCTGACCAATCACTGCTGCGCGTTTCACCGCAACATGGAGATCTCGTCGCGCTACGCCTGGATGTACAAGCTTCAGCCTTCCTGTTTCAAGTGGGCCGCGATGGCCGCGCTCGCGTCGCACCACGTCCGGCGCGCTCTGTTTCCGCTGCGGCTGGACACCGATGGCACTGGCTATGTGGACATCCCGAACAGCGTGGGCCGCCCAAGACTGCTGCTGATGGATGACGTGAATACGATCCGAGCGACGAACAACGCCATCTTCAGCGACATCTTCTGGGTTCACCTCGCCTACGTCACCGCCGACGACGGGATCGAACGGGTGCGTGCCCTCCTACGAGCCGAGCCGGACTATGCTCCGGTCCTCTCCGGCTTCGAGGCCATCGACCAGGGACGCCAGGTCTTGGAGGACGCGGCGGCATCCGCGGAGGCCCGACAGGCGGCCGATGATCTCATCTGGGAGGGCAACATCCAGCTCCTCGAGCACGAGCAGCGTGCCTTGGTGCAACCCCACTTCGATCGACTCTCGTGCGCGTTCGCCAGGATCGTCTCGATTGGCGCGACCACGAGCTTCGAGGTGAGTGGAGTACGGCAGGAGGTTGCGTACTTCACCTCCTTCTACCTCCACTCGCTCACGCGAGGCACCGAACACGCTCTGCGTACGCACGGATGGCCGAGGATTACCCGCTACGACGATCGCTGGCGCTGGCTCCTGGGCAGCGTCGTTCCTCGCTTCCGCAGACTCGATGCCGACACGCACCTGATCGACGCCGGCCTGCGACGCATCTTCGACGAAGCGCGTGACTACGCGTCGACGCCATGCGTCGTACCGCTTTCACCAGCAGACCGACCGTCCCCGACGAACGCCTAACAGCGGCGCCGGGGCTGCTCGGCCCAAACTGAGTAGTCGAGCACCGGCTTGGGCGTCACACGACGGAGTTACACCAGGTTTTGTAGGTGCCAGGAAGGTTCGTCAGCTGAGCCTTCAGGCCGAGTCTCCAGTTGCGCGTCCACACCTGCTGGTTGTCGGACCGCTTGGCCCACACCTGGAAGCCCGCCTGCTGGAAGCCGGCGACCTTCTCCTTGGTCGACCACTGAGTCCCCCATGCCATGACGGCATCGGTCGACAAGGCGCTGGCGTGCGCCGGTGTGAAGTCGGGCTCGTCAGAATCTGGCTTCCAGGCGGTTTGTGCGTTGGGCGCGCTATCGCGCAGGGCCGTCAAGGTCTGATAGGTGGTGTCGTTGCTGAAGAAGACCCGGTTTAAGACCCCAGCAGCCACGGCGGCGTTTCGGAGCTCCACCAGCTTGGCATTGCCGTGCTGAAACCACCCGGGGCCCTTGACTTCGAGGTCTATCAGCTGACCAGGGTTGCCGGCCAGCGTGTTGAACACCTCGACGGCTGTCGGTATCCGCAGCCCGTTGGGGGTCGTACGGCACTGTTTGATGACCGCCAGCGGAGTGTTTTTGACGTCGCCGGTGCAGTTGGTCGTGTGGCGAAGTGACTGGTTGTGGATGATCACGAACCCGCCATCGCTGCTCAAAAAGACGTCGTTCTCGGTAAACGCACCCAGCTGGTGGGCGCGCTCGATGGACTCGATGGTGTTCTCGTCGACCTTGGACGACCATGCCCCGCGGTGTGCCAGAGCCGTTGACCCACATGCTCCCGCGGCCTGCGCACCAGGTCCTCCGAGCAGAACGAGTACGGCCGACAACAGCGCAGCCACCAACGACGAACCAAGCCTGAATCTTGCTGCCATGTCACTCCCCGGGGACCGTAGTCGTCCGGCCGAGATTCGTCATACGGTCGTAGGTCTCCACGACAAAGGTTCTTCACGACGGGCGGCGGCGGGCGGCGCTACCACGCCATGCTGAGCATGAAGATGAGGCAGGCACCGCTGAAAGCGATGGTGACGCTGCCCGCGCCGATCAGCGACTGACTGAGTACGCCTGGACCTGCCGCCATCTTCCTTCCGGCGACGATCTCTAGCGCGCCGATGGCAATCACGACCAACGCGATCAGGGGTCCGAGAGCCAGGATCAGGTAGAACGCGAGTACAAAGAACGCGATATGGACGAAGCCTAGCGGCACAGTGAGAAGGACTTGCAGCCCCTCGTACTTGGAGGAGCGTTGCTTGACGGGCACAACGGTCACCCTCCCACAGCCGCGCCTGGCCGCCTACCCGTGGCTCAATGAGGCTGGAGTGTGGGGGAGATGAGGGCGGCTCGATGGAGCTGGTCGCTCCGACAGATGCTCTACCGCTATGTCCGGATCTCGTGCAGATGTTCGGTGACGGTATAGCTCCGCTTCCGTAGCGTGACGCGCGAGCGGGGAGGACGAGCGGCAGCTGCTGTCAGCCACCGACGCCGGGACGAGCACAAGCTTGTGGTCGAACCCCTGGGGACTGGCCTGACTCATGGGAGGCATCCATGGACCTTCGCAAGACGGCGTCGGCCACAACGGCCGGCGCTCTTTTAACCGTCACGGCGATCATGGTGGGCGGCGCGGTGGCGCCGGCCAGTCAGGCGACCGCGTCACCTGACGACCCGGTTAGCCATGCGGAGAACCCGCGAGTGCCGGAGGGGGCGGTGTGGACGGAGGCGTACTTCCCGTCCTCGGACGACAGCGGTGTCGAGCTGCATGCCGATGTGCTGCGGCCAGAGCAGTTGCCGGCTGATGCGAAGACGCCGGTGATCGTGTCGGTGGGACCCTATTTCGCGCATGCGGGGCAGACCGATGTCGAGGGCTGGGATCAGGTCGGACCATCGGCGCGTTTTCAGGACTTCATCGACGGTGCCAACCTGATGGCGCGCGGCTACACCTTCGTGATGGTCGACCTGCGCGGCTTCGGCGGCAGCACCGGGTGCCTGGACTTCCTAGGCCCGGGCGAGCAGGCCGACGTCCGAGCGGCCGTCGAGTGGTCGGCCAGCCAGCCCTGGTCTAACGGCAAGGTCGGCATGTACGGCAAGTCTTACGACGCCAACACCGGGTTGGCAGCCAATGTCCTCAGGCTCGAGCCTCTGCGCGCGATTGTTGCCCAAGAACCGACGTGGAACAGGTACAACTACCTGTTCAGCAATGGGGTGCCTCGTTCCAACGTGACCAGCACCCCGCGGGGTTACTACTCGATCGCGACGATGCCGCCGATGAGTGATGACAGCGACCACTACAAGGCGAACGCGGAGTACGAGCAGAGCCACCCCGAGTGCGAGAGCGACAATCGCACCAATACCCAGAACCCCGACCCCAACGCGCCGTTTTGGCGTGCCCGCAATTTCGCCGCCCGCGCCGCCGGAACCCAGACGCCGCTGTTTGTCACGTCGGGCTTCATCGAGCCCAACACCAAGCCCGAGGACATGGAGATTTACCTGGACAACCACCAAGGCCCGGAACGCGGTTGGCTCGGTCAGTGGGACCACGTGCGGGGCAACGACACCGTCGCCGACGGCCGGTTGGCGATGGGCCGCGCCGGTTGGTTCGACGAGGTGATGCGGTTCTACGACCAGTACCTCCGCGGCATCGAACCCTCCGAGACCGACCCGGCGTTCGCCATCGAAGACAGCCTCGCCCACTGGCGTGCCCAGCCGACCTGGCCGGTGACCAACACCTCTTCTCGGGTACGGCTGTCGTCTGGGCAGTACGTCGACGACGGCGGAGCCGCGCAGAATGCTGCACTGCCGATGACGGCGCCGCAGGCCAAGGGCTGGGACATCGAGGACGCGCCGCAGATCGGATCGCTGTCACTTGCCCAGACGAGTCTGCACCTCGCCGACGCACCCGGGAGCAGCTACTGGACGTGGTCCACGCCCGTCTCCGAGCAGGTCCGAGTCACGGGCACGCCGCGGATCACGCTGAAGACCACCGGTCAGGGCAACGTGATGGTGCGGCTGTGGGACGTCGCTCCAGATGGCTCGGCCGCGATGTTCGACGAGAACGTCGCGCTGCTGAAAAACAGCGGATCGACCTCGTTTGCCCTGAAGGCGACAGACTGGACCTTCGAGCAAGGGCACCAGCTGGGAATCCAGATCGGGACCATCACCTCAAACGGCTGGCGGGACGTTCCCTCGGGCAGCACGATCACCGTCTCCGACGCGATGCTCGCCCTGGCAGTGCAAGACCCGCGGTCCGACGTGCCGACCCAGGGTGACCGCTCGCCATACCTGGACGAGTACCTGGCGGCGAACACCACCACGCTCAGCGACATCGGCCCCGGCACCTTCCAGCTGAGGCTTTCCCACAACGGCTGACCGAGCCGCTGTCCGGCACCTGCCTCCCGAGTGCCGGACAGCAGCTCAGCTGCGTCACGACAAGACCAATCGGGTCGCGATGTGTTTCAGAAATGTGAGGGCGGCTCGATCGGAGTCGGCCTCGGTAGGAAGGCGGGCGCTTGATGAGGTTCGCAGGATTGGCCTCGGCGAGAGGGAGCCGGGCCGCGGTGAGTGCGGCGGTGCCGAGGGCGAGGATCCTTGTGGCGGTCCTGAGCGTGAGTCTGCTGCTCGCGGCGAGCGGGCCGCCGAAGGGGCAACGGCTGAGACCACCCGGATCAGTGTGAGCTCCAACGGGAGGCAGGGTGACAACGTCAGCTCGTTCGCTTCGGTCTCCGCGGGCGGCCGGTACGTCGCCTTCTACTCGAACGCGTCGAACCTGGTCCGCGGCGACACCAACGGCGCATCCGACGTGTTCGTGCGTGACCGCCAGACCGGGACGACCAGGCGGGTGAGTGTGCGCTCCAACGGGCACCAGGCCAACCGCGACAGCTCCGTCCTCTCGATCTCTGCGGGCGGTCGGTACGTGGCCTTCTTCTCCGGTGCCTCGAATCTGGTCGGCGGCGACACGAACAGCAGGTTCGATGTGTTTGTGCATGACCGTCGGACCGGAACGACCAGACGGGTGAGCGTGAGCTCCAACGGGACCCAGGGCAACCGTGTCAGTGGGTGGCCCTCGATCTCCGCGGACGGGCAGTACGTCGCCTTCCAATCGAACGCCTCGAACCTGGTCCCCGGCGACACGAACAACATGTACGACCTCTTCGTCCGCGGCCCGCTTCACTAGCGGCATTGCCGGGTTGACCCTCGCCGGCCGCGACCGGCTCGAACCCACGGCATTGCTTCCGATTCGCGACCGACAAGCCGTCTACAGCAACGGAGGCGGCACCACGGCCCCGGGTTCGGCGTCGTCGCCTGGGATCCAGACTCGGGCGATCTGAGCCTGGTCGCTCGGAGTTTCCTCCTCAACGCCGCTACGCGGCGGCGGCGCCGCCGAGACCGTCGGACTTGTCGCCGGCTCGGCCCTGCTCCTCGACACCTCTTACGTGGTCGACGCCTTCAGCAACGTGTGCTCCGTTCCTGCTGGCCGGAGGCCCGGTCCATTTCACGGAGGGTTCGACCGTGTTCACCGTCGATGCGCTCGATACGCCGGTCGCGATCCCTACGACGATCCCCAGGAAGAGACCCACGTAGGTGCCGAACTCTGCGAGGATGTAGCAGAAGCGCAACTGCTCGTGCCCGGTCGCAATCGACACGGCAGTGTCGGCGACGCCACCGACGACGAAACCCGCAATCATGCCGACGACTGTGCCGACACCGGCGCTGATGGCCGCGAGGAAGAACCCCCGCCAGGCCGCTTCAGATTCCGACTCAGCCCTCATCTTGTCCTCCTAGTCCGACGCGGCACGTGGGAGGTCACACAGCTGTGGCCCGCTGGCTTTCGCGAGGCCAGCGCCCCGGCAGGGAGGCTGGTCGCGTATGCCAGCAGCCCCGAGTTTACCAGATAATCACTCAAGTCTACCTGTTTACTCTAGATAATTCCCAGACACCGAGCTCTCTTGAGAATGGCGGCGGCCACGCGATCGTCGCCCTTGCCGCCGGGCAGCCGGCGCGACCCGATTGACACGCGCAATAGGTAAGGCGTAGCTTACGCGTTAGTGAAGACTTACGCGAAGAGCGGCTGGGCTGTGCTTGCCGACCCGACCCGGCGCACGATCTTTGAGCGGTTGGCCGAGGAGCCGAGCGCGGTCGGAGACCTGGCCGGCGACCTGCCGGTCAGCCGGCCCGCGGTCTCGCAACATCTCAAGGTGTTGAAGGACGCCGGACTCGTCGTCGACATACGAGCCGGCAAGCAGCGCATCTACCAGGTCGACCCCGATGGGCTTGCGGCGCTTCGCGCGGAGCTCGACCGGTTCTGGAACAAGACGCTCGCGGCCTACAAGTCGGTCGTGGAGCAATCACGAACGGAGATCTGATGAGCACTAATGCGACAGGTACATCTGTGAACGCGTCCATCGTCGTTGAGGCGCCGACCGAGCATGCGTTCAAGGTCTTCACCGAGGACTTTGGCAGCTTCAAGCCGCCTGCGCACAACATGCTCGGCGTCGAGATCGCCGAAACGGTGTTCGAGCCTCGGGTCGGTGGATACCTTTACGACCGTGGTGTCGACGGAAGCGTGTGCCGTTGGGCTCGGGTCCTCGCGTACGAGCCGCCGAGCCGCGTACTTCTCAGCTGGGACATCAGCCCGCGCTGGCAGATCGAGACCGACCTCGAGAAGACGAGCGAGTGGGAAGTGCGCTTCATCGCCGAGACCCCCGAACGGACTCGTGTCGAGATCGAGCACCGAAACCTCGAACGCCACGGCGAGGGTTGGCAAGGCGTCCGTGAAGGCGTCGCCGGCGACAACGGATGGCCGCTCTATCTGCACCGGTTCGCCGACCGGCTGGCCCAAGAGTCATGACGGCTGATCCGGAGCCAACTCCGGATCGGGACAGCTACTCGGCTCTGCCGATCGACGCCGATGCAGACGAACTGCGTCGTTGGAACGAGGATCTCGACGTTGTCGCGCGTGAAATGCCGGCCGTGCACGCGAATCTGTTTCACACGCTTGGTCGCGAGCAGTTCGATGGTGCGATCGCGGACATCCGCCACCGCCTGCCTGGACATGCCCGGCATCAGGTCATCGTCGAGCTGATGAGACTTGCGGCCGCGATCGGCGATGGCCACACCACCGTGTCGCCCTGGCGAGATCCCGTCGGCTTCCACACGCTGCCTGTCAGCCTGTATCGATTCGCCGACGGCTACTGCGTTCGCGCGGCCACACGCGCTCAGGCAACTCTGCTCGGCGCCCGCGTCACTCATGTCGGTGGTGTCCCGATCGATTCGGTAGAGAACCTCGTCGCGCCGCTGATCGGCCGGGACAACGACATGGGGGTGTTGATGTATGCGCCGATCCTCCTTGTCATGGCGGAAGTGCTTCATGGCGTGGGCGTCTCCGATGATCCGCGGCGCGCTGAGCTGACGATGGAGGTGGACGGCAGTCCGCGTACGGTTTCGCTCGACAGCGCCGGGCCGTTCCCCGACCTGGCGGGCGGCGCGGACAAGTGGTGGGGACCTCGTGACGGGTGGGTGGATCTCCGCGACGGTGCGGCGGTGCCGCTGTGGCTTTCTCAGCTAACGGAGACGTACTGGTATTCCTACCTGTCTGACGGGGAGCTGCTGTATTGCCAACTCAACGAGATCCAGGAGCGCGGCGAACGGCTCGACGCGTTCTTCGCGCGTGCCCTCGCGGCTGCCGATTCGCTTGGTGCCCGCCGCTTTGTCTTGGACCTGCGACACAACAGTGGCGGCGACGGAGACCTCAACGGTGCCATCGTGCGCGCCCTACTTCAGTCGCGCTTCGACGAGCGCGGCCGGCTGTTCGTCATCACCGGCCGGCGCACGTTCTCGGCGGCGCAAATGCTGATCTCCGACCTGGAGAAATGGACGTTCCCCATCTTCGTCGGAGAGCCGGCCGCCTCACACTGGAATCACTACGGTGACTCCGAGCTGTTGGTGCTTCCCAACCACCGGATCACCGTGCGCGTATCCACGTTGTGGTGGCAGTGGGACCCGCGCGATGCTCGACCGTGGATTGCGGTCGACCTTGCCGCCGCGTTGACTGTGGATGCCTATCGCACCGGACGTGACCCCGCGTTGGAGGCGATTGCGGCGTTCTAGGCAGTCGGTCCGCGTCCGCGTTCAGTAGCGCGGCGGGTAGCTCGGGTATTGCGAATACTGCGCCGTCGCATGCCTGGACTTCCGGTGGAGGGCGACACCACTCGCGGCGATCGCCGCGAGCCCCGCGACCAGCAGGATCGCGCCCCAGGTGTAGTCAGCGACGTACGGCAGGGTGACGTCGGCGGCCCAGGCGAGAACCGCGCCGGCGATCACCAAGACGACGCCGACACTGAGACCGGTCTGTGGTTGTCGAGCGTTCGCGATGGCCGAAAAAGAGATCGCGACCGTGCCCGCCAGGAGCAGGATCAGCCCGAAGGCGCTGTCGGCAAGGTACGGCACGTCGACGTCGACGGCCCAGATCACGATGGCTCCGACCGCGGTCAGCATGATGCCGGTGCCGTAGCCGGTCTGCGGATACCGGGACGCGGCGAGACCGGCTGCCACGGCCGCGATGACGCCGGCCAGCATGAGGATCAGGCCGAGCGTATCGTCGGATATGTACGGAAGGTCGATCTCAACGGCCCAAGTCAGGACGGCTCCGGCGGCGAACATGGCAACGCCTGATCCGATGCCCATTGATCATTCCTTTCGGCTCGATCGCGGGACCCGGCGGACTCTACAGGCCTCGTCGGCGCGTCAACAGCCTCGCGACATATCGCGAACGGGCAACGCGAAATCCCCGGCTGTCACAGGCAGGCCGTCCCGGCGCACCACTGGTACTGCAGGAGAAGCGTGCGGAGCTGGCTCTGGATCTGCGTGTACGCCGCCTTGCCGGCCACGTTGGTCAGCTCGGCCGGGTCGGCGTTGAGGTCATAGAGCTCTTTTCGGCCACCGGTGCGCTCGACGTATTTCCATCGAACGCCGTCGACTCGGACGACGACACCGTGGAAGCGATAGTCCGTCGACATTGCCGTTTTGGGTCCCATCTCGATCACGACCGGTCGGCCGGCCCGCACACCCGGATTGCCGATCATCGACAAGATATTGGCACCGTCGAGGGGGAATCCGCCGTTGGCTCCGACGTTGTCGGTCATGGCCAGGATGGTCGGCGCGATGTCCTGCTCCCCGACGGGCTGGGTGACGACCGAGCCGGCCGGGATCCCCGGTCCGCGGATCATCAGGGGAATTCGAGTGGCGACCTCGTACGGATGCACCTTGCCGCTTCGGATCCGATGGTCACCGAGCATGAACCCGTTGTCGGAGAGAAAGAGGACGTAGGTGTTGTCCAACTCGCCGGCCGCCTGCAGCGACTCGATGATCCTCCGGGTCGCGTCCTGGGCACTGAGCAGTGCCTCGCGACGCTGGGCGTTCACCTCGGTGAGCGCGTTGATCTCCCACTGCGCGAGGGGACCGGGCCGTACCGGCTTGTCGCTGACATCGGCCTCGTTGAACGACGGATCGGCGTTGCGGAGGCCGGCGAAGCGGTCGCGGTAGGTGTCCTTGACGTTCGGCGTCGGGAAGATCGACGTGTTGTAAATCTGGTTCGGATCGTCGGCCTCGACCGGGTTCCCGGCATGCGGCGCGACGATCGAGGTGAAGAGCATGAACGGTCGGGCATCGTCTGCATGTGCGTCGATGAATTCCGAAGCGATCGTGCCCATCGCATCGGTGCGATAACCCGCGTACGTCCGGTGGACGCCGTTGATGTTCCACGACGTTCCCCGGTAGTTGTAGACCGAGTCGGTCGGCACCATCCAACTGTCCCAGCCCGGCGGTCGATAGGGGAGCGAGTAGCCGTTGAGGTATTTGCCGATGAAGCCGGTGGTGTAGTCGGGGGTGAGCCAGGTCGCCATCGTGTTGGTGTCCTCGAACGCCGAGAACCCGCCGAGCGGTGCCTCGTTGGCCAGTACGCCGTGATTGTGGGCGTACTGACCGGTGAGGATGGTGGCCCGTGCCGGGCAGCAGAGCGGGAACGGTGCGTACGCATTCGCGAAGGTCGCCCCGGCATCCCCGATCAGCGCCTTGACCTGCGGCAGCGTGCTCATGTCGTCGAAGCGTGCGTCGTCGACCAGGATCACGACCACGTTCGGCGGCGGATCGACAGCGGCGGCTTCGTCGCCCGTGGAGGCAACGGAGACCAGCGGAGCCGCGAGAAGCGCCGCAATCGCTACGGATATGCGTCTGGCTTGCACGACGAACCCCCAGCGCCGACAGCGGGATGACATCGATCCTCGTCGCCCGAGTCGTCACCTGGAGGAGCAAAGTGTCCCCGATGTCCCCGCCGGATGGCCCAGCCTCAGGGGGACTTCCGTCCCGGGTTGGCGAGCGCTGACGCTGTCGATCAATCGGTTGTCCGGCCGGAGGTATGACAGACCGCGCAACGGGTACGAACACAACCAGGTTGGGGCTCCGGAGCGCTACGGATCCTTGGCTAGGTTCTGGCCGTTCAGTGATGAAGCGGCCGGAACCGCCTTAGTTGCTCGCCGATCACGTGTCACGACATGTCCACCGGTCTGATCGGTCTGTCTGGTGCGATGCGGGGCAGCGGCGTAGCGTGAGGTCGTCCGAGGAGTGCAGCGCTACCTCGTACACCTATTACGAGGATGCCCGAGCTTGTGACACTCGAATTCGATGCCCATGCGTTTGTCGAGCTAGCCGAGACACTCCAGTCGGCGCCGACCCCTAACCGCACGGCGGAGGAGATCGTCGGCTACATCCGCGATCAGCTCGACGCCAATCATGCCGGCATCACCCTGATCCGGCCTCGCCGCAGGCTCGAGACGGTTGCCGCGACCGATCCTCTGGTCGAGCAGGCCGACCATCTGCAATACGAGCTCGATGAGGGTCCGTGCCGTGACAGTTCGTGGCACCGCGAGACCTTGTTGTCGAGCGACCTGGCTACCGACGAGCGCTGGCCGCAGTGGTCCCGGAAGGCGGCCGCCCTCGGGATCGCCAGTGTCCTGGCCGTCGAGCTGACGACCGTCGACGATCGGCGCATCGGGGCGATCAACGTCTACTGGACCCATCGGCGCACCTTTACCGCCAGCGATGCAGCCTTCGCCAACCTCTTTGCTCGCCACGCCGCATTGGCGCTGTCGACGTCGTTCAACGAGGCACAGCTCAATGTCGCCCTGGACACCCGCAAGCTGATCGGTCAGGCCCAGGGAATCTTGATGGAGCGGTTCGGCCTCGACGAGCCCAAGGCGTTCGAGGTGTTGCGCCGGTACTCCCAAGATCACAACGTGAAGCTGACCCGGGTCGCCGAATACCTGATCGCGACGCGGCGGTTGCCGGACTCTGACACCGTCGGCGACTCCGAGGTGAACCTGGAGCCGGCGGACTGAGCCCGGTGGACACAGGATTGCTCGGTTCGTAAGGTGAACAGTTATACGCGTGCGCGGGCGGCGCCGATCGGTTGCCGGCGCACTTGAGTTCACGACCTGATCTCGGCCCATGGCACTTTTGGCAGCGGACATCCGGCGGTTGCTGATCCGCCATCTCGAGGCGTTCAACCGTGGAGTCCGGACCGGCGACTTCACCACGATGCTCGCCATGTACGACCGCGACGCCGTCTTCGAGCTGTCCGATCCGGTACGGATTGTCCACCGGGGCCTCGAGGCGATCTGCCGCGCCTATCGAGGCGACCCGCCGCAAGGCACGATGCGACTCGGCGTCGCCGAGGTGACCGGCCGGCGCGTGACCGCCGACTACATCTGGGATGCCGAACCCGACCGGATCGCCGGCCAGCTGATGCTCGAGTTCGCGGACGAGCGGGTCGTTCACAACGTGGTCACTTTCGCGCCCGACTAGCGATCTGGCCCAACTTCCTCCGCCGCGGGTTCGGCAGTAGGCTCCTCTCGGACCGCCGAGAACGGGTCCACCACATCGAGCGCGGGAGGGTGGATGGACGCGTCACTTGCCGAAGAGTTCGGTCGGCTCGCTATCGAGCTGCACGGACGGCGATCGTTGAGCGAAACGGTCGACCAGGTCGTCCAGTACGCACTCACAGCCGTCGACTGCGACCTCGCCGATGTGATGTTCCTGCATCAGGGGAAGTTGATCGAGACCGTCGCCGCGACGGATCCGGTGGCGGAGCAAGCGGCGCAGTTGCAGGCGAGCTTCGGCGAGGGCCCCATCCTCACCATGCCGCCCGAGGCGGGCAGCTCCACCGTCGTGCACGACACCGCGACCGATGTTCGATGGCCGCGGTGGGGCGGCGAACTGAGCGATCTCGGCATCCGCAGCGTCCTCAGCATTCGACTCGCCACCCGGGACTCCCAGATCGGCGCGCTGAACCTCTATGCGCGCGAGCCGCTGAGCTTCGACGGCGACGACATGGCCATCGCTCACATCCTGGCTCGACACGCCTCGGTCGCGCTCGCGACGGCCCGGAGGGAATATGCGGTCGCGCAAACGATCGACGCTCGGAAGCGAGTCGGTCTCGCCCAGGGCATCCTGATGGAGCGCTTCGGGCTCAGCGCCGAGCAGTCCTTCGAGCTGCTGCGGCGCTATTCCCAGGAGCACCGACTGAAGCTCAACGAGGTCGCGCGTGAACTCGTCGCCACCCGCGAGTTGCCCAAGAAGCGCGACCTGGCAGGTTGACCCCTCGGGCGGGCGGAATGTTCAGCCGCTGGTGAGCTCCAATCGAAGACCGTTCAGGATCCGTGACAACAGTCGCGAGACCTGCATCTGCGTGATACCGAGGTTCGTCGCGATCTGTGACTGGGTCCAGCCGCGGAAGAAGCGCAGCGCCAGGATCGTACGGTCACGCTCGGGCAGCTGCTGGATCAGCGGTGCGAGGGCGATCCGGATCTCGACCAGGTCGAGCCCACGGTCGTCCATGCCGAGGCGTTCGGCCAAGACGTAGCCGTCCCCGCGCGGCCCGTTCCCGTTGATCGATGCCGGGTTGAAGCAGCCGTCGGCCGACAGCGCTTCGCGGACCTTGGCGACCGGCACGTCGAGGCGCTCGGCGATGTCTTCGGGGCGAGGCGGTCGCTTCAGGTCTTGGTAGAGACCGTTCGAGATCGCTGAGATGTCCGCCTGCAACTCCTGGAGCCAGCGCGGCGGCTTGACGGCCCAGCTCTTGTCGCGGAAATGGCGCTTCACCTCGCCTGAGATCGTGGGAATGGCATACGACCGGAAGTCGTCCCCTCGGGTTGGGTCGTAGCCGCGGACTGCCTTCATCAGACCGACATAGGCAACCTGGACGAGATCTTCGGTGGACTCCCCGCGACCCCAGTATCGGGCGGCCACGGTTCTCGCCAGATCCATGTTGATGATGGCGGCTTCCTTTTCGAGACGCTGCCGCTTCTCGGGATCGCACAGTCTGGCCTCGGCCAGTAACTGATGGGTGCGGGCGGCATCGTGTGGTTCCCCTGAACGCCTGGGACTGCGCCGAAGGTGATCGGGGTTCGTGCGTGCGACGGACATCCTGACTACCTGCTTCGCCAACGAAGGTGACGTGGCACGGTGTCTCGACCACTCGAAACTCAGTATTGCGGCGCACCGCAGCCCGACCGTGCGAAACTGCTCGATGAGGCGCGACATTCTCAGAACGTGAGACGTTCTGTCTCATAGTCGCGCAGGTCGTGATCCGACGTGGCGCCAGTGACTAGGCGGGGTCGTCGTCGACGATCCGGTAGCTGTCGCCGCGTGGCTCCAGCGTGATCCGCTTGGTCTCCTGCGACGTGCCGTCGGACTGGACGTACGTGATTTCGTACACGACAGTCGTCGGGCTCTCGACGGTGACGTTGCCGACCTCGACATCGTCGATGCCGCTCCAGAAGTCTTCGTAGCTCGCCTTGCCTTGGGTTTTCAGCGACCCGCCGAGCATCGACCACCCAGCATCGGTGTCGCCCGGCATCAGTGCGTAGTAGTCCCTGACGAACCCCGCCGGACCCCCGTTCGCCGGAGGGGTGGTCGGGTCCGGCGTCGGTGAGGTATCGCTCGACTCGGGATCGGTCGGCTGGCTCTGCGTGGGTTTGGTGTCTGCGGGTTCGTTGTCGGCGGGCCCCTGAGTGGAGTCGCGAGGCCCGGACGCCGTGGGTGCGTCCTGGCCGCCGTCTCCTCGGAGCAAGGCCCAGCCGCCGACGACCAACAGCAGGACAACGATCAGGCCGATGACGACCGGTGCCCAGCGCCGCCGGTCGCTCGTCGCGTCGGACGGAATCACCGGCGGGACGGACGGCGGCACGGCCGGCGGGGGCAGCGGCGCTACCTGCGTACTGTCGGGCAGGTGCTCCAGCCTGGTCGCTGCCTCGGCCATCGTCGGTCGGGACCGGGGATCCTTGGCCAGCATCTCGCCGAGCAGCGGCAGGAGAGGCCCAGCGTGATCGGGTCGGGGGACCGGTTCTTGAACGACCCGCGACAGCAACTGTACGGGGTTGCCGTGGGTGCCAAACGGTGGCTCTCCCTCGACCGCGGCGTAAATGGTGGCGCCGAGCGCCCACACGTCGGATGCCGGGGACGCGCCACCACCGGTGGCGATCTCGGGAGGGAGATAAGCCGGTGTGCCGGTCATCATCCCGGTCTGGGTCAGCGTCGCGTCCACTTCGGCGCGAGCGATGCCGAAGTCGCTGACCTTCGCATCGTCGCCGTCGCCGACCAGGATGTTGCCCGGCTTCACGTCGCGGTGCACGATGCCGAGCTTGTGCGCGGCGGCCAGCGCGCTGGCCACCTGCGATCCGATGGCTCCGGCCCGACGCGGCGTCAGCGGACCGTCCTCGTCGATGATCTCCCCGAGGTTGCGGGAGGGGAAGTACTCCATCACCAGCCACGATGCGTCGTCATGTTCGACGATGTCGTAGACCCCGACGGCATTGCGATGGTTCATCGCGGCGGCCAGTCGGGCCTCGCGCATGGCACGAGCCGCCCCGGCGGTGGTCTCGCCGGGCAGCGAACCCATGCGCTTCACCGCCACGTCGCGGTGCAGGGTCTGGTCGGTGCACAGCCAGACCGTCCCCATGCCTCCCTGCCCGACGGGTCGGCGCATCAGATACCGACCGCCGATCAGCTCCCGCGACATGACTCACCCTCCCTGGTAGACACGTCGACAGCAGCGTATGTCGACGTACGGGAGAACGGTGCGGGCACCCCTCTGGTTGGCTGCCTTAGGTGGCGCAGTGCTCGTCGAGTGTCTGCCGCGACTGGGCTTGATAGTCGTATACCTCGGCCGCGCCCTGCCTCCAGTACTTGTTCCATAGCTGGACGGCGCGGGCCGGTGACATCTTGCCTGTGCGCAGCATGTTCATGTCCATCACGTGGTGGTGCCAGGTCTCGATCGCGACTCGGGCCGCCTCGAGGGTCTCTTCACGCTGTGCGATGCCGTGCCGGCAGGCCGACAGTGTCGCCAGATCCCGATCGCCGTCTTGAATCGAGGAGGGTGCCGGGCACGCGTAGTCGCCGCCGGTGTAGGCGCTGTCCGCGTCGAAGAAGCGCTCGACCCTTTCGGCTGCGCCTACTCGTGTCCTGTTCCAAAACGCCGAGGCCTGGCCTAGCGTGATCTGGCCGGCGACCAACTGGTTCATCGCATCGACATGCACCTGCCACTGTTCCATCGAACTCGCGGCTGCCTCGAGCGGAGCGTCTTGGGCCTCCCAATGAGACTGACACTCGTCCAGAGCCGCGTCGAAAGAGGGATGCTGCGACGTGGCCGAGCCCGCCGACCCGGCGGATGCGCTGTCGCCGTCTTGTTGGGCATCGGACCGACCGTCGTAACCCAACCACAGCGTGGTCGCGATGACGATCGCTGCCACGGTGGCGATGGCGATCGCTCCGGCCCACCGCTGGCCCCCTTGTGGACGACGTTTGACGGCCGACCTGGCGGCGTCCTTGGTCGACCGGGTCGCTCGACCTGCCATGGCTGCCACGACACCGAACATCGATGCGACCGCCGTGACGACACCGCGCCCTCGGCCACTCAGCCACGCGCCCGGCGCCAGGTCCAGGCCGCGGCGCCGACCCGGGTCGTTGGCTATCGTCCCGACGAGCTTGTCCTGGACGTGACCGAGGTACGACACCGCGGTCGATGCGTCGGCCCGCTTGCCGTGGCGTACGTCGACGGCCAGCAGCACCAGATCGGCTTCCTGAGCCAGCAGCACCGTCTCGACGCCACCGAACACCGGCGGTGCCTCGACCACCACCAGATCAACGGTCTTGGCCAATTGGTCGATCAACCGTGCGAGGTCGTCGAGGCTGTAGCCGACCGCGCCGCCATCCGACAGCGCTCCGGCCGACAGTACCCGCAGCCGGGAGCGCCCGCTCGCCTGCAGAGCGTCGCCGAGTGAGCTCGATCCGTCCAACACCTCCGTCAACCCAGGCTGCGGCGACAACCCGAGCATCTGGTCGGCCCTGCTGCCGCGGGCGTCGGCCGAGACCAGAACGACCTGCATGCCATTGGCGGCGAACCGAGCCGCGAGGTTGACCGCAACGGTCGTCCGACCCGCTTTCCGGTCCGGACTCGTGACCAACAGACAACTCGCCCCCGCTTCCCGGAGGTCGAAGGCGAGCTCGGAAGCGAGTCGGCGATATGCCTGGGTGGCCTCGTCAGATCGGTCATCCGCGACGGCACTCGGATGGCGATCACCCCCGTCTATCGGGGGAATGGTCGCCAGGACGGGAAGACCGGTCGCGGCCTCCACGTCTGGGACCGTCTTCATTCGCCCCGAATAGCGATCCCACACAAAGGCAAGGCAGACGCCGAGCGCAGAGCCGACGAGAAGGCCTTCGATGATCGTTCGGCCCGGCGATCCCCAATCATCGAGCACGACCATGACGGTCAAGGTGACTGCCGTGGTCAAGGCGATGAGTACGGCGCGCCGCCTGATGAACCCCTCAGTATCCCTCGCGATTGGCGTGGAACTGCCCATGATCGATCCCCTCCCGAGACAGTTCTGCTCACGCGCCTGGTCAGGCATGACCGAACGTGAACGTTGCAGGCACGCGACGTCGCGCGTGATCAAGGTCCCTGGCTCGGGCCTTTCTACAGTCGACGTGTCATGGCGCACAGGGCCGAAGGTCCCATTGGGAGCGGTCGGTCGGGTTCTTGAGGAGCGCGCTTCCGCAGCGCTTGTTCCGGACGTCGAACGTCCGGAATGCGTCTTAGGGTGGCGCCACGATTCTTTGATCTGGAGGAACGATGGAGATAGTGCTGGTGCCGGGCTTGTGGCTCCACGGATCGTCGTGGGATGCCGTGACGCCGGCGTTGGAGGGCGCGGGTCACCGGGTACGGGCGCTGACCCTGCCCGGCATGGAAAGCAAGGACGCCGATCGTCGGGGCATCACGCTGGCCGACCAGGTCGCCGCGGTGGTGGCCGCGATCGACGAAGCGGACGGGCCGGTGTTGCTGGTCGGCCACTCGGCCGGCAGCGGCATCGCGTACGCGGCCGTCGACGCCCGACCGGACCGGGTCGCCCGGGCGGTATACGTCGGCGGGTTCCCGACACCGGACGGGCAGCAGACGCTCGCGGGGCTTCCGGCCGAGAACGGCGAGGTTGCCATGCCGGACTGGGCCGCGGTCGGCGAGGAGGCAAACATCGTCGACTTCGACGAGGAGTCGCTGGCCCGGTTCTACGCGGACGCGATCCCGGCGCCCGAGGGAGTGCTCAGCGGCGTTCAGCGCCTGTCCGACGAACGCCGCTACGACGTCCCCGTCACCGCGGTGTGTCCCGAGTACACCGCCGAGGACCTGCAGACCTGGATCAAGGACGGCGAGGCGCCAGTCGCCGAGTTTGCTCCGATCCGCGACGTCGACTACGTCGACCTCCCCGGTGGACACTGGCCCCAGCTGACCCAGCCCGACAAGCTCGCCCAGACCATCATCGACGCCGCGAAGGCATCCGGCGCATGAGAGGCCTAGGATCAACGCCGTGGTGGGGACGTGAGTGGGCTGCCCGCGGGCAGATCGGCCCTCGCTGCCGTTGTCGCAGGCGGTGTGGTCGTCGCGGCTGCCGTCGTCGGCTGGCGGCTGATCGCTGACGAGCCGACCTACGATCCGCGGACGCCGCTCGCCGACCAGTGCGACGACGTACCCGACGACGCCGAACGGATCACGCTGACACGCGACGACGGCATGACGCTCGGCGGTGCGCTGGTCGGCTCGCCGGATGCCGAGGTCGGGGTCGTCCTGCGGCAGGGAGCCGGCCAGACCATCTGCGACTGGCTGCCCTGGGCGGGTGATGTGGCCGAGGAGACCGGCGCTCGGGTGCTGCTGTTCGACCGGCGTGGCCGCGGCAGCTCCCCCGGTGACGACGACCTGAGTGCGGAGCCGGCCGACCTCGCCAGTGCCGTCGACCTCTTGCATCGGCGCGGCACGGACCGGGTGGCGATCGTGGGCTCGTCGATGGGCAACTCGGTGACGTTCGCGGCGCTCGACGAGCTGGCGTCGCCGCCGTGCGCGTTGGTCGCCATCTCCCCGATCCTGGTCTCGAGCGACCCAGCCGGCACCGTCGACGGCCGAGCCGCAGAGCACTATCCGAGCAACATCTGGATTACGTGGGAGGAGCAAAACTCCGACATCGTGGCCGAGGCCGAGCTCATTCAGTCTCGGGCTCTCGACCAGGGCCTGCCGGCGCCGCACGTCCATAGCGTCGACACCGACGACCACAGCATCGGGCTGGTCGTGAAGCATGACGACGTCAGCGAGTTCGTCGTCGACGCCATCGGGTCGTGCTCGGTGCGGTAGGCCGCTAGACCTTGATGCGCGATCCCATGACCAGGGTGCGATCGCCCGGCAGCCCGAAGTATTCGGCCGCGTCGGCGGTGATGAGCGAAGTCGCGATGAAGAGCCGCTTGCGCCAGCGCGGCATGCCGGGATCGTCGCCCATCGTGAGCTCGATGCGAGACAAGAAGTAGGAGACGTCGTCGATCTCGACCGGGCCCTCGAGCCCCTGGTCCATCGCCTGGGCAAGCGCGCGTGGGACGTTTTGGTCGTCCATGTAGCCGAACTGCGCCGCGATGTGGACGATGCCATCGTCGGAATAGCCAAGATCGTCGATCACGATGCGGTCGTCGTCGGAAACGTAGGGGACCGGCACCGTCTCGATCGACAGGATCACCGACTGCTCGTGCAGCGAGTGATTGTGCTCCACGTTGGCGCGCATCGCGAGTGGCGTCGTCGTCTTGCCCCGGTTCAAGAACACCGCCGTCCCCGGCACCCGCCGCGGCGGCCGTTCCTGCTCGTGCAACTCGTCGACGAACGTCCGCAGCTCGCCCTCGGCGCGGAGGCGTCGCTCGCTGATCACATCGCGGCCGCGGCGCCACGTGGTCAGCACCGTGAAGACGGTCATCGCGATGAGAAGCGTGATCCAACCGCCGTGCACCAGCTTGGTCATGTTCGCCGCGAGGAACAGCAGCTCGATGAGGAGGAAGAAGGCGCCGCCGACCAGGACCATCCAGAGCGGTTTGCCCCAGCGGTGCCGGACGACGTAGAAGAAGAGGACCGAGTTGATGGTGATGGTCCCCGTGACGGCCAACCCGTAGGCGTATGCGAGGTCGGTCGACGACTGGAAGGCGAGGATCAGACCCAGGACGGACACCATCAAGGTCCAGTTGATCCACGGGACATAGACCTGCCCGATCTCGTGCGCCGACGTGTGGTGGATGCGAAGGCGCGGCAGGTAGCCGATCTGGACGGCCTGGTGCGCCACCGAGAACGCGCCCGTTATGACCGCCTGCGATGCGATGACCGTCGCGGCGGTGGCCAGCAGTACGAGCGGCAGCTGTGCCCACTCGGGTGCAGAAAGGAAGAACGGGCTGCCGGCCGCTTCTCCTGACGAATGGAGGACGTAGGCGCCCTGGCCCATATAGCTGAGGATGCAGGCCGGGAAGACCATCAAGAGCCACGCTCGGGTGATCGCCGGGCGTCCGAAGTGGCCGAGGTCGGCATACAGCGCCTCCGCGCCGGTGATGACGAGCACGACCGCGGCCAGCGAGAAGAACGCGGTCGTGAAATGGCCGGTCAGGAAGCCGACGGCGTAGGTCGGCGACAGCGCCTGCAAGACCTCGGGATGCTCGGTGATGCCGCGGATGCCGAAGGCGCCGATCACGGCGAACCAGATCACCATGATCGGTCCGAACAGGCGGCCGACCCGCGCCGTGCCGGCCCGTTGGGTCGCGAAGAGCACGACGATGATCGTCACGGTGATCGGCACGACCCACTGGTCAAGGGACGGCTCGACGATCTTGAGCCCTTCGACCGACGACAGCACAGAGATCGCCGGTGTGATGATGCTGTCGCCGAAGAACAGCGACGCGCCAAAGATGCCCAGCACGCCGAGCGCGAACGCGGTCCGGCGACCGCTGGATCCGCCGGCGCGTTGGATCAACGTGATCAGCGCCAGGATCCCGCCCTGGCCGTCGTTGCCAGCGCGCAGCACCAGGAGGACGTATTTGAGCGTGACGATGAGTGTGACCGACCAGAAGATCATCGACACGATGCCGTAGACGTTGTCCGTCGTCGCGGCGACAGGGTGGGGGTCGTCGGGGTTGAAGATCGTCTGCATCGTGTAGATCGGGCTGGTGCCGATGTCGCCGAACACCACCCCCAACGCGCCGATGACGAGTGCCGACCTCGTCAGCCCCTGCTTGGTCGAGTTGTGGGTATCGGCGTCGTCAACGGTCTCGATCATCGCCCAAAGACCGATCCGGCACGGGCCAGGCTGATCGGCATGTCGGGGACTGTACTTCGTCGGTCCACGTCCTTCACGAGCGGTAGCCGGCTCGCCGTGGGCCGGCCCCGATCGTCAGCGTGTCGCTACAGCCGGTAACAGAATTCACCCGCTCGGTTACGTGACGTAGTCCGGTTCGCCGTGCAAGGGTGGGGATTGGTGTTTTTCAAGAAGTACCCGCGATTTGTCTCGACGAGCTCGGTTGCGAGCACACCGGGGCGCCTCAACCTGCGCCACCAGGTGATCTTCGACGACAACCGCGAGATCTTCGAGGGCGCCCGGGTGCTTGATATCGCCAGCCATGACGGACGGTGGAGCCTCGCCGCGCTCGACGCGGGGGCTAAGCACGTCACCGGGATCGAGGCCCGGGCCGACCTGGTCGAGCACGCCCAGGACAACCTCGCGCACTACGGCGCCGACGACGACCGGTACGAGGTGATCCACGGCGACGTGTTCGAGGTGCTCGGCGGGTCTGAGCACGAACTCGAGGCCGATGTCGTGCTGTGCTTGGGTTTCCTCTACCACACGCTGCGCTACCAGGATCTCTTCCACGGCATCCGTTCGGTCGACCCGACGTACCTGCTGCTCGACACCGCGGTCTATCGCTCGGACGAACCCGTCGTCCGGATCAAGGCCGAGGACGTCGGGCGCCAGGGCAACTCGACGCCGGGCCATCTCGCCCACGACGGCCGGATGCTCGTGGGCCGCCCGTCCCCGGCCGCTCTGGAGCTCATGCTCGACTCGTTCGGCTTCGAGGTGGAGAAGAAGTTCGACTGGCAGCGCTTCCTGCGGACCCGCCCCATGGTGACCACGGTCAAGTCGTATCGTCGCGGCGATCGGGTCACCTGGCTGTGCCGCCGCCGTCATTGACCGCCTCGAACGGCAGATTCGCCGTGGTCAGTGTGGCTGCTGGCAACGGGTGGGGGTCATGAGGCACAATGGGCGTCGGTTACTGGGCTCAATGCCGCGACAGGTCGCTGGGGAAGGCGTACCTCGAGGCGCAAGGGAGGACCCGGTGACTGTGGCGACCCATGGCACCACGCGGACAACGACGCGTGGCGTGCTCTACGTTCACTCCGCGTCGTCGGCACTGTGCCCCCACGTCGAATGGGCGGTCGGGGGTGTGCTCGGCCAGCCCGTCTCGCTGTCGTGGACCGGCCAGCCGGCGGCGCAAGGCGCTTATCGCAGCGAGATGTCGTGGCAGGGCCCGATCGGCACGGCCGCCAAGATCGCGTCGACCTTACGAGGCTGGAAGCAGCTGCGGTTCGAGGTCACGGAGGAGCCGACCGCGAGCACCGAGGGTGCGCGCTTCTCCTACACGCCGGAGCTCGGAATCTTTCACGCCGTCACCGGCCTGCACGGCGACATCATGATCCCCGAGGACCGACTCAAGGCCGCCACCGTCAAGGCCGCGCTCGGCGAGACGACACTGGAGCTCGAGGTCGACAAGCTCCTTGGCCGGCCTTGGGACGACGAGCTCGAGAGCTTCCGGCATGCGGGCGACGGAGCGCCGGTGCGTTGGCTGCACCACGTCGGCTGACGCGATCAGGTGATCTCGACAATCACCGTGGGCGTAGACTCGCCGGACTCGGCGGTGACCCGGAAGCTGTTGGCCCCGGTCTGACCGGTCTGGACATAGGTGGAGTACGCCCCGCGCTCGTCGGTCGTCGCCGTAACCGGGAAGTCGGCCCAGACACCGCCTTCCTTCCGCTCGACCTGGAGGGAGATGTCGGGGCCGAGACCTGGGAACCGACCAGTCAGATAGACCTCCTCCATTTCTTTCGCGGTCACCGGGGACGCCGTGATGGTGGGCTCCCGCGGTTCCTCCGTCTCGGTCGTTTCGGTGACAGTCGGCTCGGTCGTCTCCGTCGGCTCGGTCGGCTCGGTCGTCTCCTCGACGTCGTCGGTCGGGGTCGAGCTCGCCGTGAAGTCGTCGATCGGGTCGTCCTCGGACACGCCGGGTTGGTTGTCGGGAGCCTTGACGTCGTCCATGCCGGTCGAGTCGACCGCTCGACTGCCGAGCCACCCCACGCTCAACCCGACCACAATGCCGAGGACGAGAAGCGTCACTAGCCCAAACAGAATGGCACGATTGCGTGCGCCAACCGGGTCGTCGGTGTTGAGGTTCACCGGGTGGCTCCTCCTGTCGGGATGTCTAGGCTCGACGACCAGGACGCGACGGTTCGCGCGCTGCGGCTCCGCCGGAGTACGGGAGCCACGTCCAAGTGTGCTGTGTCTAGTCTGCCAAACGCTGAGCGACCGGCAACGGTTCTCTCGATGGTGCGCTTCGGGACCTTGGACCCTTTTCGCGCCGCTCTACGAACGTTAGAACATCTCGTGTGACGCGGACCTCTGACCCTATCCGGGTGTTTTTGCTTGACGACCACGAGATCGTCCGACGGGGTCTACGCGACCTCTTCGAGTCCGAGAGCATGGTGGTTGCCGGCGAGTCGGGATCGGCTGCGGAGGCGACCAACCGCATCCCGGCGCTCCGACCGGACGTCGCCATCCTCGACGGCCGGCTTCCCGACGGCAGTGGGATCGAGGTATGTCGCGCGATCCGGTCGATCGACCCGACGATCGGCGTGCTGATCCTGACCTCGTACGACGACGACGATGCGCTGTTCGCGGCCATCATGGCGGGCGCCGCCGGTTACGTGTTGAAGGAAGTGTCGAGTACGGCGCTGATCGACGCGGTCCGCCAGGTCGCCGCCGGCCGATCGTTGCTGGATCCTGCCGTCACCCAACGCGTACTGGAGCGGATCCGACACGGTGACGACGGAGCTCACCAGCTGGAGCTGCTCACCGAGCAGGAGCGCAAGATCCTCGAGCTCATCGCCGAGGGCCTGACCAATCGGCAGATCGCCGAGCGGCTGTACCTGGCCGAGAAGACCGTCAAGAACTACGTGTCCAGCGTGCTCGCGAAGCTCGGGCTGGAGCGACGGACACAGGCCGCCGTGCTGGCCTCGAAGCTGCTGCCCTAAGACGCACGAGCCGGGGGGAGGGGGACCCGCCAGGCGATGCGGGTGCCGTGCGGCTCGGCACGCTCGACCCGCAACGAGCCGCCGAATGCCACGGCTCGCTCGCGCAGATTGCGCAGGCCGCTCTGCTTCTCGGTCTCGTGAACGCCGACACCGTCGTCGACGACCTGGGCGAGGACGTCACGATCGGTCGCGATGAGGGTGATCTCGACGGCCGACGCGTGGGCGTGCTTGGCCACGTTGGACAGCGCCTCGCGCAAAACGGCGAGCAATTGCGAACGCAGTTGGGCGTCGATGACGGTGTTGATCGGTCCGCGGGTCGAGAGCCGGGGAGCGAAGCCGAGCACCTCGCTGTAGTCGGAAACGAGATTCCGGAGCTCCGCGCGCAGCGATGTGGGCGCATGGTGGTGGAGCTCGAAGATCGCCGTGCGCAGGTCGCGAATCGTGGTGTCGAGCTCGCTGACCGCGGTTTCGATCCGGCCTCGCGCGTCCGGTTGGTCGGTGGCCCGCTGCGCGCCTTGGAGCATCAGGCCGGTGGCGAACAAGCGCTGGATGACGACGTCGTGCAGGTCGCGGGCGATCCGGTCGCGCTCTTCGAGGACGACGACGGTCTCGCTGTCGACGCGTGCCTGGGCGAGGTCGAGCGCGATCGCTGCCTGGTCGGCGAACGACTCGAGCATGTATTCGTCCTCGCGCGACGACGTGGCTTTCGGCTCGACCACGAGCAGGATCCCGACCGAGTTGGAGCTGGAGCGGAACGGCACGAGCAGGGCCGACATGACCACTGCCTCGCCGTTGGAGCCCGTGGGGGCGCGCAGGAGGCCGCGTACGTCGGGAACGGTCGTCGGCAGACCGTCGGTGAGTACGCGGGCCAACGCCGGCTCGTCGGCCGGCACCATGCGACCACGCAGATCGCCGACCGGGTCGCCGTCGACCTCGTGGATGACGAGCTCGGAGCCGTCCGCGGCGAGCAAGACGCCGGCTCCGTCGCTTCCGGACAGCTCCCTCGCCCACTTCGCGACGGCCCGGAGAGCATCGTCGCGGTTGGCCCGCTCCAGCAGCATGCGGGTGATGTCGGCGGACGCCTCCAACCAACGGCCCCGTCGCTGCGATCGCATGTAGAGGCGAGCGTTTTCGATCGCGACCCCGGCGGCGGCGCCGAGAGCGACAAGAGCCCGCTCGTCGGAGTCGGCGAACTCGTCGGCCGTCTGCTTGTTCCCCACGTAGAGGATGCCGAAGACCCGGGCGTGGACGAAGACCGGGACGCCGAGGAAGCTCGTGATCGTCGGATGATGCGGGGGGAAGCCGTGAGACATCGGGTCGTCGGAGATCCGAGCGATCCGGAGCGCCCGCGGGTGCTTGATCAGCTCGCCCAACAAGCCGAGCCCCCGTGGATGCTCCCCGATGCGCTTGACCTCGGCGTCGGTCAGTCCGTCGACGATGAGCTCGGTCAGAGAGTCGTCTGGGCCGACGATGCCCAGGGCACCGAAGCGCGCGGCCGACAGCTCGCGCGCCGCCTCGACGATGCCACGAAGGACCCGCCGTGGATCGACGTCGGACTCGCGACCTTGGGCGGTCTCTGTCAGCGCCTGCTGAAGCGTTTCGCGCGCCTCGTCGGCGACGTCATCGGTTGGCCGTTGGCCGCCCGCCATGGTGTCTCCTCTGCCCCGAGACACATCCGTGTGTCTCCTTCGCCCGAGACACATCACGTTGCCTTATGACGCTGTCGCGCCCAACGCGGGAAAGCGTAGGTCGAAAGACCCGTCCGATCCAGCGGGTTGGTCCGTTTCCGACCAACCGGTGCCGAGAGGTTGCCGAGAGGCGCTTCATTCGGCGGCGATGACGGCCGCTCCGCCGAACGAACCGGCCGCGAGATCGCGCAATGCCCGGTCCGTCGCGTCGAACGGGTAGCGCGTCGTGTGGACCCGTACGTCCATGCGTGCGGCGATCCGGAGCAACTCCTCGCCGTCACGGCGGGTGTTGGAGGTGACGCTGCGCAACGTGCGCTCGTAGAACAGGTGCCGCTCGTAGTCGAGGGGAGGGATCTCGCTCAGATAGATTCCCGCGATCGCCACGGTGCCCCCGCGGCCGACTGAATCCAGAGCGACGGGCACGACGTCGCCCGCAGGCGCGAACACGATCGCGGCGTCGAGCCGTCGGGGCGGGATCTCGTGGGACTCGCCGACGAATACGGCTCCCATCTCCGAGGCCAGTCGGCGACCGCGTTCGCCTCGTGAGAGCACATAGAGCTCGGCCCCTTCGGCGAGGGCGATCTGGGCGGTGATGTGGGCGCTGGCGCCGAAGCCGAAGATGCCCAGACGACCCCCTGGCGGCAGCTCGGCCCGGCGCAACGCGCGATAGCCGATGATTCCGGCGCACAGCAGCGGCGCCGCCTGTTCGTCGTTGTAGCGCTCCGGAATCTCGTACGCATAGGCGGCCGGCAGCGTCGCGTACTCGGCGAAACCTCCGTCGGCGTCCCAACCGGTGTAGCGGGAGTCAGGGCAGAGGTTCTCCCGACCGGACCGGCACCACGAGCACTGGCCGCAGGTGCCGCGCAGCCAGGCGCCGCCGATCCGCTCGCCGACGGAGAACCGGGTTACACCGGCTCCGAGTGCGATGACCTCGCCGACGATCTGGTGGCCCGGCGTGACTCCGGCCCGGCGCGGCGGCAGGTCGCCCTCGACGAGGTGCAGATCGGTCCTGCAGACGCCGCATGCCCGGACCCGCACGAGAGCCTCGCCACCCGCGGGCTCGGGCCGAGGACGGGTCCCCAGGCGCAATGCCACGTCGTCGACCGGCGCCGGATTGTCGAAGGTCCAGGCTCGCATGGTCGCCATGCCACCAGTGTCGCGCGACCTGGCCGACCGAGCAGTCGCCGAGGACCGGCTCAAGTACGGCTGGCTACGCCGTCAGACGAGTCAGTGGCCCTCGTCGAAGGGCCGTCCTGGTGCGGGTCGTCGCGAACCTTTGGAGCGAACTCGCATCATGACGAACCTCCTGCGCGGCAGCGGACACCTCAGCATCGATCGAGGAGCACGCCTGGCGGCAGGGCCATCCGGGTGCGAATACGTGGAACCAACGACCCATAAGAAGGGTCGTTCGGCCCGTAACGTGGGCCGTTCGGCCCGGCTAGATGAGGGTATTCCGCCGGGTCAGAGCGGGATGTTGCCGTGCCGACCGCGAGTAGCCGGCTCCTGCTGCGCGTCCGCGATCGCCCGAGCGAGCGCCGACCGGGTCGCGTCGGGTTCGATGACCTCGTCGACGACGCCGATCTCGACCGCCTTGTCGACGCCGCCGGCGATCCGCTCGTGCTCGGCGGCCAGCTCCGCCTCCACGCTCGGCCGGATGTCAGGATCGACCTCGGCGAGCTTCCGGCGATGCAGGACGCGCACCGCGGCGACTGCGCCCATGACCGCCACGACGGCCGTCGGCCAGGCGAAGACACGAGTCGCGCCGACCGACCGCGAGTTCATCGCGATGTAGGCGCCGCCGTAGTCCTTGCGGGTGATCAGCGTGACCCGAGGCACCGACGCCTCGGCAAACGCGTGCAGCAGCTTGGCACCGCGCCGGACGACACCGTCCCACTCCTGACCGACGCCCGGCAGGTAGCCCGGGGTGTCGACCACGACGACCAGGGGCACCCCGAACGCGTCGCACATCCGCACGAACCGCGCCGCCTTCTCGGCCGACAGCGAGTCGAGACAGCCACCCAACCGCAGCGGGTTGTTGGCGATGACGCCCACGGTCCGGCCACCGAACCGGCCGAGCGTCGTCGTGATGTTCGGCGCCCAGCGGGGATGCAACTCGAGTGCGGTGCCCTCGTCGAGCAGCGCTTCGACCAGCGGGTGCACGTCGTAGGCGCGCCTTGTCGACTCGGGTAGTGCCTCGCCGAGGTCGACGTCGGCCACCGTCGCGGGGTCGAGTCGGCCCTGGTCACCGAGCAGGGACGTGATTCGGCGAGCCTCCATGAGGGCGTCGGCCTCGGAGTCGGCGAGCACGTGCACCACGCCGGATCGGCGGCCGTGCGGCTCGGGTCCGCCCAGGCGCAGCATGTCGACGTCCTCGCCAGTGACCGAGCGGACGACGTCGGGGCCGGTGACGAAGATGCGTCCCTCCGGCCCGAGTACGACGACATCAGTCAGCGCCGGCCCGTAGGCGGCGCCGCCAGCGGCCGGTCCGAGCACGACGCTGATCTGGGGGATGTGGCCGGACGCCAGCGTCATGGCGTTGAAGATCCGGCCGACGGCATGCAGGCTCAAGACCCCTTCGGCGAGCCGGGCCCCACCCGAGTGCCACAGGCCGACGATCGGAGCGTCGTCGGACACGGCCCGCTCGTACGCCTGGACGACGACCTGACACCCTCGGTCGCCCATGGCGCCGCCCATGACGGTGGCGTCGGAGCAAAACGCCACGGTGTGGGTGCCATCCACACGGCCGATCGCGGCGAGCATGCCGGAGTCGTCGTCTGGCGTGATGAGCTCGAGCGTGCCCTCGTCGAAGAACGCCGCGAGGCGCTTGTTGGGATTGCGGGGGTCCTGCTCGCGAGGCAGCTTGGGCCGCTTCGCCACGGGAGGGGCGGTGGTCGCTTCGGGGCGGGTAGTCGTCATGGGGACTCCTCGGACTCGGGGCGTGTGCCCTAGGCCGTTCGGAAGGCCACGGCGACGTTGTGGCCGCCGAAGCCGAATGAGTTGTTCAGCGCTGCCAGATCGCCTTGGGGCAGTTCTCGTACCGACGTCGCGATGTCCAGATCGATGGCGTCGTCGAGCTTGTCGAGGTTGATCGTGGCCGGCACCTGACGGTGATGCAGCGTGAGTATCGTCGCGATGGATTCGAACGCCCCGGCGGCGCCGAGCAGGTGCCCCGACATCGACTTGGTTCCCGTGACCACGATCGAGTCGGCGGCGTCGCCGAGCGCGGATCGGATCGCGAGCGCCTCGGCGATGTCGCCCTGGGGCGTCGATGTTGCGTGGGCGTTGATGTGGGCGACATCGCTCGGGGCGAGGTCCGACTCGGCGAGGGCCCGGCGCATCGCCAGACTGGCGCCGTGGCCGTCCGGCTGCGGTTGGGCGATGTCGTGACTGTCGGCGCTGATGCCGGCGCCAGCCACATCGGCGTAGACCCGCGCGCCGCGAGCGGCGGCATGGGCCTCGGACTCGATGACGAGCACCGCGGCGCCCTCGCCCAGGACGAAACCGTCTCGGTCGACGTCCCACGGCCGCGAGGCGCGTTCGGGCTCGTCGTTGCGCTTGGACAGCGCCATCATTTGGCCGAAGGCCGCCATCGGCAGCGCGATCACCGAGGCTTCGGTGCCGCCGACCACGACGACGTCGGCCCGGCCGAGCCGGATCATGTCGACGCCGAGGCTGATGCCTTCGTTGCCGGAGGCACATGCCGACACAGGCGTGTGCACTCCGGCCTTGGCGCCGAGCATGAGTCCGACGTTGGCCGCGGGGGAGTTGGCCATCAACATCGGGACCGCGAGCGGCGATACGCGTCGCGGGCCCTTCTCCTTGAGCGCGTCGTAGTTGGCGAGAAGGGTCTGCACTCCGCCGATGCCGGTCGCGATGGCGACGCCGAGGCGCTCGGCGTCGACGTCCGCGTCGGCGAGTCCGGCGTCGGCCCAGGCCTGCTGGGCGGCGACCACGGCGAACTGCGCCGCTCGGTCCAGCCGGCGAGCCTTGACCCGCTCGAGGACCTCGGTCGGCTCGACAGCCGCCTGTCCGGCGATCTGTACCGGCAGCTGCTGAGCCCACTCGTGCTTGAGCGTGCTGACGCCGGACCGACCGTCGAGCAGGCCCTGCCACGACGACTCGACGTCACCGCCGAGCGGCGACGTGGTGCCGAGCCCGGTGACGACGACTCGGGTCGAACTCATGGTTCCCTCACCTACCTTCCGCGAAGGAGTCGTCAGCCGCTATTCGCCCTTGGGCACGAATAGCGGCTGACAGCTCGTCAAGATTGGGCGCGTTCGATGTAGGCGACCGCGTCGCCGACCGTCTTGAGGTTCTTGACCTCGTCGTCGGGGATCTTGACGTCGAACTTCTCTTCGGCCGCGACCACGACCTCCACCATCGACAGCGAGTCGACGTCGAGGTCGTCGGTGAAGGACTTGTCGATCTGGACGTCGTCGGTAGGGATCCCGGCGACCTCGTTGACGATCTCGGCGAGGTTCGCGCGAATCTCTTCGCTGGTGGCCATCTGGCTCTCCATTTCATTACGCTTGCGGTTGATGTAGGTAGTAGGTCCTGAATCCTATGGAACTGTGACGACTTGGGCGGCGTAGACCAGGCCGGCGCCGAAGGCGACCAACAGGGCCTTGTCGCCGGAGGAGATAGTGCCCTCGTCGAGCATCCGCTCCATCGCGAGCGGGATCGATGCGGCCGAGGTGTTGCCCTGGTCCGCGATGTCGCGTGCGATCGCCACCCGCTCGGGCAGCTTCAACGTACGAGCCATCGCGTCGGTGATGCGCATGTTGGCCTGGTGCGGGATGAAGGCGTCGAGGTCGTCGACGCCGATCCCGGCCGCGTCGAGCGTCTGATGGCAGACCTTCGCCACGTCGAACGACGCCCAGCGAAACACGGAGTTGCCCTCCATGCGCAGGTGCGGCCACTCGGGCTTGTCGGCCTCGAAGACCTGATCCCAGCCCTCCTCCTGGCGAATCAGGTTGTATTTCGAGCCGTCCGATCCCCAAACGACGGGGGAGATGCCCGACTCCTCGGACGGGCCGACGACGGCCGCACCGGCGCCGTCGGCGAACAAGAATGCGGTCCCGCGGTCTTCGAAGTCGGTCAGGTCGGTGAGGCGCTCGACGCCAATCACGAGGACGTACGTGGCGGTGCCGCCCCGGATCATGTCGGACGCGAGGGCTACTCCGTAGCAGAAGCCGGCGCAGGCGGCCGAAATGTCGAAGGCTGCGGCCGGCGTCGCCCCGAGCTCCTCGGCGATCTGGGTCGCGACGGCCGGCGTCTGCAGCATGTGGGAGACCGTCGCCACGATCACGCAGTCGAGCTGTTCCGGGCGTACTCCGGACCGCTCCAGCGCCGTCTCGGCGGCGGCCCGCGACATCATCGGCACGGTCTCGTCCGGGGCCGCTACCCGCCGGGTCTTGATGCCCGAGCGGGTCTGGATCCACTCGTCGCTGGACTCGATGCGCTCAATGATGTCGGCGTTCGGCACGACCTTGCGGGGGCGGTAGCCGCCGATGCCGAGGAGTGCGGTGTTGGTCGCGCCGGTCATGAGGCCCCCTCGCTGGCGCTCGGCGGCCTCGTGACCAAGGGTGCTGCGTTGAATTGTTCGCTCGCAAGCTCGCTCACGTGATGGCCTCCGGGTGCAGTCGGACCAGCGGCTGGCCGGGCCCGACCAGGTCGCCGTCTTCCACCAGCCACTCGACGATCGTGCCGCCGTGCGGCGCGACGACCGGAATCTCGTCTCGCAGGCTGTGTATTGCACCGACCTGCTGGCCAGCCGTCAGCGCGTCGCCGTCGCGGGCCTCGCCGGCCATGCGGAACGTTCCCTTCGCCGGCGCGACAAGCAGCCGCCAGGTCGGCGCCGTGTCGAGGGGCGACGCCGAGGCGTGCTTGGCGACGAAGTCCTTGGCGTCGTCGAGCTGGTCCGGCGTCTTGAGGGCGAACGTCTCGACGTCTTTCATGGCGCGACGGGCGATGCCGGTGAGCGTGCCGGCCGGCGGCATCTCCAGCATGCCGGTGACGCCGAGGTCGAGCATCGTCTGCATGCACAGATCCCACCGGACCGGGCTCGCGACCTGCGACACGATGCGCTTGAGGACCTCGCGACCCTGGTGGACCACGTGGCCGTCGCGGTTGGAGATCAGCCGGGTACGGGCGTCGTGCGTCGACACGGCCTGGGCCAGTGTGCCGAGCCGGCCGACCGCGGGTTGCATGTGCTCGGTGTGAAAGGCCCCGGCCACCGACAGGGGGATGAGACGGGCCTTGGCCGGCGGATCGTCCGCGAATGCCGCGAGCTGTTCGGTGGTGCCGGCGACGACCACTTGGCCCGGCCCGTTGTCGTTGGCGGCGGTCAGGCCGTGGGCGTCGATCTTGGCGAGTACGTCGTCCCGGTCGCCGCCGAGGACGGCCGTCATCGACGTCGGCGTACGCGCGGCGGCTTCGGCCATCGCGGCGCCGCGCTCGCGGATCAGGACCATCGCCTGCTCGGCGGTGATGACGCCGACGCCGGCGGCCGCGGTGATCTCACCGACGCTGTGGCCGCTCGCGGCGCCGATCGCCGAGAATCCGTCGGCCGGATGCGGGAAGAGCGCAAGCGCCGCGACCAGCCCGGAGGAGACCAGCAGCGGTTGCGCGATCGCGGTGTCGCGAATCGTCTCCTGGTCGGCCTTCGTGCCGTAGTGCTCGAGGTCGATACCGGCGACGACCGACAGCCAGTGCAGCCGAGCGGCGAAGGTCGGATCCTCCACCCAGGGCGCGAGGAATCCGGGGGTCTGGGCACCTTGGCCTGGGGCGACGATCACGAGCACCCATCCAGCCTGCCGGCGATGAGCCCGAGATGTCGGGGACCGAGCATACGAAAGATCGACCGGAGGTTTGTAGGGTTCCCACAACTGTCCGCCGGTCGCGCGTTGGCGCGGGGGTCCCCTGCGACGAACCTATTGGCACTGGGGACCCCTGCGCCAAAACCCGATTGGCGCGATCCTCCCCAGTCCGCTCAGGCGCCCGAGAGCAGGCGGCCGAGGGTGATGGCGATCCGGAGGGTGTACGCGTCGCGCGGGTCGGTCGGCGAGAGCCCGGTGAGCTGCTCGATCCGGCGTAACCGATAGCGGACCGTGTTGGCGTGCACAAAGAGCACCCGCGCCGCGCCTTCGACCGAGCTGCCGGCTTCGACATAGGCCGACGCGGTGTCGAGCAGGACCCGATCGCCGGCAAGCAGCGGCGCGTAGACCTGATTGACCAGCTGATGCCGCGCGTGTCCGTCGCCCGACAGCGATCGCTCGGGCAGCAGGTCGTCGGCCGTGACCGGTCGCGGCGCCTGCGGCCATCCCTTCGCGGCGCGGAGCCCGGCGACGACCGCCCGAGCTGAGACGTTGGCGCTCAGCAGGTCGTCGACCAGTGGTCCGACGACGACCGGCCCCGGGCCGAAGTGCTCGACGATCGCGGACGCTGCCTTGTCGGAGTCGTCGACGCCACCGAGTACGACGACGAGCCGATCGCCCTGGACCGCACCCAGGATGTCGAGGCCGATCTGTCGCGCCGACCACCGGACGTCGTCGACCACCCGTTGTGGGCCGGTCTCGCCGTCGCGTACGTCGTCGGGCGCATGGCCGACAACGACCGTGATCTGCGACGACGACTGCCAACCGAGTGCCGCCGCACGGGATCGGACCACCTCGTCGGTCTCGCCGCGGAGGACGGAGTCGACGACGAGCGCCTCGAGACGGGCGTCCCACGCGCCGCGCATCTCGGCGGCCCGGGCGTAGACCTCGGCGGCGGCGAACGCGACCTCACGGGAGAAGTGCAGGATGGCCGACCGCACCTCCGCGCCGTCCTCCGGACCGAGCAGCTCCTCGATCTCGGACTCGACGACCTCGATCGTCGTGCGGACCATCGAGACGGTCTGCTGCAAGGTGACGACGCGGGCCAGTGCGGTGGGAGCGGTGCCGAACACGTCGGCGCGCAGCGCGTTGGGCTGGGCGCCGGACTCACGGAACCAGTCGACGAAAGACGAGATGCCGCTCTGCGCGACCATGCCGATCCAGGCGCGGTCGCGCGCGGACAGTTCACGGAACCAGGGCAAGTCACGGTCCATCCGGGCGACCGCGGCAGTCGCCAGCGGAGCGACGGCCTTGCTCAGCCGTCGCGCCAGCACAGCTCGGGATCGCGACGCCACGTCACCAGCGTAGTGATCGGAGCTCGGCCAGGCGGGAATCGTGGCGCCGAAGGGGGTCAGTCGACCGCGCCGTACTCACGCAGGATGCCGATGACCGAGGGCGCGGCGGCGAACGCTGCGGCGACGTCGCTCGGCGTCGCGATCGAGTGCGCGTTGGCGTTGATGTAGTTGAGGAGCAGTGCGTCGGCGTCGTCGCCGTCGACCGACTCCATCGCCTCGCGCAGCATGTCGCCGCCCTGGACGTAGACGCCCTGGCCGTAGAGGCGACGGGTGTCCGGTTGTGAGTACCACAACATCGACTCGCCGACGTGATCCTCGACGGCCTCCGGAATGGGAACGTCGAACGGTGGCGCCCCGGCGACCCGGACCTCGGCATAAGTGGCCCACGACTCGTCCATCCAGGGATCGGTGCCCTGGTTGTTGCCGACCAATCCGTAGAACCACATGTGCGCGGTCTCGTGGACGATCAGGTTCTCCGCGTACGCAGCGCCCGGGACGATGTCGGCGTACTGGATCGCGCCGGGGAACTCGATGCCGCTTGGGCCGTTCGGCAGCACCGACACCCAGAGATCGGGGTACGGGAAGTCGCCGAGGAACTCCTCGAGGGCCGTGATCGCGTCCGCCTGATCGCTCGCCCAGTCCTCGAGCGACATCGACGTGCCGGTCGCGGGCGCGCCGATGTGGATCCGGACGCCGCCGGTGTCGCGGTCCACCACGTCGAGCTCGCCGACCGTCACCGCGACGTCGCGCACGGATTCGGCCCGAAAACGCTCGATCGCCGTACCGGGTCGTGGTCCGGGCTGGCGGCCGAGCGACTGCCCGGTGCCGAGCACTTCGTACGACTCGGGCACGACGACGTCCAGGCTGCGGAGCCGGAACTCCTCGCTGCTCACCATCTCGCCGAACTGCCGCACCACCGGGTTGGTCGCCCAGCCGCGATCGCGCTGCCAGGCGAGCAAGGGGTACGCGGTCGCGAACCACGCGACGTCGTCGCTTCGCCCCATCCGCTCACCGACGTCCGGGCCGAGCGTGAAGTGAAAGTCCAGCGTCGCCTCGATCGACTCGCCCGGCTCGAGGCAGGGGACCGGCACGGTCATGAGCGATCCCGGCGTGCTCGCGGGCGCTCCGGCGGCCCGGAAGTCGGGCTGGACCGGTCTGCTGCCGATCCGGACCCGATCGACGGTCAGCTCGATCCCGGCCGCGACGAGAGCGGGCTTGTTCGCCCAGAGCCGGAACACCAGCTGGCAGACCCGATCTTCGGCCACGAACCGGACTCGCTCGCGGCCGCGGATCGTCTCGAGGCCATCAGCCGCGTCGAATCGCAGATCGACCACCGGACGATCCGGCCACGGTGCCGCCCGCTGGACCACCGCGACGCTGGGCAGGTCGGGTGCCGGTCCGTCGGCCGATGGACTCGGGGTCGGCTCGTCCTCGGTCTGGTCGCCACCCGACGAGCAGCCGGCCAGGGCCACAGCGACAGCCGCCGCCGTCGCCACGCGGAGCCATCGCGGTTGGGACACGCGCTCACTTTGACCGGATTGCCCGACCAAATCAAGCCTCTCCGGAGGTCAGGTCAGCAGGCCGGCCGCAAGTGCGACCTCGGTGCCGGCGAGGCCGACCGAGAGATAGGCAGTGACGTCGGAGTCGGCACGGCGACCGGGCGCGTCACCCGCGATGACGGCGCCGAGCCCGACGACCCGATCGGCGTGGCGACCGCGGCTCGCCAGCGCCGGTGGATCGTACCCGCCGAGCTGGGTGACCGAGTCGGTCGCGAGGACCGTCGCCGCATCGAGCAGGTCCTCGGCAAACTCGGAGCGCCCCTGCTGCTTCGGCCCCAAGGTCGTCACGTGACAGCCGGCAGACAGCCATTCGGTCTCGATCACCGGTTCGGGGCTGCTGGTCGCGAGGATCACGATCTCGGCATCGTCCACCGCGGCCCGGGCCGACGCTGCCGCCGTCGCCGCGACCCCCAGATCCTGGCCGGACCGCTCCGCGAACTCGCGCCGGCTTCTTTCGTCTCGGCTGAAGACCCGGACTCTCTCGAGGCTCCGAACCGCGGCGACCGCCCAAAGCTGTGCCCACGCCTGCGATCCGGTGCCGATCAGCCCGAGCGTCGATGCAGCGGCCGGCGCCAGCGCATCGACCGCCGCGCCGCCGAGGGCTCCGGTGCGGCGGCGGCCCAACTCGGGCCCGACCACAGCTCCGAGGAGATGGCCGGTGGCATCGTCGTAGACGGCGACGAGCTGATCATCGCGAGCAGCATCGGAGTCGTGGACGAAGGTGTCGTACGACCGATAGCCGTACCATCTCCCGACCCATCGTCCGGTGGTGAAGAGCATGCGCCCGTCGCCGAGGTCGGCCACCGTACGGGCCGGCGCGCGAAGGTCACCGCGATGCGAGGCCAGCAGCGCCTCGCGCATGGTGCCGACCGCTGCGGCCGGCTTCAGCCGAGCCAGGACCTCACCGTCGTCGAGGATCACGGTCATGACGGCCATCCTGTGGGGTCAAGCGCACTTGAGGTCAACCTGGCCCTCGACGTCTTGAACCTTCGCATCAGATGTGATGCGCGCATCACCTCTGATGCGCAGATTTTCGAGAGCCCGACCAGATCTGCCGGCGCGTACGCGATCGTCGCCGGGCGTGCGAGGATCGGCTCGTGGATCCGGTTACCGCCCTGAAACGCGTCGCGTTCCTGCTTGAGCGCTCCCGAGCCGACACACACCGAGTACGCGCCTATCGCCGGGCCGCATGGACGCTCGCCAAGCTGACGCCGGACGAGGTCGCCGACCGGGACCGAGCTGGCTCACTCACCGACCTGCCCGGCGTCGGCGCCAAGACCGCCGGCATCGCTCACGAGGCCCTCGCCGGCACGCTTCCGACCTACCTCGCCAGGCTCGAGGAGGAGGCGACCGAGCCGCTGGCCACCGGCGGCGAGTCGATGCGGCAGTTGCTGCACGGCGACCTGCACACCCATTCCGACTGGTCTGACGGGGGTAGCCCGATCGACGAGATGGCCGAGGCGGCCCGCGACCTCGGCCACGACTACATGGTGCTCACCGACCACTCGCCGCGGCTCCAGGTGGCCAACGGCCTGTCGCCGGAGCGGTTGCGCGAGCAACTCGGTGTCGTCGCGAAACTCAACGAGCGACTGGCGCCGTTTCGCATCCTGACCGGCATCGAGGTCGACATCCTCGAAGACGGCACGCTCGACCAGGAGCCGGAGCTGCTCGACGAGCTCGACATCGTCGTCGCCAGCGTGCACTCCAAGCTCCGCTCGGATCGCATCGTGATGACCCAGCGCATGGTGACCGCCGTGCGCAACCCGAGGGTCGATGTGCTCGGCCACTGCACCGGCCGGCTCGTCACCGGTGGTCGTGGCACCCGGCCACCCTCGGAGTTCGACCCGGTCGCGGTGTTCGACGCCTGTCGCGAAGGGGGTACGGCGGTGGAGATCAACTCCCGGCCGGAGCGGCGTGACCCGCCGGGCAAACTCATCGACGTCGCGCTCGAGCACGGCTGCCTGTTTTCGATCGACACCGACTCGCACGCGCCGGGCCAGTTGGAGTTTCTCGACCACGGCTGCGCTCGGGCCGTCGAGCACAGCCTGCCACCGGACCGAGTGATCAACACCAAGTCGGCCGATGATCTGCTCGCCTGGTCGGCCGGCCGACGCGGTGCCTGAGCTCGAGGCGTCCGGTCAGGTCAGCCCGTGTGGGTCTGCCACAGCACGGTTGTGTCGCCGTGGCTGCGCTTGTACATCACGACGTTGCCGTTGCTCTGCACGCCGAGGATGACCCGTCCGCTGCCCGAGGTGTTGGTCGACCACTGCGCGTGGCGCCGGCCGTACACGACGAAGTTGCCGTCGAGCCCGAGCTCGGCGAACGCACCCCGATGGCCGGCCGTGTGACTCGACCAGGTCCGCACCCAGTGACCGTTGCGGTGCGACCGGAGCACGAGGTTGCCGTCGCGCTGCATCTGGAGCTGAAACTTGCCGTTGGGGGGAGCGGCGGATCGCGCCGGCGCGCAGCACCGTGCCGGGCTTGATCACCGCCTGCACTCGGGCGGTGTCAGACCCCCGGGTGTCGGCACTCGACGTCGACTGGCCGACGGCGGGGCCGGACAGACTGACGCCGAGCACCGTGGCGAGGAGTGCCGTGAACGGCTTTCGCAGGTAATCCTCCGAGTGAAATGAGAGTTGCCTGGGGCGAGTACCCCACCAGATAGCGGCTTCAGTTCGCTGACACTGTCCATGGCGGGTCGGGCCCGCAGGCGCCGTCTGCGATCCTTCGTACGAAGCCAACGATCGTGAGGAACGGTGATGACCTCTCCAAGCCCCGGATACTCGATCACGGTGCGGGTGGAAGCGCCCGCGTCGACCACGGCGACCTCCGAGCTCACGGCCGCCATCAGCAAGGCTGGCGGCGTGCTGACCGCGCTCGACGTCGCCGAGTCGCTCGCCGACCGACTGGTCGTCGACATCAGCTGCAACACGGTCGACGCCGAGCACGCCGACGCGATCACGGCGGCGCTGCGGGAGGTACCGGGGGTCGACGTCCGCAAGGTCAGCGACCGGACGTTCTTGATGCACCTCGGAGGGAAGCTCGAGGTCAACCCCAAGGTGCCGCTGAAGCATCGAGACGATCTCTCCCGCGCCTACACGCCGGGCGTCGCCCGCGTCTCGATGGCGATCGCCAAAAACCCCGAGGACGCCCGGCGGCTGACGATCAAGCGCAACACGGTCGCCGTCGTGACCGACGGATCGGCCGTCCTCGGGCTCGGCAACATCGGGCCGGCGGCGGCGCTGCCCGTGATGGAGGGCAAGGCCGCGCTGTTCAAGCAGTTCGCCGGCGTGGACGCCTGGCCGGTCTGCCTCGACACGCAGGAGCCGGACCGGATCGTCGAGATCGTGCAGGCGATCGCCCCGGTCTACGGCGGGGTCAACCTCGAAGACATCGCGGCGCCTCGCTGCTTCGAGATCGAGCGTCGGCTGCGTGAGCTGCTCGACATCCCGGTGTTCCACGACGACCAGCACGGCACGGCGGTGGTGGTGCTCGCGGCGCTCGAGAACGCGCTCAAGATCGTCGACAAGAAGATGGTCGACCTCCGGGTCGTCATCGCCGGGGTCGGGGCCGCCGGCGTCGCGATCAGCAAGATCCTCCTCGAGGCGGGCGTCGCCGAGATCATCGGTGTCGACCGCAAGGGCGCGATCTGGGAGGGCCGCGACGACCTCAAC
>DASQKI010000116.1:0-37823 GCA_035630615.1 Nocardioidaceae bacterium
GTGGGCGCCCCCCTCACCACTGCTACGAACGGGTCGAGCGCCATACGACAACGCCGTATGGCGGTGGCGGACTTTGTTCACCCGGTCACTCGCATCAGCACCTCGACGGCGTTCGCCAACTCCTCGGAGACCGCTGCCGTCCAACTCCAGGGTCGCGCCGTCCATCAGCAAGGACCCGACCGTGACCAGATAGCCGACCTCGGCACATTGCTCAGCACGCAGGGCCGGACCGCGAACGCCCGACCACGCCGCCATACGGACTCCGCCCGACCACGCCGCGATCCACGCGCCACATAGGTGCATCACACCGCCGCCACTGACGCTTTGGTAGTCGACCTCGAGGCACAAACCACCCCTACAGCGGCATGGGGCGCATCGTCCGCGCGCAGTGACACGTCAGTAAGCCCGCGGATGAACCTCACACACGGTCGCCTCGCTTTAATCGGCGGGCGGCGGCCTTGGCGCGGGCGTCGGCGGCGCTGGCGCCGTACCGCTCGAGCATGATGTCCGAGCTCCAGCCGGCGAGTCGCTTGAGGTCGCGTTCCTGACCGCCGTTGATCAGGAAGTCGTGCGCGAACGTATGGCGGAAACGGTGCGGGTGTAAACCCTCGATGCCGGCCTGTATGCCGCGCACCTTCACTCGCTCGCGGGCGCCATCGGGCGAGAGCGCGCCCCGCTGGGTGAGGAACAGCGCATCGAGGTGAGCCCATCGATGGGCTCGGCGCATCCTCAAATAGCGGTCCAGCGCCCTGGACGTGCGAGCTCCGAAGTAGATCGGCCGCACCTTGTTGCCCTTGCCGCGGACCAATGCCATGCCGTTGTCGAGGTCGACGTCGTCGACACCGAGACCGCACGCTTCGCTCACGCGAACCCCGCAGTCGAGCAGGACACGTAACAGGGCCTCGTCTCGGCGATGGGCGAAGGTCTTGCCGGCGCACGCCTTTAGTAGCGCGATCAGCTCGTCGTCGCTCAGCACGGGAACGGGCTTCATTCCGGGCTCGGGTGATGAGAGTCGAGCCATCGGATTGTCCGCGAACTCGCCCTCGTCGACCAGCCAGCCGCAGAACCTGTACAGCCCCCGAAACCTCGTCTTGACCGTGGAGTTTTCCCGGCCGGTGTCTATGAGGTGAGCCAGCCACTCACGGATCCCGGCGCGGGAGACTTCGCTCAGCGTCGACGGGCGTCCCTGCTCCTCGAGCCACGCGGCGTAGAAGCGCACCGACTGCCCGTAGATCGTCACAGTGCGCTCGGCAAGGCCCTCGGCCCGGAGGTGCCGCGCAAAGGATTTGCCGAGATCGTCAAGCCGCTCGCCCACATCCGGAGGTTATCGGGCGAGCTAACGCTGTGCAAGGAACTCGGTCGAGCTTGATGCAACCCTTCGCTGCTCGTTCCGGCAGGTCAGGTCCAGTTTTCTGGGTTGATCCTCGACGGCTGCACGCGAGGCGGCTCGCCGGGCATCTTCGGGTAGTCCGGCGGGTACGGCATCTCGCCCTGGCCGTTGCGCTCGTCGCGGGCGTACAGCTCGAGCAGCGGCTCCAGTGAGTACGCCTGCTCGTCGATCCCCTCCATCGGGTCTCCGATCGATGCCAGTCGCTCCGGCACGGTGCGCACGGTGAAGTCGCTCGGCTCGACGTCGGTGATCTCTTCCCATCGCAGCGGTGCCGAGACGGGTGCGCCGGGACGCGGCCGCAGACTGTAGGCCGAGGCGATGGTGCGGTCTCGAGCGTTTTGGTTGAAGTCGACGAAGACCCGCTCGCCGCGCTCCTCCTTCCACCAGCTCATCGTCACCCGGTCGGGCATCCGACGCTCAAGAGCGCGACCGAACGCGATGGCGGCGTGGCGTACGTCGATGAAGGTCCAGCGCGGCTTGATCCGCACGTACAGGTGCAGCCCCCGGCCCCCGGACGTCTTCGGGAACCCCACCATGCCGAGCTCCTCGAGCAGCCCTCGCGCCTCGCCGGCCACGACCGCTGCGTCCGCGAAATCGGTGCCGGGCTGCGGGTCGAGGTCGATCCGGAGCTCGTCGGGATGGTCGACGTCGCCCTTCCTGACCGGCCAGGGGTGGAAGACGATCGTGCCCATCTGGGCCGCCCACGCGATCACGGCGGGCTCGGTCGGGCACACCTCATCGGCATGCCGCCCCGAAGGAAACTCGATCCGCGCCGATTCGACCCACTCGGGCGCGCCCTTCGGGATTCGCTTCTGGTAGAACGCGTCGCCGCGGTTGTCCTGCCGAGTCGACAGGACTGCCCCCTCGAAGACACCCTTCGGCCAGCGCTCCAGCGTGGTCGGGCGATCCCGCAGCGCTCGAAGCATCGCGGTGCCGACGGCGACGTAGTATTCGGCGACGTCGAGCTTGGTGACCGCCGGCGCCCCCTCGTACGCGGGAAAGACCTCGCGGTCGGGGCTGCTCACCCGTACCGTCCGGCCGTCGATCTCGAGTTCGTGAGCCGCCGTCGCCATAAGGGTCACGGTAGCGGCAGACCCGGCGGCGAGCGGCGCGTTTCGGGTCCGTGGCGGCTGGGTATGCATCCGTGTCGTATGCGTCGGCGAAACTAGCAGGTGCTCGACCACATCCTGCTCTCGCCCCAGGCGGCGGCCGCGGACCACGCGTACGACACGGTCCATATCAATGCCGACTTTCCGGACCAGCTGAGCGACCACGATCCGCAGGTCGTGCACCTGACGATTGGGTGACGTGATCCCGTACGGGGGCCCGCGTCATTGCGGACTCCGTACGCTGGAGACGTGAGCTATCGCGTTGAGCGCACCGACGAGGAGTGGCGGTCACAGCTGTCCGACGAGGAGTACGCCGTGCTCCGTCAGGCTGCGACCGAGCCTCCGGGGACGGGCGAGTACGAACACACCGACACCGTCGGGGTCTATCGCTGCCGTGCCTGCGGCGCCGAGCTGTTTCGGTCGGACACCAAGTTCGACTCGCACTGCGGCTGGCCGTCGTTCTACTCGCCGCTGGCCGGCGACTCCGTGGAGTACATCGAGGACAGCTCCCTCGGCATGAAACGCACCGAGGTGCGATGCGCGAAATGCGGCTCCCACCTGGGTCACGTGTTTGAGGGCGAGGGCTACGCGACGCCGACCGACCAGCGCTACTGCATCAACTCGATCTCGCTGATGCTGGAGCCCGACGCGACCGCCTGACCCCTACGCCGAGTGGCGCACCGTCGTCGCTCGATCCGCCGATCCGCGACGACCGTGCGCCACTCGGGGTGGGGTGGGTCAGTGGCCGCCGTGGTGGTACTTGTGGGCGACCGCGTGGCCCTTGCCGCGAGCGATCAGCGCGCGGTTGACCGGGACCGTCACGATGAACGCCACGGCGAGCGAGGCCGCCAGGGTCGCCCAGAAGAGCAGGTCTGCGAGGCCGGCGTCCATCGCTCCGGGGATCGCGAGGATGAAGGCGTTGTCGACCACCTCCATCACGGCGATCGAAAGGGTGTCCGCCGCGAACACGACACCGAGCGCGACCGTGAATCCGACCCCTGCCGCCAACACGGGTCGCATCGACAGCGCGTACCCGAAGAAGAACGCCAACGCGATCGCCAGCGCGATCGAGGCCGCGTCGCCCCAACCCCACCAGGTGGCGAGGATCATGCCGAGCACCTCGCCGATCGCACAGCCGGTCAGGCAGTGCAGCGTCGCCGACACGGCCTGGCGGGTCAGCTCGTCGAGGCGGATTGTGGACATGAGCACTCCCTGGTCGATCGGTCAGGTAACGAACACGACCAACAGTGTACCCCCTAGGGGTATTCCTTGCAGGATGCTCTCGACGTGAGTTCCGCCTACGGCAGGACTGCGACGATCTCGGCGACCGGCCGCCGTCGACCGGTGAAGAACGGCACCTCCTCGCGCACGTGCCGCCGGGCGCCGGTGGCCCGCAGGTGCCGCATCAGGTCGAGGATGCGCGGCAGCTCGTCGGCCTCGAACGCCAGCAGCCACTCGTAGTCGCCGAGCGCGAACGACGCGACCGTGTTGGCTCGCACATCGGGGTACTCCCGGGCCAGGCGACCGTGCTCGGCCAGCAGCTCGCGACGCTCATCCTCCGGCAGCAGGTACCACTCGTACGACCGGACGAACGGGTAGACGCACAGGTAGCCCCGCGGCTCCTCGCCGGCCAAGAACGCCGGAATGTGTCGCTTGTTGAACTCCGCCGGACGATGCAACCCGAGCTGCGACCAAACCGGCTCGAGATGCCGCCCCAGCTCGGTGCGTCGGAGCCGGTTGTACGCCTCCTGTAGGGCATCGGCCGACTCTGCGTGCCACCACACCATCAGGTCGGCGTCGGCCCGTACGCCACTGACGTCGTAGGTGCCGCGTACGACGACGTCCTTAGCCGCCAGCTGCTCGATCAGCTCGCCGACCTCGTCGCCGAGCGCGGTCCGGTCGGCGTCGCCCAGCCGGTCGCGCAGCCGAAACACCGACCACATCGTGTAACGGATCCCGGCGTTGATCTCCTCGGGAGTCGCCGGGCTGGATTCAGTTCGCTCGCTCACGGTGCCATTGTCCGCTGTGACCGCAACGCCGCGAGCACCCGGTCCGCCGCACGCGTGCCGTCGGCGACACAGGCGGCCAGGCCGATCCCGTCGTACGCGGCGCCGCACAGCTCCACCCGCGGCACCGACGTCATCGCGGATCGGATCCGGTCGACCCGGGCTCGATGTCCGAGCGCGTACTGCGGCAGCGCGCCGCCCCATCGGGTCACGCGAGCGTCGATCAGCGGGCCGTGCAGGCCGGCCGCGTCGCGTAGGTCGGCAGCGGCCGCCTCGACGAGCTCGCAGTCGTCACGCTGCAACACGCGCTCTTCGCCGTGCCGCCCGATCGACGCGCGCACGATCAGCGCGTCGGTCGCCTCGGCGACCCAGCTCCACTTCGACCCGGAGTACGTCGCGGCCTTGATCGTCTTGCCCTCGACCGGGGGTACGAGAAACCCCGATCCGACCGGCGGCTCCTCTGGACGCGGGAACGCGAGCGTCACGATCGCCATGCTGGCGTACTCGATGCGACGCAGCTCGTAGGCTACCTGCGGAGCGGCATCGCCCAACAGTCGGGCCGTCGGAGCCGCCGGGGTCGCGAGTATGACCGCATCGGCGTCGAGCGCCTCGGCGTCTCGGGTCGAGCCGATCACCAACCGCCAGCGGTCGTCGACACGGTGCAGCTCGCGGACCGGAGCGCCAGTCCGCACGGTGACGCCCGACGCGGCCACGATCGCGTCGGCGAGCCGAGCCACTCCGCCGCGAATGCCGGCGAAGACCGGTCCCCCCGTGGACTCGGCACGGCGCCGGCTCACCCGCGCGGCGGCGAGCAGCGACGGACCGGCATCGACTAGGGCCGCGATTTGAGGGGCGGCGGCACGCAGCGAGAGACGGTCGGCATGCCCGGCGTACACGCCTCCGAGCAGCGGCTCGACCAGCCGGTCGACGACCTCACGACCGAGCCGTTTGGAGACCACGGCGGCCACGCTGACCGCGTCGAGGTCGGCGCCGGACCGCAGCCGCGGCAGCCCCGACTCCAGTCGGGCCCGCGCGACGCCCCGCGTCGAGACGATGCCCGAGCGGACCAGCGCCGCGAGGTCGGCCGGGATGCCGAGCACGGTCGGCGGCATCGGACGCACCGCGCCGCGCGACCAGATCGCCGCTGACGTGGTCGCCGGATAGACCAGCTCGTCGCCGAGGCCGACCTCTCGTGCCAGGTCGACCACCTCGGGTCGGGCGTTGAGCATCGACTCCGCGCCCGCGTCGACCGGCGCGCCGGCCACCTCGCTCACCCGGAGCTTGCCCCCCGGTCGGGGCATGCTCTCGAGCACCACGACGTCGAGATCGTCGTCGGCCCGAGCCAGCGCGTGGGCCGCGGCCAGCCCGGCGATTCCGCCACCGACGACGGCCACGCGGCGGCGCGACGAGGACTCCGAGGGGGCAGGCATGCGACCAGGGTCGACGTTGAGGCCGTATGGGGCAAGCGCAAGCGCTCCGTACGATGTGTGACATGGCCGACGCCTCACGACCCTGCTGCGGCGCCCGGCGCGCGTCCGGCCCCGCGGCGGCCGCGTCCACGATCGAGATGCCAACCGATCCGGATGCGGCCGCTCGGGTGCACCGCCGGCTCGTTTCGCTGCCCGGCGGCCCGTTTCGGATGGGCAGCGAGGACGACGACGTCAACCTCGACGACGCCGAGGGACCGGTCCGCGACGCGGCCGTCGACGCCTTCGCGATCGCGCCGACGACGGTGACCAACGCCGAGTTCGCCGCGTTCGTCAAGCGGACCGGCTACGTCACCGCCGCCGAGCGCTTCGGCTGGAGCTTCGTGTTCGCGCCGTTCGTGCTTGCCAACGCGTCCACGCGGGGCGCTGTCGCCGAGGCGCCGTGGTGGATGGCGGTCGACGGGGCCGACTGGCGTCACCCCGAAGGACCCGGATCGGGCGTCAACGACCGCGCCAATCACCCGGTCGTCCACGTGTCCCATGACGATGCGCTCGCCTACTGCGCGTGGTCGGGTACGCGACTGCCGACCGAACCCGAGTGGGAGTACGCCGCGCGCGGCGGCCTCGACGGCGCGCGATATCCGTGGGGCGACGACCTACACCCCCGAGACCGACACATGTGCAACATCTGGCAGGGCGAGTTTCCGACCCACAACACCGGCGATGACGGCCACGTGGGGACCGCGCCGGTGCGTTCGTTCAAGCCCAACGGCTACGGGCTCTACAACACGTCCGGCAACGTCTGGGAGTGGACGGCCGATCCGTGGGAGCCCGGTGTCGGGGCCGGCGGTATTGGCGCGGCGGATGGCGATGGTGTCGGTGCGGCGGCCGATGTCGACGGTGACGGCGTCTGGGCGATGCGTGGCGGGTCTTACCTGTGCCATCACAGCTACTGCAACCGCTACCGCGTGGCCGCTCGCACTCAAAACACCGGCGACTCCTCCGGCGGCAACCTCGGCTTCCGGATCGCCGCCGACGCCTGACCGGTGACTCTTCGCGCCGACCTTGCGCGTCCCACCCATGTCTTCGCGCCGACCTTGCGCGTCCCACCCGTTTCTTCCCGCCGAGATTGCGCGTCCCACCCATTTCCTCCCGCCGAGGTTGCGCGTCCCACCCGCCCCTCCGCGTCGAGGTCGCCGTCCTGGGTGACATTCGTCGGGAAGTTGCGCGTCTGCCTGGCGGTTGCATGCAGGTTCCCGGCAACAGTCCCACTCGCCGGGCGCGGCGCTCTCCGAGCTCGGCAACTATTGGCGAGTTCGTGGGGATTCTCGGCCGATTTCGTGTCCGAACTCGCCAAGAATCCAGGCTGCGAGTCGTGCCGCGGGACAGACGCGCAATCTCGGCGCGAAGAAGTGGGTGGGACGCGCAACCTCGGCGCAAGAAACGGGTGGGACGCGCAACCTCGGCGCGAAGAAACGGGTAGGACGCGCAACCTCGGCGGGAGGAAATGGGCGGGACGCGCAATCTCGGCGGGAAGAAGTGGGTGGGACGCGCAACCTCGGCGCGAAGAAACGGGGAGGACGCGCAACCTCGGCGCGAAGAAACGGGGAGGACGCGCAACCTCGGCGCGAAGAAACGGGCGGGACGCGCAACCTCGGCGCGAAGAAACGGGGAGGACGCGCAAGGTCGGCGGGAAGAAGTGGGTGGGACGCGCAAGGTCGGCGCGAGTGGGATGGGGGCCGCGGCTACTCGGCCCGCTGCGCGTGGACGAACTCGACGAGGCGAGTGAGCGCATCCGGATCGGTCGACGGCAGCACGCCATGGCCCAGGTTGAACACGTGTCCCGGCGCGGCTCGACCGGCGGCCAAGGCCCGACACGCCTCCGCCTCGACCACCTCGGTGGGCGCCATCAACACCGTGGGATCGAGATTGCCCTGGACGACATGGCGCCCACCGAGACGCGCGGACGCCTCGTCCAACGGCACCCGCCAATCGACTCCCACGACATCGGCGCCGGCCGCCGCCATCAGGGGCAGCAGCTCGCCGGTCCCGACGCCGAAGTGAATCCGCGGCACGTCGCCGACAGCGCCCAGGACCCGAGTCGAGTGCGGCTGCACGTACGTTCGGTAGTCCGCCGCCGACAAGGCTCCGGCCCACGAGTCGAACAGCTGCACCGCCGTCGCCCCCGCGTCGATCTGCAGCCGCAGGAACGCCGCCGAGACACCGGCGAGCCGCGACAGCAGCGCATGCCACACCTCCGGCGCCGTGCGCATCAGCGCCTTGGTCTTGGCGTGATCGCGCGACGGCCCTCCCTCGATGAGGTACGACGCCAGCGTGAACGGCGCCCCAGCGAACCCGATCAGCGGCGTCTGGCCAAGCTCGTCGACCAGCGCTCGCACCGCCTCGGTGATGTAGGGCATGTCGTCCGCCTCGAGTGGGCGCAGCCGCGCGAGGTCGGCCATCGACGCGAAGGAGTCCGCGACCACCGGGCCCGTGCCGGGCACGATGTCGAGGTCGAGGCCGATCGCCTTCAGTGGCAGGACGATGTCCGAAAACAGGATTGCCGCGTCGACGCCGTGCCGCCGAACCGGTTGCATCGTGATCTCGGCGACGAGGTCGGGTCGGGTGCAGGAGTCGAGCATCTCGATGCCTTCGCGGACCGCGCGATATTCGGGCAAGGAGCGACCAGCCTGCCGCATGAACCAAATCGGGACGTAGGGGACCGATTGCCCTTGGCAGGCTCGCAAGAAGACGGATTCGTAGGTCGACACGAGGTCGATCCTGCCAGCAGGTCCGGCGAGTCGGGCTGCCGGTTGTCGGCTCTGCCGCATAGGCTCCTTAACATGGCAGCCAGGACCGAGCGCGACCGGCCGCCGGCAGAGTTCATGCGCGCCGTCGAGCAGTTGCGGCGAGCGCGGCTCCGTCCCGAGGTGATCATCGAGGAGCTGCCGGCGCCGCAGCGGATCGCCCCCTACGCACTTGCGCTCAGCGGCGAGGTCACCGTCGACGGCGATGAGCTCGCCACCGGTCGCATCGTGTTGCTGCACGATCCCGACGGCAACGACTCGTGGAACGGCACCTTCCGCTGCGTCGCGTTCGCCCGAGCCGATATCGAAGCCGAGATGATCACCGACCCGGTTCTGTCGGCCGTCGGGTGGAGCTGGCTCACTGACGCGCTCACCGCCAACGACGCGACCCATGTCGCCCCGAGCGGGACCGTCACCACCGTGCTCTCGGAGGGATTCGGCCAGATGGCCGACGACGGCTCCAACGCCCAGATCGAGATCCGGGCGTCGTGGACGCCGGTCGGCGGGCTCGAGGCGCACGCCTGCGCATGGTCCGATCTCATGTGCACCGCCGCGGGTCTCCCCCCACTGCCGCCGGGTGTGGTCTCCATGCCGAGTCGACGCGGACGAAGGACCTAGGTCGACGTCGCGATGCCCGACGAGATCAGCGCGGCCGATCCACCCCCCGAAGCCAACGAGCCGGCACCGCTGACGCTTCGGGAGCCGCTGCCCGACGTGATCGACTCCCCCGCAGCCTTGGAGCGGACCGTCGACGCTGTCGCCGACGGCACCGGGCCGATCGCGCTCGACGCCGAACGCGCCTCCGGCTACCGCTACTCCCCACGCGCCTACCTCGTTCAGCTGCGCCGAGAGGGCACCGGTACGGCCCTGATCGACCCCATGCCGTTCGACGACCTCGCCGCCCTCGATGCCGCGATCGGCGACACCGAGTGGATTCTGCACGCGGCGATCCAAGACCTGCCCTGCCTCACCGAGCTCGGCATGCGGCCGCGTTCGTTGTTCGACACCGAGCTCGCCGGGCGGCTACTCAACCTGCCCCGCGTCGGCCTCGCCACTCTCGTCTCCGATCTGCTCGGCTGGTCGATGACCAAGGCTCACTCGGCGGTCGACTGGTCGACCCGGCCGCTCCCCGAACCCTGGCTCGAGTACGCCGCTCTCGACGTCGAGATGCTCCTCGAGCTGCGCGAGGCGATGGCGGAGCGCCTCGAAAACGCCGGCAAGCTCGACTGGGCCCGGGAGGAGTTCGAATCGCTTCTCGACTACCGAGGGCCGATGCCTCGCGCCGAGCCGTGGCGGCGTACGTCGGGCATCCACCGGGTCCGGGGCCGGCGGGCGTTGGCCGTGGTCCGATCGCTCTGGGTGGCCCGCGACGGGGTCGCCCAGGAGCGCGACGTGGCACCCGGGCGGATCCTGCCCGACGCCGTCATCATCGAGGTCGCCCGCTCCAGCCCGAAGGACGGCCGTGCCCTGCGCTCGATGCCGACGCTGCGAGCCCGTCGGATCCGCCGCGACCTCCCGACATGGGTGAGTGCGGTCGACGAGGCACTTGGCCTGCCTGACGGTGATCTTCCCACTGCGACCGCGCGCTCCAACGGGCCGCCGCCCCCACGCGCCTGGGCCGACCGCGATCCAGACGCCGCCGACCGGCTGACGGCCTGCCGTACCGTCGTCACCGAGCTCTCCAAGAGTCACGAAGTACCGGCCGAAAACCTGATCGCGCCGGACCTGATTCGCCGCCTCGCGTGGGAGCCGCCGGCCGACCCGGACCCGCCCGCGATCGCCGCCGCGCTGGCCGACGGTGGTGCCCGTCCCTGGCAGGTCGGACTGATCGCCGCGCCGCTGGCCGAGGCGCTCACCGCGTCCGACTCCTGACGCCCAACTGGCACGCCCGCCACGATCGGCGTAGGTTAGGTTTACCTAACTTCGTGGAGCGTTGAATGTTCGCCAACTTCCTGATCGGCCTGCGAGAAGGCCTCGAGGCCAGCCTGATCGTCGGCATCCTGATCGCCTACCTGGTCAAGACGGATCGGCGACCCCAGGTTCGGTACGTCTGGACCGGCGTCGTCGTGGCCCTCCTCGTCAGCGTCGGGTTCGGCATCGTCCTCAACATGACCCAGCAGGCGCTGACCTTCGAGGCCAAGGAGGCTTTCGGCGGCATCATGTCGCTGATTGCGGTCGCGTTCGTCACCTGGATGATCTTCTGGATGCGGCGCACCGCACGCTCGATCAAGGGTGAGCTGGAGGGCCGCATCGACTCGGCCCTGGCGATGGGCCCGCTGACACTCGCCGTCGTCGCGTTTCTCGCGGTCGGCCGCGAAGGCGTCGAGACGTCGATGTTCACCTGGGTCACCGGCGAGGCGGTCGCCGACGACGCGTCCCCGTACATCGGGACCGTGATCGGTCTCGCCGTGGCGATCGCGCTCGGCACCTCGATCTATCTCGGCGCGATCCGCATCAACCTCGGCAAGTTCTTCACCTGGACCGGCGGCTTCCTCGTGCTCGTTGCAGCCGGAGTGCTCGCGTACGCGATCCATGACCTGCAGGAGGCGTCGATCCTGCCCGGACTGGGCAACACGGTCTTCGACGTCAGCTCTGTCCTGTCGTTGGACTCGTGGTTCGGCACGGTGTTGAAGGGCACGTTCAACTACAATCCGGCCCCGACCTGGCTCGAGCTCGTCGCGTGGCTCGCATACCTCGTGCCCGTAATGCTGATCTTCCTGTGGCCGTCGCGACCGCAGCAATTCCGTCGCGCCACGAAGGAGCCTGAGGCGGTCTCAAACTGACCGAAGCGTCAGATCGGTCCCATCTGTCGCCGTGGAATGGCACACTGGCGGGGATGGATCAGCAGCCGCACTATTCACGTCCGGCCCTGCCCGGCGACGAACTCTTCGACAGCATTCCTGGCGACGAGGATCCCGCGCTGCGCGCCGAGGCGGGCTCCCGGGTGGCGCAGCTCTTGGTCCGCGGCGCCCGCGACAAGGGCGATGCGGTGATCGTCGAGCGGATCGTGCGGCTGGCCGACGACCACGGCCTCGACCTGCTGGCCGAGCTATGGCGGCACGAGCCGGCCGACTCACTCGCCGGTGCCCTGTGGCGGCTCTATCTGCTGCGGACGTGGGTCCACAGCGATCCGACGCTCGCCGCGCGCGAATTCGACGCCGGGCGCCACTACGCACCGGTCGACGAGGTCGTGGCCGGAGTCGTGGAGCCGCCGGGGCCGGTAGAGGTGTGCGAGCTCGTCGACGCCGTGCTGCGCGGCCTGGCGGTCGGCGACCTGTCGGTCACGCTGGAGCGGGCCGCCGCGTTCGCTCGGATCGTTGCCCTCGGCCGAGTGCACCTCGACGAAAACGCCGACGCGCCCACCCGCAGCGCCGCGCGACTCGTTGACACCGCCGAACAACTCGAGGCGACGGCCCGACTCGAGCGGCTCGGGGCCCTCGCCTAGTCGACAATCTCTCGCTTGTCGCCGTGCGATCCGTCACTTGTCGCCACACTCGGCTGATTTGCCCAGAGCCGCTAGCCTGGTGTCTGGTGTCGGGCCGCGGTAGCCCCGGGTCCCAAAATTAGCCGCTGCGAGCGGCCACGCGCCGTGAGGCGCTCCCGGCCCGGCACCAACACCTTTCTCCGGCAACGAGCCATGGCACGCTGGCCGGATGATCGTCGCCTTCAGCATCTCCCCGACCGCCTCCGACGAGACCGGCAGCGTGAGCGCCGCGGTCGCCGACGCGATCCGAATCGTCCGCGAATCCGGCCTCCCCTACGAGACTAATGCGATGTTCACCAACATCGAGGGCGAGTGGGACGAGGTCATGGACGTTGTCCGTCGCGCGGTCGACGTCGTAGCAGCGACGTCGCCGCGCGTCGGACTGGTCCTCAAGGCCGATATCCGGCCCGGCTATAGGGGTCAGCTCACGGCGAAGGTGGAGCGGGTGGAGGCGCACTTGGCGGCTGATCGGACGGACCCTGGCCCGGCTGACCCGGCGGCCGACCACTAGGCGGACCCGGCGGCGGTCCCGGCGGCGGACCTTGTGGTGGCCCCTGCGGTGGGCCGCCGACCGGTGCTCCGCCGGACCGGTTCGGCATCACATATCCGGTTCGGCGCGCCTGATCGACGACGGCAGCCACCAGGAGCAGTCCGCCGATGCCGCACAGGATGATCGTGCCCCATCGCAGCGGGTGCTCCGTCGCAACGCCGGCGAGCGCCACCTGCAGCACCTGAACGGCGCCCAACACCGCCAGGATCAGATAACCGACGTTGTGGCTGTACGCATACATCGCGGTCAGCGCGAGGCTCAAGAGCAGGGTCAGGATGAACGTCGCGATCAGGTCGTTGTCGAGGTCGCGCACGCCCTCGACGCCAGCCGATCCGGCGCCCAGCTCACTCGAGAGCTGGTTGAGACCCCGTGCGAATGCGGCCACCAGGGTCCCGACTGTGGAAACGACTACGAAGCCGTAGAGCGCCACGGCACCACCGAGCAGGCCGGTGATGTCGCGGCAGTCGAACCGCCACCCGGCCGCGGCCACCGCGAGGCCGAGAACCAGCATGACGAGGCCGTACATCAGCGGCCCGTCGCTGTCGCCCGTGATGTAGCCCGCGAACTTGTTGGCCACGATGAACGCGCCGAGGAACGCCGCGAACGCGAACGCAGATCCCCTGAGGAACCAATAGCCGGCAGCACCGAGCGCGATCATCCCGAATCCGACGAGGTAGGGCACCGCGTCCTTGTCGCTCCACGGCGCGAGGATCGTGAGTCCGATGCCCTTCACCGCGAAGGCGCCGAGCACGCTGGCGGTCCAACGACTGTGCGGCACGGCCGCCAGCGCGACGTACCAGACGGCACAGCCGACCGCGAGCACGACGGTGATGCCCGCCATCACGAGGAAGGTCTTCCACTTGAACTCGCCGCCGGTCAACTCACCGGCGAGGAGCAGGCCCGCGAACGCCATCGCGCCGCCGAACGTGGTCGCTCCCGCGCGGAGCCGATCGCGGAACGGCCAGCCGGCCGACGGATGCATGGGGTCAATCGGGCCGCCAGGGCCGCGTTGGCCGGCCGCCGAGTACAGCTGCGATGCCTGATCGGGCCTCAAGGTCCCATCGCGTACGAGGGAGTCGAGGGACTGCGACAGGGGATCTGACGTGGACGGTGACGTCATCGACATGAAGCCGCACAATATCGCAGCCGCGGCACATCACAGCCCGACACGACTTGATTCGAAAAAAGTAACAAATTGATGTGTACGGCGCGACCGGAGTGGGTAGGCGGCCGATGTCGACGGCACGTGACCTGACGTGCCAACGAAGCTCGGAGGACCCCTTGTCTGCACGGATAATCACCAGACCTCGAAGGGCGGCTGCGGTCGCCGGCGCACTCGGCCTCGCGGCGACCGCCCTCTTCGTTACGCAAGCCCAAGCCTCTCCAGCCAGCGACGACGCATCCGGCCCCAGCCTCCGGTCGACGATGCTGGACGCCCAGGCGGTCGCCGATGACCTCGGCTCGTCCGCGGCGGGTGCCTACCTCGATGACGGCTCGATGGTCGTCAACGTCACCGACCCCTCGGCGTTCGACGAGGTACGGGCGTCCGGCGCGACGCCACGGCTCGTCGAGTACTCGACGACGGCGCTCGATCGCGTGACCACGGCGATCGACGACCGCACGAACATCGTCGGCACGGCCTGGGGCATCGACCCGGCCACCAACCAGGTGTTCGTCCAGGCCGACCAGAGCGTGTCGGCCAAGGAGCTTGCCCGGCTCCAGTCGGTGACGCAGCGCTTCGGCGACATGGTCCGTGTCGAGCGGACCGCCGGCAAGCTCACGACCCGCATCGACGGCGGCGACGCGATCTGGGGCGACGGCGGCCGATGCTCGCTGGGCTTCCACGTGACCGACGGCTCGGCGAACTACTTCCTGACCGCAGGGCACTGCACCGACATCATCGCGACCTGGTACGAAGACCAGGGCGGGTCGGTCAAGCTCGGCGACACGGTCGACGGCTCGTTCCCCGGCGACGACTACGGCCTGTCCACGATGGAGGGCGACGGCGGCGCCGGTGCGGTCGACCTGTACGACGGCTCGACCCAGGACATCACCGGCGCGCGTGAGGCCACCGTCGGCGAGACGGTCTTCCGCAGCGGCAGCACGACCGGTCTCCACGACGGCACCGTGCTGGCGACCAACGTGTCGGTGACCTACCCCCAGGGCACCGTCGACGGTCTCATCCAGACCGACGTCTGCGCCGAGCCGGGCGACAGCGGCGGCTCGCTGTTCTCCGGTGGCGACGCGATCGGCCTGACCTCCGGCGGCAGCGGCAACTGCAGCTCCGGCGGCGAGACGTTCTTCCAGCCGGTCGTAGAGCCCCTCCAGGTCTACGGCCTGTCCGTCTACTGATCGATCCGTTGCGTCCTGCGAGGCGGGGGCTCATACCCCTGCTTCGCAGGACGCCTCCGACGTTTAAGGGCGGACACGAGCGGACAGGATGACGCCATGCGGATTCGCCAAGCCCTGAGCCTTCTTGCGGCCGGCGCGCTGCTCTGCGCCCCGGTCGCCACCGACGCGGCACCCACACCAACCGCCGACGCCGACACTCCTTCGTGCACCGACACGGCCCAACGCCAGCTGCGCGGACTCTGGATCGCCAGCGTCGTCAACATCGACTGGCCGTCCACGACCGGCCTCTCCCCCGACCAGCAGCGCGCCGAGCTCCTCGCCTGGTACGACGAGGCGGTCGCCGGCGGCTACAACGCCGTCTTCGTCCAGGTACGGCCGACTGCCGACACGTTCTGGCCGTCGAAGCTCGAACCCTGGTCGAAGTACCTCACCGGTACGCAGGGCCAGGCGCCCGGATGGAATCCGCTGGCCTTCGCAGTACGTGAGGCGCACGCGCGCAACCTCGAGTTCCACGCCTGGTTCAACCCGTACCGGGTGTCGATGGACACCAATGTCGACGGCCTCGTGCCGACCCACCCGGCCCGGGTGCATCCGGATTGGCGAGTGGAGTACGGCGGCAAGCTCTATTACGACCCGGGGGTGCCGGCCGCACGCAGGCACAGTGAGAACGTGATCCTCGAAGCGGTCCACCGCTACGACATCGACGCCGTGCACTTCGACGACTACTTCTATCCCTACCCCGACGCGGCGGGTACGCCGTTCCCCGACGACGCGTCGTTCGCGAAATACGGTGATGGCTTTCCCGACAGTCCGGAGGGGCGGGCCGACTGGCGCCGGCACAACGTCGACCTGCTGGTGTCCGAGCTGCGCGACCGCATCCACGCGGACAAGCCGTGGGTGAAGTTCGGGGTCAGCCCGTTCGCCGTGTGGCGCAACGTCGCGACCGATCCCGAGGGCTCCGACACTCAAGCCGGTGCCGAGACCTACGACGACCTCTACGCCGACACGCGGGGTTGGGTCCGCAAGGAGTGGATCGACTACATCGCGCCGCAGGTCTACTGGAACATCGGCTTCGCCGTCGCCGACTACGCCAAGCTCGTGCCGTGGTGGGCGGCGCAGACCGAAGGCACCGGCGTCCAGCTCTACATCGGGCAAGCGACGTACAAGATCGGCACGTCGACCCAAGACCCGGCCTGGGCGGATCCCCAGGAGATGACCCGGCACCTCGACTTCAACGTCGACGTGAGCAACGCCGACGGACCGGCGGTCGACGGTGACATCTACTTCTCGGCCAAGGACGTCCGTGCCGACCGGCTCGGCGCGATGAGCAGGGTCGTCGCCGACCACTACCAGCAGCCGGCGCTGGTCCCGGTGAGTGCGCTGCTGCCCGGCCAGGCGCCGGACGCGCCGGCGGAGTTGCGGGCCCGGCGTACGGCCGATGGTGTCGCGCTGCGATGGGCCGGCAACGGCGCGTCGTTCGCGATCTATCGAGTCGACGGCAACCAGTGCACGCTCGTCGGCACCGTCCACGACAACGGCCACCGCGAACAGCAATGGACCGACGCAGCGGCGCCGGACGGAGCGGCGACCTACGCCGTCACCGCGCTGGACCGCACCTATCGGGAGGGTGAGTCGGCGTCCGTGCAGGTCGACTAGCGCGGACGAGAGCAAACAACTCGGGAGGACGCATGACCGATGTGACAGCCATCAAACGCGCGGCTGGGATGGCGACCGCCACGCTCGCCCTCGGACTCGTCCCGCTGGTCGGACCGGCGAGCGTGTCGGTCGCGGCCGATCAGACGGCGTCCACCCAGCTCGCCGCGGCGGGCGACGGTACGGCCGATGGGGCGATCCAATGGATGCAGGAGCACGACGGCGACAGCTCGTACGAGGGCTACTGCGAGATGGCCGTCGAAAACGCCTGGGGCACGACCGGGCAGTGGCCGTCGGCGATCGACCACTGGTATGGCGCTGTCAACGCCGGCAAGGCCCACGAGGGTGACTACAACCCGCCGGCCGGTGCGTTCGTCTACTGGAACACCAGCCAGTACGGGCACGTCGGCATCGCGGACGGAGCCGGCGGCTTCTACTCGAGCAGCTATGGCGGCGCCATCGGACACGGCGACAGCCTCGACTACTTCGTCAACTATCTCGGCTGGAGTGACCCGCAGGTGCCGCAGGGCTAAGGGCACTCGCGCCGAGACCGCAGATGTGTCCCACCGCCTCCCGGGAGGTGGTGGGGCGCTTCTGCGGTCTCGGCGCGACGGAGTCAGGCGGTCGCGAGCGCAGCCCGACGGGACCGGAGCACCGTGCGACCCAGCGCCACTCCCCCGATCGTGCCGGCCGCGAGTACGGCGACCAGGAGGCCGAGTGTCACGCTGACCGCGTGCGCAGATGCATCGTCGACCGATCGCTCCGACAGCGACAGGAAGACGCTGCCGAACACCGCGACGCCGATCACCTGGGACAGTTGCACAGTCGTCGTCAGCAGTCCGCTCGCGTCGGCCGCCGATCGCGGCGGGACGTTGATCAGTGCGTGGGTCACCATCGCGCCGAACGCCCCGCCGAGGCCCAGTCCGATGAAAGCGAGCACGACGTAGAGGCCGACCCCGCCGCGACCGCCGCCGTAGAGCTCCGCAATCAGCACCAGTAGGGCGATCGCGGCGAGCACCAGCCCCACGGCGGTCAGCGCGTGGTGAATCCGCTCCGGTAACCGCGCCCAGGTCAGGCTCACGAACCCGAACGCCAGGCCGCTCGGTGCGAAGGTGAGGCCGGTGCGCAGCGCGCTGTCGCCGAGCCCGGCCTGCAGGTGGATCGACATGCTGAAGATGAACGCGCCGAAGACGACCATGCCGGCCGCGATCGTCAGCAACCCCATGGGCAGGCCGGGCGAGCGCAGCACGCGGAGGTCCAGCAGCGGGTCGCCACCGGACGCGACCACTCGGCGCTCGACGGCGACGAAACCGACCGCCAGGAGGAGGCCCGCCGCGATCGCGGGAAACGCCCACACCGGCCAATCCAACTCGTGGCCGAGCACAAGGGGTACGACCAACAACAAGACCGCGGGAGCGACGAGAGCGAGACCGGCGACGTCGATCCGCCGCCGGCCGCCGTCGGGACGATCGGCCGGCACCAATCGGAGCGTCGCAGCCGCGATCGCGACACCCACCGGCACGTTGACGAGGAACACCAAGCGCCAGTCGAGGCCGAACAGGTCCGCCGACACGAGGACGCCGCCCAGCACCTGACCGGCGAGCGCGCCGACCGCGAGCACGGCTGTGTAGCCGCTGAGTGCCCGGACGCGGTCGGAGCCTTCGAACCGAGCGTTGATGACGCTGATCACCTGCGGCACCATCACCGCAGCCGCCGCGCCCTGGACGAACCGCGCCACGATCAGGGCGAACGTGGTGGGCGCCAACCCGCAGGCCAGCGAAGCGACCGTGAACCCGACCAAGCCCAGCAGGAAGAGTCGGCGACGGCCGTATATCGTCCCGAGCCGCGCGCCGGTGATCAGCAAGACGGCGTAGCTGATCGTGTAGCCGGAGACGATCAGCTGCAACGAGGCACCGGAGGCGTCGAGATCACTGCCCATCGTCGGCATCGCAACGTTGACGATTGTCACGTCGAGAATGGCCATGAATTGGCCGCCCAGCAGGATCGCGAGCATCAGCCAGCGGGATCGCTCGGCCGGCTGGAATGTCGGAGCCGTCCGAGATGCTGTGTTGTGCGTGGCGCTCATGCGCTCCAGCCTCGACGGTCGGCGACGCCTTCCGTGAGAGTCCGCTGATGCTGGTAGCGACAGCACCACCCGATCTCGAGAGGACGAGCACGTGGTCAAGACGGCAGACCGAGCGGTCCGATCGGGGGCCTGCCGAACGGAGCTCGGTGAGTTCCTCAAGGCCCGACGGGCACGGGTGTCGCCCGACGACGTCGGGCTCCCGCCGGGCGAGCGACGGCGTACGCCAGGGCTCCGGCGCGAGGAGGTCGCGTTGCTCGCCGGGGTCGGGGTCACGTGGTACACCTGGCTCGAGCAGGGCCGGCCGATCAACGCGAGCTACCAGGTGCTCGATGCCGTCGCTCGCACCTTGCGGCTCGGCGAGACTGAGCGCCACCACCTCTACCGGCTCGCGGAGGCGACGCCGATGCGCGCATCGGTCGAGGCGACGGTCGTGCCCGATGCCGTTCTCAACGTCATCCATGCCCTCGACCCGCTGCCAGCCCTGCTGGTCAACAGCCGGTGGGACTGGATGGCGGCCAACGACGCGACCCGCTACCTCTTCGCCTACTGGCACACGCTCCCCTGCGTGCACAAAAACACGCTGTGGTGCTGCCTCACCGAACCCAACGCCCGCAGCTACCTGCTCAACTACGACGAGGAGGTCCCCTATCTCGTCGCCCGGCTGCGCTCCGACTTCAGCCGCCACCTCGACGACCCGGAGTGGATCGAAGACATCCGCCGGCTCGAAGACGTATCACCCGAGTTCGCCGAGCTCTGGGCCCGTCACGACGTGGCCGAGCCGGAGCTGCGACGACGTCGGGTGCGTCATCCGCTCGCGGGCGACCTCGACTTCGCGATCGCGGAGCTGAGCGTGGCGACGATGCCGGACCATCGACTGATCTCCTACACACCGGCCGACGAGCTCACCTGGTCGCGGCTACCAGAGACCCGACACGACGCGCTGACCTAACCGGCGACGCCGATGCCCTCGGCTTTGCGGGTCAGGGCAGGAAGAGCATCGTGTCGCCGAACTCGTGCCAGAGGTAGCCCTGGTCGAGAGCGGCGGAGTACGCAGCGGCGACCGACTCGCGGCCCGCGACCGCCTCCAGCAGCTGGAGATGGCTGGCTCCAGGGGCGTGCAGGCCGGTGATCAGGCCGTCGACGACGCGGGCCGGTCGGTCCGGGCCGAGCACGAGGTCGGTCCAGCCGGCGGCGGGTCGGATCGGCGCGGTGGTGGCGGTGGTGGCGGTGGCGGCGGCCGGCCGTGTGGCGGCTGCTTCGGTGGCGGCCGGCCCTGCCCCGGTGGCGGCGGCCGCCGACTCCAACGCCCGCACGACGGTCGTCCCGACTGCCACGACCCGCCCCCCGGATGCCCTCGTGACATCGACCAACCGCGCCGTTGCGGCCGGCACCTCAAACCGCTCCGGCGCCGGCGGCTCGTGTACCTCGGGGCTCGACACGCCGCAGTGCAGGGTGATCGGCGCCACCGCTACGCCGGCCGCCAGCAGTCGGACCACGAGTCGATCGGTAAACGGGCGGCCGGCGCTCGGCATCTCCGCCGACCCCGGATGGGTCGCGAATACCGTCTGATAGTCGGCCAGCGGCCATGGCTCGGCGACGTAGCCATATCGGATGGGCCGGCCGTGCTGCAGGACATGGGTCGCCGAGCCAGTGACGGGCTCGGGCCACGCCACCCAGAGTCGCGAGGTCGCCGCGTGCGGATTTGGGTAGGCCGCCGCGATCGTGAGTCGGACCCCGCCGGGCAGCGACAGTCGAGCTCCGACCCGGACGTCGGCCGCTGGACCGGTGTTGTCGACGCGTCGGAGCTCGACGACCCAGCGGCCGTCGTCGAGTTCGGTCGCGACATGGAGCGGCTGGATTCGGCCATCGCCGCGAGCCGCGTCGAGCGCCGCCGGCAGGGTTGCCGACGTGTTGACGACCAGGAGATCCCCCGGCGCGAGCAGATCCGGGAGGTCGGCGAAGACATGATGCGCCGTCGCCGTCCCATGGGCCACGAGCATCCGGATGCCGTCGCGAGACAGCCCGCGTCGTTCCGCGGGTGCGGTGGCCTGCGACCCGGCGGGCAGCGCGAAGTCCAGCGCATCCTGCATGAGCGGGCTCATGCGACGACCGGAGTCAGCTCGCTGGCCTGATAACGCCCGCTGGGCAGGTCGCCCTCGACGAGGTGGAGCAGCGCCGGCACCACCGATTCGGGCTCGGCCCGATCCGAGATGTCCTCGCCGGGAAACGCATCCTGATGCATCCGCGTACGCATGTCGCCCGGGTCGACCGCGTACACCCGGAGCTCCGGCTCCTCGACGGCCAGGATCGCCGAAGCGTGGTCGAGTGCGGCCTTGGACGACCCATAGGCGCCCCAGCCCTCGTACGGCTCGACGGCCGCGTCCGAGCTGAGGTTGACGACCCGGCCACGACGCGTACGCAGGCCGGGCAGGAGCATCCGGATCAGGGCCAGTGGCGCGAAGACGTTGACGGCGTAGACGCCAGCGAAGTAGCTCGGCTCCCAGTCGGCGAGATGGGGCTGTGGGCTCGCCCCGAGAGTGCTGGCGTTGTTGACGACGACATCGGCGCCGCCAAGGTCCTCGGCGACGGTCGCGAGTACGGCCCGGTGGCCGGGGTCAGCGATGTCACCGGCGACCGGGCGTACCGCTGCGGCGCCAGCGCCGATCAGGCGCTCCGTGACGTCGGCCAACGGCTTCTCGCGGCGACCATCGATGACAAGTGACCAGCCGCGCTCGGCGAGTGCCTGCGCCAGCGCGCGCCCGAGTCCTTCCGATGCGCCGGTGACGACTGCGGTCGGCATGAGGGCCTCCGAGGGGTTCGATTTGAGTGAACCCCTTCAGCCTGCAACTTAAAGCGCACTTGAGATCAAGCGATCCTCCGGCTGCCCATTACACGCCAGCGCCACCGGACCCTAAGAGCTGCTCACCTCGTCCGGATCCTTCTTGGAGTCCTTCGCCACCTGAAGGCTGCTGATCAAGTCATGTAGCGGCTTGGTTCCGCTGCCGATCGTGATGCCCGTGACGACGATGTCGAGCATCATCGGCGCGTCCTGGACTCCGACGGAGTGCAGGAGCGCGAGTCCCACGGACGCGGAGATGATGATTGCGAGCGACGACGACAATCCCCACATCAACACCGCCGAGTTGCGGCGATACTGCTGGACCGATGCTTGCATTTCGGCTGCCACGAGTGCTGCACCCGCCGCCTCGTCGGATCCGCCAATTGCCGTCTTGATGGCCTGCGCTCGCCGAGTCTTCAAGACGGACTTCCGCCTGACTCGCTCAAGATGCTCACCTTCGAGCGCACCACCAGTGATCGGAGTTTGTCCTGTGCACACGTCCTCCTTCGGAGCGTCGACGCCCTTGAAGACTGCGCCTGTCCAGTTCTGGAACGGGTCGAGCAGTCGCTCAAGTCCTTGTGCGACGACGTAAAATCCCGCGAACACGCCTACCCCCGCCACGGCCACGGGCGCAGCCGGGTCTCTGACCACGTAGATGATCCAGCCAATCGAGATCCCCGCGACGATCAGAACGTAGGCGCCCAGCAGATAGCGGACCTGCGCCGGGCGGCTTTCGGCCACGCCTTTCTTTGGTGCGTTTGCAACTTGGTCCGCCGCTGCACCGTCGCTCTGGACAGACGATGTCACTAATACCTGCGGCGCAGGCGGATTGAACATTGCCATTTCGACCTCCTCGGCCTGGTCTCCGTTAAATTCGGGAGACAAGAACGGGGACACCCCCGTCAGCTAACCAGCTACTCGCCTCGGTCGAGCGCCACTAAGTGCCTTTGGTCCCTAGGGCCTCTCCAACCGGCCCAAAACGTCTACGGTCGTCGCCGACGCCAACTGCAAGGGCGCAAAGTCGGCTCAGTCCTCCGGCAGGTCCGTCTCATAGACCAGCAGCTCGGTTCCGGCGACCTCCTCGCCGTCGTCCGGCGCCGCGAGCAGGCGCACCGTGTCGCCGTCCAACTCGACCGCGACCGGGTTACGCGTGACCGAGTGCCCGGCGGCAGAGAAGCCTGGTACCGGCGTCTCGTGAAGGATCTCGTTGTCGCGAAGGTCGATCAGCGCCAGGCCACCGAGCTCGAAGCTGCCGCCGTCGGCCGTCGTGAATCCGGTGACGCCGCTGCACAGTTGCTTGCGGGACGCTAGGTACGCGCAGTCCTGGTAGTCGACGAAGTGACTCTGGTTGAGCGCGACGTCGCGTACTCGGCCGCTCGGACTCCATCGGATCATCCGCCGCGACCCCCACGTCACTCCGTGCACCTCGTGGGCGACCCGGTCGACGACGACCCCACCGACGTGGTCGCGATAGCCGAACTCCTCGGTGACCTCGTAGGTGTCGGGGTCGATCCGATAGACGATCGCGGCGCTGTCCGGACGGTATTCGGCGACCGGCACCCAGACATCATGCCCGTCGTAGTCGAGACCACCGGGGTGATAGATCGTGCCGTCCGGTCGCCGACGATCGCGAAGCCTTGCGGGTGGTAGGTCTCGAAGTCGAGCGGGATTCGGTCGACCAGCCGCCACTCCGTGGTCCGGTCGAGCTGCCGGACGGCCGAGACCAACGGCTCGTCGCGGTTCCCCGCGGCCGACTCACCACTCGACATCGCGAAGCCTCCGCCTCCTAGTGTGGCGACCGCGACGGGCAGGGTCAGGTACGTACGCGCACGCATCATGCGTCTCCTCCGAGGTTGGTCGATCACCCTGATACCTAGCCGATTCGGGTGACCGAGCGCCATACCCGCGGCCAACTCCGGTCGGCGAAATCGTGAGAGGCTTGGTCGATGGGACGCCACGCAGACCAGTCCCCGCCGGCCAGCGCCGTCGTCGGGCACTACCTCAAAGACCATGCCGAGCGGCTGCGACAGCGCGAATCCGAGATGCGCGACGGCGACCCCGACGGCATCCATCAGGTGCGGGTCGAGTCGCGCCGGCTGCGTACCGCTCTCGCGGTCTATCGCCCCCTCCTCGACCCGGAGCGAGCGCTCGCGGTTCAGGGCGAGTTGCGATGGCTCGGCACCACGCTCAGCCCGGCCCGTGATCTGGAGGTCGCCGAGGGCCACTTCAACGAGGCGGTCGGCGCCGAGCCGCGATCGCTGGTGGCCGGTCCGGTCCGGATGCTGCCCAAGCGTCGATTCCGCGAGGCGGCCGATCCGGCGCGAGCGGCGGCGCTCGAGGCGATCGACAGCCCGCGCTACGCCGACCTTCAGACCGCGCTCGAGGCGTTCGTCGACGATCCGCCCTGGTCGTCGAAGGCGGACCGTCCGGCGACGAAAGAGCTCCCCACGCGGCTCGCGAAACCCTGGCGTCGGATCCAGCGCCGGGTCGAGTCGGCGGCGGTTGCCGAGCCTCGCGACCAGGACATGGCCCTGCACGAGGTGCGGAAGGCGGCGAAACGGCTCCGCTACGCCTGCGACGTCGCCGCTCCCGCGCTCGGGGCCGACGTCGAGCGCATCTCGCGCAAGGCCGAGCAGATCCAGGACGTCCTCGGCGACCACCACGACATGGTCGTCTTGCGACAGTGGCTGCGACGGCTCGCCCGCGACCCGGACGCCGGCGCCGCCGTGTTCACCTTCGGCCGAGTCCATCGGCGCGCGGAGGAGTCGGCATCGGCCGATCTGAGCCAGTACGCACCGGCGTGGGAGCGACTCCACAAGCGGGCGGCCGCCGTACTCGACTGACCGCGTACGCCCCACGGCGTAGCCGCGACTGCCGCTCTCGGTCGATGACACCCGTGGCCGGCTCGCCTACGGTGCATGACGTGACGACACAGACCGCGGGATGGGGGCCGGGCCTCGGGCCGCCTCGCCTCCGACATCTCGCCATCGTCGGGTCGCTGCTGCTCGCCGCTTTCACGGTGATTGGCACGTTCGGCGCCGCCAGGGGCGAGGCCGACCGACACGAGTTCGACGCGCTCGCCGTCGTGCTCGCGGCAGCCGTCCCCCTCTCTCTGCTCGCGTTCCGGCGCTACCCGGTCGCGGTGCTGTGGTTCGTCTCGATCGCGACGCTCGGCTACCTCGAGCGCGACTATCCGTACGGCCCCATCATGATCAGCCTCGTCGTCGCCATCGTGGGATCGGTGATCCGGGGGCATCGAGCCGCGGCGTGGGCGGCGACCGGCGTCGTCTATGTAGGACACATGGCACTGCGCGGCGAATTCCGCGGCGAGGACTGGTCGTGGGGCGCGGCGGCCGGCTTCGGCGCATGGGCGCTGGTCGTGCTGATCGCGGCCGACTTTGTCCGAGTACGCCGCGAACGCATGCTCGCGGCTCGACAGGCGCAGGCCGAGACCGAACGCCGGCAGGCCAACGAAGAGCGCCTTCGGATCGCACGCGAGCTGCACGACGTGGTCGCCCACCACATGTCGCTGATCAGCGTGCAGGCCGGAGTCGCACTGCATCTGGTCGACCGCAACCCGGAGCAGGTGCAGACCGCCCTCGCGACGATCAAGGACGCCAGCAAAGAGGCGCTCACCGAGCTGCGGTCGCTGGTCGGACTGCTGCGCGACGAGACCGATACAGCGCCCCGTGCGCCCACGACCACGCTCGCGTCGCTCGACGAGCTGGTCGAACGCGCTCGCCACGCCGGGCTCACGCTGCGCAAGACGACCAGCGGCGACGTGCGTACTTTGCCCACCGCGGTCGAGCTAGCCGCGGTCCGCATCGTCCAAGAAGCGATCACCAACGTCGTCCGACACGCCGACGCCGACGAGGCCGAGCTGCGGTTGGACTACGGTTCCGACATGCTCACCGTCCAGGTTGACGACGACGGCGCGGGCGGCCCGCGAGTCGAGACGATCGCCGAAGGCAGCGGCCTGCGCGGCATGCGCGAGCGCGCGACCGCCCTCGGGGGCACGCTGAGCGTCGAGGCGGCACCGGCCGGCGGCCTGCGGATCACCGCGCAGCTGCCCGTCGAGGGAGCGTCGACATGATCCGGATCGTGCTGGCCGACGACCAGGCGTTGGTGCGGGCCGGGCTTCGGGCGCTGCTCGACGATCAGGACGACATCGAGGTGGTCGGCGAGGCCGCCAACGGCAACGAGGCGATCAGCGTGGTGAAGTCGCAGCGGCCCGACGTGGTGCTCATGGACATCCGGATGCCCGAGCTCGACGGGCTCGGCGCGACCAAGGCGATCGCGGCCGACGCGGCCCTGACCGATACGAAGGTCGTCATCCTCACGACATTCGATCTCGACGAGTACGTCTTCGAGGCGGTCCGGATCGGCGCCAGCGGCTTCCTGGTCAAGGACACCGAGCCAACCGAGCTGCTGCAGGGCGTCCGGGCGGTCGCTCGGGGCGATGCGCTGCTGTCACCGGGCGTCACGAAGCGGCTGATCGCGGAGTTCGCCACCCGCAGCCGCGAGACGACGCCAAGTCGCAAGCTCGACCCGCTCACCGATCGCGAGCGGGAGGTCGTGTCCCTCGTCGGCGAGGGATTGTCCAACGACGAGATCGCCGAACGGCTCGTTATGAGTCCGGCAACGGCGAAGACCCATGTCAGTCGGGCGATGATCAAGCTGCACGCCCGCGACCGTGCGCAGCTGGTCGTGCTGGCGTATGAGACCGGCCTAGTCCGCCCCGGCTGGTCGGCCTAGCCCCGTACGCCCATGCACGCGCCCCGCACCCGCCCTGCCCTCCGCCCTCGCCCCGCCCTCGCCCCGCCGAGTGGCGCACGGTTGTCGCCCTGACGGCCCGAATTCGACAACGGTGCGCCACTCGCGGGGAGGGATGGGTGTAGCCGGGCCGGTGTGAGTACGCCGGTGGGCGTACTGCAAGTGCATCCGCCAGGCCGACGTTTTATCGCCGCTCCGAGACGACGATCGAGGTGTCAAAGAAACACCATCGTCAGGAGCACACCATGTCCATCGACACAATCACCACATCGACCGTCCAACTCGCAGACCACTGGCACGACGACGGAGACGGACCCGGCGCCTGGTGGCCGATCTTCCCGATCACCTGGCTGCTGATCGTCGGCGCCATCATCACGACCGTCGTCATCCTGCGTCGGCGGCACTGGGCTCGCCACGGCATCCGTTCTGGTGAGGCCCGCCTCGCCGAGCGCTTCGCCGACGGCGAGATCGACGAGCAGGAGTACCGCGAGAAGCTCGCCGTGCTCAAGGAGCAGGGTCGATGAAGATCGCCGAACCCGTCGTCGAGGTACGCGAGCTGACCAAGCGCTACGGCGACCACATCACCGCCGTCGACCGGATCAACCTGACCGTGCGGCGCGGCGAGGTATTCGGGTTCCTCGGACCCAACGGCGCCGGAAAGACCACGACCCTGCGGATGCTGCTGGGTCTGATCGCCCCGACGTCCGGCGACGTCGGCGTGTTGGGCCAGCGGCCCGGCACGCCGGCGGCGCTCGCCCGAGTCGGCGCCCTGATCGAGGGACCGGCGTTCTATCCGTACCTGTCGGGGCGGCACAACCTGCGCGTCGTCGCGAGGTACGGCGGGGTGCCGTCGGCGCGGATCGACGAGCGGGTCGGCGCCGTGCTGCGTACCGTCGACCTCGCCGACCGAGCCGACGACAAGTTCGCGACGTACTCCCTCGGCATGAAGCAGCGCCTCGGCGTCGCGGCTGCCCTGCTCAAGGATCCCGAGCTGATCGTGCTCGACGAGCCGACCAACGGACTCGACCCGGCCGGCATGCGCGACATGCGCCGGCTGATCCGAGAGCTCGGCACCGAAGGGCGCACTGTCTTGCTGTCGAGCCACCTGCTCGGCGAGGTGCAGCAGATCTGCGACCGCGTCGCGGTCATCAACCACGGCCAGATCGTCACCGAGGGAACGGTCGACGAGCTGCGAGGCGATGCCGAGCTAGTCGTTGTCGCCACGCCGTCCGACGTCGCCCGAGACCGCCTCGAGGCGATGCCCGAGGTCGAGAACGTGCACCCCACCGAAGGTCGACTGCATGTGCGGGTCGACGCTCTGCATACGGCGCTGGTCAACCGGACCCTGGTCGAGGCCGGGATCGCCGTCACCGAGCTGCGGCGCGCCGAGCGCGAGCTCGAGGACGTCTTCTTCGAGATCACTCAGTCCCCGGAGTTGAATCATGTCTAGCCCCGTGATCGACACGACCGCCGCCGAGCTGCTCAAGCTGGTCCGCCGACCGGCCGCCTGGGTCCTGCTCGCCGTCGCAGCGGTCCTCAATCTCATCTTCGCCTACGTCGTGCCGTACCTGTCGTACACCAGCGGCAGCGGCGGCGGCATGACCGACGGCGCGACTCCTGAGCAGCTGCTCGCGAGCACGCTGCCCGACCAGCTGGTCGCCAACACCATCGGCGGGTTCGCCGTCTTCGCCGGCGCGCTGGCGCTCGTCCTCGGTGCGCTGATGTTCGGCAGCGAGTACGGCTGGGGCACGGTCAAGACGATGCTCACGCAGCGCGCCGGTCGCGGCTCGGTGCTGCTCGGTCAGCTGACGGCGCTGGCGGTCGCGATCGCGGTCGGGCTGCTGGTCATGTTCGGCCTGGGCGCACTCACGTCGACGGGCATCGCGCTCGCCGAAGACCAGGCGATCAACTGGCCCGGACCGCTCGACCTGGCGCAGGGTTACGGGTACGGATGGCTCATCCTCCTGACCTGGGCCGTTCTCGGCGCCGCGCTCGGGGTGCTGCTGCGTGGTGTGGCCCTGCCGATCGGACTCGGTGTCGTGTGGGTGCTCGGCATCGAAAACCTCGTAACGGCGATGGCAACCTCGGTCCTCGACGCATTGGAACCGTTGCGTGACGTGCTGCCCGGAGTCAATGCGGGATCGCTGATCAACACGGTTTTGGTCGACCGGTCGGTCGAACCGGCGCCGGGCGTCACCGACGCGGTCGGCGAAGGGCGCGCGTTGCTGACACTGGCGTGCTACCTCGTCGTCGCCGGCGTCGCCGCCGCATGGTCCATGCGCCGCCGCGACATCACGTGATGAGAGCCGCCGTCGTACGTCGACTGGCGCACCGTCGTCGCCTCGACCCTCGTGAGCCGACGACCGTGCGCCAGTCGGCAGGTGGCGGGTGGGCTAGAAGACGTCGACGTATTCGCGCGAGAGGGTGAACCCGTGCCGGGTACGGAGGTTGTAGCACGTCATCCCGGTCTCGCGACTCGTACAGCCGAAGTCGCCCACCTCGGTCGACGTGTGATAGCCCAGCACCTTCTTGGCGCCCAGCACGGTGTCGCCCGCGCACACGAAGGTCGCCTCGCTCTCGTCGGCGGTGACCGCGAGCGCCTTGCCGTAGTCGAGCTGGCACGACGCCGGGCGCCGAGGCTCCTTGTAGGACTTCTCCTGGATATCGCACCGCAGCGTGGTCTGCGTGATCAGGCAACCGATGTTGCGTGACGGGCTGGAAAAGAACGTGACCGGACCGACGTCGTGCGGCAACTGCTTCGGAGGGCGATCGTCGGGCTTGTCGGCCGGCGGCGTGGTCGGTGGCGTCGGCGCCGTCTTGGGTGCGCTCGTCGGTGACGTGGGTGCGCTCGTCGGTGACGTGGTGCGCGAGGTCGACGCGGTCTGATTGCGGTCGTCGGTGCCCGGCCCAGATCCGGCCAGGTCCGCCGCGGTGCCGCACGAGCTCAACGATGCGACAGCCACCAGACACAGCGCCACCCGGCGCACACTCATGCCGACCCTCTCCTCGCGGTTTGCGGCGACCGGCACACGATACTGGCGAACGGTTCCACCGCCCCACCGCCAGGTTCCCGCGGAACGACTCCAGGCCCCCCGATGCAACAAGCGGTAAAAACTGACTACGTTCCGTGATGTTTATCTTGACTCATTGGCCCAAATCGGGCGAGCCTGCTCTCGGGTCTCGGGATGGCCTACGACCGAGAGCTAGGGAGCAACCATGGCCACGTTCGGAGTATGTGTCTGTCGACCGAATCGTCTCAGCCGGTCGGACGGTCGTATCTGAGGCGGCCACGATGGTGACACTCCTGGCAGATCTCACTCCTCTCGTTCTCGGTGCGCTCTTCGTCTGGTGGGGTGGCGGCGGCCTGCTCAGCCGTCTCGACGAGCGCCGCGTCGCCGACTCCGCGCTCAATCACCTCATCCGCGACGTCCGACTGACGTCGATCGCGCTGCGCACCGCCGCCATCGTGACGTGGGTCGTCGGCGTCGGGCTGCTGGCCGCTCCGACCGCACGACAGCCGGCGCTCGGGAGCGCGCTTATCGGTATCGGCCTGGTGACCTACGTCGGGTACGCGATGGTGACCGAGCTCGAGCCGACGCCGTGGCGTACGTACGTCCGTGCCGGCCTCGTCGGCGCCGGCGGGTTGCTCGCGACCGAGGCCGCCAGCCCTTGGTGGGCCACGATGGCCGACCGCCCGATCGCGTCGATCTCGGCCCTGATGGTCGCCGTCGCCGCGTTGGCGACGCTGTCGGTCTATCGGCGGCCTGGGCCCGTCCTGCGGTTGGCATCGACGTCGACGGCCGACAACGATCGGCTTCATCGCATCGCCGGGTAGCGGGCCACACGGATAGCCGCATGGCCAGGTAGCCGGCCGCGCCGTTTCGAGCATCCGATCGGGCCTGTGGACAACCCGTTTCGGTGGGTTCGGCGGACCTACTGTCCTGGGCATGGACGACGAAATACCGCCCTTGCTCCCCCCGGACCAGATGCCGCCGATCCACAGTCCGCAAGACATGCATCGCCACTGGCGAGCGCTCATGGGCGAGCTCGGCTTCTCCCAACGCCTGCTGTGGTTTGGCTTCGTGACGGCCGACGGTTGGATGGCGCCGCAGCTGCACCAGGTCGACGACCTGCCGCCCGAGCCGATTGCGCCGCTCGCTGACAACCTGATCGCGATCTGTCGCCGCGTGCTCGACGAGGTGTTCGACCCGGCGGGTTCGGTGGCGTTCTTGCTCTCGCGCCCAGGCTCCGCCCACTTGACCGAGAGCGACCGTGCCTGGGCGCGAGCACTGGCGACCGCGGCGACGCAGGGCGAGGTACGGCTGCAGCCGATCCACCTCGCGACCGACCAAGCGGTGCGAGTCTTCGCCGCCGACGACCTCATCATGCCCCGGAGCGCCTGATCACAACGGCGCCGCGATCCATCGACGGCACGGCCGCGTCGACCCCTTGCGGACGCCACAGCACGCGGGCGGGTCGGCATCGGGGTCGGCGTCGGGGTCGTCGCCGAGCCACTCAGGTCGGGCATAGACGTTCATCAACACCTCGCAATCGCAAAACCCGCCCTGCGACTGCAGTCGCCGCTCCAACGCGGTGGCCCGAGGCGCCCGCTGATCGCGCCAGAGGGACGCCCACGTCAGTCGGTCGGAGCAGCCGTGCGCCCGGATCATGCGGTCGACGAAACATGCCACGCACTCCGACGGATGTGGCATGGCCACCGGGCCTGGGATGTCGTCGTCGGTCACCAGTCGCAGCTTGACCATGGGTTCCTCGCTCTCTCGGGCCGCGGCGCCCCGACGGCGCACGGGATACGACCCGCTCTCGATCCGCAAGATTGGCAAGCCGGACGCCAGCAGATCGGTCTATCGCCGCGATCTGTGGATAAGCCAGCGGCCGAACCGCCTGTGGATCGTGGCCCGGCCTCACGCATGGGCACGTGCCGTCGCCGCCAGTTCGGAGGAGATCCGTCGCGGCTCGCCCTCGAGGTAGGTCGCGAGCGCCTCCCAGCCGTCCGCGATCTCGTGCCCGGTGAGGTGCTCACGCACGACCGCCATGGCCGCCTCCGACGGGAGGATCCGCTCGACGGCCCCGACCGCCTCCCGCATCGCGGCGGGGCTGTCTGGCAGCTCGGGGAGCGCGGCCTCGAGCACCTGCACCCAGCCGACGAGCTCGGCGTCGAGGCCGCTCGCTGCCAGCTCGACATACCGCTGATCCGGCGGCGGCTCCCAATCGACGTCGGGGAGCTCTCCAACGGCTACATCCGCGATGATCGGAGTGCGCAATCCCGCCCCAGGCATCCGCGGCAGTCGACCCTGGTCGATCGCTCGCGTCAGCAGGTGCGCCCACGGCAATGGGTCACCGCTATGCGCCGAGCAAGCGGTAGCGATGTCGACGGCAGTCTGCTCATCGAGCGGAAGCGGTAGACACTCGAAGAACGAAAGCTCGCCGCCCGCGGGAACCAGCCGACCCAGCACATAGGCCCCCGCTGGATCGACCGATCCGTCGCTGAGGTCGACGACGTCGTAGCCGAATCCGGTGGTGAGCTCGGTGGCCGTTAGGCAGTCGCCGTCGGTGGGACCCAGCAGATGGGCCTGGAGGGGCATCCGTGTCCAAGAGCGCACGCTGCCGCCGCGGTCGACCAGCTGCTTGTCGGCGACCTGGTCGAGGAAGTCGTCGAGTGCCCGGTAGCCATAGAGCGCGACCTCGCGGGTGACCCAGTCGTCGGCGAGGGCCTGAGCGTACGCGGGCGGCAGATCTGCCACGGCGAGGTCAGCCCGACACCAATACGTCCCTTGCAGACTCAGATAGAGGGAGCGCTCGTATCGTTCGTCGCCAGTCAGCCGCAGCCACCGCAGCGCCTGCCTCGTCAGCCAGCGAGCGATCAGCCATCGCGGCGCATGGTCGCCGACTCGAACGAGCGTGCCCAGGTCTTGGCGATGCAGGTGATCATCGTCGACATCGCCATCGGACAGCAGCTCGAGTGCGGTCGCGGCGTCACCGTGCGCCTCGGCGCGAACGGCGCGCCACACGCGCGGGTCGACATCGGGCGGCCGGACCCGACCCTCGGCTTTGGCCTTGACCCGAAGGTGGTCGTGGGGACGACGGACACGGCGGTTGGTGCGAGATTTCGGCATGCCCATCAGCCTGGCGAGCGGCCAAGCGGTGCGACATCCGTCTGTTCGGATCTGTGGATAACGGGCGGACGTGAGAGGCTGTGGATCCGTGGCCCGATTCACCCGCGCCGAGCTCGAGTCCTTTCGCGGCGCCGCCGTCCCGGACCTGCTCGGCCCCGACCCGCGGCTGCTCTTCGTCGGCATCAACCCGGGACTCTGGACGGCCGCGACCCAAACGCATTTCGCGCACCCGGTCAACCGGTTCTATCCGGCGCTGCTCCGGGCCGGGATTATCGACCGTCGCATCGACCCGTCGGCCGGGATGACCGACGACGATCGTGCCTATCTCCTGGCCCGGGGCATCGGGATCACCAACCTCGTCGAGCATGCGACCGCGCGCGCGTCCGAGCTGTCCAACGCCGACATCCGGGCCGGAGCGACGCGACTCGAGGCGCTGGTGGCGCGAGTACGGCCGCGCGTCATCGCCGTCGCGGGCGTGACGGCGTACCGCGTCGCCTTCGCCCGCCCGAAGGCCACGCTCGGTCGCCAACCCGACTCGCTCGCCGACACCGAGCTGTGGGCCGTACCCAACCCGAGCGGGCTCAACGCCCACGAGACGGTCGACTCGCTCGCACTCGCCTACGCCGAACCAGCCCGTGCCGCCGGCATTCTCTGACGCAGCCCGCTCGGCCTTCGCGGGACATTCACTGTCGCGGTGCCGGCCCGTTACGACCCAGTCGTCCGGGATCGCGACGCTCATCGCGTAGGTGAGCCCCACGACGAAGGAGCGATCGATGGCTGACGCCAAGAACACCGCCGCCCGGCCCACCCCGAAGACGCCGTGGCCGAACTCATGAAGGGCTACGTCAAGACCGTGACGGCCGTGCTGCCGAATGCGGCGATCCGTCCGACCCAAGCCGTCGACGCGGTGTTCGACCTCGCCGAGCAGCTGCTCACGCTGACGCGGCAGACGGTCCGCGAGGCGGTGGCGCTGATGGAAACCGGCCCCGACGAGCTGGACAAGGCCGCCTGACGCTACGTCGAACTCGCGACCGTCCGCCAGGCAGCACGTACGCACGACGCCGCCTCGGCCGGACCGATCGCCAGCCGGGTCTGGCCGCCGAGCTGGAGCCGCCAGTCGGACTCGCTGGGCGCGTCGTCGAACAGCCAGCCGGCCGGCGGCGACCCGGTCGGGCCGTGCTTGACGTAGAGGTCTCGCGCCACCGCGTCGATCGCACCGCGCTCGGCCAGCGCCCACAGGTCGTAGAGGTCGCGGGGCAGCTGTCGATCCGCCCACGCGACGGTCTTCCACGCGACGAAGGCCGGCAGGGTCGGCACTCGCAGCCGGGCCGGAGGCGCGTCGGCATAGCGGTGCTCGAGATCGCGCAACTCGGTTGGCCACGGCTCGTAGCCCGTCCCGCTGAGAAGCTGGATCCGTACGGTGAGCCCGTCGGGCGACACCAGGACGGCCGGCTCGGCGCCGCGTACCTGGGTCAGCGGCGGCTCCCACCGCAGCTGGCCGTATTCGCGGCGGACGGCGGCGGCGAGGCGGCGCTCCAGCAGCTCAGCGACGTCGGACCGACGCGAGATCGCGATCAGGTCGAGGTCTTCGCTCAGCCTGACATCGGTGAGGTGGGTGCGACCCAAGGCTGTGCCGCCGAAGAAGATCACGCGTTCTGCGGCATGCCGCGATAGCGCCGCCAACAGGTGCGACAGCAGGTGGTCGCGCCGCACCTGGAGATCGTCGACGCCGAACCGCTCTCGGACCTGCGCCGCCTCTGCGGGGTCGAGCATGCTCAGGCGATCCCGTCGCGAGCTCGACGCAGCGCGGCTCGCAACCGTTGCGCGCCTGCAAGCTCATCCAGTCGCTCGCCGTCGCAACGCGGCAGCAGGGCGCGAATCGCCGGATGGACCTCGTCCGGCAGGCCGCCAAGCTCGGGCCGATGAGCGAGGTCGAGCACGGTCTGCTCCACGCCGGTGACGAGCGCTGGACCGAGATCGGTCGGCAGCCGCTCGGCGTCGATCGCGTCGGTGTCGCGGCGTACGAAGATCACCCGTGCGTCGCGATCGGCCAGCTCGACCGCTCCCCGCTGTCGCGGCACGGCGACAACGGCGACTCCGACGGCCCGCGGGATCGCGCCGTGCATCCGGGCCGCGCTGAGCCCCATGAGCACCGCTCGCTCCGGCCCGGCGGCGGCAGCGCCGATGCCAACGGCGGCGGCCTCGAGGGTCGGCCGCCAGTCGTCGCCGATCCGATCGCGCGGCACGATGGCGTAGTAGCCGTTGGCCAGCCGATGCAGCAGGCCACGTCGTACCAGCCTCTGAAACTCCGGTCGCGGCTGGGCATAGATGTCGGCCGCGTCGGCCGGCCGCACCACGGCGATGGTTCGACGCGCGAGTCGCGACGGCAGGCCAGCGGTGGTGCCGCGATCAGCCAGCGTGGGCATCGGCATGACTCCTTTAGTACGAGATTCGTTGGCTATCGGCCAACGTTTTCGATACTGAAGTCTACACCTCCGTCTTGATCGGCGTGCGAACGAGCGATGCGTCGGCGTCGCTCGGATCGCTGCGTACGATCGTCCGTCATGACCCCACCGACCACCGAGATCCGCCTGATCGACCCCGACGACGCCGACGCCCTCACTGTTCATCGCGTACGTGACGCCGAGGCGTTCGTGCAGTGGGAGCCGGCTCAGCCAGACGACTTCTTCACCCTCGAGGGTCAGCGCCGGCGGATCGACCAGCTGCTCACCGACCACAGCGACGGCAGCCGTTGGCCAGGCGCCGTGCTCGCGGATGGCGAGGTGATCGGCCAGATGACCGTGAGCACGATCATTCGAGGACCGTTTCGCAAGGGATTCCTCGGCTACTGGATCGCGACGACCCATCACGGCAAAGGGCACGCGAGCCGGGCCGTCGGGCTGGTGCTGCGTGTGATGGCCGACGATCTCGGACTGCATCGCGCCGAGGCGCACACGCAGGTGGACAACCTGCCGTCGCAGGTCGCGCTCGGCAAGAACGGGTTTCGGTCCTGGGGGATCGCCCACGACCACATCTACATGCAGGGCGCGTGGCGCGACGAGATCTTCTGGGAGCGCACCCTGGAGCGCTGACGCCCGCCCCACTGGGAGGACCCATACGGCGCGCCACGCCGGGTGTGTCGCGCAAGATGGGTCCTCCCAGTGTTGGGGTTCACCCCTGCAGTACGCGGTCGGGCCGGATCGGGAGGTGGCGCTGCCGGATGCCGGTGGCGTGCCAGACCGCGTTTGCGATCGCGGCAGCGGTGCCGACGATGCCGATCTCGCCGACCCCCTTGGCGCCGAGCGGGCCGAGGTCGTCGTCGCGCTCGTCGACCCACGACACCTCGATCGCCGGCACGTCGGCATGCGTCGCGATGTGATAGCCGGCCAGGTCGTGATTGGCATAGTCGCCGAACCGGGGGTCCATGTACGCCTCCTCGAGCAGCGCCATCGACAACCCCATCGTCATGCCGCCGATCAGCTGCGACCGGACCGTACGAGGGTTGACCACGCGCCCGATGCCGAAGACGCCGAGCAACTGGCGTACGCGCACCTCCCCCGTGTCGAGGTCGACACCGACCTCGGCGAACTGGGCGCCAAAGGAATGCCGCGCCACCGTCGGACCCTCACGGCGCGCCCGGATGATGTCGCGGGTGCTAGCCGTGGCCGACTCCCCCGGCATCGGCGACGGACCCAGCTGCCGGCACACGTTGACGATCGCCCACGACCACGACGCCATCCCCATCGATCCTCCAGCGATCATCGCCGGGCCGGAGTCACTGTCGCCGATGCGCACCTCGACCCGGTCCATCGGCACGCCGAGCGCGTCGGCGGCCACCTGCGTCAACGCGGTCCGCGCCCCGGTGCCGATGTCGGCCGCCGCGATCCGGACCGTGAAGCGCCCGTCCAGCCCGACCGTCACCGACGCGGTCGTGGGCGAGGCGTTGGCCCCATACATCGCCGACGCCGTCCCGGTGCCGATCAGCCACCGTCCGTCGCGCACCGCTCCCGGACGCGGATCGCGACCCACCCAGCCGAATCGCTCGGCGCCTTCGCGAAGGCACTCGACGAGGCTGCGGCTGCTGAACGCCGCGCCGTCGCCGGGCCGGACCTCCGCGTCGTTGCGCACGCGCAGCTCGATCGGATCGACGCCGCAGGCCTCGGCGAGCTCGTCCATCGCCGACTCGAGCGCGAACGACCCCGGCGCCTCGCCAGGGGCGCGCATCCATCGCGGCGTCGGTACGTCGAGCGTCGTGACCTCGTCTTCGGTACGCAGCGTCGGCGCCGCGTACATGACGCGCGAGTAGGCCGTCGCCATTTCGTCGTAATCCATGAGCGTCGACGTCTGTGTGTGAGCGACGTGGTCGAGCGCCAGCAGCCGACCGGAGTCGTCGGCCCCGAGCCGGACTCGCTGCGCGGTCGGCGTCCGATAGCCCACGAGGGCGAACTGCTGCTGCCGCGTGAACACCAGCCGGACCGGCCGGTCGAACGCGCGGGCCGCCATCGCGGCGAGCACGACGTTGGGCCGGGGCGTCCCCTTCGCCCCGAAGCCACCGCCCACATGCTCCGCCAGCACCCGCACCGTGTTGGGCTCGACGCCGAACAACGCTGCGAGCGTGCGCTTGACCGGTGTCGCGCCCTGGTTGGAGTCGTAGACGGTGAGCCGGTCGTCGCTCCACTGTGCGGTCGTCGCGTGCGGCTCCATCGGGTTGTTGTGCTCAGCCGGCGTGGTGTACGTCGCGTCGATCGTGACTGGCGCCGCCGCGAGCGCCTCGTCGACCTCGCCTGGGTCCGGCTCGACTTCGGGGGCGAACGCGACGTCATGCGGCTCGGCCTCGTACGTCACGTCCAGCGCGTCCGCGGCGGCTCGGGCGGCCTCGATGGAGTCGGCGACGACCAGCGCGACGACCTGACCGCGATAGTGCACCCGATCGTCTTGCAGCACGAGCAGAGTGGCGTCGTCGACCTCGTGGAGTCGCGGCGCGTTGTCGTGAGTGAGTACGCCGACTACCCCAGGCATCGCGAGGACAGCGTCGATGTCGATGTCAGCGATCGACCCACGCACGATGGTCGACTGCACGACCGCGCCGTAGGCCAGCTCGGCAAGCGGAAACTCCGCCGCATAGCGAGCCCGGCCGCTGACCTTGTCGAGCCCTTCGATCCGACGGACGTCGGAGCCGACCGCGCCGGTCGCGAGGGGGGCCGTGGCGGTCA
>DASQKI010000117.1:0-4424 GCA_035630615.1 Nocardioidaceae bacterium
CTCGTAGTTCTTGAACCGCTTGCCGTCGACGACCGTGGTGCTCGGACAATCGGCGGGCTCGTTGATGTCCTGGCCGGCGGCGATCAGCGCCCCGACCGAGACGGTCTTGAACGTCGACCCCGGCGGATATCGGCCGACGAAGCCGGTGTTGTACGACGTCGTCTCGGGCCCGTTGGCGTCGGCCAGGATCTCGCCCGTACGCGCGTCGACCGCCACCAGCACGGTCGTCTTCGGCTGCCCGGCGAGAGCCCGCTCGGCCGCGTCCTGGAAGCGATAGTCGAGCGTCGTGCGCACCGGCGTGCCGTACTGCGGGCGCACCTGCCACAACTGCGTCTGCTGCCGGCCAGACTCCGCGTCGACCAGGCTCACGCCGCCGCCCGGCGACCCGGCCAGCTCCTCCTCGTACGTCGCCTGCAACCCGCTCGATCCGACGACGTCGGTCGCCGTCGCCAGCGGACCGGCGTCCTTCAGCGTCTCGGCCGTCGCCGGCGCGACCGACCCGAGCACGGCCCGGCCCCACTCGGACGTCGGCGCCAGCGGGAGTCGCCCCGGGTCGACCGAGACGCCGGGGATCTGCAGCAGCCGATCCCGGACCGGTCGGTAGTCGCTCTCGCGCAGCGTGATCACGTCGACGAACCAGTCCGGCTCCGACGCGTCCGCCCTTGCCTGCAGGTCGGCGCCGTCGACATCGAGCAGGTCGGCGAGCGCCGGATAGCTTCTCGGCTTGGCCTTCCCCGGCACGACGCCGATGCGGTAGACGGCCTTGTAGGACGTGAGCTGGCGGCCGTGTCGGTCGAGGATCGGGGCTCGCTTCGGCACGGTGCGGTTGCGCTCGAAGGCGGTCTTCTCCGTCAGCTCCGGATGCAACACCGCCGGCTCCCACCGCACGAGCCACTCACCGTCGGCGTCGACGGTCGTGACCTCGGTGTCGTAGGTCCACTCGCCGAGCCCGTCGAGGGTCGCGGCGACCGACAGCGTCTGGGTGCAGCCGTCGTCGGTGCAGTCGGGCTCGCCGGACGGAGTGACCTCGGACCCGGTCAGCAGCAGCTCGTCGGCCATCGTGGAGTACGCGTCGCCGGCCGGTCCGGGGGCGTCGGTGGCGTCGCCGAACGCTGTCGGGTCGCCGGCCGACCAGGCCTGCGCCAGCGCCTCGATCGGCGCGGCCGCGGCCTCGCCGTCGGTGCCGTCGTCCCCACTGCACGCGGTCAGCGCCGCGAGTGCGATCGCGGACGCCGCGGCGAGCGCCGTGGCCCGTGTCGTCATGCCCACCCTCCGTACTCGAAGCCGAGTATTGGCGTGAGAATCGAGCTGTCGGCCTGCATCGAGGCGATCCTCACGCCAATACTTGCGGGTCTCGGGCGCCAGTACGCTCGGCCGCCCCCATCACACTAGGCGCCGGACGACGCGCCGTCACACCATGCGCCGGACGGCACGCAACGGCAGCCGCCGCAGGGCGAAGCCGATCGGCTTCCACGGCCACGCCGGCACGATCGTCGTGTCGACTTCGCGCTCGATCGCCGCCACCAGCGCTCGGCAGCCGGTCGTCGTGTCGACCATCAGTCGCGGCTTCTGCTTGAGCCGGGCCGTCATCTCCGACTCGATGTAGCCCGGCATCAGCGTGGTGACTTTGATCGGCTTGTCGAGGCAGTCGGCCCGGATCCCCTCGGCGAGCGCCGCCACACCGGCCTTCGACGCGGCGTACGCGGTCATCCCTCGCGGCATCCCGCGTACGGCCTGGATCGACGACATCAAGACGAGATGTCCGGCGTCGGCGGCGTAGAACAACTCCATCGCCGCTTCGCACTGCGCCAGGGCGCCGACGAAGTTGGTCGTCACCGTGTCGCGATTGACGTCGAACCGACCGCTACCGACCAGCGCTCCCTTGCCGAGGCCGGCGTTGACGATGATCCGATCGAGCCCGCCCAGCGCGACGTCGCAATCGCGGAAGACGTCGCCGACCCGGTCGTGGTCGTTGACGTCGAGCTCCTTCGTCACGATGGTGATGTCGGGGTGCTTCGCCCGTAGCTCGTCGGCCAACGCCTCGAGCCGATCGGCCCGTCGGGCGGTCAGCGCCAGGTTGCGGCCGCGTTCGGCGAACAGTCGAGCCATGCCCTCGCCGAGTCCCGAGCTGGCCCCGGTGATCAGGATGTTGGTACGCGTCGTCACCGCGCCATTCAAGCAGTCCGGCGTAGGAGCCAGCGCCCACCGAGGCCGATCGCAAACATCGCGAGACCGGCGACCACGGCATCGACCGGCAGCGTGAACGCCAGCACGACGCATCCGACGAGGCCGACGACGTTGAACGCCCGCGGCCAGCGCCGCTGCTCGACCGGCTGCGTCCAGGCCGAGGCGTTCGCCACCGCGTAATAGGTCAACACGCCGAACGACGAGAAGCCGATGACGCCCCGCAGGTCGACCGTCAGCACCAACACCGCCACGACGGCCGCCACGGCGACCTCCGCGTGATGCGGGACCCGAAACCGTGGATGCACGGCATCGAGCACCCGCGGCAGGTCGCCCTCGCGGGCCATCGCCAAACTGGTCCGGCCGACGCCGGCGATCAGGACGAGCAGGGCGCCCAGGCTCGCAATCGCGGCCCCGACCCGCACGACCGGCTCCGCCCAGCCGGCTCCGGCGGCATCGACCGCGATCGCCAGCGGATCCGGTGCCCCAGCGATCGCGTCGGCGCCCACCGCGAGCAGCACGCTGACGCCGATCGCCAAATAGACCGCCACGACGATCGACAGCGCCACCACAATCGCCCGCGGGATCGATCGCTCCGGGTCGCGGACCTCCTCACCGAGGGTCGCGATCCGGGCGTACCCCGCGAACGCGAAGAACAACAGCCCGGCGGCCTGCAAGACGTCGTACGGGTCGCCCCACGATCCCTCGAGGTTGGTCGACGACGCCATACCGCCGGTCAGCGCCAACACCACGACGAGGCCGAGGACCGCCAGCGTCGCGGCGACCAAGACTTTGGTCAGCAGGGCCGTCTTGGCGACGCCGCGATAGTTGGCCGCCGTCAGGACCACGACGGCCGCCACGCCGATCAGCCGCTGCACCCATTCGTGGCCGGAGACTGCGTACGCGCCGAGCGTCAGCGCCATTGCGGCACACGAGGCCGTCTTGCCGATGACAAAACCCCAGCCGGCGAGGAAGCCCCAGGTCGGCCCGAGCCGCTCGCGGCCGTAGACGTAGGTGCCACCCGACACGGGATAGACCGCGGCCAACTGGGCCGATGCGACCGCGTTGCAGTAGGCGACGCCGGCCGCGATCGCGAGGCCGACGAGGAGGCCGGTCCCGGCGGCTTCGGCGGCTGGCCCGAAGGCGGAGAAGACCCCGGCCCCCAGCATCGCTCCCAGGCCGACCGTCACGGCGTCGGACGTCGTCAGCCTTCGGGCCAGTTGAGCCATCGACCGGCACGCTACCGGCAGTGTGGTTTTGCGCACCTGTCGTCGGGTCGGGCCGTGCTGCATCGACAGGTAGTGCGCACAACTGATCGCCTCACGACATGGCCTCGCGGAGCTCCTTGGCGGTCTGCTCCGCCTCGTCGTGGGTGCAAGCGACGCTCCCGAGCTCGGCTACCCGCTCGATGCCGGTGGCCTCCCCCGTGCGCCACGGCACCAACCACACGTGCAAATGCGGATGCGCCTTCATCGACGCCCATGTGTAAACCCGTTCGGCACCGATGACCCGATGGACGGCCCCGGTCACGCGGCCGAGTACGGGCCCGAACGTCGCCGCCTCCTCTGGCGTCATGTCCGCCGTGTCGAGGAAGTGCCGCCGCGACTCGACGATGACGAGACCGCGCGGGCCGTACGAGTGCGGCGCATGTCCGGCGACCCAGTGCGCGTCCTCGTATACCCAACCGCTCGGTGGCTCCTCGTCGCCCGACTACCTCGGCAAAACCAGCACGGCTCGGTCGTGGTTGCCATGTCGCCTCCCGTAGTCGAGCCTTGAAACAGTCGTCATCGGATCATGAAACAAACGGTTTCAACAAGCGAGGGAGAACGGATGAATCGCCGGCTGTTCGAGGTCGCGGTTTCGCTGCTCGAGGAGGAGGGCTGGGACGCACTCAATTTAGAGCGGATCGCCGAGCGGGCCGGCGTCTCGCGGGCGACCGTCTGGCGGCACGGCATCACGCGGGCCTCGGTAGAGCGGGAGCTGCGTCGTCAACTCGCGACGGACTACCGCGATCTGCTGTGGCCGGTGCTCGCCATGTCGGGCAGCGGCGCCGACCGACTCGAGGCTGGCATCGCGGCGCTTTGCGAGCTGGCCGACCGCCATCTCGCGTTGTTGGCCCACTCCGAGATGTATCTGCACGATGCCGAGGTGATCGACGACGGAGTCGAGGTCAACCTGCTCGCGCCGTTCGTTCGCTTCATTACCGACGGCGTCGACGATGGCAGCCTGACCGGCATCGA
>DASQKI010000118.1:0-28773 GCA_035630615.1 Nocardioidaceae bacterium
GGTGTCGACGACGATGTCCGCGCCGGCCCGGCCATCCAGCCGCGGGACACCGACGACCCGGGCGCCGATGCCGCGGGTCGGTACCGCGTCCGGGATCAGGTGCGCGGCGTACACCCCACCTCCGGACACCCGGACCGCGACGAACCCGCGGCACGGTTTCACCGCCGCCGGGTCCGAGGCGGCGGCCACCGCGATCAGGCATTCCAACACACGATGACGGACGTACCCCCGGCTGAACTCCTTGCACCCAACCCGGTCGACGAGGAACCCAAACAGAGGTTGATCCAGCAGATCCGCTGCCAGCTCGCTGCCTCGATCACCGCGCCGCCCACGAGCGGAGGCTCGCCGGCTGGCTAGCTGCTCTCCTTGGTGAATGTATTGGTCATCCATGGCTGCCAGGCGCCGGCTTGATCGCGTAGCCACCATTCGATAGTGATCGTGCCGTCGGGACTTGTCTTGATCATCCCGTCGTGCAGCACGTACTGGAAGCGAGCTGGGCCCACCATGGTGAGGTTGTCGTCGGCCACCTCGCCCGAGTACCGATTGCCCGCATCGCTGTAGGGGCCGTTATTACTGAAGAAGATGATGCGGAACCTCTTCTGCTCGGCGTCGTACATCCAATAGTTGACGCCCTTCTGGGCAGGTTCATCCCCGAAGACCACGTCGTACTCCTGCACCAGGAAGTAGCCGCCGTCGAGCCAGGAGAAGGTCTCCCGGCTCCGGACGGGCACCCCCGGGCCGAGAACACTGTTGAGCGTGTGGTCCTCCGACTCCCATGTGCCCACCAGCGGCTGCAGGCGCTTCAGCTCCGGGCTCGGGGGCGGCGCACCGAACTCGGCCGCCTCATGATTGTCACGCGTCATAGCGGTACTCCTTTCACGTGGGTCGCCTCTCGCCTCTGGTTCGTACAACTGGATTCCAGCGCGTGATTCATCGCGCGACTTCGAAATCCGGAACGCGCGGGTGCTCAGCCCGGTACGGACGTGGCGGCAGGCGTTCCGGCAAGCCCATCGTCATCCGGCCAGCGGGGTCGCGACGTAGGCGACGAATCGACCGTCGGAGGTTACGGCCTGGCCAGTGATCACGCCTGCGTTGTCAATGTCATTCGCGGACGCGAGATGTCCGTCAAAGTCCGTCAGCTCGTTGAGGTCGACGATCTCGCCGTCTCGCCAAACGACGGCGTGGTCGCGGTGCTCGCGCTGACCGGTCACGGCCCTCGAGAACCCGACGACCACCCCGTCGTCATTGATGCCGAGCGCCTGGCCGTTCGGGTCGTCCCCGAGTGTGTCCAGATCATCCATCCCAGACCGCGCGGTCCAGCGGAACGGTAGGGCATCGAACGCTCCATCGTTGACACCGGCCGTGTTGGCGAATCCCACGACCACACCATGGTTGTTGATCGCCATCGGCGTGTTCCACGCCTCGGCGCCAAGGTCACCGAGGTCGATCGCTCGGCTCCGGCCGGGACTCCACAGCACGGCCGCCCGCGCGGTGAACCGACCGACCGCCTGGTCGCAGCTTCCCGAGATTCCCACGATCTGTCCCGCATCGTTGATCGCCGTGGCCGCGCTGGCCGAGTCCTTACCAGGCAACGGTTTGAGCATCCGGATCTGGTCGCCATTCTGGGTATCCCAGGTCGCGGCAACGAACTGGAGTTCCTGCCCGCGACCAGAACACGACGGGTCCTCCTGACGCGTCTCGGCCCAACCGACCACTAGGCCTCGATCGTTAACGCCCGCAGCGAATCCGTGCGTACCGCCGAACGTCGGGAGCGCCCGCATTTCGTCGTTCTCCCACACGAACCCGCGGCACACGTGTCCGGTGGCCGACGGGAAGAACGCGGAGCAGCTCCACTGCTCGCCACGGGGGTCAATCTTGTCGATCTCGGACACGCCGACCACGAGCCCACCGGTGTTCTTGTTTGGCCACAGCACCGCACTGTTCGGCCCGCCAAGCGTGTCTAAGTCAGTCGCCTCACCGTCGCGCCACAACGTCGCATGAACCACGCCGTCGCTCGTCACGTCGGTGACACCGGTAACCCACCCATTGTCCGAGATGCTGCTTGCACCGCTTCCCGTACCACCATCGGCCGGCTCCAGCACGGTGATCTCGTACTCAATCTGAGACGCCTGGCCGGCGCTGTCGCGAACGACCGCCGGAGCGGAGGCCCCACCAGCGCCAACCGTCAGGGCGAGGACTAGGCCCCCACCAAGGGCGGCCACGCTGGCCTGATTGATGTTCATGGTGATCCTTCCGTGTTAACTGGATTTGAAGCGGCCACAGGGAGGCATTTAGGCAGAGGCCAGCGGGCGTCTCGACGCTTTACGTATCGATGTAGCGGCCGCCCGCCCGAGCCAGCGGCGTTCTGCACCCGCGTTCGCACGGGACTCGCGAACCCGCCTGCCGAAAACACGCTCCCGGACCGTTGCCTGCGTGTCGACGATTCGGCGTACGCCCAATCCATCGCGGCGTCGGACACGAGAGTTCGCCGGCGATCGCCCGCCCGACATCGCCGGCTATGGGTACCCTGCCGTGTCCGAAGCGACGGCGGGTCCGGCTCGACGCCGCGCTGAGCGCCCTGGTTCAGCCCCAGGCCCGGTGGTTGACCGCGTGTCGTCCAGACCTACTGATGCCTTGGCCTAAGACGTCCGGTCCCAGTCGGCCGATAGCAATGCTGCCAGGCACCAGGACCTGACGGTGCATGGCGCGAACACCACACATTGGGCGCTCGAGGGTGGTGGAAGCGGCGCGGATAGCGAGGGTACGAACCGTACCGTTGAGCCGACCTGAGCTCGGAACAGCATGAGGGGGCAGTCTGTGGTCCGAATGCGGTCAGCGGCTAAATGGCAGGCTGGCTCGAGCGTGTAGTTGCCGGCCTTGGCTGGTTGTTGGCGTCTGGCTGGTCGTGATCGTCTCGGCGTTCGTGGTGGGTGCCGACGCTGTTGGCGTACGAGGTCGATCCCGAGATCACGAGGAGAACCGAGTCGCAGCAAGCAGACGAACTGGTCCGGTGCTTCGACTATTGCGGTCCTCCTACGCGTAGGTCGAGGGCGGGGTCAGCCTGGCACCGGTCCGGACGCGGCCGGTGTTGGTGGTGTTTTGGTGCCTTCGACGTGGACGTCGGGGAGCCAGGTCAGCCATGACGGCAGGTACCAGTTGCGCTTGCCCAGCAGCGTCATCGTGGCCGGGACCAGGACCGAGCGCACGATCGTGGCGTCGATCAGCAGCGCTACAGCGATGCCGAAGCCCATCTGTTGCAAGGGGATGGTGTCGCCCATCGCGAAGCCCCAGAAGACCGCGATGATGATGAGCGCGGCACCGGTGATCAGGCGGGCGGTCGAGCCGATGCCGAACGAGATCGCCGTATCGGTGTCGCCGGTCTGGGCGTAGCGCTCGCGGATCCGGCTGAGTAAGAAGACCTGGTAGTTCATCGAGAGGCCGAACAGGACGGCGAACAAGAACAGCGGCACCCAGGCGTCGATCGTCTCGGCCTCGCTCAGTCCCAAGAGCTGGTTGCCGATCCCCTCCTGGAAGACGATGACGAGCAGCCCGTAGGCGGCCCCGACCGACAGAAGGTTCATGCCGATCGCGGTCGCGGGGACCACGATCGAGCGGAACGCGAGCGTGAGCAGAACGAAGCTGAGTCCGAGCACGAACAGGAGTACGAGCGGCAACCAGTAGTCCACGGTCTCGTGGTAATCGAGCTCCTCGGCCGTGTCGCCACCCACATACACCTCGGCCTCCACCCCGGCAAACGCGTCGGGTACGGCGTCGCTGCGCAGCTCGCGGACGGCGTCGATAGCCGCCTCTCCGTCGGGATTCCCCGCGATCGGCACCGTGACGTCGGCGACCGTGCCGGCCGGGTTGGTCTCCACGGTCGGCTCTCCGAAGATCGGGCGATCCGCGAGCTCTCGCCCGAGCCGGTTGAGAGCGTCTTGCACGGCCGGCCCGTCGACGTCGCCGGCGACCGCGACGTCGACGGGCTCGATCGACTCCTTCGGAAACTCCTCGCGGAGCAAGAGGTAGCCCTGCTTGGACTCGAACCGGTCCGGCAACGTCGCGGCCCCCGAAGTGCCCGTGTCGAGTACCAGTACCGGGGCCGCCAGCGCGAGCAGCAGGCCGGCGGCGACCACCAGGCACACGACCGGACGCCGCATCACCCGAGCGAGCACGGCACCCCAAAAGCGGCCCTCCCGGCCCGCCCGCTCGGCCGCCCGCCCAAACAGGGGGATGCGAAGCGCGTTCACCCGGTCCCCCAGCAACGTGAGAACCGCGGGCAAGAGCGTCAGCGCCGCGATCACTGCGACCACCCCCACCAGGATCGCGCCAGCGGCCAGACTGCGGAAGATCGTGCTCGGCACCAGCAGCAGCCCGCACATCGCCAGCACGAACGCGATCCCGCTGAACAGGACAGCCCGGCCGGCGGTCGCGCCCGCGGTAGCGATCGCGTCCGGCTTTTCCCTCCCCCGCGACCGTTCCTCCCGATACCGAGACAACGTGAACAGCGAGTAGTCGATCCCGAGCGCCAAGCCCATCCCGATCAGCATGTTTTGCGTGAACACCGACATGTCGTAGACCTGCGCCAGGACTGCCACCAGCGCCAGCGCCACCACGATCGATGTGATCGCCAGCATCAGCGGAACCAGACCCGCCACAACCGTCCCGAAGACGAGCAGCAAGATGACCAGCGCCACTGGGGCACCGAAGAACAACTCGCCCTTCTTCAGATCCTCCAGCGACGCGGTGTCCTCGTCGGTGTCCGCCATCCACTCGCCCGTCACCGCCGCCCGAAAGCCCGGCTCGTCGTCGAGGCGCTGCACCGCCGCGACCACAGCGTCGACGTCATCCTCCCCATCGCTGCCGAGCGCCACCAACAGGGCAGTCGCGTCCCCATCTTGTGACACCAGACTCCGGTCCTCGCCGTAGGTGACGACCCGGGTCGCACCCGCCGCACGCAACCCACCCGCTAAGGCATCAACCCGGGTACGCGTCGCACCCGCCTGCACGTCGCCGTCCTCGGCCCGCACGACGACCACCTCGGTGATCGCCTGCTCGTTCGTGGCCTCCCGTGGAAAACCCTCATCGAGGATCTGGTCTGCCCGCTTCGACTCCGTCGTCCTCGTGATCTCCGTATCTCCCTCAAACTCCAGCAGCGTCGCCACCACACCGAACCCGGCCACGATCACCGCCAGCCACACACCCAAAACCAGCCAAGGCCGGTCACCACACCCCCGAGCAAGCCGCTCAGTCACCACACACCCCCAGACCGGAGCACAATGCATCCTGCCGCGCGATCGTAAGCATCGTCCCTCCCATTGGCTCGATGACGGCCAGCCATACCAGACTTGCCGATACGCGCACTCTTCAGTGACTATTCAAGGACGATCGAATCCTCGGCCGCCCTCGGACGAAGGTGCGGGGCTCGCAAAGCCACAGAAAACCGTCGGTGTCCGGACCGCGCTAAAACGGGGAACTAAGTCTCTCTGCCATAGACGTCCTGACGTCCTCTGTTCGGACGTCGCCACTGGCGTCAGCCGGATTGGTCGGTGATTTCAGCCAGCGACTGGCGTGAACGTACCGAGGTCACACGCTAGGAATCCAACTCATCTGAGCCGATGATGCTTCCCTCGCCATGGCGGTGCGGGCCGCCACTCTCGGTGGTCAGGCAAAACTTCGACCGGATCCCGCACTCGCCCCTGGCCAGTTGATCCGAGTCGTGGATCCCGCTGGGGGCTCGTTATGTCTATACAGCCTTGTTCTCCTGCGACATTCGGATGCGTGGCGACCATGTGGAGGCGGTGCACTGCACTCCGGTGGAGGTACGGATCCGCCGGCGAGCCCCACATGACGACTACAACGGTTGGGAGCTGTCATTCGCCGTCGCCGACCTATCGGTCGTTGCCAGGCACATTCGTTCCTGTCCGAATCGTTGAGTGGACCGGCAGACAGGCTTAGCCTTCCGGTGTGATCGAGTTTCGCCTCACGGCCGATGCACTGGGTAACACCCGGTTCGGATATTCGCCGTTGGCCGAGGTCGCCTGCAGCCTGCGGGTGCTGGGCGCTGGTCCGCCGGGTGACTATGTGTTGCGGCCATGGGTCCGAGAGGTCGCGGACAGTCTGCAAACCGTCGACATGGAGCTGCTCGGTGCGGTGGCACCGCCCGGTGACTTCGCGCCGGAGTTCATGTTCGCGTGGTCGACCGATCCGGCGGTCACGATCGAAAACCAGCTGGAGGTTCTCGCGGCGATCCCTTGGGACGACGTGTACTCCGATATTCGGCAGGTCTGGCGGGATCGTACGCCGCCGCGCTGCCTAACGGATGCGTGCGGCGACGCCGGCTCTGGCTGTCGCCGCCTCGCCGATGTGATCTGGGATTACTGGCAGGTTGCGATCGCGCCCTATTGGACCCGCATCCGTGCAGCCATCGAAGACGACGTGTCCTATCGGGTCCGCCAGGTACTCGAAGGCGGCATGTTTGGGCTGCTCCAGGACCTTCATCCCGAGCTGACACTGAGCGACGGTTCTCTTCTGATCGACAAGCAGCACCACCCCGACGCCCACTACTCTGAAGGCGATCTCACCCTGTTGCCCTCGGTCTTCGTCTGGCCAAACCTAATTCTCGGCCACGAAACCCCCGGCCGGTTCGAGCTGACCTACGCGGCACGTGGAATAGGCCGGGTGTGGGAGGGACTCGCCAGCGGAACAAGCACCAGCGGCGACCCGCTGGGCACGTTGATCGGCCGAACCCGGGCCCGAATTCTCCGAAACGTCGACCTCCCCATGACCACCACACAGCTGGCCCGAGCATTGGATCAGAGCCCAGGCACAGTCAGCGCCCACCTCTCAGTGCTCCGCACAAACGGACTCCTCACCGCCCGCCGCAGCGGTCGATCCGTGCTCTACGGACGCACCGAACTCGGCTCGTCCATCGTGGCCGCGACGCCTGCTCCTGAAGAGAACGACGCCCCGGCTCATCACACTGCCGTATAGACGCCCACACCCGGGCCTTAGCCTCGCGTTGCGGACTATCGGATTCGCTCTTCATCGAATCGTCGAAGCCGGCGTGCATCGGCTTGATAACCCGCGGTCTGTAACTCCACCTGCATGGTCGTCTGGTGCGAGCCGTGACCGCATTCCGTGTCATTAGTGACAGGGTCGGCTCTCAAGAGGGCATCGTGCTTGGTGTGACGTTTCCGCAGGTCAGACGCCGATTCGTGGAGCGAACCGGACTCGAACCGGCGACCCCCTGCTTGCAAAGCAGATGCCGCTCAACGCTGTGCAAAGCAGCGGATTGAGCGTGAAACGGCCGAGCGCAAGACGAAAGTTATGGGCTCACTGACCACACCGTCTTCAGAACCCCGCTCCCGCAACCTTAACGGTCGCGTTCTGCCGTCCGTCGGCTGATGTGCGACACATCTCCGTCAGGTGATGTGCGACATCTGGGCTAGGAAGTTGATGCGATCCGTGGCCGCCTGTTCTTGATAACACGCGCGGGCTGGGTTGTGGTGCGCCGCACGACCTTGGTTCCGCCGTCGGGCATCTGGACGGTCAGTGTGGTCTCGGACACGAGGATCGCGAGGGTCTGGAGTCGGTGCTCGCGGCCGAGTGCGATCTGCTGCCCGACCACGGCCAGTGTCCCGGAGCCGTCGGTGCGTCGCTGCACCCGGATCGGCTCGAGCGAGGGGCGTGGCGGTGGCCCTGCCTTGCGCAGGCCGCGGATCCGGCGGATCGCGTCGGGTCCGAGCGGGTTGGGTCGGGTGCGCAGCAGCTCACGGGTGTCGGGGTCGAAGAACAGCAGCAGCTCGGGCTCGATCCGGATGCTGACCCGACGACCGGCCAGGATCCAGGCGGCCAGAATCACCTTGTTGCCCAGGGAAACGGTGCCGGCGTTGGCCACGGTCCGGTCGACCTCGAAGGCCTCCCCGGACTCCGGAGCGGGGATCGGTGGGGGGCCGGCGTTGACCGCGCCCTGGGCGACTAGGCGTCGCAGGTCGGCATCGGTCAGGTGAGACCGGACGCTCTTGACCGAGCAGATCCGATGCTGAGGTGGATGACGTCGTAGTCGGCCCAAAACCGCACCACGGTGCCGGCGCGTGCCGGACCGAGCCAGAACTGCTTGCCCGCGACCGCCATGTTCCCCGACGGCGGGACCACCCGGTCGAACTCGATCGCCCGACCCGCCCACGGCACCGGTGGGGTCGGCGTGGTCTTGGCGGGATCGGCCGCCGGCGGGGTTGTCTCGACCAATGTCGTCGGTGGCAGCCACAGTTTGAGCAGCTCGCGCTCGGCATCGCTGGCCGGTGTGAACCGCTCGTGCGGGGTCACCGGTGTCTTCGGGTCCAGCGCCTGGTGGGGCCGGTCGGTGTTGTAGTGCTCGACCCACGCGTCGACCGCTGCCTGTGCCGCGTCGAGGCTGGCGAACGGCTCCGCGTCGGTCATGAAGTCCGGCCCCAGCGTGCCGTGGAACCGCTCCACCTTGCCGTTCTGGTTCGGGGACGCCGGCGCGGTGAGCCGGTGGGTGATCCCGTTCTTGCGGCAGATCTGGTCGAACAGCACCTCGCCATTGCGCAGCCCGTGACGCCCGAACCGATCGGTGAACTGCTTCCCGTTATCGGTGATGACTTCCTGCGGCGCCCCGAACCGCACCAACGCCTCGGCGAACGCCACACAGACCGCGCGGCCGGTCGCCCGGTCCACCACCTTGGCCATCACACAAAACCGGGAATCGTCATCGATCCCGGTCACCACCTTGACCCCGCGCAGCTCGCCGGTCGCGGTGTCAACCAGCTGCAGCCCGTCGACGATGTCGATGCCCCACAACTGCATCGGCTCCGGCCGTTCGAACCGCACGTAGGCACTGCGAGGCTTCTTCCGCGGCCGCTCCCGCAGCAGCCCGTACCGCTTCAAGATCCGATCGATCCCGCGCTCCGAGGGCACCACCACGCCGTCAGGCAACCACCGGCCCGGCCTGCGCAGCAGCTCCAACCGGATCCGCCGCGACCCCCACCGCTCTCCTGATGTCAAGGGCGCGCCCTCCGGGCGCGCCAGGCGGGCGGCCTGCTCGCTGCGGGCGGTACCTCCGGCCGCCGTCCTCGCTCGCGCCGCCCGCCCACGAACAGGACTCACGACGACCGAGCGCCATCCAGCCCACCAGCTCGCGCGCCATCCAGCCCACCAGCTCGCGGACACCAGGCGAGCGACCGTAGCAAAGCCCCGCCCCCCATAGCCACCAGTCTTCGCCCTCCGCTCCGTGCTTCAAGGGCGCTCCTACGTCGCGTCACTACGTGATCGGACAAGTCCGACCCTTGACCCACTTCGCTACCGGGCTACGATGGGCAGCTATGGGGGCCGGGGCAAATTGTGACCGGCGTCCACTCTCGGGCAGACCCATCGCGGCCCAGTCCCCTGCCGTTCTCGAAGTCGACTCTCCGTAAGCAAGGGGCCCGCAATCATGAGGTACGGCCTAAAGCTGCACGACGATCACCGGTTGTTCCCCGTCGGCATCACCACCGTCGAGCGAACACCAGACGGCAACGTCAAACTCGTCCTCGCCCACTCCTCCACCACGACCGGCACCACACCAGTCGGCAATGTCATCCTCAACGCCGACGAAGCCGGCGCACTAGCCGACGAACTCCGAACCATGAGCCAGCCCGACCACCCACACGATGGGGACTGGCGGCGATCAACTGCCTAGGCAAGGGCCGTTGACCCGTCGCACCGCTTTCGACGGTGCGCACGGTCACCAGGTGTGGGCGAGGCAGCGAAGCGGGGCCAAGGTACGGAGGTGACCTTCGCCCCTATCTGCTGGTGGCTGCGCCGTGCAGTGATGGGAGGTGGGACGGACCGGGGGCTCTTCCCGTCGCCGTCCCAACGGAGAGGTCGTCGCATGCCCTATCGGGCGGTACCACCCACCGAGGCTTTGGAACTCCTTGGGAGCGTCGTGCTGGGCAGAATCGCATTCACCGTCGATGCGCTCCCGACCATCCGGCCGGTGAACCACATCGTCGACCACGGCGAGGTCATCGTGCGTGGGCATCGTGGCGTGGATGTGGTGTTGAAGGCGGCAGTGGGCAAGGTGGTTTCGTACTCGGCCGACCTGATCGAGCCACGCACCTATGTCGGCTGGAGTGTGACCCTGACCGGTGTGGCTCACCTGATCGAAGACTCAGCCGTGCTGGCACGCTACCCCGAGGTCGTTCGACCGTGGGAGGCGTACGAACAGGGCTATGTGATCCGCATCCACCCGCAGATCGTGACCGGCCTCGAACTTCTTGAACGACCAGAGGTACAACCCATTGGCGTGGCCTAACCCGGCGCGCCTTTACGGACCGGGGCCCCGTCTAACGGCGGCATCAAATCAGCACCAGAAGGCAGCAGTACATCCCGATACTGGATGACCCCAGCCGTCACGACCCACGCAGGTCAGCTCGCGGCGGGTGGGCGGCGCTGGCCGTGCAGGGGCTCCCAGCGCAGAGCAGTTGGTTCTAGGCTAGATGTCGTGGCTTCCGTCGATCGTGACGGCTCAGAGCTGGTGGCGAGTCAACGCTGGCGGTGGGAGGCGGCTGCCCGCGCCCGGCAGACCGCCATGGTGCAGGTCGAGACCGCAGCCCAGCCGCGAAGAACCGCCGCAGAACTTTTGGAGACCGCAGCCGAGCTACGCGAACAGGCGTTCGAGCTTCGGGCCCAATGCAGGGGGCTCCCGCGACGGCCGGTCGCGGGAGACGAGTGGGAGATAGGCACGCGTCGAGACGCGTCTTAACAGGGCCGAACATGCGGCAATCCCCGCTCAGCGCAAACGCCCGGACCACCGCTCGCTGGCGATCAGCCACCATGGCATGGAGGGGTCAGGGGTTCGAGTCCCTCGGACAGTTGACCCGCACCCTCTGCCCTTATCGGCGCTATCGCTCGATGACTGACGGCGCGTGCTGCTGGCCGTCCCAACTCGGGTAGCCGCGCTGGCCGGCTGGGGAGGCGAGTCGTTCGACGTAGATCGAGCCCCAGCCGCCACCCGGTGCGCGCCGCCCGGTGGCTCGCCATCCCGCCTGCCGCAGCGCCCCGCGCAGGCTGGTTCCGCCGGGCGGCAGGGTGGCGGCCGCGACATACTCGAGGTGGTCGGTGCGGTAGATGCGGATACTGCCGTCGTGACGAACCCGCGCCACATACCTGGTCATCGCTGCCTCAGCGGCGGGTCGAGCCACCACACCCGGTCCGGCAGGATCGGGTCGAGCCGATCGGCTGGTCGTCGATCGTGGCCCCGAGCCCGGCGAACCGCTGCGCCAGCCTACGCCCGTACCGTTCGGCGCGGAACCCCGCCATACGTCGAAACTGTCGATTGAGCCTTAGCGAGTACCGGCAACGCCTGCAACCAGGCTCAAAGTACGGCTTGGACCTCGCTCTGTCGGCTCATAACCCAGCTAGCAGCGTGGGAGACGGGCACGTGTCGAGACCCGTCCTAACAAGGGCGAACAGGCGACAACCTCCGCTCGGCGCAGCACCCCAGGACACTGTTCGCTGAGGCCAGCCACGTTCGCAAGCGAGGGGCCACCCCCGGCGCGGCCACTAGCCCAACTGCTGGCCTATGGGGTCGCATATGAGCGCACACCGATGCAGTCGACCCCTCCCCCGAGGCGAGGACGGACCCTCTCTGCACGGCCTCCGATGCCTTGACACGGAAGAGGCCAGCGTGGGGGCGGGAGACCCGTTACGGCGACTCGGCCAGGTCCTCGGCCAGCCTGTGAGCCTTCCTGGCATCCTTGGGAGTTCAGCCGCAGTTTGTGCGGGCGAAGAAGCCCACGTTGCTCAACGATCCGAAGTCCTTCGGGGGCTGCGCGATGATGACCAGGTCTTCGCTCGCCCCATGTGCTGCACCCGCTTGAATGACGTCGAAGACGACAAACTGCGCCGTGCAGTTCGCGCTCTCATCAGGCCCGGCAGCCGCCGCAGTCGACGGTACGGCGACGAGCACACAGGCTCGCGAACGTCAAACCAGCTTTCCTCTTCATCTCAGGACGCCTGTCCGCAGGGTTGGCCGATGATCGCACTCTTAGCGGGTCTCGACTGGAAGGGCGACATGCTCACGGTCGCCCGGTGAGATGACGATAAGCCCGCGCACCGGGTCGCTACCGGAGTTCCAGACCGTGTGCGCGACTCCCCTCGGCACGAACACAAGGCCGCCAGCCGTCGTCCGAACCTGAGGGGGCGGCGCGGGTTCACCAGGAGGGAACACCCCGACGAGAGCGAAGTAGGCTCCCTCAGTCTCCGTTGGGCCGAATCGGGTGGGTTCCGCATCACCGGACGGCCGGACGACGGTGCAGCCACTGACTGTCTCCATGGTTCCGTCGACACCCCAAGTCGGCCCGCCACAGACTCACACATCCTGTGCATTTATCGGGTCGACGTCTGGGGTCAGACGACTCGTCGTTGTCCGCAACTGAGCACGACACCGATCGTCGGCGAAAAGTCGGCAGCCCCCAGATCGAGAGGCGTGACGAGCTGCAACGATCGACACTCGCCCCGCGTGAATCAGGCAATCAGAAGAAGGAGTTAGCACGCCCTGATCGCGACGGATGGCGTTCGGGACGAAGGGGTCGCCGACACCGGCTGCTGGTCTTTTGGTGGTCCCTATCGATCGGAAACGACCGGAACCGCCGCCAAGCCTCGTCATGCCCGCGAACGGGATCCGTGCAGGTCAGTTAGGCAGCAGGGTCCACGACGGGAATTAGTCGGCAAGTTCGAACGCAAATCAGTGGATTCGGGGTTTTGAGTTCACGTCGCGGAACCGGTGACCATTAGATCCGTAGAGCACACCTCCCTGATGACCCCAGCCCACTCCAGGCGTAGCGGGTCCTCCCCACAGCCACTCTGACGGCCCCAAACCAAGGCCTTAGACACCGCTTCATTCCACAAGTCATTCCACGGAGTCCGCCCTCTATCGGCTCCGCGATCAGCTGGGTTGGTCCCGGGCTGCGCATCGTGGCTGTCACCTCGCGGCGATGGCGCTGCAGGAGGGTTCGCCTCGTGCTCGGGCGCAATCCGTCCGTGGTCCTCGACCGTACGAGTAGTGACAAGACGATCCTTGGGCCCATAAAGCGAGTCTCGGGGACAGGAGGAACAGCATGACCGGCGGGCTGCTCGACGGGAGGGCTGGGGTAGGCGGCACGGGCGTCTTGGAGGCGCTCAACACCCGATGGCACAAGGTGGCATTGATCGGGTTCATGGCCATCGTGCTGGCGCACTGGGCCGAGCATGTCGCTCAGGCGATTCAGATCTGGGGGCTGGGCTGGGAGATCAAGGAGTCTCGCGGTGTGCTCGGTCTGGCTTTCCCCTGGTTGGTGACTTCCGAGTGGATGCACTACGGCTACGCCGTGATCATGCTCGTCGGGCTGTTCATCCTCCGGAAGGGATTCGTCGGCCGGGCCCGCACGTGCTGGAACATCGCGTTAGGCGTGCAGATCTGGCACCACCTGGAACATCTGTTGCTGCTCATCCAGGCAACCACCGGCAGCTACCTGCTCGGCCGGTCGGAGCCCACGAGCATCATTCAACTCGTGGCGCCCCGGGTGGAGTTGCACCTGTTCTATAACGCCGTGGTGTTCACTCCGATGGTGGTCGCCATGATCCTGCACTTCCGGCCGCTGCCTGCCGAACGGGCGCAGATGCGCTGCACCTGTGCTTCCGCGGCGGCCTAACAATAGGGAGCGGCAGAGTCACGACGTGCGCTTCTCGAAGTACGTCTGGCACAGCCGCAGCCGGCGGGCGTGCCACACCATGTAGCTGCCGAGGACGAGCTGTACGACGCTGCGCCCGACGTCCTCCCATCGGTCACGCAGCCAGAGGTAGCCGAGGAGCAGGTGTCGACGGGGTACGCGGGCGCCGCGCGGTGTCATGAGGCACGGCCCGCGGTTGGGCATGGGCCGCGAGTGGGAGGCCGTCGTGGCGAAGGCGTAGCGGCCAACGAGGTCGTGGGCCACCGCCTTGATGGTCACCGGTGCCAGATGCCAGGCCGGACATGGGCGGTTGGCGGCGACACCGAACGGGATGTAGCCGCCGGCGTGATGAAACTCCGGATAGCTGAAGCACAGGACGGATCCGGCGGGGATCGCGACCTCGGCGGACAGTGGGATGTCCGTGCTGGTGATCCGATGGGCCACGCCGAACAGCGGGTAGCGACGCAGCGTCTGCTCGAGAGCGTGGTCCAGCACCGTGACGTCGGTGACGGCCCGCTGCATCGCGTCGTCGGCCGCCAGTGTCATCAGGAGGTGGGCCGTCGCCTCGCTGCTCTGCACGACAGCGGTGTTGAAGAACGTGCCTTGCAGATAGAGCGCCTGCTCGCGTCGGTTCAACACCGCGGGCAGCTCGTGCGGCACGGTGTCGAGTACGTCCTCGAGGTGGCGGGTGAGGCGAAGCCGGCGGTCCATGTGCCGAAGGCCGCAGCATTTAAGCGCCGTGATCACGTCCCGGGCATTGCCGACGATCAGGGCCCGAACTTCGTCGGTGGCGGGTTTGTCGAAGACGACCCGATGGTAGAACTCGGCCCATACTGGCATCACCAGGTCGCGCAGCCGCACCAGGCCGGTCTTCGGCGGGAGGGCGGCTCGGAGGCTCTCGCCGGCGAGCTGGTCGGCGACTCGGCTCGGCATGGTGAGCATGCGCCTGGTGCAATGGGCCACCTGGTCGTAGCGGGGCCCCGGCTCGAGGTGCTCCTGGTGCACCTCAGGTCCGGGCGACAGCCAATACCAGAACAGGTCCGACAATGCTGCCCCCCGACTGCGCCCGTTCGCCGCCGGGTTCGAGTAGAGCTCCAGAAACCGTGACGTGTCCACGAGCTCACCGGGGATCGCGATCCCCTCGGAGCCGTTGACCCGGGCAAACACCCGCATGCGCAAGGCGACGACGACGCTGGGCAGCCAGAACGGCAGGCTGGCCAGCACCGCGATCATGGCCACGACGACAAAGGTGGTCACGCCCGTTGTACGACGACCGGGACCGGAGGGATTTCGCCGCAATCCCACCGCCTAGGTCATCCGTAGAACATGTCGTGGACTATGCAGTTATCGGTGCCGGCCCGGCCGGGCTCCAACTGGCGTACTTGCTAGGAAAGGCCGGACTGGACTACGTCGTCCTCGAGGACGGAGATACGCCCGGCACGTTCTTCCGCACGTACCCGCGCCACCGGCGGATGATCTCTATCAACAAGCCCCACACCGGCTGGCACGACCCGGACAAGGACCTGCGCGTCGACTGGAACTCGCTCCTGTCCGACGATCCAGACCTGCGCTTCACCCGCTACACCGATCGCTACTTCCCGGATGCCGACGACTATCTGCGCTACCTCGCCGACTTCGCCCGGGGCCTCAACGTCCAGTACGACTGCCGGGTCCGTCGCGTGGACAAAGGCTTCCGGGTGCACTGCGAGAACGGCGAAACGATCGAGGCGAAGCGGGTCATCGTCGCGACCGGCTTCGGCGCCCCGCGGATTCCGTCGATCCCCGGCATCGAGACCACCGAACGCTACGCGGACGTCTCCATCGATCCCGACGACTTCACCGACCAGCGGGTCTTCATCATCGGAAAGGGCAACTCGGCCTTCGAAACCGCCGACAACCTCACCGAGCGCGCCGCCGTGATCCACGTCGCCGGCCCCAGCTCGCTCAAGCTCGCCTGGCGCACACACTTCATCGGCCACCTACGTGCGGTCAACAACAACTTCCTCGACACCTACCAGCTCAAGACCCAGAACATGGTCCTCGACGGCGACATCGTGAAGATCCAGCGCCGCCCCAACGACTACCTGGTCACGTTCGCGTACGCCCGGCGGGATCGCGTCGTCCAACTCGCGTACGACCGGGTGATCACCTGCACCGGCTTCCGCATGGACGCGTCCATCTTCGACGGCGACTGCCGACCCGAGCTGACCATCAACGACCGGTTCCCGGCGCTCACCCCCGAATGGGAGTCGGTCAACGTGCCCGGACTCTACTTCGCCGGCACACTCACCCAATCCCGCGACTTCAAGAAGTACACGAGTGCGTTCATCCACGGATTCCGGTACGGCATCCGCGCACTGGTCCGCATGCTCCAGCACAAGTACCACGGCGCCGACTGGCCGCACCGCAGCGTGCCGACCGACGACATCGCCGACGCCGTGCTGGCGAGGATCAACCGAACGTCCGCGCTGTTCCAGCAGTTCGGCTTCCTCTGCGACGTGATCACACCCGACGGGCGCTACTACGAGGAGATGCCGCTGGACTATGTGCCGTACGACGAGTGCCTCACCGTCAGCCTCGAGTACGGCGCCGGCCACGACGCCATCGACCCTTTCGACATCGCCGCCGGCCGGGCTTGGGAGGCCGACACGTCGCACGACGACCGCTACCTGCATCCGGTGATCCGTCGACACAGTAACGGCCAGGTCGTCGCCACATGTCGGCTACCGGAGGACATCTGCAACGACTGGATCGACGAGACGACCTACCGCGACCCGTTGCGGGCCTTCATCAAGGACTCGCTGTGAGCCGAGTCGACGGTGCCGAGTCGACGGCTCGCGCCGACTCTGAACCGGGGCGTGGCCTGGTCAACGTACGCGAGTTCGAGGCGGCCGCCCGGGAACGGCTCGACCCCGTCTACTACGACTACTTCGCCAGCGGAGCCCAGGACGAAGTCACGGTCGCCGCCAACGAGGCCGCCTTCCGACGCCGGACGCTGATCCCCCGAATCCTGCGCGGTTGTGCACCGCCGCGGCTCGACACGACTCTTGTGGACACCGCCGTATCGATGCCGATCGTGATCGGACCCACGGCGTTCCACCGGCTCATCTGCGACGAGGGTGAAGTAGCCTCGGGCCGAGCGGCGGCGACGGCCGATGTCCTCATGATCGCCGCGATGCTCTCGACAGTCACCATCGAGGACATCGCCGCCACCGGGGCGAAGCTGTGGTTCCAGCTCTACATCCAACCCGACTTGGCCTTCACCGAGTCGCTGGTTCGCCGAGCCGAGGCGGCAGGCTGCCGCGCTCTCGTGGTCACTGTGGACTCCCCGGCGCTCGGCCGCAACGAACGGGGCGACCGCAACGATTTCCACGACCTGCCAGCAGGCATCTTCTGCGCCAACATGGGCGGCGACGGCAACGTGCGCAACGTCGTGCTCTCGCCGGAGATCTCCTGGAAGCACCTCGACTGGCTCCGCGAGACGACGCGGCTTCCTATCCTGCTCAAGGGCGTCCTGCATCCCGCCGACGCCCGACTCGCCGTCGAACGCGGCGTCGATGGGCTGATCGTGTCCAACCACGGCGGTCGCCAGCTCGACACGACGCCGGCGACACTCGACCGGTTGCCGCTGATCGCCGACGCGGTGGAGGGACAGGTGCCGCTGCTGGTCGATGGTGGTATCCGGCGCGGTAGCGACGTGGCGAAAGCGCTGGCGTCGAACGCGCACGCCGTGGCGATCGGCCGCCCGGTCCTATGGGGCCTGGCCGTCGCGGGTGAGGCCGGCGTACGTCGGGTGCTGCAGCTGCTGCGGACCGAGCTCACCAACGCGATCACGCTGCTCGGCGCCGACTCACCGGCGGGGCTGACGCGGGACCAGGTCGAGCCGTGAAGGTCATCGGCGTCGGCGTCGGGCGCACCGGAACGCTGTCGTTGAAAGCCGCGCTGGAACGACTCGGGTACGGCCCGTGCTTCCACGGCCGTCACGTCCTCGACCATCCAGACCGGCTGACGATATGGGAGGCGGCTGCCGCCGGCGACCAGATCGATTGGGCCGCGCTGTTCGAGGGATACGCGTCGACCGTCGACTGGCCCGGGGCCGCCTTCTGGCGCCAGCTCGCGGCGGCCTTCCCGGAGGCGCCGGTCATCCTGACCGTCCGCGACGCGCAAAGCTGGTACGACAGCGTATGCAACACGATCTTCACGATGTTCGGTCCCGGGCCGCCGGACAAACGGGTGTCACAGGCCCGTCGGCTCGTGCCCGGTCTCGACGTGTTCACAGCGTTTCATCGCCGGATGATCTGGGACGGCTTCTTCGACGGTCGCTTCGCCGACCGCGACTACGCGATCAGCGTCTACGAGACCCACAACGCCGCCGTGATCCGTGACGTCCCGGCCGACCGACTGCTCGTGACGCCTCCCGACGGCGGATGGGAGCCGCTGTGCGACTTTCTCGGCGTACCGGTTCCGGACGAGCCGTATCCACATCTCAACGACCCCGACATGTTCTGGACCCGCGTGGAGGCGCGCATCAGCGAATCCCAGCAATGAGGGCATTCTTGTCCGGCTTGCCGCTCGCGCTCAGCGGAACGTCTCGCGTCACCGTGATCGACTTGGGCACGCTGTTGTGGCTCAACCGCCGGTGGACCAGGCCGGTCAGCTCCTCAAGGTCGGGCGGCTCGTCGCCGATCGGCACCACGAACGCGTGGATCGCCTCGCCGGTCTCCGGATCCGGTGTGCCGACGACGTAGGCCTGCGCGACAGCGGGATGCCCGGCCAAGACTCGCTCGATGGCGCCCGCATAGCAGACCTCCGCGTTGACCATGATCACGTCACGGGTCCGTCCGGTCAGGTGCAGGTATCCCTGCTCATCCACATATCCGAGGTCGCGTGTTCGGATCCAGCCGTCGGACAAGACCTCGCGAGTCTGCTCCGGATCGTTCCAGTAGCCGATCATCTGGTGTGGGCTGCGCACGTAGATCTCGCCGCCCCGGACCGCGACCCGGACGGTCGGCAGTGGTCGACCGACCGACGCTTCGTGCCCGGCGACGATGTCGTCGGGGGTCAGCATCGCGATCACCCCGGCCTCGCCCTGTCCGTACCCCTGCCACACGATCGGACCGAGCCGGTCGGTCGCCGCCCGCAGCAGGTTGGGGCTCGCCGGCGAACCGCCGAGGACCACGGCCTGCAGGCTGCGCAGGTCGGCGTTCGTCTCCAACACTTGTTGCAACCGCGCCGGAGGCATGAGGGTGGCGGTGACCCGACAGCGCTCGATGACATCTTCCATGGCGCGCTCGGCCGGAAGGACTGCCGTGCCACCGACGACGAGGCAGCGGCCCAGGTAGGTGAACATCACCGGGCTGGCAAAACTCTCCCGGATCAGGCAGCGCTCGAAGTGCGTCAGCAGCCGCGCCAATGTCGGCGCCCACTGGTCGGATCGATAGGCGAGGCCGACCGCCCGATAGGTGTGTGCGCAGGACTTGGGCCGTCCAGTGCTCCCGCTGGTATAGGTCAGTCGAGCGATTTCGTCAGGTTGGGCCAACTCCGGAAGGTCTCCGCTGTCGGCGCTGCCCAGAGCCTCCTCCAACACCAGCGCTTCCCGGTCGACGGGCTCGTCCGCGACCACAAAGTCAAGCCGATCCAAGACATCGGCACGTTGCTGCGCACCCCAGCCCGGTCGGATCGGTGCCACGACGCACCCGAGGCCGTGCGCCGCCAGATGCGCCGCATAAGCCTCCGGTGACGGCGCGAGAACCATGCCGACACCCATGCCCGGACCTAGACCGGCCCGCTGCATACCCGCCGTGAGCCGACGCACCATGGCCAGCAGCTCACCGTACGAAACCGAGCGCGAACCCACCTCGAACGCCATCCGAGACGGGGTCCGCCGCAGCGCGGCCAACACCATCGCGGGAAAGACACCGGCCATGTCGGTGATACGACCAGAACGCCGCCGAGGATTGGCAGACCCACAACCGGGACATCTCGTGGCCAGCAGCAGACACCCTCGATTCCCGAAGGATCCAACGAAGAGGCCTGGAGAGCTTCTACGCCGACGCATGGCAATCCGCGTCAGGCGATGGTTCGTAATACCTGGTGTCGTCGGGTGGGCGGCAGTCTCGGGCGCCAGCTAGGAAGGAGAACAGCCGTGTTCGGACGTACTGTGTCACACCGACCGACGATGGATCGCCACGAGGATGAGGTCGCCGAACTGTGTCGGGGAGTGCTGACGGCGGAAGGTGTGACCACTCCCGAGGACCGACGAGCGGCGTTCGACGGCGCCGCAGTTCCGGGCCCGTGGAGCGCCTATATCGCCAGCGTCAGGGACGCTTCGTACGGCGTCACCGACGCAGACATCGAGGATCTACTGGCCGCGGGCTGCTCCGAGGACGCTGTGCTCGAGATGACGCTGGCGGCGGCGCTCGGAGCTGCTAGTCATCGGCTGGATGCCGGTTTGCATGCGTTGAAGGGCGGCGGCTGATATGCGGCTGCGAATCCTCGACCGGGGTCATCGGTTACGCCAACGGCTCGCGTTGAGGGCCATCGGCCTGATCGGTCGCACCGACGCGGATCCGGTGGTCAAGCTCTCGCTCTACCGACCTGAGCTGTTCGGTCGGCAGTTCCTGCGTCTCGGCGAATCGGTGATGCGTGGTCCGTCCGATTGGAGCCCAGGCGAACGCGAACTCATGGGCGCGTTTGTGTCGCGTCTCAACGACTGCCGCTTCTGCGCCGGCATCCACGAGGGAACGACTAGTCTGCTGCTCGGTCCCGAGTCCGGTGTCGAGAACCTTTCGGACTGGCGCGAGAGAGGATTCGAGCCGCGAGTCGCGGCGACGTTCGGACTGCTCGAGAAGGTAACACTCAGCCCGGACACCGTCGGCCCCGCCGATATCGCAAGGGTTCGGGCGGCGGGGGCGTCGGAAGCCGCGATCGCCGACGCACTCTACCTCTGCTTCCTCTTCAACACGATCAACCGGATCGCCAACGCGATGGACTTCAGCTGGCACACCGACGCCAACCGGATGAAGCTCGCGGCCGGGCTCAACCGGATCCAGTACCACACCCCGAGATTCATGCTCCGATAGCGCTGGGGTAGGGACCTGATCCGGGCCTGTGCCAGCGGCCCTGGCGGGGGCGTCGGATCATCCGTCCGCTGCCGGAGACATTCGCGGTCTCGACACGACGTACCCGTTGCGGTCCGGGCGCCTGGCGCGCTTCCGGCCTGCCGGGTTGAGCCTGGGACGGCGTCAGCTCTCGCAGTTCACGACCGTCTCCGTCTCGCAGTGATCGAATCCGCTGCCGCCGTCGGCGAAGTCGTCGCCAGCGTCGCCGGTCAGCTCGTCGTCGCCGAAGCTGCCGTCCAGCCGATCGTCGCCACCGCGACCGTCGACGAGGTCGCTGCCGAGGCTGGCGCTGAGGACGTTGGGACCGTCCGAGCCGTGAATCACATCGTCGAACGGCGAGCCGACCACATTCTCGACGCCGAGCAAGGGTGCCTCGCCAACGCCGACCCGCTCCCATGTGCCGGCGGCCAGATCAACCACCACAGCAACTCCCGAGGAGATGGCGACGAGGTCGGTTCCGGACCCGGCCTCGATGTCGGTCAGCTGACCCGGGTCGATCTCGTCGTCACCGGCTCCAGCGTCGACCTGGTCATGACCCTCGGTCGCGGTGATCGTGTCGTCGCCGCCAGCTGCTAGGACCGTGTCGTCGCCGTCCTCGCCATCCAACCGGTTGGTGCCGTCGGTCCCGATAAGGGTGTCGTCGGCCGGTGTGCCGCGCGCCGACTCGAAGCCGGGCAGGTCCACCTGCTCCTCGCCACCCTCGATCGTGACGACGCCGGCCGCGAGGTCGATGGTCGCCGGGTGCAGGCCGAAGACGTCCGCGACGACCACCCGCACGACGTCGTTGCCGTCGCCGCCGTCCACCGTTGCGTGGGCCTCGGTGGTGAAGCTGTCCACGTCCAGCTGGATCTCGTCGTCACCGGAGCCGCCGTTGAAGACGTCGGGGCCGTCGGACTCGAACAGGAAATCGCCACCCGAACCACCGCTGAGCAGGTCGGGTCCTTCGTCCCCGAAGAGGTAGTCCGAGCTCGCTCCGCCGTCGAGCGCGTTGGCGGTGGTGTCTTGGCCGTCCCCGGCGAACAGCAGGTCTGCGCCGTCGCCGCCGTCGAGAGTGTCCGCGTCTGCACCCGCGGAGATCCGGTCGGGGCCACCGTTGCCCTCGACCTGGTCCGCACCTGGGCCGCCGAACAGGTCCTCGCCCTCCGGTCCGCCGACGACATGGTCGGCGCCCGGACCGCCATACAGGTCGCCCCATACCGGCGACCGGAGCCAGTCGTCTCCGGCCAGTCCCTCGAGCCGGTCGCCGTCCCACGTGTGCTTGTTGCCGACGATGTGGTCGTTATAGGCGCTCCCGATCACATGCTCGATACCGACGAGCCGGTCGCCTCCGGGCCCGGTACCAGCCGCCAAATCGACGGCGACGCCGGACGGCGCACCTTCGTACGACACCACGTCGTGCCCGATCTCGCCGCCGTAGGCGTCGTCGCCGCCGGACAGGAGGTCGGCTCCCGGTCCACCGTCCAACCGGTCGGGGACAAGCTTGTAGTCGTCGCCGCCGCCCGTGATGACGAGGAGGTCGCCCTCGCCGTACAACCGATCGTCGCCGCGACCGCCGACGAGGACATCGACGCCACGACCAGCGCACACCAGGTCGTCACCCCGGCCGGCCTGGATCCGATCGGCTCCGCGCTTGGCCACGATCACGTCGCGGTGCCGGGTCCCGACCAGTGTGTCGGATCCGTCGGTCCCGACGATCGTCGCCGGCACGCCCTGGCAGGCCGCCCTGACGGAGCCGGCGGCACCCGGACCCGCCGCGGCACCGTCTCCTAAGCCCTCGATCATGGAGACTCCGGCGGTGGCAATCGCCACGAGCGCCGCCATCAGCGCCCGCCCAGTTCGCGCTCGTCGCATCTTCATCCCTCCTCGACAACCCATCGCTCGGCCGCCGCCGCTGCCAATTCCTCACACTTCGACGAACCAGAACCACGGCCGCTTTCGGTCGGCCCGCAACCTTTAGACCGCGAAGCAGGATCGATTCGTTGCCCGCCGGCACGAACCGGGCGGGAAACGTTCAACACGCGTCAGCGACGCCGCCTCGGGCACCGGCAGCTCACCGCGCGTAAAGCGCGTACAGCCGTGAGACCTGGCTCCAGGGTCTATTGGACCCTACGGCGCGGCCGAGGGTCGGCAGACAGTCGAGCTGCGTCGACCCGCTACTACCGGATGAGCAGCGAACGCGCGCTCGACGCGGCGCGACGACAGCTGCTCGACACGCCGTACCGGGTGCCAACCCGAGCCCTGGGCCCTGGCAACCGGCTGACCCTCCGCATCGACTACCGACCCGGCGACCCATCCGACCGCATCACCGCGAAGTCGACCCCCACGCTCACCAAGTTCCGACCCCTCCAGTCGAGCAACTCACCTTTACCAACACGCCCGACACCGACGACACGCATGGGCCACACGAGCCGGGCGCGCTGGCGTACTGGCGCGAGTTCCGGATCTTCCGCGACGCGTCAGGCTCTATCGACACGTTTCGGGTATACATCGCAACAACCGGACTGTCCGACGACATCCAATGTCACGAAGGTCGCCAGATCGTATTCGTCGATCCCGCCAAGGCGAGACGGCTGGATCTTGAGGCACCCGCCGCGCAGATCTTGCCGGCGTTCCTCGACTCAGTGACGTACCAGGCGCTCGCCGGCAACAAGTCCAGGTCGGGGGCCCACCCCAGCATGCAGCGAGAAGCAGCAGAAGGCGCACCAACAACAGGTGCCACCCGGCACGATCGCCGCCGTTTCCGCGTGCATCAGGCGCTCGGCGCTACCACCGCCGCCCAACAGCAGCGATGGATCGCGTTCGCAGCGAGGGAGTCGGCGAGACCAGCAAGTGGCGGTGGCCCCTATCGACCGGAAACGATCGGTACTGTCGCCAAGTCGTCGTCAGCCAGGAGACGGTATCCGCATGAGCAATAATGACTCGATTCCCCATCAAAGAATTCGGGTCCTCCTCCTTGAAGGCTCTCTGACCGCCTCGAACCAAGGGCGTGGACACCGTTTCATTTCACAAGTCATTCCACGGATCTGGCGGCTGGGAGAAGCGTCCAGGGTCGCGGCGGGTCATTCGTCGGGGTGCGTGGTGCCTTCGAGGACGACCTGTCCGCTGGAGGCGGGGTTGCCGTTGGCCAGCTGGCGCGTGACGGTGAGGGTGGGATAGCTGCTGGGTGGGACGCCGGCCCAGAGCGTGACGTCGTCAGGTTGGTTGAAGGTGCCGATCGGCACGAGGATGCCGGCGTCGTTTTTGAGCCACGCTTCGTAGTAGCCGCGGTCGTCGCGCCGGGGCAGACCCTCGGCCTGAAGATGGATCTCCCAGCCACCGTCGGTCTGGGTCAGCGTCACCTGCCCGGAGGCGTCCGGAGCGAGGTCGGTACCTCGCAGTGACGCCGCGTACTCAACCGGCTCGCTGCCCTGGTTCGTGAGACCGATCGCGAAACCGACGGCGACCAACACGGCCGCCGCAGCGCCGAGGATCGCGTACCTGGTCCACCGGGTCCGAAGTTGTACGACGTTGTCACGGTCAGCCGTCGATCCGCTGGGCTCGAGGTCTGGTGCCGTATCGGGACGCCCCTCGCCGGCGCTCGCGATGGCGCCGACGATACGTTCCTGCAGGTCGGGCGGTGGCTCGGCCCACACGGCCGGGTCGGCCAGCACCGCCCGCCGTTTGTCGAGCCGGGCGCGCTCGGCTGGATCAACCGGTGCGCTCGATTCGCCGGCCAGGTAGGCGATCCGCTCATCGTCGTTCATCGGAGCCACCCTTCTCGTCCGGGCGGGTCTCGGGGCTACTACCCGCCTCGTGCGTCGCTGTTGGCGGGCTCGACTCCGGCCGGAGGTGGCCGAGCAGGCCGGCCAACCGCCGGTGCGCCCGGAAGCTGCGGGACTTCACCGTGCCGAGCGGAATCGCTAGCTCGCCGGCGATCTCGGTATGCGTAAGCTCAGCGTAGTGCTGCAAACGGAGGAGCTCGCGGTCCTGGTCGGGCAGCTTCTCCAATGCCTCTCGGACCTCCCACACGTCGGAGATCTGCTCCACTGACGGTGGTGTGGTGACCAGAGCCGGGTCCGCCGAGTCCGCCGAGTCGATGGCCTCGACGCCTCGATGGCGCCGGTCGCGGCGGTAGACGTCGATCGCGGCCCTACGGGCGATGCTGGCCAGCCACGCACCCAGTGCACGGGACGGGTCGTAGCTTTTCGCGGCCCGCCAGGCCTGCAGGAAGGTCTGTTGGGTGGCGTCCTCGGCCAAGCCGGCATTGCCGAGAACCCTGTACGCCACCGAGTAGACCAGGCGGCCGTAGGTCTGATAGATGACACGGATCGTGTCCGGATCGCCCGCGGCGAACCGAGCGGCAGTCCCCGCATCATCGTCGGCCACGGTCGCCACGCTAGCCCCATCTTGCGGCGCGCGCCGAGTCAGCGCGCTGGGTGCCGCACCACGGCCGGCCGTACTCGCTCTCACTGTCGAGATACGTACCCGCGTCTCCGATCGGTTCCCAACACCAGCACGCCTTCTTCATCGGGACGTCTTCGCGGCGGCGTTCGAACTCGAATCGAAGGAACCGGGAACGGGGCGAGCGCCGTACTGGCCATGACGTCGGCAGCGGCCGACCTACATGAGGAGAAGGGAACATGGACATGCGGCGCATCTTCAGCACGCGACAGTTCGCCATCGCAGCGGGGGCGACGTTGGTGGCCGGCCTCGCCACGGTCGGACCGGCTCAGGCTCAACCCGCTTCACCATCAGCGTCGGTCCGGGGTGGGACACTCACCATCGTCGGGACGGACAGTGACGACGCGATCGCCGTGCAACTGGCCGCGGCCGATCCGAACACACTCCGCGTCGACCTCGGGAACGGCACGGCTCCCCAGGCGTTCGACCGCAGCACCTTCACCGCGATCACGGTGTTCCTGCGCGGCGGTGACGACCAGTTCCAGGTTGTGCCCGGCGGTGGCACCTTGGCCGACGAGGCACTGAGCGTCGACGGCGATGCCGGCAGAGACACGATCGTCGGCGGCGACGGCAACGACAACCTCGCCGGAGGCGCGGGAGCCGACTCCATCCTGGGCGGCGACGGCACCGACCTGATCTTCGGCAACCGCGGCGACGACGCCGTGAACGGCAACCGCGGCAACGACCCCGAGTTCCTCGGCCGCGGCCGCGACGACGCACTGTGGAACCCGGGAGAGGGAAGCGACGTGGTCCATGGCGGCGCGGCCAGCGACACGCTCATCTTCAACGGCTCGGACCTCGCCGAGATCATGTCCTTGTCCGCGAACGAGAGCCGCGCCGTGTTCCTTCGGGACCTCGGCGGAGTTCGGATGGACATGGACAGCGTCGAGAACCTGGACCTCGCCGCTCTCGGCGGCGCAGACTCGGTGACGATCGACAACCTGGACGGCACCGACGTCCGGCGTGCCGACATCGACCTGTCGGCGCAGGGGGCTGGTGACCTACAGGTGGACTCCGTCACCGTCAACGGAACGAACCAGGCCGACAGGGTCAGGGTCGACGCCGACAACGGCGCGGTTGATGTCACGGGGCTGCGGGCCGAGACCCGCATCACCGGCAGTGAGCCGACCGATCAGCTCACCGTCAACAGCCTGGGCGGCAACGACAAGGTCGACGTGCGAAACGCCGCGAAGGCACTCATCGGAGTTGAGGTCGACCTCGGAACCGGCCAACGCTAATCAAACATTAGCGGGGCGGGGCGCAGAAGCCCCGCCCCAGCTGCGCACTCCCGGCCTCGGTCAGATGCCCATCCAATGGCGGGTGTTGATGGAACTGCTTTGAGAGGTCGCGCGCTGGCCCGTACCTTCCGAACAATTCGGTGCCGTCCGGCCGCGAGCAGCCATCGCTTACCCACTGATCCACTCGGCTGGACCGATCCGCCGATCCTTGCTCAGCGCGGCCGACTCACCCCACAGAGGAGAAACGGATGCCGACAGTTCAACCCTCCGGCGGCCAGCCGGAACCGCGGCGGTGATGGCCACCGCGGCCCTCGGCTCGGCGTACTCGCCACACCAGCGGATGCGGCTGGCCCGACGGCGCGGCTCAGTCAAGGCACCGTGACCGTAACGGGAACCGGCCGTCCGCGACGTCGTCGATATCACCGTGCACCACGACCGGCTCACCGTCGACTTCGGTTCGACGGCACGATCGATGCCCGCTTTTCGATGTCCCGAGTCCAGCGGCTGAGCGTCCAGCTTCCGACCCGACTGCACCGCCCGTAAAGACTTCCTTGACAATCCGCGTGCCTTGGGAGGTCATTCGGCCTACGACACCGTAAGAAGTCGTCGCAAGATCGTCTGGGAGTCAACTACCCGCGGTGGGTACCGGGTCGTGGCTGACCCTGTGGTTCGCGCCGGTGGTGACCAGCCCGCCCGGCGCCTGAGGGGAGGTCGTATGGCTTCGGTATCCGAAGCCGGCGCAGACCCGCGGAGGGTGTCGAACGAGACGTATGTTCGGCAGATCGCCGCCATCGGTTGCGCGGGTGCCGTCTCCGGCTTGCTGGTCGGCGGCGTCGGTGGGCGGCTCGCGATGCGGTACCTCGCCGCAACTAACGAGGAGGATTCCGGCGCCATCACCGACGACGGATTCGTGGTCGGTGACATCACACTCGGCGGCACCATCCAACTACTCGCCACAACGACCCAAGTTGCGTTGGTCGGTGCGGCCTTGTTCATCCTGATCAGACCGCTTCTCTTGGGGCCCGCCTGGTTCCGGGTCGTCAGCGTGGCGACGGGAACCGGCGTCGTCTTCGGCGCCATCGTGGCGCATCCGGGAGTGGACTTCGAGGCGCTGGATCCACCGCTCCTCGCGATCAGCCTGTTCGTCGCGCTTCCATTCGCCGCCGCCGGCGTGTTCTGCCTACTGGCATATCGGTGGCTAGACGACGACTCCTGGTTCGCCCACAGGCCCTTTCGCTGGGTAACAGCGACATTGGCGGTGTGGCTGCTTTCCGGTATCGGCCTGATCCTTGTAGTCCCCCTGATGCTCATCGGCATTGCCGTCCACCGCGCCGCCCGAGACCCAGAGGACACGACAGTGTCGTATGAGCGACGAAGATGGCTTGGCCGGGCGGCGCTGATGATCGTCGTCGTCGGTGCCGCCTTCGTGAACCTGGCGAACGATGTCACCACGCTCGCATAGGCAAGCGACCAGGACCAGAACCCCTGGATCTCCACCACCCCAGCGCTGTGCCGCGTCGATCGCTGAGACAAGACAACACGAGCCCTGTGGCATCGGTTATCGCCACACGAACGGTAGCCATTCGGCGGCCCGGCTGCGAGCCGTACGTCGGGCTACCGGGCGTTCCCACCGCACGAGCCTCGGCAACCGTGGCGGCAACGCGCGGACCGAATAGCTGCGGGCGCGGTAGCTCACATGTGACAGCCTGATCGTTCGCCGGACAGATCGTGGCGCCACCCGTGTAGATCAGCGGAGTCACTCCGGCTCGAGGTGCGAGCCATTCGCCGAACCGTCCTAGAGTCGCAAACCTGGAGAAACGGCAACATCGTACTGGCGGACAGGCAAACTCCCGGGTCGCCCGCGGGCGTGCCACAGATGTGGCGGCGGGCTCCCGGCTACGCTATGGGCTCCGAATCACGAAAGCCTTCCCTTGGTTTTCCTCCACTCGATGCCGTCGGGGCTGCTCACCGTGGCGCTCGGAGGTCCGCGCCCGCCGGCCGCGATGGTCAGCCGCGGTCACCGCGGCTCGCTGATCGCCACCCGCCGCCCTCTCGTCGATACCTCGGGGTTGCCGTGACGGCCGCCCCACGTCGGATCTTCGTCCACGTGGGTTGTCCCAAGAGCGGGACGACCTTCCTGCAAAGCACGCTGTGGAAATCGCGAGACGAACTGCGACTGCACGATGTGGAGCTCCCAGTCGATCGCCAGTCCCACTTCCACCTGGCGCTCGCGGTCCGTGGCAACCTCAAACCCGACCTCGATCC
>DASQKI010000119.1:0-16732 GCA_035630615.1 Nocardioidaceae bacterium
CGCCATTTCCCATCCACGACGATCGGCTGTTTGCGCCGGACTGGTGCGACACGCCCGACCTCGGGGGTCGGAGAAATGGGGCGAGTGACGCGACCGCAGCGGTACGAGCAGAAGGACGAAGGGCAGCGATGGCGGGACAGAAGATCCGCATCAGGCTCAAGGCCTACGACCATGAGCAGATCGACAGTTCCGCGCGCAAGATCGTCGACACGGTCACGCGTACGGGCGCGAAGGTGGCTGGCCCGGTGCCGTTGCCGACGGAGAAGAACGTGTTCTGCGTGATTCGCTCGCCGCACAAGTACAAGGACAGCCGTGAGCATTTCGAGATGCGCACGCACAAGCGACTGATCGACATCATCGATCCGACGCCCAAGACGGTCGACTCGCTGATGCGGCTCGACCTGCCGGCCGGCGTCGACATCGAGATCAAGCTCTGAGGACGACGAACCCATGAGCACGTACACCCGCACCGTGAAGGGCCTGCTGGGCACCAAGCTCGGCATGACCCAGACCTGGGACGAAAACAACCGCGTCGTACCGGTGACCGTGATCGCCGTCGGGACCAACGTCGTCACCCAGATCCGTTCACCGGAGTCCGACGGCTATTCGGCCGTGCAGATCGGGTTCGGCGAGGTCAACGCCCGCAAGGTGACCAAGCCCAAGGCCGGTCACTTCGCGAAGGCTGGGGTGACGCCGCGGCGCCATCTGATGGAGATCCGCACCGACGACACCAGCGACTACGAGTTGGGCCAGGAGCTCAGCCCGGACGTGTTCACCGCCGGCGACCAGATCGACGTGACCGGCACGAGCAAGGGCAAGGGCTTCGCCGGCGTCATGAAGCGGCACGGCTTCCACGGTGTCGGCGCCTCCCACGGCGCGCACCGCAACCACCGCAAGCCCGGCTCGATCGGCGGGTGCGCGACGCCGGGCCGGGTATTCAAAGGCCTGCGGATGGCCGGCCGGATGGGCAACGAAACCGTCACCACTCAAAACCTCACGGTCCACTCGGTCGACACCGAGAAGGGCCTGATCCTGGTCAAGGGTGCGATCCCCGGTCCGAAGGGCGGCGTCGTCGTCCTGCGCACCGGGGTGAAGGCGAAGGGAGCTGACCAGTGACCGACACCGACACAGGCTCGCTCACCGTCGACGTGCTCAACGCCAAGGGCAAGAAGGCCGGATCGGTCGACCTGCCGGCCGAGCTGTTCGACGCCCAGGTCAACGTGCCGCTGATCCACCAGGTCGTCGTGGCCCAGCAGGCCGCGGCGCGCCAGGGCACGCACGCCACCAAGACCCGGGGCCAGGTCGCCGGTGGCGGCCGCAAGCCTTACCGCCAGAAGGGCACCGGCCGAGCCCGCCAGGGTTCGATCCGGTCGCCGCAGTTCGCCGGCGGCGGCGTCGTGCACGGCCCGCAGCCGCGTTCCTACGCCCAGCGGACACCGAAGAAGATGAAGGCCGCGGCGCTGCGCGGCGCGCTGTCCGATCGGGCTCGTGCCGGCCGCGTCCACGTCGTCGAGTCGCTCGTGGACGGCGACACCCCGTCGACCAAGCAGGCTGTCACCGCGCTGCGTCGCGTCAGTGAGCGGCCACGCGTCCTGGTCGTGCTCGACCGCGACGACGAGGTCACCTGGCTCAGTCTGCGCAACGTCGACGCGGTGCACGTGTTGGTCTCCGACCAGCTCAACACCTACGACGTGCTGCTGTCCGACGACGTCGTCTTCACCAAGGGCGCCTACGACGCGTTCGTCGCGGCCCGTACGTCCGATGACTCGGAAGCGGGTGAGTGACCGTGACCAGCCTCTACAAAGACCACCGCGACGTCTTGATCGCGCCGGTCGTCAGCGAGAAGAGCTACGGGTTGCTGGACCAGAACAAATACACGTTCGTGGTCCGTCCGGACGCCAACAAGACCGAGATCAAGATCGCCGTCGAGGAGATCTTCGGCGTCAAGGTCACCGCGGTCAACACGATGAACCGTCAGGGCAAGCGGCGTCGCACCCGCTACGGCTGGGGCAAGCGACCCAACGCCAAGCGGGCGATCGTCAGCGTGGCCGAGGGCGAGCGCATCGACATCTTCGCCGGACCTGGTACGGCGTGAGCGAGGGCTGAGACAGATGGCTATCCGTAAGTACAAGCCGACGACGCCGGGCCGTCGCGGCGGCTCCGTGGCCGACTTCTCCGAGGTCACGCGGAGCACGCCCGAGAAAAGCCTCGTGCGCCCGCTGCCCAAGAAGGGCGGCCGCAACAACCAGGGTCGGATCACCACCCGGCACCAGGGCGGCGGCCACAAGCGCGCGTACCGCGTGATCGACTTCCGCCGGGCCGACAAGGACGGTGTGCCGGCCAAGGTCGCACATATCGAGTACGACCCGAACCGGACCGCTCGGATCGCGCTGCTGCACTACGTCGACGGCGAGAAGCGCTACATCATCGCGCCGGAGGGACTCAAGCAGGGCATGCGGGTCGAGGCCGGCGTCGGTGCCGACATCAAGGCGGGCAACAACCTGCCGCTGCGCAACATCCCGGTCGGCACGACCGTGCATGCCATCGAGCTGCGGCCCGGTGGCGGAGCCAAGCTCGGTCGATCCGCGGGCGCCGGCGTCCAACTGGTCGCCAAGGAGGGTCGCCGAGCCCAGCTGCGGCTGCCGTCGGGTGAGATGCGCTACGTCGACGTCCGCTGCCGAGCCACGGTCGGCGAGGTCGGCAACTCCGAGCAGTCCAACATCAACTGGGGCAAGGCCGGTCGGATGCGGTGGAAGGGCAAGCGCCCGTCGGTCCGCGGCGTCGCGATGAACCCGGTCGACCACCCGCACGGTGGTGGTGAGGGCAAGTCGTCCGGCGGTCGCCACCCGGTGTCGCCGCAGGGCCAGCCTGAGGGTCGCACCCGCAAGCGCAAGGCCAGCGACCAGATGATTGTCCGCCGCCGCAAGTCCGGAAAGCGTTGAGAAGGGGCCTGAGCTGTGCCACGTAGTCTGAAGAAGGGCCCGTTTGTCGACGACCACCTGATCAAGAAGGTGGACGTGCAAAACGACAGCGGCTCGAAGCAAGTCATCAAGACCTGGTCGCGCCGGTCGATGATCGTGCCGGCGATGATCGGCCACACGATCGCCGTACACGACGGGCGCAAGCACGTGCCGGTCTTCATCACCGACGCGATGGTGGGCCACAAGCTGGGCGAGTTCGCACCCACGCGCACCTTCCGTGGGCACGAGAAGGACGACCGCAAGAGCCGGCGTCGCTGATGAGCGGTCAGCCGAAAACGAGAGAACGAGAGTCATGAGTGTGACAGAGCGAGGACGTGTAAGCGCCCGCCGCGACAGCCTGCTCGGCGACGAGCCAGGAGCGTTCGCGGTGGCGCGCTTCGCCCGAGTGACTCCGATGAAGGCTCGCCGCGTGGTGAACCTGATCCGCGGGCTCCCGGTCGACGACGCGCTCAACCTGATGCGGTTCGCGCCGCAGGCGGCGTCGGAGATCGTCTACAAGCTGTTGGAGAGCGCGATCGCCAACGCGGAGTCGGCCGAGGGTCTCGACCGCGAGACCTTGGTCGTGACCAAGGCGAAGGTCGACGAGGGCCCGACGCTGCGCCGATTCCGGCCGCGCGCCCAGGGCCGGGCTTACCGGATCAACAAGCGCACCAGCCACATCACCGTGGTCGTGCAGCCGCCGCCCGAGGACGAGCCGACGCCTGACGAAGGCACGAAGTCGAACAAGAGCAAGAGGAGGGCCCGCTAGTGGGACAGAAGGTCAACCCGCACGGGTTCCGTCTCGGCATCTCCACCGATCACAAGAGCCGGTGGTACGCCGACAAGCTTCACAAGGCGTACGTCGGTGAGGACGTCGCGATCCGCAAGATGCTGACCAAGGGCATGGATCGGGCCGGCATCTCCCGGGTCGAGATCGAGCGCACCCGCGACCGGGTCCGCGTCGACATCCACACCGCACGGCCGGGCATCGTCATCGGCCGGCGCGGCGCCGAGGCCGAGCGACTGCGCGGCAACCTCGAGAAGCTCACCGGCAAGCAGGTGCAGCTCAACATCCTCGAGGTCAAAAACCCCGAGCTCGACGCGCAACTGGTCGCTCAGGGCGTCGCCGAGCAGCTGTCAGGTCGGGTGCAGTTCCGTCGCGCGATGCGCAAGGCGATGCAGACGACGATGCGCGCCGGTGCCCAGGGCATCCGGATCCAGTGCTCCGGTCGTCTCGGCGGCGCGGAAATGTCGCGGTCGGAGTTCTACCGCGAAGGTCGGGTGCCGCTGCACACGCTGCGGGCCGACGTCGACTACGGGTTCTACGAGGCTCGGACGACGTTCGGTCGGATCGGCGTCAAGGTCTGGATCTACCGCGGCGAGGTCGCGGGCACCCGCGCCGAGCGCGAGGCCCAAGCGGCTGCGCGGGCCGCGGCACCGGGTCGCGGTCGTCGCGACCGGGGTCGCCGGCCAGACCGCGGTGACCGAGGTGACCGTGGTGACCGTCGCGGTGGCGGCGATCGTGGCGCTCCGGCGTCGGGCTCGACCGGCGGCGCGGCCAACGCGTCGGCTCCGGCGTCCGAGTCGAGCTCGTCCGCACCGCCCGCCGAGGGATCGGCGAACGCGGGGACGGAGGGCTGACCATGTTGATGCCACGTCGTACCAAGCACCGCAAGCAGCACCACCCGAAGCGGGGTGGGATGGCCAAGGGCGGCACCCGGCTCGCCTTCGGCGACTACGGCATCCAGGCCGTGGAGGGCCACTACGTCACCAACCGGCAGATCGAGTCGGCCCGGATCGCGATGACCCGACACATCAAGCGCGGCGGCAAGGTGTGGATCAACATCTACCCCGACCGGCCCCTGACCAAGAAGCCCGCCGAGACCCGGATGGGCTCGGGCAAGGGCTCGCCCGAGTGGTGGATCGCCAACGTTAAGGCCGGACGCGTGATGTTCGAGCTGTCCGGTGTGCCGGAGGACATCGCTCGCGAGGCGCTGCGTCGCGCGATGCACAAGCTCCCTATGAAGTGCCGGTTCGTCAGCCGCGAGGCAGGTGATTTCTGATGGCCACGGCGAGTGCCGCGCTGCTGCGTACTTCCACCGAGGAAGACCTGGAGCGCCAGCTGAAGGAGGCCAAGGAGGAGCTGTTCAACCTCCGATTCCAGGCCGCTACCGGACAGCTCGAGAGCCACGGACGGCTTCGTACGGTCCGCCGCGACATCGCCCGGATCTACACGGTGTTGCGGGAGCGCGAGCTCGGCATCATCGGCTTCATCGAGCCGGAAGAGGCGCCGGTCGTGGACGAGGCGGAGGCCGAGGAGGCCGATGCCGAGGAGGCCAAGCCGAAGAAGAAGGCCGCCAAGAAGTCCACGGCCAAGAAGGCCGAGGCCAAGGACGACGCCGACGCAACCGACGAGGCGTCGACCGATCAGGGCGAGAGCACCGACGAGGGCGCGTCCGCAGACGAAGGGGACGCCAAGTGACAGACAAGGACACCGTGGTGACCGACACGAGCGCGCCGTCGCGCACCGCCCGTCGCAAGACCCGTGAGGGCCTGGTCGTCGGCGACAAGATGGACAAGACCGCCGTCGTCGCCGTTGAGGACTGGGTCAAGCACCCGCTCTACGGCAAGGTCATGCGCCGGACCAACCGGCTGAAGGCCCACGACGAGCAAAACGAGTGCGGCGTCGGCGACCGCGTCCGCGTCATGGAGACGCGGCCGCTGTCGGCCACGAAGCGCTGGCGCGTCGTCGCGGTTCTCGAGAAGGCCAAGTAAGGGCGGAGTGAACGATGATCCAGCAGGAGTCGCGACTCAAGGTCGCCGACAACACCGGTGCCAAGCAGATCTTGTGCATCCGGGTGCTCGGTGGCTCGGGTCGTCGCTACGCGGGTATCGGCGACGTCATCGTCGGGACCGTCAAGGACGCGATTCCCGGTGGCGCGGTCAAGAAGGGCGAGGTCGTCAAGGCCGTCATCGTCCGGACCGCGAAGGAGCGTCGTCGCCCCGACGGTTCGTACATCCGATTCGACGAAAACGCCGCGGTGCTGTTGCAGACCAACGGGGAGCCGCGCGGCACCCGAATCTTCGGCCCGGTCGGCCGGGAGCTTCGGGAGAAGAGGTTCATGAAGATCATTTCGCTGGCTCCGGAGGTGCTGTGATGGTGAAGCCTCTGAGCATCAAGAAGGGTGACCTCGTACGCGTGGTCGCCGGTCGCGACAAGGGCGCCGAGGGCAAGGTCATCTCGGTCCAGCCCGAAAACGACCGGGTGATTGTCGAGGGCGTCAACCGGGTCAAGCGGCACACCAAGGTCGTCCAGAGTGGCGGCCGGGCCGGCACGACCGGCGGCATCGTCACGCAGGAGGCGGCGGTCCACATCTCCAACGTGATGCTGCTCGTCGAGGACGACGGCGACAAGGTCCCGACCCGGGTCGGTTTCCGACGCGACGAGGTGACCAAGACGCGGCCGGACGGCTCGACGTACACCGCGCACCGCAGCGTTCGCATCGCGAAGCGGACCGGCAAGGAGATCTGATGACTGAGACGCCGACGAAGGCGCCTGCACCGCGTCTGAAGACGCGCTATCGCGACGAGGTTCGCTCGCAGCTGCAGGACGACTTCGGCTATGCCAACGCCATGCAGGTGCCCGGACTGGTCAAGATCGTCGTCAACATGGGCGTCGGCGAGGCGGCGCGCGACTCGAAGCTGATCGAGGGCGCGACCCGCGACCTCGCCGCGATCACCGGCCAGAAGGCCGCCGTGACGCGGGCCCGCAAGTCCATCGCGCAGTTCAAGCTGCGGGCGGGCATGCCGATCGGCGCCCACGTGACACTGCGTGGCGACCGGATGTGGGAGTTCCTCGACCGGCTGCTGTCGCTGGCGCTGCCGCGAATCCGTGACTTCCGCGGCCTGTCGCCTCGGCAGTTCGACGGCCGCGGCAACTACACGTTCGGCCTCGACGAGCAGGTGATGTTCCTCGAGGTCAACCAGGACAAGATCGACCGGTCGCGAGGCATGGACGTCACCGTGGTGACGACCGCGACCAACGACGACGAGGGACGGGCACTGCTCACCAAGCTCGGCTTCCCCTTCGCGGAGCGATGAGTGAGCACCGCGCGGAGCGATGAGATGAGCACAGTAAGGAGAACTGACCGTGGCTAAGACAGCGTTGGTCGTCAAGGCGGCCCGCAAGCCGAAGTACAAGGTGCGCGGCTATACGCGCTGCCAGCGGTGCGGTCGCCCCAAGGCGGTCTATCGCAAGTTCGGGCTGTGTCGGGTATGCCTACGTGAGATGGCGCACCGCGGCGAGCTGCCCGGTGTGACGAAGAGCAGCTGGTGACGGAGTTGAACGAGTACTTCGCCCCAGGTCTGCCCGGCGGTCCCAGGACCGGCCGGCGCGGAAACCGGAGCGGGAAGGTAGCGACACACCCATGACGATGACAGATCCCGTTGCAGACATGCTGACGCGTCTGCGTAACGGCAACCAGGCCTTTCACGACAGCGTGCGCATCCCGCACAGCAAGCTGAAGGCGGGCGTGGCCGAGATCCTCCAGCAGGAGGGCTACATCTCCTCCTGGTCGGTCGAGGATCCGGCGCCGGATATGGTCGGCAAGACCCTGGTGGTCACCTTGAAGTACGGACCCAGCCGGGAGCGCTCGATCGCGGGACTACGCCGCATCAGCAAGCCTGGCCTTCGGGTGTACGCCAAGGCCAATCAACTGCCGCGGGTGCTGGGCGGTCTCGGAGTGGCGATCATCTCCACCTCGGACGGCCTGCTGACCGATCGACAGGCAAAAAACAAGGGCGTTGGCGGGGAAGTCCTCGCCTTCGTCTGGTGACCGAGGACTGAGGGAGGAAGAAGCATGTCGCGCATCGGCAAGCTGCCCATCACGGTCCCGACCGGCGTCGACGTCACGATCGACGGACAGCAGGTGACGGTGAAGGGCCCGAAGGGCGAGCTGAGCCATGTGGTCGCCACGCCGATCACGATCGAGCGGTCCGACGACGGCAGCCTCGCGGTGAACCGTCCCGATGACGAGCGCACGAGCAGAGCGCTGCACGGCCTGTCCCGCACGCTGGTGGCCAACATGGTCACCGGAGTGTCGCAGGGCTACGAAAAGAAGCTCGAGATCGTGGGCGTCGGCTACCGGGTCATCCCCAAGGGCCCGTCGACTCTCGAACTCAACCTCGGCTTCAGCCACCCGGTGACCTTCGACGCGCCGGACGGTGTGACGTTCACTGTCGAGTCGGCGACGAAGTTCGCGGTGCAGGGCATCGACAAGCAGCGCGTCGGCGAGGTCGCTGCCAACATCCGCAAGCTGCGCAAGCCCGAGCCCTACAAGGGCAAGGGCATCCGCTACGCCGGCGAGCGTATCCGGCGCAAGGTTGGAAAGGCGGGCAAGTAACCATGACTGTCGCGTTGAACCAACGCAAGCGCACCGCTGGCCGCGTGGCTGGGCGGAAGCGCCGTGCGATCCGCGGCCGCAAGCGAGTGTTCGGCACCGCCGAGCGCCCGCGGCTGGTCGTCACCCGATCCAGCCGGCACATCGTGGCCCAGGTCGTCGACGACGTCGAGCACCGCACGCTGGCGTCTGCGTCGTCGATGGAGTCCGACGTCCGGGCCCTGTCGGGGGACAAGAGCGCCAAGGCGAAGAAGGTCGGCGAGTTGGTGGCCGACCGAGCCAAGAGCGCCGGCCTCGGGTCTGTCGTTCTCGATCGGGCGGGCAACAAGTACCACGGGCGCATCGCCGCCTTGGCCGAAGGCGCCCGCGAGGGCGGGCTCGAGTTTTAGGCGGACACAGTCCGCAGTGAGAGAGGTAGTTCCATGGCTGGACCCCAGCGCCGCAGTGGTGGCGCCGGAGACCGTCGGTCCCGCGACGACCGTCGCGGGTCGGGGGACAAGACCGCCTACATCGAGCGCGTCGTCGGCATCAACCGAGTCGCCAAGGTCGTCAAGGGCGGTCGTCGCTTCAGCTTCACGGCTCTCGTGGTCGTGGGCGACGGCGACGGTACGGTCGGCGTCGGCTACGGCAAGGCCAAGGAGGTGCCGGCCGCGATCGCGAAGGGCGTCGAGGAGGCCAAGAAGAGCTTCTTCAAGGTGCCGCGAATCCAGGGCACCATCCCGCATCCGGTGCAGGCCGAGAAGTCGGCCGGTGTCGTGCTGCTGCGTCCCGCGGCGCCCGGTACCGGTGTGATCGCCGGTGGCCCGGTGCGTGCGGTCTTGGAGTGCGCGGGCATCCACGACGTCCTCAGCAAGTCGCTCGGCTCGTCGAACGCGATCAACATCGTGCACGCCACCGTCGACGCGCTGCGGTCGCTCGAGACGCCCGAGTCGGTGGCCAAGCGCCGCGGCATGGCCGTCGAGGATGTCGCTCCGCCGGCGCTGCTGAAGGCTCGCTCGGAGGTGGCGGGTTGATGCCGCGGCTCAAAGTACGTCAGGTGCGCTCGGCGATCGGGCGTAAACAAAACCAGCGCGAGACGTTGCGCTCGCTCGGTCTGAAGCGGATCGGCGACGTCGTCGTCAAGGAAGACCGGCCCGAGATCCGGGGCATGATTGCCACGGTGCCTCATTTGGTGGCCGTGGAGGAGGTCGACTGACATGACCCTCAAACTGCATCACCTGCGTCCGGCGCCCGGGGCGAAGTCCGCCAAGGTCCGGGTCGGACGAGGCGAGGGCGGCCGTCGCGGTAAGACGGCCGGGCGCGGCACCAAGGGCTCGAAGGCGCGCAACCAGATCCCCGAGAGCTTCGAGGGCGGCCAGCTGCCGCTCCACATGCGGCTGCCGAAGATGCGCGGCTTCACCAGCCCGTTCAAGGTGCGCTTCCAGGTGGTCAATCTCGACCAGCTCGCTGCGCTCTACCCCGACGGTGGCGAAGTGACGATCGAGTCGCTGGCCGACAAGGGGGCGGTCCGTCGTCGCCAGCCGGTGAAGATCCTCGGGACCGGGGACATCTCGGTGGCGGTCCAGGTGACCGCGAACGCTTTCTCGGCGAGCGCGACGGAGAAGATCGAGGCCAGCGGAGGCACCGTCACGACGGTGTGAGGTGACGCTCACATCGGCCGAGCAGGCGGCGATGGCGCCGCCGTCGACTGTTAGAGTCCCCGGACGAATGAGTTTCCCGGCGTGACCGGGATTTATGGGAGGACCTGGTGCTAGGCGCCTTCGTCAACGCGTTCAAGACGCCGGATCTGCGGCGAAAGCTGCTGTTCGTGCTGTTCATCATTGTCGTGTTCCGACTCGGCTCGATGACCCCGGCGCCTGGCGTCAACGTGCCCAACGTTCAGTCGTGTATCGACACCGCGCAAAGCGCCGACGGCAACAACCTCTTCAACCTGATCAACGTCTTCTCCGGCGGTGCGCTGCTGCAGCTGACGATCTTCGCGCTCGGCATCATGCCCTACATCACGGCGAGCATCATCCTGCAGCTGCTCACCGTCGTGATCCCGCGCCTCGAGACCCTCAAAAAGGAGGGTCAGGCCGGGCAGCAGAAGATCACCCAGTACACCCGCTACCTGACGCTGGGTCTTGCGGTCCTTCAGGCGACCGGCATCGTCGCCCTCGCCCGCAACAACCAGCTGATCCAGGGCTGTAACGAGGACCTGCTCTACGACAAGGACAATGTCTGGCGCTCGGTGTTGATCGTGATCACGATGACCGCCGGCACCGCGGTCATCATGTGGCTCGGCGAGCTGATCACCGACCGCGGCATCGGCAACGGCATGTCGATCATGATCTTCACCCAGATCGTCGCCACGTTCCCCGGCACGATGTGGCTGATCGGGCAGCAGCAGGGTTGGATCACGTTCTTCATCGTGATCGCGGTCGGCCTCGCGATCGTCGCGGCGGTCATCTTCGTCGAGCAGGCGCAGCGCCGGATCCCGGTGCAATATGCCAGACGCATGGTCGGCCGCAAGATGTTCGGCGGCTCGTCGACCTATATCCCGCTGAAGGTCAACCAGGCCGGCGTCATCCCGGTCATCTTCGGATCCAGCCTGCTCTATTTGCCGGCCCTGATGACGCAGTTCAACCCCGACGCGGAGTGGACCACCTGGGTTTCGAAGTACTTCGTCCGCGGCGACCACCCGCTCTACATGCTGGCCTACTTCCTGCTGATCGTGTTCTTCACGTTCTTCTACGTGTCGATCACCTTCAACCCAGAAGAGGTCGCCGACAACATGAAGAAGTACGGCGGCTTCATCCCCGGCATCCGGGCCGGCCGACCGACGCAGGAGTACCTCGCGTACGTCCTGTCCCGCATCACCGCGGTGGGCTCGGTCTATCTGGGCATCGTGGCGTTGATCCCGTTGGTGGCGTTGGTCTTGGTCAATGCCAACCAAAACTTCCCCTTCGGGGGGACATCTCTGCTCATTATGGTCGGGGTCGGCCTCGACACGGTCAAACAGATCGAGAGCCAACTGCAGCAGCGCAACTACGAAGGGTTCTTGCGCTGATGCGGCTGGTTCTCGTGGGTCCGCCGGGTGCCGGCAAGGGGACGCAGGCCAAGCGCATCGCGACGCATTACGGCATCCCCAACATCTCGACCGGCGACATCTTCCGCTCCAACGTCGCGGAGATGACCGAGTTGGGCGAGCTCGCGAAGAATTTCATGGACGAGGGCGAGCTGGTCCCGGACGACGTCACCATCGCCATGGTCCGCGACCGGCTGGGGCGTGACGACACCGAGCCGGGGTTCCTGCTCGACGGCTTCCCCCGTACGGTGCCGCAGGCCGAGGCGCTCAACGAGATCCTCGACAGTTACGACGTCGCCCTCGACTCGGTGCTCAAGCTCCAGGTCGACGACGAGGAGGTCGTGCACCGGCTGTCCGGTCGGCGCATCTGCCGGTCGTGCGGACACACCTTCCACATCGAGTTCGACCCGCCCACGCGCGAGGGCGTCTGCGACCTCTGCGGAAGCGAGCTCTATCAGCGCGACGACGATCGGCCGGAGACGATTCGGCGGCGGCTCGACGTCTACCACGAGCAGACGCGTCCGCTGGTCGAGTACTACAAGGCGCGTGACCTGCTGCGCATCGTGATCGGCACCGGGGCGGTCGATGAGGTGAAAGCGCGCGCCATCGAGGCTCTCGAGCAGCCGGTCGCCTAGGGATAATCCGGCATGGGCTTACTCCGACTGCGGGACCGAGGCGTCGAGATCAAGACGCGGGAACAGATCGCGTTGATGCGCCGGGCCGGCCGGATCGTCGGCGAGACGCTTCAGCTGTGCCGCGACAGCGTACGCCCGGGCATGACCACCGACGACCTGGACCGGCTGGCCGAGACGTACATTCGCGACCACGGCGCCGTGCCGTCGTTCAAGGGCTACCACGGCTTCCCCAAGACGCTGTGTGTTTCGGTCAACGACGAGATCGTGCACGGCATCCCGGGACCGCGACGCCTCGAGACCGGCGACGTCGTTTCGATCGACTGCGGGGCGATCATCGAGGGCTGGCACGGCGACGCCGCCATCACGGTGGCGCTCGGCGACGTGTCCGACGAGGTGCGCCAACTGCTCGCGGTGTGCGAGGACGCGTTGTGGCGCGGCATCGCCGCCGCTCGCATCGGGGGCTACGTCACCGACATTTCACATGCGGTGGAGACGTACGTGCGGGGCGTCGGCGACTTCGGCATCGTCGAGGACTACGTCGGACACGGCATCGGCTCGTCGATGCACATGGCGCCCAACGTGCCCAACGTGGGTGAGCCCGGCAACGGTCCGCGACTGCAGCGCGGCATCGCGCTGGCGGTCGAGCCGATGATCACGCTCGGCGGCATCGAGACCGACCTGCTCGACGACGACTGGACGGTCGTGAGCCGCGACGGGTCGCTCGCCGCCCATTTCGAGCACACTTTCACCCTGACTCGTGACGGTTTGTGGGTGCTGACGGCGCTCGACGGCGGGAGCGGCCGCCTCAGCGACCTGGGTGTCTCGTACGGCGGTGATTGACCCGATTGGCGTGGGGTGGGGTCCCTGACGTAAACTTGAGCGTTGGCCCCTCGTGGGCCGTCTTTTCATGCCCTGCGGCTGCTTGCGTTCTGTCCCGGAAAACGATTGAACGACATGGGCGTGCGGGCGGCTGCGGGCCACCAAAGCGAACCGACAGATTGCGGAGGACATGGCGAAGAAGGAAGGGGTCATCGAGATCGAGGGCTCGGTGGTCGAGGCTCTGCCGAACGCGATGTTTCGCGTCGAGCTGACCAACGGACACAAGGTTCTCGCTCACATCAGCGGCAAGATGCGCCAGCATTACATCCGGATCCTGCCTCAGGACCGGGTCGTCGTGGAGCTGTCGCCGTACGACCTGACCCGTGGCCGCATTGTCTACCGCTACAAGTAATAGCCAGGCCATCAACCAACGTCTGGGCGGGGCCATCGCCTGCGCCCAGGACAACCGGAGAGCTCGATGAAGGTCCAACCGAGCGTCAAGAAGATTTGCGACAAGTGCAAAGTGATTCGCCGGCACGGGCGAGTCATGGTGATCTGCGAAAACCCGCGCCACAAGCAGCGCCAGGGCTGACGACAGTTCACCACCCAGCGTGACCGCTCACGCCTCACCCGTTGGGTGAGGCGTGCCACCCCCGGATCGGAGGCCGGGGCCCTGCCCGAGGCAGGCAGGGACGCGTCACGTCCGACACCTCCGCATGACAGGAAGGACACCGCCTCCATGGCACGCCTCATCGGTGTCGACCTCCCGCGCGACAAGCGTCTCGAGGTCGCACTCACCTACATCTACGGAATCGGTCGTACCCGCGCCCAGGAGACCATCGTGGCCGCCGGGGTCAGCCCCGACATGCGCGTCCACGAGCTGGGCGACGAGGAGCTGGTGAAGCTTCGCGACCACATCGAGGCCAACTACCAGGTCGAAGGTGACCTGCGGCGCGAGGTGGCCGGCGACATCCGTCGCAAGGTCGAGATCGGCAGCTACCAGGGTCGTCGCCACCGCAACGGCCTTCCGGTGCGTGGCCAGCGGACGCGGACCAACGCCCGCGGCCGCAAGGGCCCGAAGCGCACCATCGCCGGCAAGAAGAAGGCCATCAAGAAGTAAACGCCCACCAGCTTTCGTACGTGTAGGAGAAACATGCCCCCCAAGCCACGCCAGTCCGGCGCCAAGAAGGTGCGCCGCAAGGAGAAGAAGAACGTGACCGTGGGCCAGGCCCACATCAAGAGCACGTTCAACAACACGATCGTCACGATCACCGACCCCGGCGGTGCGGTGATCTCGTGGGCCAGCGCCGGGACCGTCGGCTTCAAAGGCTCACGCAAGTCCACTCCCTTCGCCGCGCAGATGGCCGCCGAGGCCGCCGGGCGTCGGGCCATGGAGCACGGAATGAAGAAGATCGACGTCTTCGTCAAGGGCCCGGGCTCGGGCCGCGAGACGGCGATCCGCTCCCTGGGCGCGGTCGGCCTCGAGGTCGGCACGATCCAGGACGTCACGCCATCCGCCCACAACGGTTGCCGCCCGCCCAAGCGGCGCCGGGTCTGACCCGCCGGTCGCGAGAGGAGAGCTAACCCATGGCCCGTTACACCGGACCCATGACCAAGAAGTCGCGCCGGCTGGGAGTCGACCTGGTCGGTGGCGACCGCGCGTTCGAGCGTCGTCCGTACCCGCCCGGCCAGCACGGCCGCGGTCGGGTCAAGGAGAGCGAGTACCGCCAGCAGCTTCAGGAGAAGCAGAAGGCGCGCTACACCTACGGCGTGCTCGAGAAGCAGTTCCGGACCTATTACGACGAGGCGAGCCGTCGCCCCGGCAAGACCGGTGACAACCTGCTGCAGCTGCTCGAGGGGCGGCTCGACAACGTGGTCTACCGTGGCGGCTTCGCGCGTACCCGTCGGCACGCTCGCCAGCTGGTGTCGCACGGCCACTTCATGGTCAACGGCCGCAAGGTCGACATCCCGTCGTTCCAGGTGTCGCCGAAGGACATCGTCGACGTGCGCCCCAAGTCGATCGAGATGACGCCGTTCATCGTCGCTCGGGAGACCCACGGCGAGCGCTTGGTCCCGGCTTGGCTCGAGGCGCTGCCCGGTCGGATGCGCATTCTCGTTCACCAACTCCCGGTACGTCAGCAGATCGACATACCGGTTCAAGAGCAGCTCATCGTCGAGTACTACTCGAAGAAGTAACGCGGCTGCTCTCCCACCCATTCGTGCCGTCATATAGCGGTCGGCACCGAAAGGAATAGCACATGCTCATCGCACAGCGACCGACTCTGACCGAAGAGATCGTCAACGACTACCGTTCGCGGTTCACCATCGAGCCGCTCGAGCCGGGATTCGGCTACACCCTCGGCAACTCACTGCGCCGTACGCTGCTGTCCTCGATCCCCGGCGCGTCCGTGACGTCGATAAGGATCGACGGCGTGCTGCACGAGTTTTCGACCATCCCCGGCGTCGTCGAGGACGTCACCGAGGTGATCCTCAACCTGAAGAGTCTCGTCGTCTCGTCCGAGCATGACGAGCCGGTGACGATGTACCTGCGCAAGCAGGGTCCGGGCGACGTGACCGCCGCCGACATCGCGCCGCCGGCAGGCGTTGAGGTGCACAACGCCGACCTGAAGCTCGCCACGCTCAACGAGAAGGGCAAGCTCGAGATGGAGCTGGTCGTCGAGCGCGGCCGTGGCTACATCTCCGCCGTGCAAAACAAGTCCGGTGACGTCGAGATCGGCCGGATCCCGGTCGACTCGATCTACAGCCCGGTGCTGAAGGTGTCCTACAAGGTCGAGGCCACCCGAGTCGAGCAGCGCACCGACTTCGACCGGCTGATCATCGACGTCGAGACCAAGCAGTCGATGCGCCCGCGGGACTCGATCGCGAGCGCCGGCAAGACCCTGGTCGAGCTGTTCGGCCTGGCTCGGGAGCTCAACGTCGAGGCCGAGGGCGTCGACATCGGTCCTTCGCCGGTCGACGAGCAGCTCGCCGCCGACCTGGCACTGCCAGTCGAGGACCTGAGCCTCACGGTGCGGTCGTACAACTGCCTGAAGCGTGAGGGCATCCACACGGTGGGTGAGCTGATCTCGCGCAGCGAGCAGGACCTTCTCGACATCCGCAACTTCGGCGCCAAGTCGATCGACGAGGTCAAGGCGAAGCTCGCGGAGATGGGCCTCGGGCTGAAGGACAGCGCGCCGGGCTTCGACGCACGGGCGGCGATGGAGTCGTACGACGACGACCAGAGCTTCGCCGAGGACGAGCAGTACTGACGCTTCAGCTGACAGGAGACCGTAGATGCCTACCCCGACCAAGGGTGCGCGCCTGGGCGGGAGCCCGGCTCACCAGAAGCTGATGCTCTCGAACCTGGCGACCAGCCTGTTCGAGCACGGCCGGATCACGACGACGGAGGCCAAGGCCCGACGGCTGCGGCCCTTCGCCGAGCGGCTGATCACGAAGGCGAAGCGGGGCGACCTGCACAACCGCCGTCAGGTGCTGCGCGTGATCCGCGACAAGGGCGTCGTGCACGAGCTGTTCACCGAGATCGCGCCGCGCTATGCCACCCGGCCGGGCGGCTACCTGCGCATCACCAAGGTTGGGCCGCGCAAGGGCGACAACGCGCCGATGGCGGTGATCGAGCTGGTCGAGGCACGGGAGTTCGTGGCGGGTACGCCGGCCGCGACTGCCACCCCGGCCGCCACCCCGGCGGTGACGCCGGCCGCCGCGCCGACCGAGACGGCGGACGAGGCCACGACCGAGTCGACGCCGGTCGACGAGGACGCGCGCGACGAGGAGGCCGCCGACGCCGACTCGGCCGAGGCGTCCGACGTTGACGAGGCGGACGAGGCGGACGAG
>DASQKI010000120.1:0-11511 GCA_035630615.1 Nocardioidaceae bacterium
GAAGATGCGTGAACCGGTGTCGGTGTTGATGGGCTCGGACGGGCGCGCCGTGCCAGGGCGGCGGCCGGAACCCATCGCGTGGCAGGACCCGGACGTCCGCTGGAAGCCGCGCACGATCGCGCTCACGTTCGCCAAGGAGGCCGAGGCCGGGTTGCGCGCCGACGCCGATGACGTGTACGGCGACACCGACCTGCCGGTCACGACCCGTGATTGGGCTGCGCGCGACCACCAACCCGAGCGGCTCGACCGGCTCGTCGTGGAGGCGCTCGCGCGCGCCGAAGCGCATCGGGCGATCACCGACGAGCACGCCCTCGCCCTGTTCCAGGCCGAGGGTTCAGCGCTCGACGCCCTCTGCAGGGTGGCCGACGATCTTCGGGCGGATGCGGTGGGTGACGAGGTCACCTACGTGGTGAACCGCAACATCAACTTCACCAACGTCTGTTACGTCGGATGCCGGTTCTGTGCCTTCGCTCAGCGGCGAACCGACGCCGACGCCTACAGCCTGTCCGTCGAACAGGTCGGAGATCGGGCCGTCGAGGCCTGGGAGGCTGGCGCGACCGAGGTCTGCATGCAGGGCGGCATCGACCCGCAACTGCCGGCCGAGGCGTACTTCGACCTGGCCCGCGAAGTCAAGGCCAGGGTGCCCGACATGCACGTCCACGCGTTCTCGCCGATGGAGGTCGTCAACGGCGCCAGCCGAACCGGCTTGTCGATCCGCGACTGGCTGATCACCGCCAAGGAGTCCGGTCTCGACACGATTCCGGGGACGGCCGCCGAGATCCTCGACGACGACGTGCGTTGGGTGCTCACCAAGGGCAAACTGCCGGCGTCGGCCTGGATCGAGGTCGTCACGACCGCGCATGACATCGGGCTGCGATCGAGCTCGACGATGATGTACGGCCACGTCGACCATCCCGCGCACTGGGTGGCCCATCTGAAGCTCCTCGCGCGGCTGCAGGAGCAGACCGGTGGCTTCACCGAATTCGTCGCACTGCCGTTCGTCCACCACAATGCGCCGATCTACCTCGCCGGCGTCGCGCGACCAGGCCCGACCCTGCGGGACAACCGAGCCGTCCACGCGATGGCCCGCCTGCTGCTCCACGGGCGGATCGACAACATCCAGACCAGTTGGGTGAAGCTCGGCGTCGAAGGCACCCAGGCGATGCTCCAGGGCGGCGCCAACGATCTCGGCGGAACCCTGATGGAGGAGACGATCTCGCGGATGGCCGGGTCCGAGCACGGTTCGGCCCGGACCATGCAGGAGCTCGAAGCGATCGCGACGGAGATCGGTCGGCCGGCCCGGCAGCGGACGACCACCTACGGCGCTTAGGCATACGTGTGCCTGGGCGGTTTGACGAGGTGCCGGCGCTCAGGTGAACGAGCGATCCCAGGGAATGATCTCGTCGAGCAGCGCCGGGAACTTCCGCTCCACGTAGCGCTCGTAGGCGTCGATGTGCCCGCGCATCCGGGCCTGCGCCGCCTCCGGGTCGCGCGCCTTGAGCGCCTCGAAGATCTCGACGTGGGCCTTGAGAATCGCCTTGCGGCGATGCGTCGGATAATCGACGCCGACCACGGTGCCGTCCATGATGCCGAGCAACGAGTCGACGATGTAGCCGAACAGCGTGTTGCCCGACGACCAAGCGATGATGTCGTGGAAACGCTTGTTGGCGTCGAGGAACGTGTGCTGGTCGTCGAGTTGCTCCTGCATCTGCTCGATCGTGCGCTGCAGGTCGTCGAGCGAGTCGTCGCTCATCCGGGTGGCTGCGAGGCTGCTGATCATCGGCTCGAGCGCCGATCGGACCTCGACGATCGTCCGGAACGGCGACTCCTTCAGCTGCATGAGCAAGACGACGGTGCTCGCCAGGTGAGTAGCGTCCGGATCTTGCAGGACGGGCCCGCCCCGGGGGCCCGGTTTCAGGGTGATGACGCCTTGAAACTCGAGCAGGCGCAGCGCTTCGCGGAGCGTCCCTCGCCCGATCTGGTAGGTCTCGAGCATCGAGCGTTCGGGCATCAGCAGGTCGCCCGGTTTGAGGCCGTCGCGAATCGCGTCGCGAACGATCCGTTGGGCGACGAGAAGTGCCGCCTTCGGCGGGCGCTGTGCTGCGTTGGACCGCGCCATCACCCGACCACCACCCCTGCGGTAGTTACCGGTCGGACCATATCGAACCCCAACGTCGAGGCGGGTACCGCCCGCCCTAGCGGCCCTTCCATCGAGGCGCCCGCTTCTTCTTGAACGCGAGCGCTCCTTCGCAGGCGTCCTCCGACGAGCGGACGGGTTCGCCCTCCCACCGCAATTGATGATCATGGTTAGCATACACGTGGCTCGCTCGACCTCCGCCTATTGTTAGCCCGGTGAGCGCCGACACGACTGAATCCACAGGGTCCTTCGACGACGTCGCGTTTCGGGCCGGCTTCCCGTCGCTCGAGTCCGGCATCGCGCACTTCGACGGCCCGGGCGGCACGCAGACGCCACGTGTGGTTGGCGAGGCGGTGTCGCGCACGCTCATCGGCCCGCTCTCCAACCGCTTCGCGGGTGCCCGGTCGGAGCAAAACGCCGAGGACGCCGTGGCGGGCTTCCGGGCGGCGTTCGCCGATCTGCTCGGAGCGGACCCGCGCGGCGTCGTCTACGGCCGCAGTGCCACCCAGCTGACCTACGACCTGTCCCGTGCGATCGCGAAGACCTGGCGTCCCGGCGACGAGGTCGTGGTGAGCCGACTCGACCACGACGCGAATGTCAGTCCCTGGCTGCAAGCCGCGGCCGCTGTCGGCATCGAGGTCCGTTGGATCGACTTCGACCCGGAGACCGCCGAGCTCGACGAGCCGGACGGTGTGATCACCGACCGGACTCGGCTCGTCGCCGTCACGGCCGCGTCCAACCTCCTCGGCACCATGCCGCCGCTGCGACGCATCGCCGATGCCGCGCACGCGGTCGGTGCGCTCGTCTACGTCGACGGGGTTCACTACACCGCCCATCACCTGCCGGACGTGGTCGCGCTCGGAGCCGACCTGTTCGTCTGCTCGCCGTACAAGTTCTTCGGACCGCACTGCGCCGCCTTGGCGGCTTCTCCCGACCTCCTGGAGTCGCTGCAACCCGACAAGCTCGCCCCGTCGACCGAAAGCGTCCCTGAGCGATTCGAGCTCGGCACGTTGCCCTACGAGATCATGTCCGGCGCGACCGCGGCAGTCGACTTCATCGCCGCGGCGGTGCCAGGCGAGGGCCCGCGGCGGGAGCGGCTGGCGCGGGCGTACGACGCTTTCGACGAGCACGAGCAGCGGCTGCTGGAGGTCGCCGAGAAGGGTCTGGTCGACCTCGGCGTGACCGTGCACTCCCGGGCTCGGATTCGAACCCCGACACTGCTCGCCACCTTTGCCGGTCGGCGCACGATCGATGCCTATCGGTTCCTGCTGACCAGGGACGTGCTGGCCCCGGCCAGCTTCTTCTACGCCCATCAGGCCCAGCTCCGTCTTGCGCTCGACGACCCCGACGCGCTGCGAGTCGGCATGGCTCCATACTGCACCGACGATGACGTCGCACGGCTTCTGGACGGCCTCGGCGAGTTCCTCGCGTGACGCCGCCCACGCTACGGACGCATGTCACGCGGCGAAGTGGGTACCGCGACGATGTGTCTAGTTTTGAGCGGACGATTAGATATCGCGTCCCTGACTATCAGGATCCGGCGGCCGTGGTCGGCGCCCTTTCACGGGCCGACATCCGGGCCATTCTCGAACGAGTCGAGGATGACACCTACGCGTGCATCGAGTGTCCCGATGGGCAGGACGGCGACCGGGAGCGCATTCGCATGGTGGTGGCATTGGACGCCGAAGCGACCGTCTCGGACGGCTCGCACCTCGAGCGAACCGTCGTGTTCGACGACGAGACCTGATGCGTCTGCGCACAGTCTGCCCGGCGAAGCGGATGCAAAGGCCCCCACCTCAACATCGCCGCCGGCGGGCGGTCAGGTGGGCTCGGGAACCAGGTCTGGCTCGTTGTTGCCCGTCCCATCGCGAACCGGCGGGTCGGCCGGGGGGAGTTCGCGGGTGTTGACCAGATACTCGGCGACCTGGCGGAGCTTGAGGTTGTGGTCTTGGGAGTAGCGCCGGAGCACCTCGAATGCCCGCGGCGCGTCCAATCCGTGGCGCTCCATGAGGATGCCTTGGGCCTGCCCGATCAGCTTGCGGCCGTCGAGGGCGACGTTCAGCTCGGCGATCTCCAATGAGGTCGACAACGCCCATGCGGCGTGACGGGCGAAGATGTTCGCGAACGCCACATCGTCGGCGTCAAACGTCCTCGGCTGGCGCCAGTAGAGGTTGATCGATCCCGCGGGCCGGCCGCCGCGGCTGGTGATCTCGACCGCGAGCAGGCTCGCCATGCCCAGATCCGCGACCTTGGCTGACCAGCGTCGCCATCGTGTGTCTGAGCGAAGGTCGGTCACGAGCAGCGCATCGCCGAGCCAAGACTTGTCTCGACAGATACCTTCGTTGAGCTCGGCTTGCAGGGCATCGATTCGCTCGACCAGGGGGTCGGTAGCTGTGATCGTTTCCAGCCGACCGCCGCGTCGGGTCAACGTGATGCTGCCATGGTCCGCGTCGAGTTGTTGGACGGCGAAGCCGAGTACCTGCTCGGCGGTCTCGGTGGGTGTCGGGGCGGACTGCAGCGACTGTGCAAGCTCGGCAAATTCACGGAGGTTTAGCTCGGGAGCCACCGCGGGCCTCATTTCTCGCCGCGAGGCTTCCCGGCAGCGACCAGGTCTGGGACCACCGCAGGCCTCACTGTTGCTGCGAAGCTCACTGCTGAACCGCGCCGACCTAAGAATAGCGTCCGTGTGACACCGCGCGAGAGGTGGCGTTGTGTTTCTGGAGTCTGGTGTTTCCGCTGTTCAGCGCCGTGTGGTGGGTGGATCTGGTGGCGTTGCGAGATGAATAGGTGACAATGGCGAGTAATTAAGTACGGTTAGTGTCATGGAGAGCTGCGCGACCCTCGATCGAGCGTCCCCGGACCGGCGGGCCGACCGCGCCCGACGAGTCGCTGACGTCTTGCGCGGGGAGGTGCAGGCCGGCCACTTCGCTGGGCGGATGCTTCCCGCCGAGGCGCGCGACTGGCTCAGGACTATGGCGTCTCCCGCAACGCCGTCCGGGCGGCTCTCGACCTCCTTCGTCGGGAGGGCCTGGTGGAGCGGATCCCCGGCACCGGCACCCGAGCCGGGACGGCCGCGCTGCCGCACGGGATCGACCACCTGCTGGGCCTGGGGGAGACCTTCGCCGAATGTGGCGTGGTGCGCAATGAGGTGCTGCTCAGCGCCCCGGTGCCGGCTCCGGCTCCGGTGGCCGCCCGGTTCGGCATCGCGCGAGGGAGCCGACTGATCTGCCTCGAGCGCCGGCGATTGGTCGATGACCGCCCCTTGTCGATTGACCTCACGTTCGTGGTGCCGGACCTGGGGGAGCGGCTCCTCGATTGTGATCTCGTCGGCCAGGACGTCTTCGTGCTGCTCGAGCAGATCGCCGGCCAGCCGCTCGGCGTCGCTGAGCTCGGCATCGAGGCGGTCGCCGCTCGGACGTGGCACCGCGGGCTTCTTCGATGGCGACTTCTTCACCGGCAAGACGGATACGTCCAACCGCGAGAGCTGCATCGTGTGGCTCAACGACGAGCTGCACGCGGTGAAGTGGGGACAGTTCACGATCAACTTCAAGCGCCAGCAACACTTCCACGACCCCGAGCTGCCGTTGGGCTTCGCGCGGATTACCAACCTGTTCGAGGACCCGAAGGAGCGCGAGGCGGTCAATCAGCGCTACGTGCGCTGGTGGGTGATGCAACACGCTCAGCGCATCATTCGCGAGTTCGAGCAGAGCAAGGACCAGGAGGCTGTCATCCCGCCAGGGTCACCGCTCGACTTCGTACCCCGGAAGCCGGAGCAGGCTCAGCAGAGATGACCACAACTGTCGGAGCCGTGACGACGGGCATGGCATGGGTCGACGACCAGCGGTTCGTCATGGGATCGGACGCGTTCTACCCCGAGGAACGGCCGGCCCATGAGGCGGAGGTCACCGGGTTCTGGATCGATCGGAACCCGGTGACGAACGTCGACTTCGCCGAGTTCGTCGCAGACGCCGGGTACCTGACCGTTGCCGAGCGCATGCCGTCGGCGCAGGACTACCCGGGTGCCGCCGCGGAAGCGCTAGTACCCGGATCCCTGGTCTTCCAACCCACCAGCGGACCGGTCGACCTTCGCGACTACTTCGCATGGTGGCGGTACGTTCCGGGCGCGTGCTGGCACCTTCCCGCCGGGCCGGGCAGCTCGCTCGAAGGGCTGGCGCAACATCCGGTGGTGCACGTGGCCTACGCCGATGCCATCGCCTACGCAGACTGGGCCGGCAAGGCGCTGCCCACCGAGCAGGAATGGGAATGCGCTGCCCGCGGCGGTCGCGAAGACTCCGCGTACGCCTGGGGGGACGAGCCGTTCCCCCAGGGAATGGCGCTGGCGAACACTTGGCAGGGCCGGTTTCCGTGGGAGAACCTCACGCTCGACGGGTACGAGCGGACCTCTCCGGTTGGCGCGTTCCCGCCGAACGAGTACGGGCTGCTCGACATGATCGGCAACGTATGGGAGTGGACGGCCTCTCCGTTCCGGTCGCACGCCGACCCGGCACGGGATGATGCCGCGACGCCGAGGTCCTGCTGTACTCCGCGTCGAGAACCCGCCGCGGCGGAGGTGACGCGACTGGCCGCGGCCGGTATGCGAGCGGTAAAGGGCGGATCGCACCTGTGCGTGCCGAACTACTGCTTGCGCTATCGGCCGGCCGCGCGCCAGCCGCAGACAGTCGACACCTCGACGGGACATCTCGGCTTCCGTTGCGTGGCCCGGACTGGCTGAGGTAAGCACTTGTTGGCCAGTCGGCCTCGGTCTGACGCGCCTCGGGTGGGCGTCAGTCGCGGACGCGCTTGACGTGTCCGCGCCCTGGGTGCCAGGACTCGATCGCGAGGCCGCCGTCAAGGTAGGTGAGCGCCACCTCGGTGACGTCCACCATGAACCCGTCCTCGGTGGGCACTGCGCGGCCGGAGATCTTCGCCTCGCCGACCCACGCACCGGGATCATCGTCGGGCGGGTCGACCGACGGGCTATGCAGCGCCAGCCGCGGATCACGCTTGAGATCCGCGAGCTTGCGCGAGGCCGCCATCGACCCGAACGTCACCTGCTCGCCGATCTGGGTCTCGATGCCACTGATGCGCGGCGAGCCATCGGCACGCAGCGTCGCCAGCGTCTTGTGCTTGCGGGCCTGGAATAGCGCCCGGACGCGCGCGGCGAACTCCGGCGCGTCTGCCTCTATCTCCCGCCATGCCACCATGCCGGCAACAGTGCCAGGCCGCACCGACAACAATCGACGGGCGTTCCTGGACGCGGCAACGACACGCGCCAAGACATAGCCCGTGGCGATCGACTTGATCGAAAACAATCGCTTTTCTCGATGCGTCCGCGAACCTAGCGTGGTTGACATGACGACGACTCATCAAGGAGCGGAAATGCCAGAGTTGGAGCCGGCTCCCGAGCAACTGTCCAGCCCTCGAGGCACACCCCTCACAGCGCTCAGCTGGGCGGACGTACGGACGCGGGTGGCCGAGGCTGAAGACTTCCTGCTCGCTACCACCGACCCGGATGGGCGGCCACACGTGGTGCCGGTGCTGGGTGTATGGCTGGAAGGAACGGTCTGTTTCGTCACCTTCCGGCAGTCCCGCAAGACCCGCAACCTTGTGCGCAACAACGGCTGCGCGGTCACGGTGCCCGGTCATGACGTCGACCTGGTTCTCGAAGGCGCCGCCCATCGCGTTCGGAACCCGTCCCGACTGCAGCAGGTCGCGGACCTGTTTCCGGCCAAGTATCCGTGGTGGCATCCATTTGTCAGAGATGGCGAGTTCTACGATCCGGCCGACACCGCCCAGAGCGATCCACGGCACGTTTACGCGGTTGAGCCCGCGCAGGTATTCGCCTTCGGTAAGGAGGACGGGTTCAGCGCAACCCGCTGGCGCTTCGGCCCGTAAGCCTCACATGTAACGCCTGCCTGCCCGCGTGGGACACACTGGCAACGCCGTACCGGCATCGAAGCCACGGAGGGGACCGATCCCGATGAGCACCACGCCGATCGCCGACCACGCACTGCTATCCGACTGTCGCTCCGCCGCACTCGTCACACGAGATGGCTCGATCGACTGGTTGTGCTTCCCGCGCTTCGATGGACCATCTGTCTTCGGCCGTCTCCTCGACGACGGCGCCGGCCACTGGTCGATCCGTCCCACCGCGGATGGCCAGGTGTCGCGCCGCTACGTTGACGAAACGATGGTGCTCGAGACCACATCCACCACCGACGCCGGCGTCGTCGTTGTGACTGACGCCCTGGCGACCGGGGCCGATGACTCGGGCCACCGTCTGGGTGCGGGTTCGCCGCACCTACTCATTCGCCAAGTGATGTGCACCGACGGAGAAGTCGAGGTGGCGATCGAATACCGGCCGCGGCCGGAGTACGGATTGGTCAAGCCCCTCCTCAGTGCGGTCGAGCACGGCGTCACGGCTCGCGGGGGAGCGGAGTGGCTGGTCCTGTCGACCCCGGCCGGTTTGGATCTTGGTGCCGAGGGTGCCACTGGCCGGGTCCGGCTCACCGTCGGACAGCGGCTGAACTTCGCGCTGCACCGTTCGACGCTGGAGGAGACGCCGGCGCGTGTGTGGTCGCAAGACGAGATCGCCGAGCGTCTCGATGCGACCGTGGCGGCATGGCGGTCTTTGTCGAAGCTGCACCAGTCGTATGACGGCCCGTGGCGGGATCTCGTCCACCACAGCGGCCGCGTCCTGCAGGCTCTTACGTTCCATCCTAGCGGCGCCATCGTCGCCGCGGCGACGACCTCACTACCCGAGGTCGTCGGCGGCGAACGAAACTGGGACTACCGCTATGCCTGGGTGCGCGACGCGAGCCTGACCATGCAGGCCCTGTGGGTGGCAGCATGCCCCGACGAGGCCGCGGATTTCTTCGCGTTCATGGCGACGGCGGCGGCCGGCTCCATCGGGCCTGATTCTGCGCTGCAGATCATGTTCGGTGTCGGCGCCGAACACGACCTGTCCGAGCGGATCCTCCCGCACCTGCGCGGCTGGCGCGATAGCCGTCCAGTACGTGTAGGCAACGGTGCTTGGAGCCAGCAGCAGATCGATGTCTACGGCGAGTTGCTCGACGCTGCGTACCGGCTCGCCGACCAGCTCGACGGCATCGACGACGACACGCGCCGCTTCCTTGCCGCGCTCGCCGACACGGCCTCGGCCCGCTGGCCGGAGAAGGACCAAGGCATCTGGGAGGTGCGGGGCGACCCGCAACACTTCCTGTACTCGAAGGTCATGTGCTGGGTCGCGTTGGACCGCGCCATCCGGCTGGCCGATCGGATCGGCGCCACAGCCCGGGTAGGAGAATGGAAGCGGACCAGAGACGAGATACGCGAAACGGTCGTACGCGAGGGTTGGAACGAGGCCGCCGGAGCGTTCACGCAGTACTTCGGTTCCGATGACCTCGACGCTTCCAACCTGATGATCCCCATCGTCGGATTCTTGCCGGCCGACGACCCGCGCATGCTCGCGACGATCGACGCCATCGAGGAGCGGCTGACCGACCAGCGCGGCCTCGTCTACCGCTACCGCACCGAGGAGGGTGCCGATGGACTGGCCGGCGACGAGGGCACATTCCTTCTGTGCACCTTCTGGTTGGCCGAGGCGCTGGCTCTCGCGGGGCAGGTGGATCGCGCTCGTGCTGTGTTCGAACGAGCGGCCGTCTATGTCAACGACGTTGGCCTGCTGGCCGAGGAGGTCGACCCGGACACCGGTGAGTTGCTCGGCAACTTTCCCCAGGCGTTCAGTCATATCGGGCTCGTCAACGCTGCCTGGGCGATCGCTCAGGCCGAGCAGCGCGCATGACGACTGGCGACGGACCCCTGCGGCGTACTGCGGCGTCTTCTCTATCTGCCAATTGGCGTGATGTAGCGCTCGGGTTTACGTCAGTCGTTTGCGGGCGACCGTCTCGTCATCCTCGACCTCGCCGGTCTCAACGATTCCCATGCTCGCGTAGAGCGACCGAGCCGCCGTGTTCTCGGGGTGGTAGCTCAGCGCAGCCTCCTGATGCCCGGCCGACTCGGCCCGTTCGAGCAACTGAGTGACGACCGCACGGGCATATCCGCGTCGCTGATGCCGACGGTCGATGTAGAGTCCGCCGATCCAGAAGCTCTCATCGGCCGGATCGACGCCCCACATCGCGAAGCCAACGACGACCCCTTCGGCCCGAACGGCGAGTGGGCGCCACGGGCTGTCGCCGTACGCACAAAGAGCCAGGTAGTGGTACACAGGCGCAACGAAGCGCTGCTGCGACTGCTCGACCTCCAGCGCCGTGCATGCTCGCCAGTTGTCCGCGCCGACTTCCTCAAGGATCACGGGCGAGGATAGCCTCGGGGTTAGAGGCGGAATCCGCCGGAGGCTTCGAGGGCTCGGTCTGCCGCAGGCCGAGACGCTGCGCAATTTCGGGCCGGCGGCTAGTCCTCGCGGAGCCGGCCCATCATGATTGCGTCCATCCACGCTCCGTTGCCGTAGCCGAAGCGACGCATGGTGCCCTCGATCTCGAATCCGAGGTGCTGATACAGGCGGATCGCATGCTGGTTGTCGGAGAACACGATGAGCGACAGGCGGCGTAGGTTTAGCCAGTTTTCGGCCAAGTCGATCAACGCCTCGGTCAAGGTCCGACCGACTCCGCGCCCGACGGCGTCGGCTCGAGTCGCGACCAGGTTGAGATCTCCCACATGGCTGTGTCGTGGATGCTCGGGCTGCGTGATGAGCTCGCCGAACCCGACGACTTCCGCGTCGGCCTCGGCTACGACCTGATAGGTGCCGACTCGCGGACTGAGTCGTTCACTCGTCTGATGCAGTCCTGCGAAGGGGAGGCGCATCGTCCCGGCAAGCACATGGGGACTGGTGAGGATTTCATGGATGGCTTCGTGGTCTCGCTCTGCCACAGCCCGGATCACAGGGTCCACTGCCGGTCTCCTAACGGTTGCCCACGAGTCAAGGCGGGAGGACGAGTCGCGCGAACCCCATAGCCCGATCATCGCAGGAGTGATGACGCGACGCGACGGAGCGCGTTCGAGAACGACGCTCCCCGCGCGAGACTAGATACGACGTCCATGACCGCGGAGACTTCGGCATTGCGATGGACATCGCTGACCCGGACGGGACGGTGCTGCGCTTCGTGGCCGGCGCGCACACCGGGCCTCCAGGCGCATTCGCCGGAATCGAGTTCGGTTCTGGGGCCGCCGATCATCTATCAGCACCCCCGACTCCGCTTCTAGCTCGAGCCGAACCTCTCTGACCCGTGGAACCGCTCCCGACGGAGTGGCGAACGTGAATGATCTCCGATTCGGTAACCGAAAGTGATTGTTGTCGAGTGCCCTACGGTCGGCACGTCCTCAACTGCAGCCGAGCGGTAAAGCGCGCGATCGGC